>DAOUEK010000077.1:0-65604 GCA_034430425.1 Anaerolineales bacterium | reverse complement strand
GTCATGGGCTACCGTCTTGGTTCGCGATATCGCCTGCCGGGGAGCAATCGTATTTGGCAAATCTGGATCTTCTTTTTGCTTTACGTGATTCTCTGGATATGGGTGGCCTGGCCGCTTGAGATGAAGCAAATTTCGATGCTCATCGCATTGTCTGCCATGTTTGGCTACGTTCTCCTAGGATTGTGGCTTGAGCGAATCATTACCTGGATCGGACTTCTCGTAAGCGGATTGGGATTGATTGGATACTTTCTGCTTCCAGATGTTTATTATCTATGGATGGCGTTTCTTGGTGGCGGTACGATGTTCGGAAGCGGTATTTATATCTTGAAACGCTGGAAGTGAAAAAGCGAAGGGTAAACGAGCATGAGCATGCTGAATGAAATTATCCACCAGCCCGTCCGCATGCGTATCATGGCCGCCCTGGTGGCATTGGATGCGAGTGCAGAGGTGGAATTCACACATTTACGTGATGTGCTATCCCTGACGGACGGAAATTTGGGTGCGCATCTGCGGAAGCTCGAAGATGCCGGATATGTTTCATTGGAAAAAACATTTGTGGCGCGTAAGCCGCGTACATTTGTCGCGGCCACAAGGGAAGGTCGCCAGGCTTTTACAGATCATGTGGAAGCGCTGGAGCAGATATTAAGTGGTGCGGAGGTCGAAGAAAAGCATAAGGCGTAGAGAACAGAGGGGACTTGGATAAATCAAACTCGCATGATCAATGCGATGCAATAACGCTAGGAGAAGGATATGGGAAAGGTAATCGAAGTAAACAAAATCATCAAACAGTACGGTTCGGTTCGTGCCGTGGATGGTGTGACGTTCCATGTCGAAGAAGGTGAAATCTTCGGCATCGTCGGGCCCAACGGCGCGGGTAAGACTACCACCATCGAGTGCATCGAGGGCCTGCGTAAGCCGGACTCCGGCTCCGTGGATCTGCTCGGATACGTGCCCTGGAAGGACCGTCTCGAGGTGGCAGAGCGGATCGGGGTCCAATTACAGGAATCGGCGCTTCCGCTGCGCATCCGGGTGCAGGAAGCGTTGGACTTGTTTGGGTCGCTCTATAAGGAGTCTGAGGAGTCACAGGTTCTGCTTGATCGGCTTGGATTGGTGGATAAATCGAAGGCGATGTTCAGCAAGCTATCGGGCGGGCAGAAACAGCGCTTGTTCATCGCCCTGGCCCTGGTGAATAAACCACAAGTGGTCTTCTTTGACGAGTTGACCACAGGCCTCGATCCTCACGCCAGGCGATCGATGTGGGATCTGGTACGCCAGATTCGCGATCAGGGTACAACTGTCTTTCTGACGACGCATTTTATGGAAGAGGCGGAGCGTCTCTGCGATAGAGTGCTTATCATGGACGAAGGCAAAATCGTCGCCCTGGATACACCCGAAGCGTTGATCCGTTCGCTGGGTGTGGAACGTCGCCTGGTCTTCATCGTGGAGAATCACTGGGATTCTCAATCGCTGCTGGAATTAAACGATGTCGATCGTGTGGAACAAATTGGAGAGCGTGTGATGGTTTATGGAAGTGGTGAACGTTTTGCAAGTACGGTCGTCCATGGTTTGGAGACATCTGGCGCTGATTTTCGGGATCTGCGTACGCAGGATCCCACGCTGGAGGATGTTTTTCTCTCGTTGACGGGCAAGGAAATTCGGGAGGGCTAAGATGCGAGGTTTAAAAGAACTCACTTGGATCAATCTAAAATTGTACATTCGTGAGCCCATAGGCACTTTCTTTACGCTGGCTTTTCCACCGCTGTTGATATTGCTGTTCGGGGCGATCTACGGCAACGATCCCTCGCCGATGTTTGGCGGGTATGGATCGATGGACGTGAGTATGTCCGGCTACACGGCGATTATTCTCAGTACGGTTGGGTTCATGAACATTCCGATCACTATCGGCAACTATCGTGAGCTGGGTGTGCTGCGCCGCTATCAAGCATCAGCGTTGCGTCCGCGCGTTTTTATTACCGCTGACGTGATCGCCAACATGCTGATGCTGTTACTCGGTATCGTGCTTCTCGTATCCACCGGTTGGCTTTTGCACGATGTGCGCTTCGAGGGCAATGTGCTCAGTTTCGTGCTGGGTGTCGTCTGGTGCGGGTTGGCGATGTTTGCATTCGGATACTTGATCGGAACCCTGGCGCCAGGTGCGCGGGCTGCGCAGGTGATCGGGATGGTAATTTTCTACCCAATGATGTTCCTCTCCGGTGCGGCCATTCCACATGAAATCCTGCCCGAATCCATCCAGGGTGTAGCCGACTTTCTTCCACTCACCTACGTAGTGGACTTGCTGCGTGGTTTATGGTTTGGTGATGGATGGGGTCAGCATATCGTGGAAGTGCTTGTCTTGTTGGGTGTGTTTGTAGTAAGTACTGTAGCAGCCGTACGGATCTTCCGTTGGGATTAGCTTTGGAATAACGGGTGTAATAGAGGTTCAAATTTACAACCGACTGCATTATTGAAGGTTTGACGGTGCTTGAGCCCGGGTTTGAAGCTCGAGCACCGTTTCGTCTTTGCATACATCACTTCGGGTTATCGATATCTGAAGACAAAAGGAAATGAATGTGTTGGTACGATTCCGGGAAACATGAAGACGCCCTGGGTGGGCGTCTTCATGTTCGTTGGACTTGAATTGTAACTTTAGAAGTGATCGCTTTTACCAGCCGGTTTATTTCTGCCCAAGCAGCAACTTCACATATTGTGCCCGTTCAAAAGCAAAGGGATCGTCGACTTCACTCTGACTCAGCTTGCCGCGGAAATCATCTAGATTCTTGTAACCATACTCGTCCATCCAACCTTCCAACTCTCGCAGCATGGTCGACAGGTAGGGTGTGCCATTTTGCAGCAGTGCGGATGCCGTTTGCACGACGCTTGCGCCCGCCAGAAACGCCTTGGCTGCATCCACACCGTAGTGTACGCCTGTATTGAGTGCCAAATCCGCCTTGATTCGTTTGTATAGAAGCGCCACCCATCGCAAGGGCAATCTTAACTCCGCCGATGAACTGAAAATCATTTCGTTGATCAAGGTTTCGTTTTGCGTGTCGATGTCCGGCTGCAGGAAGCGGTTGAAGAGCACGAGCCCGCGAACGCCGCGTTTGTCGAGCTGGGCGGCCACGTTGGCTGTGGCGGTGTAAAAAGGACTGAGTTTGACCGAAACGGGGATCTTGACCTCGCTCAACACAGATTCTACAGTCTCGTACAACGACTGCTCAACTTCGGTGGAGGTCTTGTCGATGTTGGTCACGACGGCGTAGACATTCAACTCGAGCGCGTCGACACCGGTTTCCTCGAGCTGCTTGGCATATTTGGTCCAGGAACCCGGGTTGACCGCATTCAGGCTTGCGATCAAGGGCATTTTTATCTCTGCGCGTGTTTTTTCGATCCACATTAAATGTTCGCTGGCGTCACCGTGTTTAATCTCGGGGAAATAAGAAAGCGCTTCCGGAAAGGATTCTGAGCCAACGGATAATTCCTCTTCCATGCGTAACGCTTCGAAAAGGATTTGTTCTTCGAAGAGCGAGCGGATCACCAGCGCACCGGCACCAGCTTTCTCGGCGTCTTTGATGCGATCGATGTAGCTGGAGATCGAGCTTGCAGCTACGAGAAGCGGAGTCTCGAGTTTGATTCCCATGTACGTCGTTTTAATATCAGCCATTTCATCTCCTCTCAAATTTTCTCTAATTTCTCTATTAAAGCATAACAAATAAACATCACATCTGGAATAGTGATAGGTGTCCTGCACTTTACAATGTTCTTTTACACTGTTACAAAAGCCCAAAGGAGAATACCGTATAGGATGGTTTATCCATGCCGTTTTTACGCGCATTAATGCGATATTAAACGAACGTATTTCCGTTCGATATGAAGGAGTTATAGATGCCCAAAAAGAAAGTTGAGCGAAAGTTTGTTCCATATGATGGCAACGCCGCTGCGGCTCATGTGGCCTATGCGACGAATGAGGTGATTGCGATCTACCCCATCACACCATCCTCCCCAATGGGTGAGATTGCCGATGCGAAAGCTGCCAATGATGAGCACAATATCTGGGGAACAGTCCCCAATGTCGTCGAAATGCAAGCGGAAGGCGGAGCTGCCGGTGCAGTTCATGGTGCCTTGACGACAGGCGCGTTGACGACGACGTTCACGGCCTCTCAAGGACTGTTGTTAATGATCCCCAATATGTTTAAAATCGCTGGCGAACTCACGCCGGCCGTTTTTCACATCGCGGCACGCTCCGTGGCGGCGCAGGCCCTTTCGATTTTCGCCGATCACAGCGATGTGATGACTGCTCGATCAACTGGATGGGGCCTGCTCTCATCCAACAGCCCGCAGGAAGTGATGGATTTCGCGCTGATCTCGCAAGCTGCCGCATTGGAATCCAGTATCCCGTTCCTGCACTTTTTCGATGGTTTCCGCACCTCACACGAAATCCAGAAAATCGAAGAGTTAACTCATGATGACATGCGGGCGATGATCGACGATGAATGGGTCATTCGACATCGTCAGCGCGCGCTATCGCCGGATCATCCCACAATCCGTGGAACGGCACAAAATCCTGACGTTTTCTTTGCCGCACGGGAAACGGTCAATGCTTTCTATGAAAAGACTCCCCAGATCGTTCAGGGAGCGATGGACCGCTTCGCCAAAGTCGTTGGCCGACAATATCACCTGTTTGAATACGTCGGCGCTGCGGATGCCGAACGCGTGATCGTGATGATGGGTTCCGGTGCGGAAACCATGCACGAGGTCGTTGAGCACCTCAACGCGAAGGGTGAGAAGGTTGGTTTGATCAAAGTGCGTCTCTACCGTCCCTTTGACGGGGAGGCGTTTGTCGCCGCTTTACCCAAAACAGTACGCAACATTGCCGTTCTGGACCGCACCAAAGAGCCGGGAGCCGAAGGCGAGCCGCTCTACCTGGACGTTCAAAACACAATTGTCGAAGCCATGACAGATGGTCGCATCAGCCGTGATGATATGCCGCTGGTAGTGGGTGGCCGCTACGGATTGGGCTCGCGCGAGTTCAACGCCGGCATGGCAAAATCGGTGTTCGATAATCTGGCAGAGGAGACGCCGCGGAATCACTTTACCGTGGGTATCGATGATAACTTGACCCACAGCAATTTACCGTGGGATGATACTTTCTCGTCGTTGCCGGAAGGCGTACACCAGGCGATGTTCTACGGCCTGGGCGGCGATGGCACGGTTGGTGCCAACAAGAACTCGATCAAGATTATCGGCAAGGCAACCGACAATTACGCCCAGGGGCACTTCGTCTACGATTCTAAAAAGTCGGGATCGATGACGATCTCCCATCTGCGCTTCAGCCCCAATCCGATTCGCAGCACATACCTGATCCAGCAGGCGGAGTTCCTGGCCTGTCACGCATTCCAGTTTCTCGAGCGGGTGGATATTATCGGCAATCTAAAGCCGGGCGGCACCTTCCTGCTCAACAGCCAATATCCTGCGGACGAAGTCTGGGACAAGTTGCCGCGCGAAGTACAACAGGCATTAATCGACAAGGAAGCCAAGTTTTATCTAATAGATGCTTATTCGCTGGCGGATTCGCTGGGATTGGGCGCGCGCATCAACGTGATCATGCAGTCCGCCTTCTTCGCTATCTCGGGTGTACTGCCTGAGGACAAAGCGATGAAGATGATGGAAATGGCGGTTGAGGACACCTATGGGAGGAAGGGTAAAGCCATTGTAGAGATGAACATCAAATCTGCAGGCCTCGCCCGTGAGCGTATCCACCAGGTAGATGTGCCCAAGAAGGCTACTTCTGAGATATATATGCGTCCTCCGGTACCGGCGGATGCGCCTGAATTTGTACAGAAAGTGACGGGTGAGATGATCGCTCGCCGCGGTGAGAAGATCCCCGTTTCCTTGCTGCCGAACGATGGCACATATCCCGTGGGAACCACGCGCTATGAAAAACGCAACATCGCGCTGGAGATTCCGGTTTGGGATACTGAGGTTTGTATCCAGTGCAACCAGTGTGCGCTGGTGTGTCCGCATGCCACGATTCGACCCAAGGTTTACGACGCTGCGTATGCAGACGGCGATGCTCCGGAAGGTTGGCAAGCCGTAGCCGCCAAGGGCCGCGGGTTTGAAAATATGATGTACACATTGCAAGTCTCACCGGAAGACTGCACGGGCTGTGGCGCATGCGTACATGTATGCCCCGCTTTCGCCAAAGACGAATCGGGCAAGAAGACGGATCGAAAAGCCATCAGCATGGCACCACAACCCCCCATCCGCGAACAAGAAGTGGCGAAATGGAATTACTTCCTCTCCATTCCGGATCCGGATCCCACGCTGTTCAACCGTTTCACAACCAAAGGATCGCAGTTTATGCACCCGTTGTTCGAGTTCTCCGGTGCCTGTGCCGGATGCGGTGAGACGCCGTATGTCAAACTGTTGACGCAGCTCTTTGGCGATCGGCTGATCATCGCCAATGCCACGGGTTGCTCATCGATTTTCGGTGGAAACCTGCCCACGACGCCGTACTCGGCGCGAGATGATGGACGCGGGCCGACCTGGTCGAACTCGCTCTTCGAGGACAACGCAGAGTTTGGCTTTGGGATGCGTTTGACCGTGGATAAGCTGGCGGATATCGCTCAAGGTTTGCTGGATAAAGTCGATTTGTCGGATAGGGCCGATTTGGTCGCAGAAATAAAATCGGCAGATGTGAGTACGCCGGAGGCCATCGAAGCCCAGCGAACGCGCGTGGATGCGTTGAAGGCGGTTCTTGAAGGCCGTGAGGAACCCGAAGCACGCAATCTGCTCAATGTGGCGGATTACCTGGTCCCGAAATCCGTATGGATTCTGGGAGGCGATGGTTGGGCGTACGACATCGGCTACGGTGGCCTGGATCATGTCCTGGCATCCGGCCGAAATGTGAACGTACTTGTGCTGGACACGGGTGTGTATTCCAACACAGGTGGGCAGTCCTCCAAAGCGACGCCGCGTGGCGCAGTTGCAAAGTTCGCCGCCGCAGGAAAAGATATGCCCAAGAAGGATATGGGATCAATCGCCATGAGTTACGGCAACATCTACGTAGCTCAGGTCGCCTATGGAGCGAATATGACGCAGTTGATCAAAGCCTTCCAGGAGGCGGAGGAGTACAACGGTCCTTCGCTGATTATTGCTTACAGTCACTGCATCAACCATGGCATTAATATGACCACTGCGACCGACCTGCACAAGGACGCAGAAGCGAGTGGATTCTGGCCGCTCTTCCGCTTCAATCCGATGCTTACCGAGCAGGGCAAGAATCCTCTGCAGCTTGACTCCAAACCGCCGAGAGAGGACATCGAGGAGTTCGCATACAAGCAAAACCGTTTCCGCTCCTTGCGCGCCGCGGATCCGGATCGGGCAGAAATGTTGCTGAAGTTATTACGTGAAGACGTGATTGCCCGCTGGAAATTCTACGAGCAAATGGCGAACCTCGATCTCTAAAACGAGGCGAAGTCCGGTATTCCCAACTCCCCGCATGATGAATTGCGGGGAGTTTTTTTTTATATATAGATACGCTGCGCGATCGGGGTTGGTCTGCCGCCCTGGGCGAGGCTGCTGCGTACTTCCGGCGCGAATGCATCGAACTCTTTCCTGTTCAGTCGATGAAGCCAGATCGTTTCTATGATTGCCAGGTCGTAGTCTTCAAGAGCTCGAGTGCGATTATGGAAGAATAACTCGCGATATTCACGATCCATCACAGCGCGGATGATGATCGCTTGAACGTTTTGCATCGACATGTCCGTCTCCCTGTTCACTAATGAAGACATGAATGACTATGGCTTCATCCTCTGAAACGATGAGCGCATTGAATTTGTGACACGCCGGAGATGTGTATCAGTCGATTGCGGTTTTATCTGGCAATATTGGGGCCGAGCACCTTGTGAAAGTGCGCGGGGAAACGTGTCGGTTTCCCTGTGTTGATATCAACCAACACCCAGTCGGTTTGAAGCTGTGCCAGGAGTGCGCCATCTTTGGCGCGTGAGAAGGCGTAGTAGCGTTTGGCCGAAGCTGCGCGCAGATTGTAGAGCCAGGTTTGGATCTCCAATTCGTCATCGAATCGCGCCGCTTGATGGTATTTAATGTGGTTCCTGCGTGCGACGAAGCCGATGCCTTCTTCTTGCCAGCGGGAGAAAGGCCAGCCATACGAGGAGGCCAGCCGCATGGCACAGTCCTCGGCATACGATAGATAGGCGGCGTTGGTGAGATGACGCATGCCATCCAAATCGCGCCAATCGATCCATCGCTTGAGTGAGAAAGCACCAGCCGGTGCTGGAGGCGGGCTTGGGAAGGGCTGGCGGGATATACGTTCCCCCGTTCCGCCTTCAGGGATGTAGGCTTCGATCACTTCGGCTGGAATGGTGGCAGGTTTGAGGCTGTCACGCTGGAGAAAGACCCAATCGCTGTAACCTTTCGCAAGGATCTTCTCACTGTCGGGTTTGACGAAGTGGTACACCCTGCGCGAGATGACGCGACGAGCATCGACGACCCAGGTGTGTACATTGATTAGATCGTTGGCATGGATGGGATGAAGGTACTCGATTTCGCTTTCGCGGATAAGCCACAAATTCCCCATCTCCTGATAGGCGGCGTAATCCAGCCCCACGGCCGCAGTCGCCCCGAAAGCAGCTTCCTGCATGAAGCGTAAATAATTGGCGTTATTCAAGTGGCCGTAGGCATCACACTCGTAAAATCGTACGGTGAAGTTTTCAACATGCAATGCCGGCATCCACATCCTCCTGGATGGATGTTGGTTCTATTTGAGGTATCCGTGTTGGCGGTACCAATCGTAGGCTTCTTGCGCAGCCTGGCGGAAAGGCTTTGGATTCGATAAGTTCAATTCGTTTATCGACTTCGATGTGTCACAGTAGAGATATTCACGTGTCATGCGCAGTTGTGCGCCGTTAAATGGCAGTGGAAGCCATTTTCCAAGAACGTCGCAAAGCCAGGCGGTGGGTTCGATCGCTCGAGTGGGGATTTTCAACCACGGTGCACGTCGCCCGGCGATTTCCGTCAGGGTACGGAAGACTTGATAGTGCGACAGATTCTCGCCGCCAAGGATGTAGCGTTCGCCCGAACGACCAAGACGGGCCGCGGCAAGGTGGCCGGCGACGACGTCATCGATGTGTACCACGTTAACCCCGCCCTCCATCCAGAAGAACCCCCAGCCACGCGCAGCTTCGATGACCATTGCGCCACTGATCTGGTTGAGGTCGCCTGGACCAATCACCACGCTGGGATTGACGATTACAATCTCCACTCCGCGATCGGAGTACTTGAGCGCTTCCAATTCGGATTCTCGCTTGGCGTAGCCATACGGGAATCGTTTCGCAGGCAGGTTGAAAGTGTGTTCTTCCGTAAGCAGTTCGTCTTTCCGGGGAACCCCCAGGGCGGCTAAGGAACTGGTGAGCACCACCCGTTTGACACCGCATCCAACTGCGGTTTTAAGCACGTTTTTCGTGCCATCCACAGCCGCCTGGCGTACCAGTTCGGGTTGGCGCCAGTAGGCAGACTGTGCGGCCGCGTGGAAGACAAGATCGACGTCCTGGAGTGGTTGAACGAGGGTATTCGCTTGCAGGATATCACCGATGTGGCGTTCGACAGGTAGATCTTGCAGGGCGCGCAAAGAAGAGGATTGACGGTGCAGCACACGGACTTCATATCCGTGTGAAATCAAAGCTTGGCATAAGGACGACCCGATAAAGCCTGTCGCCCCGGTAACGAGAACCCTTTCAGTCAATCAAACCCAATTCACGGCCAACTTCGCCCAGGATATTGAGCGCACGGTCGATTTGTTCGTCGGTGTGGGTGGCCATGTAGCTCGTGCGCAGCATGCATTGATCCGGAGGAACGGCCGGAGAGACGACGGGGTTGGTGTAGAGACCGGCTTCCAAGCACATCTTCCAGGCCATGAACGTCTCGGGCATGCCGCCGATGTGAATGGGAATGATCGGCGTAACGCTGGGTTCCGTGTTGTAGCCCATAGCCGTTAAACCATCGCGCATGCGGTTGGTGACTTCCCAGAGTCGTTCGTTGTGTTCGGGCTCGGTCTCCATGATATCCAAAGCTGCCAACACGGCGGCAACAGTCGATGCAGGCATCGATGCGCTGAAGATCAGGGAGCGGGCGTTGTGCTGGATGTAATGAATGGTGTTTTCATCGCCTGCTATAAAGCCGCCGAGTGAGGCAAAGGATTTGCTGAAGGTGCCCATGATCAGATCGACCTGGTCGGTTACGCCGAAGTGCGCAGGCGTGCCCCGACCCCCACCCATGACGCCCACACTGTGCGCGTCGTCGACCATCAAGCGGGCGCCGTATTTTTGACAGATCGGGATCATCTCCGGCAGAGGTGCCAGATCCCCACCCATGCTGTAGACACCATCGACAACCACCATACGCGCAGTATTTTCATCGATTTTGCTTAATACCCGCTCGAGATGCTCAAGGTCGTTATGGTTATAGCGCCGCATATCGCCCAGCGCCATCATGCAGCCATCGACAATACTGGCGTGATCGTCTTTATCGGTAACAACTACGTCCTCGCGCCCGACCAAACAAGAGATCGTACCCACATTGACCTGGTAGCCGGTGCTGAACACCAACGCTGCTTCTTTACCAACAAAATTCGCCAGGCGTTGTTCACATTCCTGGTGAAGGGCTAACGTGCCGTTCAGAAAACGAGATCCCGTGCAGCTGGTTCCGTAGCGCTCTATAGCGTCTATAGCTGCTTTACGCACACGGGGGTCGGTGGTCAACCCGAGATAATTATTCGAGCCGATCATCAGGATCTTGCGCCCATCGATGACAACCTCGGTACCTTCTGTATCTTCAAGCGGCAAGAAGTATGGATATAGCCCTTTGGCTTTCATTTCACGCGCTATGGTATATTCGCGACATTTCTCGAAGATGTCCATTACGATGTCCTTTCCTGGCGACGCATTCCCTTGGAGGGCATAACACCCATCGGGTTTTGTCGTTATTCTCGTTGGTGGTGGCTTACGGAAGTTGTTTCCGTGAATCCCAAGCTTTATACGAGTGCCAGTGAAGCGTTTAACCACGCGTTCACATCGAGAGGATAAATGCAGATTACCAGAATGTCAATTCTATTGAATTAAGAATTCGAAACCATGCAATAATGCCAATCAAGCCCTCATTCAAATCACGTTGGTTTGCGGTGATGTGATTTCTTGACATAGCTACTTGGGATTGTATAATCGATCGAAGGATAAGTCACATTTTTACGACGTGCACGGAGACCAGTAGCCGGCAGGGCTTCTTCAGAGAGTCGTCACAGGGTGAAAGACGATGAGGCCTCAGGGTGAATCCCCTCCGTCGTTCCCCCAGGGAACCGTCGCTCCTGGAGGGGCAGGACACTGCCGTAAAGGAGCCGGGATCGCCCGTTACAGCTTTGAGGCCGCTGCGGCGGTGAATGCAGGTGGTACCACGGGCGCCCCCTCGTCCTGCGGAGGAGGGGGCGTATTCTGTGTGCGAGGAGGAAGACATGATTGATATTCACTTCATTCGCGAACATCCTGACGAGGTGAAGGAAGCTTTGGGTAAATTGCAGGCCGAGGCACCCATCGACGATATTCTTTCACTCGATAGCGGTAGACGAGAAATCCTTCAAGAAGTCGAAACGCTACGGCAAAAACGCAACGAAACCTCGACACAGATCGGGAAAATGAAAGAACAGGAAGAACGCCAACCGCTGATCGAGGAGATGCGCGAGGTGAATGCAACAATTTCCGATCTCGAAGAACGCCTGCGCGAAACCGAACAAAAGTTGGAAGAAGCCATGTACCAGGTTCCCAACCTGCCGCACGAAAGTGTGCCGGTGGGGAAGGATGAGAGTGAAAACATCGTGGTGCGGCAAGAAGGCGAGCCCAAAAGCGAAGCGCAAATGGGTTTTACGCCGTTAGCGCATTGGGAGTTGGGCCCCAACCTGGGGATCATTGATTTCGAACGCGGGGTTAAACTCTCCGGAAGTCGTTTTTACGTTCTTTTGGGTGCCGGGGCACGCTTGCAGCACGCCTTGATTCAGTGGATGGTCAGTTACCACGTCGAGCGGCATGGCTATACAGAGGTCTACCCGCCATATCTGGTGCGAGAAGAATGTATGTGGGGCGCAGGCCAGTTGCCAAAATTCAGCGACAATATCTACCGTGACATCGAGGATGATTTGTGGCTGATCGGCACAGCGGAAATCCCGGTGACGAATTTACATCGAGATGAGATTCTCCCCGCGGACGAAATGCCGAAGAAATACGTGGCGTATTCGGCTTGTTTTCGCCGTGAGAAATTCTCGGCGGGGCGCGACGTACGAGGAATCAAGCGGGGACATCAGTTCGATAAAGTGGAAATGCTTAAATTCTGCAGACCCGAAAATTCCTACGAGGAACTGGAAGCGTTGGTCGGCGATGCGGAGGACATCTGTCGCGCTCTCGAGATCCCTTACCGTGTGGTCCAGATGGTGACCGCCGATCTGGGTTTTACGGCGGCGAAGAAATACGACATCGAAATTTGGGCGCCGGGTTGTGGCGAATGGCTTGAGGCCAGTTCGTGCTCGAATTGTGAGTCATTCCAGGCCCGCCGAGCGATGATTCGTTATCGTCCTTCGCCGGATGCTAAGCCCGAATTCGTCCACACGCTCAATGGTTCGGGGCTGGCATTGCCGAGAACGCTGATCGCCGTTCTGGAAAATTACCAGCAAGCGGATGGCAGCGTCGTCGTGCCGGAAGTGCTGCGCCCCTGGATGGGTGGCGTGGAAATCATCGCCAAAAGAGAGGATCATGCCTGAATTCTTGCTCATTATAGGATGTGTCGTGTTGATGGTAATGGGCCTGGTCGGGATTGTCTTTCCTGTCATTCCGGATTTGATTCTCATCTGGGCTTCTGCCTTGGGTTATGGATTGATCATCGATTGGGGCCAGCACGGGCTGATCTTTTTTGCCGTGATAACTGTCTTGGGATTGGCGGGTCTGGCTGCCGAATTCTGGGTCAGCGGCATCGGCGCCAAAAAAGGCGGTGCGTCGGGGGGCGCGATTTTACTCGGTGCCATCTTGGCTGTTGTGGTTTTTTTTACAGCTGGACCTGTTGGTGCTGTGATCGCATTGCTGCTTGGTGTTTTCATCGTGGAGTACATTCGGAAAAGAGACGTCGAAAGCGCCTCGCAGGCAATGATCGGAGCCGGGTTGGGATGTGGCGCTTCGCTTGGGATTAAACTACTGCTTGGTTTGGGTATGGTGGCTACCTGGGTTTTCTGGGTCATCTCCGGCTAAGTTTAAAAAACAGCATTTCCTCTCCCGTGTTTCGTAAGCCCTCTTCAGCCCATCAGGTAACCCGGTGCGAAGGGTCATCGAGCGCGGAGAATAGACAATGTATGGCCAGGTCGTTGTGCATGCTGGCGAGCGTACGTGCCGCTTCGATTCGAACGCCGGCTCTCGATGATCGCATCGCCTCGATCAATGCGGTGATGGCCGGGTTGCCGATCGCAACGAGTGTGTCAGCAGCCAGGCACGTGAGGAGCCGGTCGGCATCCTGAAGGATTTCAATCAGTTGGGGGATCGATCAATTGTAAACTTTGGTGCTTGAGATGAGATGTGATTTGAAATGTCCCCATTAATCCCCTGGCGGGGGTACGGGGAGATCTTCGACTGCCGTTTCGGTCCATTTATCGCCCTCATCGATAAGCATGACCGGAATGTCGTCTTTAATGGGGTACTTGCGGTTGCAGCCAGGCTCCTGGCATACAAGCCAGACGTCTTTTACCAATTTGAGGTTGCCTTCTTTCTCGCGAACGCATGCCGGGCAGCGTAAAATCTCTAGCAAATCTTGGTTGATCATATCGCTCTCCTGAACGGCTTGATTTTACCATTGGTCATGCGCTGAAGACGAGTGAATCGAATCAATCATCTTCGTCTTCGACGATGACGTCATCCGGGAGTTTGGTGCCGGGGCCATATTCGTAGATGGCCTGCCAGGGCAAATAGCGTGTGCGGATGGTGTCCTGGTAGAGCACTTCCCCAGCTCTGGTAACCGTTCGATATACCGTCACCGTCATCCCATCGGCGCTCCAATCGATCTGCTCGATCTTCCCTTTGTCGAGATCTTCGTTCAACTTGTAGAGATCCTTCGGGGCTTCGATTTCGTCAGTTATATCACTGTAATAATTAACCTCGCGGCCGTCCGACGTCGAGTAGAATTTCCATTCCAGCTTTTTCTCGTTGTTGTAGACATAGGTTTCGAGCAGGAGCCAGTTCTCCGAATCGTTGGTGAATTTAAAGTCGACAACCGGTACGAAGACAGTGGCGTCAAGGCCGGGCCCTGGAGATCCCGATCCACTTTCATAATAACCCACACGATAAGCGTGGGGATGGCGCTCGACGATGGGATAGCCGCCGAAGAATACGGCGCGGAACAGGGTCGTGCTGACCTGGCACACACCGCCGCCGACGCCTTTTATCGTCCGGTCGCCGTAAATAATCAGCGCTTCCGCGTAACCGCTGTCCAGGCTGATATCCCCAAGCACTTCGGACATCGAGAGGGTTTCCCCTGGCGCGATCAGGAGGCCATGAAAGGCACTCGACGCGGTTTTGATGTTTTGTATTCTCGAACTGCTTGAGCCGGAGAAGTATGTCGAAACGACACTCACTGGCCCGCTGATGCCCAGCTCTTCCGCCGTCGCATCGTCTCCGATTTGTGGATCTTCATATACAAAAACAAGCGGTGTTTCATGTTTCCCAAGATTGATGTCGTTGTGGATGGAGGATAGCGTTTCATTGACATCCAGCGTACGACCGATGATGGCCGGAGCGATCAAATCGAGTTCACCGGTGTCGTCGTTGAAGATGAAGCGTGCGTTTTGCGGGTCGCGATCGAGTTCGAGGATCAGCGGGTCGAGAACGGCTGTTATTTTGCCTCCGTCGAGCATGAGCGCGTAAGCGGCGGAGTCTTCGTTTTCGACGATCTCGAAGCGGAGCATATCAGCCAGTTCTTGCGGCGCAAAAGTCAATGGATCGGCGCCCTCCGCCGTCAAATGTAATGCTTCGCTGAGCAGTGCTTTGGCGACTGCTGCTTGTTCCGAGGCGTCGAGCACTTTAGGAGACAGCTCCTCGATGACAAGTTCCAGGTCGGCATCGTGGAAATTGCTGATCGGCACAGAAAGCGCCTCAAGTGTGGCTTCGATGTCGACCTGCCGACCGATCTGGCCGGGACTGGCGGTGACATCCAAACCCTGTACAGACAGGCTGGCTTCGATGGTGGGGAGTTCGATCTCCTGGGAAATGCCGTTCAAATAGTATTCCCCAACCACATGATCGAACAGAATAATCGCGGGGATTTTTCGACTCTGCCGCCAGGCCTCGATCTGTTCTTGAAATTGGTCGGCCAGCGATCCCTGGCGTCCAACTTCCAACGCCCGACGTGCCATGGCGGGGAAATCGATCACAACCCCAAGTTCGATTGGATTGGCGCTCCAGATATTATCTCCGTCACGCAGGACGATCATACCGCTTTGGGGATAGGTCAATGTCTCTTTGAGCGCCGCTTCGATCTGGGATTGATTCATACCGCTCAGGTTGACGCCTGCAGCATGGACACCCGGAAGTGCCCGGCCGATGTAGAAGAGGCGAACGGCAAACAGGAAAGTAAAACTGCTGATGAATAACGCCACACAGGCCATGAACGCCACTTGCGCGGCGCGCGTGATCCAGATGCGTTGTTTCGATTGGGAATTCGCCAGCGTTCGTAGTGATTCCATGGGCGCAACTTGTACTCAATCAGCAATTATATCATTCGAAAATCCCGACGACCGGCGATCGTCGGGGTAGCGGGTGCGATTCCACCACCATTGTATTTCGGCTTGTTGTTCGTCAATTTTCCTCACGTCGAGGATAATTGCATGCCTGGTTGTGTGGATGAAAGGATGCTCGTCGTGAGTATGCCGTCGCAAAACTCGTGCAGGAGGGATTCCAGGTCCTGCAGCGCAGTCTTGATCTCGGCTTCAGCCGATGAATGGTGGCCCTCAACAGTAATTAACACCCGCGATGCTCCCTGGCGCGCGGCGCTGTCGTCGCTCTGGCGCCAGCACCAGCGTCGGGCGACCACTCGTTTCTCCTGATCTGAAAAGACCACCTCCCCGGTTTGGGGGTTTTCAGGTTCGGGAACTCCCAAGGGGAGAAATTTCTCGTTTCCTTCGGCAAAGTGAACTGTGATGGGAAGCGTGAGCCGGCGGGTGTCGAAAACAGCAATGGGCAGCGCGTAGCGAATGCTGACCAGATTGGCCAGGTCGACAAAGGTGTTGATGGATGGGATATCGCCGTGCTTCGTTAAACGACGCAGCAGTGACTCCGCGGCGTTGCGGTATTGCGTGGGTTTGACACCGAAATCGCTAAAGACCTTGCGCCAGGCAGCGATGGACTCAATTTCACTCAACGGGGTCTCACCGATGCGCTCGAGTGTGCGTTTCTGTTCTTCTTCGTACCGGGATCGTAGCTCGGGAGATGATGCCCCATTTTCGATATTCTCAACATGGATCACGCCGCCAACGATATTCGGATAGCGTTCGATGATCTCTGTATGGTATTGAAATACGATCATAGGCCCTCCCCATTTCGGGTTGAACGAATTCGCGTGTGGGCGTGCATTCGCTTATCAACGACAGCCCTGGTTATTGGATGATCCACACCTCGACAGAAGTAAGGTGGATGATGCCCGGAATGTTTCCTGTACTGGGTTCATAAACGGTGATGTGCACCCATTGCTGAAAAGGGATTTGGTAGGGGACTTGGACCGAGAAAGTACCGAGTTGTCCAACAGCCGGCGAATCGAGTTCGACCTGGGCCGAGCCCAATGATTCTCCTTGATTGTTGATGATTTCGACATTTAATGGTGTATCGGAATCGACCCAACCGGCGCCCTCAACGAGTGCGACGCCTCCGCTGACAACCTCTCCTTCACGCGGGCTGAGGAGGGCCAGTTTTTCCGCGCCTCGCCTGGCAGGATGAATCCGAGCTGAGCCCGTTGAAAGCAAGGTCAGATTCACAGTTGAAATGTGCGTTGTCTGTCGGTCTCGCCAGCTTTGCATGCTGATTTCCAGGCGGGCTTCTTCTGCAACATGCTCGATATTGAAATTGATCGTCGCGTTGAAGCGGCCCGGATTGCCGGAGAAGACACTTAGGTAACGCCAGCCTTTCGAAAGGACCGTGCCGTCTTCACCAAGCAAGCGAATGAGTACACGATCTTCGAAGCTGGGTCCGCCCCATCCGTTTACACGAAATCCACTGGTGACCTGTGATCCCGGCCCAGGATCGTAGATGGCGATTTGTTCCAACGGCATGTTAACCAGCGCTGGCAGGGGTGTCGGTGTCTGCAGGTCTTCCACCGACTCAATGACGATGGCAGAGGTGATTTCGGTGAACGGTTCCGGCATGTCGGCAGGCTGGTGAAGCGGCGTTTCCGTGAGAAGTTGAGTTGGCTCGGCGGTAGTCATGACTGGATGGGCGATCTCAGTCTGTGCTGTGGTAAATGCACCACAGGCACCCATGGAGAGCGATACGAATCCCGCAAGCATGATTGTAAGAAGGCAGACGCGTTTCACTTAGCTTCCTCTGGCCACTCCCTTTTCTCCGGGAACAAGCCGGTCTATTCTAGCATTGAACGTTCTTTCAAGCTGATTCCGCAGCGGCGATGGTGCATGGTTTGAAGTCGTCGCAGCAGCAGACATCGGAAAAGAATAGAAAGAGACCCATCCGGATCAACCTGTCGGGTTCCTCCTGGCTGGATCTCTTTTGTTGGGTTATGGTCTATCCCGGACTATCCGTCGAGGCCGTAGATTTCCCCGAACTTCGAACGGAGATAACGCAGATAGGGTTCTGCAGAAAGCCCGGAGCCGGTAATTCGTTGCAGCAACTCCATCGGGTCAAACTTGGCGCCGTACTGGTGTACGTTTTCGCGCAGCCATCCCAGTAAGGAATCGAATTGTGCATTTTCAATTTGATGTGAAAGGTCGGGAATGTCTTCTTCGATTTTTTCCCAGAGTTGGGAGGCGACCAGATTGCCAAGGGCATAGGTCGGGAAGTAGCCCAGCAAGCCTTCTGACCAATGAACGTCCTGCAGCACGCCCTGGGCATCATCCGGTGGCGTGATACCCAAATACTCCTGCATTTTCGTGTTCCACACATCAGGCAGATCGGCGGCCTCGATCTTTCCTTCAAGGAGCGCCGTTTCGATCTCGAAACGCAGCATGACATGCAGGTTGTAGGTGGCTTCGTCGGCTTCGACACGAATGAGAGATGGTTCGACTTTATTGACAGCCTTATAAAATGCCTCTACATCGACGTTGCTTAATTGGGCGGGGAAATACTCCTTCAGCCTGGGGTAGAAGGCAACCCAGAAAGGTTTACTGCGTCCGACGAGGTTTTCCCACATGCGAGATTGGGATTCGTGAATCCCCAGCGAAGTGCCCCCGGCAAGCGGTGTGCGCGAAAATTTCGGATCCACACCTTGTTCGTACATGGCATGACCGGCTTCATGCAGCGTGCTGAAAACGCCCGTGTTGAAATACTGCGGATCGAAGCGTGTGGTGATGCGCACATCCCCGATTCCGAAGTCTGTCGTGAAGGGATGAATGGTCTTGTCCTGCCTGCCGCGATCAAAATCGAATCCAAACGCTTTAATGACTTCCACGCCGAAGTCCCATTGACGTTTCTCGTCATAGGTTAGATGAATTGGGGCATCATCAACGCGATCACTCACTTCGCTGATGGCGTGAACCAGTTCCACTTGTTGTGGACGCAGGTTTTCGAAGACCGATTTCACTTCTGCGGTTTTCATCCCGGGTTCGTAATCGTCGAGCAGGGGGTCGTAGGGGTGGTCGAAAGGGGTAAAGAACTCGGCATATTGTCGGCGCAGGTCGATGATCTTTTCCAGGATCGATTGGAACTGCGAGAAATCTGATTCCTGGCGGGCTTTGGCCCATGTCCTGTGGGCCAGGGCCGTGGTTCGTCGGAATTCCGTCACCCACGTTGAGGGCACTTTTTTCTCTTTGGTGTAATCTCGATCCGTCTTGCGGATCAGGCGGGCTTCGTTGGAAGGAGCGTCCAGGTCACCGACTTCAGCTTTTACAGCTTCGATGGCAGTGCCCATCTCCTCGCTGGTGGCCAGTTCATGGGCCATACGGCTGAGCGTGGCAATCTGCATGGCGCGCTCAGCCGCCCCGCCGGATGGCATGTATGTCTGCTGATCCCAGTGAAGGACGGCGATCGCCGAACCGAGGTCCGCGACTTCACCCAAGAGATTCTTCAACTTGTCCATTGCGTCAGTCATATTCTTCCTCACAGATAAGAGATGTATGGTTCCCCCATAAAGAGCTGCGTACGTTGTTGGAGATTCTACCTTATTAGCTTAATCATAGCTCTTTTTTTCCCGGGATGGTTTTCTTCTTTGCATGAAGACGAGTTCGTAGTATGTATTATATGATTTCAATTCTTTCGATTGATCGATTTTCAAGCACTGCTTCAGCCCCAGTGCATCGTTTATGGGATAATAAAGGGCGTTCATGGAGGCGGACAGGTGGATTTTGAAACCATATGCGTTCTCGGATTGGGTTACATCGGATTGCCTACGGCGAGTACATTTGCCACGCATGGCGTGCGCGTTGTCGGTGTGGATGTCAACAAGCGTGTGGTGGAAGTGCTGCACAATGGCGAGGTGCACATCCACGAACCGGGACTGCGCACTCTGGTACAGGCAGCATTCCGCTCGGGGAATCTGCGTGTGAGTGAAGCGCCGGAAGAAGCCGATGCGTTCATCATCGCCGTTCCCACACCCATCCAGGAGGATAAAACTGCAGACCTGAGTTACGTCGTCGCAGCTGGCGAATCGATCGTTCCCTGTCTAAAAAAGGGAAATCTGGTTGTGTTGGAATCCACATCGCCGCCGCGTACGACTCTGGATGTGGTCAAACCGATTCTCGAGCACTCCGGCTTGACTGCAGGCGTGGATTTCCATCTGGCGTATTCTGCGGAACGGGTCTTGCCAGGCAAGATCCTCTCTGAATTGATCGAGAATGCGCGGGTAATGGGCGGCATCGATCGGGCTTCTGCGGAGGCCTGCCGTGATCTCTATCGTGTTTTCGTACGCGGCGAGATTGCCCTCACGGATGCAACCACCGCCGAGATGGTCAAGTTGATGGAAAACACATTCCGTGATGTGAACATTGCCATCGCCAACGAGTTTGCCCGTCAGGCGGAAGAATTTGGCGTCGATATCTGGGAAGCAATCCGCTTTGCCAACCTGCATCCGCGCATATCGATTCTCAAACCAGGTCCCGGCGTGGGTGGGCACTGCATAAGCGTGGACCCCTGGTTTCTGGTCGAAGCGGCACCGGACCAATCGCAGTTGATCCGCCAGGCCCGTCTGGTTAACGACTCGCAGCCCGCCTACGTCCTCGGCATCATCGACTCGGCCGCTGGCAGCTTGAGGGGCAAACGGATCGCGGCGTTGGGGTTGGCGTACAAGCCGGATGTCGATGACCTGCGCGAGAGTCCGGCGATCGAAGTCGTGCGTTTGTTGGTGGATGCGGGTGCGGAAGTTGTGACCTACGAGCCCTATTTATTAGGCGCTGCAGTAGCTGGCGCTGAATCATCCCAATCTCTCGATGCGGCATTGCAAGGCGCCGATATAGTCGTCTTGCTCGTTGACCATGAGATGTTCCGCAGCTTAAACCCAACAGCTGTCGCCGAATTGATGGCAGGCAAGTTGGCCGTCGATACCCGAGGCATCTGGGATCGTGCTGCGTGGGAACAGGCCGGAGTTAAACTGCGTGTGATTGGTGTTGGAGCTCGGGATGGGTAAATCGCAGCTGAGCGTTCTTTCGATCTTTGGTACACGACCGGAAGCAGTCAAAATGGCACCGGTCATCGCCTGCATGCGTGAAGAGGCGGCGATCGATTCTAAGGTGTGTGTTACCGCACAACATCGTGAAATGCTCGATCAGGTGCTTGACCTTTTCGAGATTGCGCCGGATTACGACCTCGATCTAATGCGCCCGGATCAGTCGCTCAGCGCGCTGACCGCGGCGATATTTACGGGATTAGAGTCGGTGATGCAGGAAGTGGCTCCTGATTGGGTGATACTGCAGGGGGATACCACAACCGTTATGGCGGCCTCCCTGCTGGCTTATTATTATCGGGCCAGTGTGGGTCATGTCGAGGCGGGATTGCGTACGGGAGATAAGTGGCAGCCGTTTCCCGAGGAGATTAACCGCCGTGTGGTTAGCACAGTCACGGATTTGCACTTCGCGCCCACGGAGACCTCCCGCACCAATCTGCTTCAGGAAGGTGTGCCTTCTGAGCGGATCGTAATCACGGGCAATCCCGTGATCGATGCATTACAAAGCGTCGCTGCTCGTGAGTACGATTTCGACAGCGGTCCGTTGAGGCAAATTCCCTGGGACCGCCGTGTGATCCTCGTCACCGCACACCGACGTGAAAATTTCGGGCAGCCGTTGGTCCAGATGTTTACGGCGATGCGTCGCATCGCCGAAGAGAATGCAGATGACGTACATTTGCTCTACCCGGTCCATCTCAATCCAAACGTTCGCGAACCGGCAAATGAAATCCTCGGCGATGTTCCCAATATTTCGCTCATCGATCCGTTGGAATATCTGCCTATGGTGCAGGCAATCAAACATGCTTATCTGGTCCTGACCGATTCGGGAGGGCTGCAGGAGGAAGCCCCTGCGCTGGGGACTCCTGTGTTGGTGATGCGAGAGGTCACCGAAAGGCCGGAAGCGATTGCATCCGGCACAGCGTGTCTGGTGGGCGTTGACACGGACCGCATCGTCTCGGAAACCCAAAGATTGTTAGATAATCGGGATGCTTATACAAGAATGGCTCGCGCGGTTAATCCATTCGGTGACGGACATGCTGCGGAGCGTATCGTGCAGGCGTTGTTGGACGCAAGCTGATCGCCATTCATGAAAGTGTAGATATCGTATGCCGCATAAAGATTTCTATACCACACTCGTCTACACGCGTCGTTTACCTGTCCTGGGACGATTTGCGTATTATCTATTGAAACTGCTGGGTGTGGAAATTCCACGCTCGGTTCAGATCGGCGATAACCTGCTGCTCGAACACGGCGGCTTTGGTGTAGTGGTGCACCCGCACACGGTGATCGGGAGTCGAGTGAAGCTCTATCCCGGTGTGACACTTGGACGGGCGGATGTGCATCTGCCCGCGCATGTCTCCGCCTTCGAACGTATCTTCATTGAAGATGATGTGCTGCTCGCGTCTGGCTCGAAAGTGCTGGGAAAAACGGGGGAACTGCGCGTGGCGCGGGGCACGATCGTAGCGGCGAATGCCGTATTGCTGCAATCGACGGGTGAGTGCGAGATCTGGGCCGGTGTTCCGGCAAAGTGTGTCGGTGTGCGGGAAGATATGCAATGACAGCGAGCAAGCTCAGACGAATCTGCATCTTGCCGAGGATGTCCGGTGTGGGCGGCATGGTGTCTTTCCGTGCAAAATTTATCGCCGGCCTGCAGTCTCGAGGCATTGGCATATCCACTGATCTGACCGACGAACCCTACGATGCGGTGTTGGTCATCGGGGGGACTCGCCAGTTGGCCGGCCTATGGCGCGCTCGAAAACGGGGAATTCCAATCATCCAGCGGCTGGACGGATTCAATTGGCTGCACAGAAAGCTGCGTACCGGTGCCCGTCATTTCCTGCGTGCTGAGTGGGGTAACTGGGTGCTCTCCATCATCCGTGCCCGCCTGGCGAACGGCATCGTTTATCAAAGCGAATTCGTGCGCGCTTGGTGGGAACGAACCTACGGTGCAACCAAAATCCACAACAGCGTCGTACTTAATGGCGTTGATCTGAACCACTATACACCTGAGGGGCCGGGCTCACTGCCTGAAAACAGCTTTCGGATCCTGCTCGTGGAAGGGACACTGGGTGGCGGATATGAAATGGGATTGGAACACGCCATCGGACTGGTGGAACAGCTCTCCGGTAGCGTGAAGCGCTCTGTCGAATTGATGGTGGTCGGCCGCGTGGCGGATTCCCTGCGGAAACAGGCAAATCAAAGTGCGCGAGTTCCGATTATCTGGTCGGGCAAGGTGCCCGCAGAACGCATTGCGGAGATCGATCGTTCCGCACACGTACTCTTTTCTGCGGATTTGCACCCCGCCTGTCCGAACGCGGTGATCGAAGCCCTGGCTTGTGGCTTGCCGGTGGCGGCTTTTATTACGGGGGCTTTGCCCGAGTTGGTCAGCGGAGATGCCGGCCGCCTGGCGGATTATGGCGGCGATCCCTGGAAACTCGAGCCGGCGGATATCCCCGGACTGGCGCGCGCCACGCAGGAGATTCTGGAAAACCAGGCTCGTTTCCGTATCGCTGCTCGCAAGCGGGCGGAGCAAGCCTTTGACCTGCACAAGATGATCGATGGATATCTCGCCGCGATCGAGGAAGCGTTGTGATGGGGGATCAGCAGAGGAGCACCTATGCAGGCCGCCTGGGTCTACAGCAGCGTGTTGTGCCTGCCTATCGCCTTCCATTCTTCAAGCAGCTGGCCGCGGTTTGCGAAGGCGGTCTGAGAGTATTCGCCGGCGAACCACGACAAACCGAAGGCATCCTTGCTGCAGGTGAGCTGGAAAGGGATTTGTTTTATTCGGGGAGAAATCGCCACATTTTGGGTGGCCCCCTGTATTTCTGTTACCAGCAGAAGCTGTTGGAATGGCTGGGGGATTGGGATCCGCTGGCCTTGATCCTGGAAGCCAACCCGCGCTATATCGCCAACTGGGCAGCGCTGCGCTGGATGCGGCAAAAAAACCGACCGGTCATCGGCTGGGGTTTGGGTGCACCTGCTCCAAAAGGTGTTTTCGCGGGAATCCGCATCGCCTATCGGCAACGATTTCTTAACGGCTTCGATGCGCTGATCGCCTACAGTACGGAGGGGGCTGACCAATACCGCAAGTTGGGGGTTCGTGATGATCGTGTTTTCGTGGCGCCCAACGCCGTCGCCCCAATCCCGCCGCCTTTCGCATCTCGAAAAGTGAAACCGCAGGAGGAACGCAGTGTGCTCTTCGTCGGTCGTTTGCAGGCGCGCAAGCGCGTGGACAACTTGCTCCAAGCTTGTGCATCGCTGGAAAAAAAACCCGCCTTGACCATCGTCGGGGACGGACCGGCTCGAAGCGATTTGGAAGCGTTTGCCCGGGAGATCTATCCGCAGGCGCGATTCGTCGGCGCGCAGCAGGAGGAAGCGCTGGACGAGTATTTCCGGGCTGCGGATCTATTCGTGCTGCCCGGCACGGGTGGGTTGGCTGTACAGCAGGCTATGGCACATGGATTAGCGGTGATCGTGGCCGAAGGAGACGGCACGCAGAATGATCTGGCGACTCCACAAAACGGATGGCTGGTGCCGCCTGGCAATATCCAGGCGCTGGTGAAAACGCTGCAGGAGGCGTTGTCGGATCCTGCGCGTTTACAGTCGATGGGGCAGGAATCGCATCGCCTGGCACGCGAACGTTTCAATATCGAAACCATGGCCTCGGTTTTCGTTCAGGCGCTGAACATGGTCACCCGGGAGCGTTGAGATGCGTTTGCTCTTTATCGCCGACGGGCGTAGCCCAACTGCACTCACCTGGATGCGGCATTTCGTCGAGGCGCAGGACGAAGTGCATTTACTGTCGACCTTTGTATGCGATCCGGTCCTGGATTTGACTTCGCTTAATTTCGTGCCGGTGGCCTTCAGCGGCTTTGCCGGAAATCCGGCATTGATGTCGCTTGAAACCAATCGCCGAAGATTCTGGCGCGGAGCGCGCTGGATTCGACTGCGTACATGGGTTCGTCACTGGCTCGGACCGTTGACGTTATCACGGGCTGCGGAACAAGTTGCAGATTATATCCATCGGATCGAGCCCGACCTGATTCACGCCATGCGCATCCCCTATGAGGGCATGCTCGCCGCGAGGGCCGATCCAAAAGTGCCGCTCTTGCTCACAATCTGGGGCAACGATTTCACCCTGCATGCCCCGTCTACGCCGCTGATGGCCCGCGCCACACGCAAGACACTCACTCATATCGATGGCCTGCTGACGGATTGTCGGCGGGATCAAGAACTGGCCTGCGAGTGGGGATTCCCGCAAGATCGGCCGTCAATTGTCTTGCCTGCAAGCGGCGGCATTCACAGAGAAGAATTTCATCCTGCAGAGACGCGTGTTAACGATTGGTCGGGTGCATTATCGTATTTAACCGGGATGATCTCTGCAGACACGCCGGTGGTGGTAAATCCACGCGGCTTTCGACGTTATGTGCGCAACGATACTTTCTTCCGGTCGATCCCGGGAATATTGGATGTACATCCGGATACGATATTTCTTTGTCCGACAATGGCAGGTGAGAGGACGGCTGAAGAATGGGTCTCTCGTCTGCACATCGGCCATGCTGTGTGTCTGCTGCCTCACCTGACCCGTGCAGAAATGGCCAGGATATATCAACGCTCGCAGGTGACCGTGTCGATCAGCGAGCACGACGGGACTCCGAACACGCTCTTGGAGGCCATGGCCTGTGGTTGTTTCCCGGTGGCGGGCGATCTTGAGTCGATCCGCGAGTGGATCGTCGATGGCCAGAATGGGTTATTAATCGAGCCGGATGATCCCTTGGCACTTGCTGATGCCATTAATCGAGCGCTTTATGATGTGGATCTACGCTTACGTTCTGCGAATCGCAATCTAACTTTGATTGAAGAACGTGCATCATACCACAAGGTTATGACCAAGGCCGTCGAGTTTTACCGATCCTTTATGTCATAAGCGGCATGGCTGCTTCAGGAGGAAGTAGATCGATGTTTCTGGGCGTGTAAGACGCTAATTGAGGTGACAGGATGACATGGAAAGACCAATTGAAGGGGGATTCGCTCCCCTGGTTGTTGGAACCGGATTCGCCTGGTGTGCGTTATCTAGCGCTGCGTGATTTGGCGGACGAGCCGTCCGCTTCGGCGACGTTAAATTCTGCTCGTGAAGCGGCACACAAGAACGGTCCCATCGCAGCGGTGCTTGCCGAAATGCATTCCGATGGCTGCTGGGTTGAACCGGGAACGGGTTACTATCCCAAATATCGGGGCACGGTCTGGTCGTTGATCACCCTGGCGCAAATGGGCGCCTCCGTCGAGATCGACGATCGCATCGGGCGGGCGTGTGAGTACGCGCTGGCAAACTTGCTTGCCGACGGTGGTCGTTTTTCGGTCACGGGCCCACCCTCCGGAACGGTGGATTGCCTGCAGGGTAACATGTGCGCCGCGCTGGTCGATCTGGGTTGGGAGGACGAACGGCTCGATGCAGCCTACGAGTGGATGGTGCGCAGCGTGACCGGCGAGGGCGTGGCGCCGCAGAGCGAAAAAAACGCAGAGCTGCGGTATTATGCCGGCAAATGTGGTCCAGACTTCCTCTGTGGGGCGAACAACAAGCTGGCCTGCGCCTGGGGCGCGGTAAAAGTCATACTGGCGTTTACCAAGCTGCCGGTGGAAAAGCGGACGCCGTTCATCGAGCAGGCGATCGAGCGCGGGGTGGATTTCCTCTTCAGCGTCGATCCCGCCTCGGCGGAATACCCGCATGGCTATGCGGATAAGCCGAGCGGGAACTGGTGGAAATTTGGATTTCCTGTCTTTTATGTGAGTGATGTGTTGCAGGTTGTGGATGTCCTTTCGCTGCTCGGTTATAGGGAAGACCCGCGCTTGGAAAATGCGCTGGATCTCATCCGCGCGAAACAGGACGAGCAAGGGCGCTGGGCGCTCGAGTACGATTACACCGGCAAGACTTGGCTGGATTTCGGTGCCAGGAAAAAGCCGAACAAATGGGTGACGCTGCGGGCGCTGCGGGTACTCAAACAAGCTGATCGTTGAATTATTTTTGCCAGGATGTGACGTTCCTGCGTTGATGTCTCACATTGCTTCCTGATGCTATAATCCCCCGAGAAATGATGATTTTAGGAGGCTCGAACGGGTTTTATGGGCCGCATAATCCCGTTCAATGAATTCGATGAAACAAGTCATTCAAGACGTTCGCTCCGGCGAGACCAGCGTGATCGACGTTCCCGTGCCCGTTCCGGGACCGGGGATGGCCCTGGTGCGTACCGCTGCTTCGCTCGTCTCTGCAGGGACCGAACGAAGCGTGGTCGAGTTCGCCGGGAAATCCTTGCTGGGCAAGGCCCGCTCACGGCCCGATTTAGTACGCCAGGTCCTGGATAAAGTCCGGCGTGAAGGGCTGCTGACGACTTTCGAGGCGGTGCGGAACCGGCTCGATGAGCCCATGCCCCTGGGATACGCCTCCGCAGGGACGGTTGTGTCCGTGGGAGATGGTTTGCACGGTTTCCGCGCGGGGGATCGAGTGGCTTGCGCCGGTGGTGGCTATGCGGTTCATGCCGAATATGCCGTCGTGCCTCAAAACTTACTCGCGCATTTACCCGATGAAGTAGATTTCGAGGCGGGGGCTTTTGCCACGCTGGGCGCTATCGCCCTGCACGGTTTTCGACTGGCCGAACCGCAGCTCGGCGAGCGTGTGGCGGTTATTGGACTGGGGCTGTTGGGATTGCTTTCCGTAGGGATCGCCCGCGCCGCAGGCTGTTCCGTTTTTGGAGTCGATCTCGACCCCGAGCGAGTCGAACGGGCGAAGGACCTGGGCGCCACAGCGGTCACAAATGCGGACGCCGAACAGGCGGCTGCAGCCTTCAGCAACGGTCTGGGATGCGATGTCGTCTTGATCTGTGCCGATACGCTGTCCAACGATCCGGTCGAACTTTCAGGGGCGATCGCACGCGATCGGGCGAGAGTCGTGGCTGTCGGTGCAGTGGGCATGGACATCCCCCGGCGTTCGTATTACCACAAGGAACTGCATTTCATCGTCTCGCGCTCCTATGGACCGGGACGCTATGATCCGTTGTACGAAGAAGCCGGGATCGACTATCCACCCGGGTATGTACGTTGGACCGAAGGACGCAACCTGGGTGCTTTTTTGGAGACGTTAGCTGGGGGTGGTTTTGACGTCGCTTCGTTGATCAGCCATCGCTTCGACATCGAACACGCCAGCGCAGCGTACGATTTGATCACAGGAAAGACCAATGAATCCTTTTTGGCTGTGCTGCTTACGTACCCGCAGGAGAAAGAACAGCTTGCCGAAGAAGATCGACGGGTCGGCCTGGAGCATCGCAAGATATCCCCTGCCGCTGGCGTTCGACTGGGAGCGATCGGTGCGGGGAATTTCGCCACGGCGATTCTCTTTCCTGCCTTGCGGAAGGTAAAGGGGGTCGAGCGGGTTGGATTGGTTACCGCGAGTGGACTGAAGAGCGCGCAGGTTGGAAAGCGTTTCGGCTTCCGCTACGCCACTACGGATGTAAACGAGATTCTCAACGACGAAGGCATCAACACCGTTGCCGTACTCACGCGGCATCATCTCCACGCCGCCCAGGTGATCGCGGCGTTGAAAGCCGGCAAGCATGTCTTCTGCGAGAAACCGCTGGCCCTGCAGCGGGACGAACTGGACGAGATCATGCAGGTGCTGGGACAAAGCGATCGCATGTTGACCGTGGGGTTCAACCGGCGCTTTTCACCCTTCGCCGTTCGTCTGAAGACTTTCTTCGATGCGGTTAACGAGCCGCTGGCAATGCACTATCGCGTCAACGCCGGGTATCTACCCCTGGATCATTGGCTGCATGATGAGCAGCAGGGCGGCGGCCGCATCATCGGGGAAGCCTGTCATTTCATCGATTTTCTCACGTTTATCAACGGCGCTGCACCTGTGCAGGTCTCTGCGCTGGGTTTACCGGACGCATCCCGTTATCGCGAAGACAACGTGATTATCACGCTCGAATTTACGGACAGATCAGTTGGGACACTGAGTTACCTGGCTGCTGGCGACCGCGCCTTTCCCAAAGAGCGGGTCGAAATCATTGGCGGCGGTCGCGTGGCCGTTCTCGATGATTTCCGGCGGCTAGTGCGCATTCAAAACGGAAAGCGAAAAGTGCACCGCGCCCGGCTGCGCCAGGATAAGGGCCATCGTCAGGAATGGGAAGCGTTTACAAAGGCGCTTGAAGAAAGTGGTCCGCCGCCGATTCCGTACGAGCATCTGGTCGGTGTCAGCCTTAGTTCGATTGCCGCTGTGGAGGCACTTCGTACGCGCAAACCTGTGAAGATCGATTCTCTCTAAAGATCGTAATGGCATCGATAAAAACCATTCTGCGTGCGGTTGGTGAACTTGGCCCCAGGTCCATGATCCTCTATGGGATCTACCAAGTACTCTTGCGTTTGGGATGGTTTCGCTGGCGGACGCCGCAACAGGCCTGGCAGGATGTCCCTCTTGCCTCCTGGCTTCAGCCGGGTACTTCGGGTGATCCCGATGACTACCTGGAAATTCGCAAACGGAGCGGAAAGCTTTTTTTCCTCGACCCTGATCCTGAGTTCGCTCGGGTGTTGAAGGAGATCATCGGGCAGCAGGAAGAAGCAGTTATTGCACAGGCGGATGCGATTCTGGCAGGTCGATTTCGATTGTTCGGCACGGATAACTACGATTTGGGGTTTCCGCCGGATTGGGAGAAGTTTGCATCCTCACCAGGCAATCCGGCAAGCGCTTCCGTTTCTCTGGGTACACATTGGACAGCCTGCAACGAGAAGGATTATCCGCAAGATATTAAACTGCTGTGGGAACCGGCACGTTTCGGATGGGTGTTCCCGCTGGCCAGGGCGTACGTTTTAACCGACGATGTGCGTTACGCCGATGCCATTTGGCACTTGATTAATTCCTGGCGAAAGAGCAACCCGCCCAACACCGGGCCGCATTGGATTTCGGCGCAAGAAGTGGCGATTCGCATACTGGCGATGATTTTTGCTTTGCAGATTACTTTTCATCGAGTTGCCGACTCGCCAGAAAAGCTGTGTGAGATCGCACAGTTGATCGCCGTACACGCGGCGCGGATTCCGCCGACGCTGCTCTACGCTCGATCACAGGGGAACAATCATTTGCTGGTCGAGGCGGTGGGGCTTTATAGTGTGGGTTTGTTGTTCCCGGAATTCCGCAAAGCGAAAGTTTGGCGCCGGGTGGGCCGGCGTTGGCTGGAAAAATCCCTGCGCCATCAAATCTTCACCGACGGTGGTTACGTGCAGCATTCGACCAATTACCATCGCCTGGCACTTCAAACGGCGCTGTGGTCTGCCCGGTTGGCGCAGGTCAATGGCGAACCATTATCCCCTGCGTCGTTTCAGGCGCTGCGCCACTGCACCCGCTGGTACACCGCAATGATCGATCGGGAATGCGGAGAAGTACCCAACATGGGTCCGAATGACGGCGCGCTGATCTTTCCACTGAGCACTTGTGCGTTCGAAGACCACCGTCCGACGGGTCAGGCGGCCGCGTTGGTTTTCGGAGAAACCAGGCCTTTCCCGAGTGGTCCCCGGGATGAAGAACTGCTCTGGTTTGGTGTGAGTCCCGGAGTATCAGGGGACACTACTCGAGAACAAAGAGCGACTCGTCAGAAGAAGGAAGCTGAGAGTTATAAGCAGGATGTTGAATCCCGCGATCACTTTTCAGACAGCGGATTTTATCTCCTTTGCGGGGAAAAGACCTGGGGGATACTGCGCTGCGCCCATTTTCGATCCCGGCCGGGGCACTCGGATCAACTGCATTTCGATCTGTGGTGGCAAGGGAATAACATTGCCTGTGATCCGGGTACGTACCTGTATAATGGGAAACCACCCTGGGATAATCCCTGGGTCGGAGCTGCGTTTCACAACACCGTCCTGATCGACGACCAGGATCCCATGCATCGAGCGGGCAGATTTTTATGGGTCGACTGGGCGCAGGGTAGACTCCTGGGGCGCTGGTGTACGCAAAATGGTGAAATCGAGATGCTCACGGGAGAGCATTATGGCTACCGGTCGCTTGGTGTGATCCATCGTCGTTCGGTAGCCAGGCTGGGAGAGGATTTGTGGCTGGTCGTGGATGATCTGCTTGGAGAGGGTGTACACAACACATCCATTGGCTGGACGATGCCCGATTATGCGTGGAAACCAATGGATACCGGTCTCTCGCTTGAAATGGGTGCGTCCAATATCGAGATGAGACTGGAAGGGAGTGTTGGGCGAGTCGGACTTTATCGAGCCGGCGTATTGGAGTACGGCGATGAAGTCGTTCCTGATCCTGAGATCGTCGGTTGGCGCTCGAATAAATATGGAGTTAAAGCGCCCTGCCTTCGCTATGTAACTCGAAGTGAGGCAACTTTACCGGTCCGCCGATGCACCTGGTGGCAATTGGCCGGTGTTAACAAAGATGAAGTGGAGATCGAGTGGAGCGATCCCGGGCAAGCACTCACACCCGTTTCTTCTCTTCGGTGGCAGAGACAATACCTGGAAATTAACAATGCATATTCTGCTGATCCATCAAGTATTCGCCGCGCTGGGTGAGCCAGGCGGGACGCGCCACCATGAAATGGCGCGCTATCTGGCATCCCAGGGACACCGCGTTACCGTGATTACCGGGCAGGTCAATTACCTCACCGGAGAACGTACCGCGAGCGGCTGGGTAAAAACGGAAACAGATGATCACGGTGTCGTGATTTATCGCTGCTATACCTATGCGGCCTGGCACCGCTCCTTTTTTCACCGCATCCTGAGTTTCCTCAGCTTCACGATCTCATCGTTTTTCATCGGATTGCGTGTTCGTGAGGTGGATCTGGTTTGGGGGACTTCACCACCCATCTTTCAGGGTTTGGCGGCGTGGGCTTTGGCGCGTTTGAAGAGAAAGCCGTTTCTATTTGAAGTGCGTGATTTATGGCCTTATTTTGCGGTTGCAGTAGGTGTACTGCGGAATCGGGTGTTGATTCAGCTGGCCCGATGGTTTGAGCGGTTTTTGTATTTCGCCGCAGATCTAGTGGTGATCAACTCGCCGGGTTATGAAGGCCATGTCCGCGAGCGAGGGGCACGCCGTGTTGCCCTGGTTCCTAACGGTGTGGACGTGTCCATGTTTGATCCGACGGATAAGGGCGCAGCGTTCCGTCAGGCACATGATCTCGAGGGAGTATTCGTAGTGATGTATGCGGGAGCGCATGGCATGTCCAACGATCTCGGTGTGGTCATCGAGGCGGCTGACCGTTTGCGGGATCAAAAGAAACTGGCCTTCGTTTTGATCGGTGATGGAAAAGAAAAAAGTGCACTGATGAGGAAAACGGCGGCGTTGAAGCTTTCCAATGTCTATTTTCTGCCACCGACGTCGAAGAACAATATCGCCATGGCGCTGGCTGCTGCGGATGCATGCATCGCCATCCTAAAACCCATCGCGGCATATAAAACCACCTATCCCAACAAGGTCTTCGATTATTTGGCCGCCGGACGTCCGATCTTGCTGGTCATTGATGGCGTGATAAGGTCTGTGGTGGAAGAAGCAGGTGCCGGGATTTTCGTGCGACCGGGATACCCACAAGCACTGGCAGGGGCTGTGAAAATCCTTCAAACCGACCCGGATCTGTGTGCGCGCATGGGCAGCGCTGGACGTAAATGTGCCGTGGAACGATTCGATCGAAATATTCTGGCCGGCAGGATGCAAGCGGTAATGGAAGAACTTATCCAGGTTGCAGATCAAATTGATAAATAAATACCAGCCAGTGCCGTACGGGTGTGTGCTCGATTCTTTGTGTTTGGCTGCGGGGTTAATTCCTGTATGAAGATGCCGTTGTTCATTCCTGGAATCCCATTGCGGAAGCGGATATTCGACTTGGTATTGGCTGTGCCTGGCCTGGTTCTGATCAGCCCGTTTATGGCGCTTTCGGCGCTGTTGATCCGGATGCAATTGGGGAAACCGGTGCTCTTTCGACAATTACGACCGGGCTATCGGGCAGCACCATTCGAAATCTATAAGTTCAGGACGATGATCGATAGGCGTGACGCCAATGGCACGCTTCTGCCCGATGAAGACAGACTCACCAAATTGGGACGTTTCCTGCGTTCATCCAGCATCGATGAATTGCCCGGGCTATTCAACGTTTTGCGCGGCGAGATGAGTCTCGTTGGTCCTCGGCCGTTATTAATGAAGTACCTCGAGCGTTATTCTCCGGAACAAGCGCGCAGGCATGATGTGCTTCCGGGGATCACCGGTTGGGCACAGATTGGTGGACGTAACGTGATTTCCTGGGCGGAGAAATTTGAACGTGATGTCTGGTACGTGGATCATTGGTCGCTGCGGCTTGACATGAAGATCCTGCTGCTTAATTTCTGGAAAGTGATCAAACGTGAAGGGATCAGCCAACCTGGGCATGCAACCGCAGAGGAATTCATGGGAAAGCAGGATGGCGGATGATGTTAAACACCATTGTTGGCCTATCTCACAGTAAGCCATTAAGCAGGTAAAATAGTGCCTGATAGTTGGTTGTAGATATAGGCGTACAAAAGTCTGACTTGTGGGGTAAGCGTAGAGAGGATAAGATAGGACTGTGTGCGGGCATTTTCGGCACAATCATTCTGCAGAGGAGGCGGACAGTGAAGGAACCACTTGAGTTTTATGATATCAAGGCGAAGTCGAAGTTCACAAGCGCAGACTGGAGGATCGAGGCCAAGGAGTCCAAAGGCAAGACACGCTATTTCGCAGTTGCTCGTGCTCCCGGGGGAAGCCACGAAGCCTGGCGTATTGTTAAAGCAGATTTCGGAAAGATGAATATGTAAGTCTTTTCATCGGCGTTGAGAATATCATTTTCGAAGCCGTCCATTTACTTGGGCGGCTTATTGTTTTTTCCAACAAGAGCTTGTGTTATCATGTCTCTGGTCCCGATCCGTCCAGAGTAACACAGACTGGAAAGAAGCGCTTTTGAATAATGGAACCCTCCCCAAACCACGTTGACCTGTATCGAAAGATGCTGCGCATCCGCCTTTTCGAAGAAAGGCTGCTTGATTTATTTCCAAGTGGTCAGATTTACGGAACGACACACACTTACATCGGTCAAGAGGCCAATGCCGTGGGTGTCCTGACGGCCATGCAAGAAGGGGACCTCGTTGTCAGCAACCATCGCTGCCATGGGCATTTTCTGGCCTACGGTGGTTCGATGCACGCATTGGCCGCAGAACTGCTCGGTCGCGAGACGGGGATATGCGGCGGCAGGGGGGGGAGTCAGCATATCAAATGGCAGGACTTTTTTGCCAACGGCATCCTCGGCGGTACGGTGCCGATCGCGGTTGGTATGGCTTTTGCTGAGACCGCGAAGCGGCGAAATTCTGTGGTATTCACCTTCATCGGTGACGGCACGCTTGGTGAAGGTGTGGTTTATGAATCTCTAAATATGGCTTCCCTCTGGAATCTGCCATTATTTTTCATCGTCGAAAACAACCGTTATGCACAAAGTACGCCTGTGGAATTAAATTTGGCAGGAGATATGTGTGCACGTTTTGAGGCATTTGGAATTTCGGCGATGGAGCTGGAAGCACGTGATGTGTTTAATATCATGCAGTGCGCTCGTGAGAATACGACCTCGATCCGCACTGGCGAAGGACCGCGCGCATTGATCCTGCACACCTACCGCTTCGCGCCGCATTCGAAAGGGGATGACGGGCGCGATCCAAAGGAAATCGAGCAGTACCGTGCGCAGGATCCATTGCAATTACTTGCTGCGGGGATTGAAAACGAGGAGCGGCAGCATATCGAAAAAGCAGTAGCGGAGGAAATCGCCGAGGCCTACGCAAACGCGCAGAGCGATCCACAAGCCGATCCGCAATCCCTGACCTTCCCATTGGGTGGTGCCTCATGACGACTGTGCGGGAATCCTTGAACGAGGCACTCGTCGCTTGCTTACAGGAGTCGCCTGAGGTCTACTTTTTAGGTGAGGATATACTCGATCCCTACGGCGGTGCCTTCAAGGTGGCGAATGGGTTGTCGACGCAGTTCTCAGATCGCGTGATTACGACGCCGGTCTCGGAAGCGGGTATTGTGGGTGTGGGGATCGGAATGGCACTGCGGGGATTGCGCCCTGTGGTTGAAATCATGTTCGGGGATTTCATTATCCTGGCGGCCGATCAATTGATCAATCACGCAGCAAAAATCCGTTGGATGAGCGGCGAGGCGACTCGCCTTCCTCTCGTGGTGCGTACTCCCATGGGTGGCGGTCGTGGTTATGGTCCGACACACAGCCAGAGTTTGGAAAAGCACTTCTTGGGGGCGGCCGGCTTGCGTGTGGTCGCTGTTTCATCTCTGGATGATCCCGGTGCCTTGCTCTGCAACGCGGTGCTGGAGGACGACGACCCGGTGTTGTTTGTGGAACACAAACTGCTCTACCCGAGCGCGATTCTGCCATTGGGTGGAAGGGGAGATTTCGGCATCGTACGGCGCGGCAACGGCTATCCCGATTATCAACTACAATTACACAGGTCACCGAAACCGAACCTGACGTTGGTGGCCTATGGCTACATGGCGGAGCTTGCACGTGAAGCCATGCGTAATTTGGCGTACGAGAAGGAAATATTTTGTGAGTTGATCGTACCGACACAGATCAGCCCATTCAAGCTGGAGTCGGTATATGAGAGCGCATCTCAGACCAAACGAGTGCTTGTAATTGAAGAAGGCTCGCAAACGATGGGATGGGGAGCGGAAGTGTCGGCGCGACTGCATGAGGACATACCGTCCAATATAAAGGTCGGCCGCATTGGTGCACTCGAGATGCCCATCCCCGCCGCAATCCGGCTTGAGGCGGCGGTGCTGCCCTCGGTCGAGAAGATCATGAATATGGCGCTGGCGTTGGTCGCTTGAGGCTTCGAACAGGGGAAACGGGAAACGTCATGGCTTTTTTCGCATTATGGAGAGATCAAAACGATGTCTACTGCAGTTGAGGTGCGCGTGCCGTTGTTGAATCCCAACGAACGTGAAGCGCAGCTCGTGGCGGTCCATGTTTCGGAAGGCGCCTCGATCTCGGCGGGTGATCTGATCTGCACCTTGGAGACCACGAAATCAACGGCCGATGTAGTGGCCGAACAGAGCGGCTATGTTGCTGGCATCCAGGCGGACGTGGGCGATCGCCTTGTGGCGGGAGAGGTGTTTTGCTGGTTGGCTGACGATCGGAAATGGAAACCGCCCAAGAAGACGAAAGCGGCCTCGAATATTAAACAGGTCGATCTCGATAAGCGTATCACCGAGCCGGCCCTCGCCCTGGCCGAAGAGTTGGGTGTGGATTTGAAGTTGCTGCCGCGAGATATCTGGATCACAGAGGATGTGGTGCGCAAACATGCGCAGCGCGCCAGACTGCTTGAAATCCCGGAAGGGGAATTCGATTCGCAGGCGCTCATCGTCTACGGCGGCGGCGGACACGGGAAAGCGTTGATCGACTTGATCCGTACGCTTGGCACGTATACGGTCATCGGGGTGTTGGATGACGGCCTCGCCTCGGGAAGTCAGGTGATGGACGTTTCGATTTTGGGCGGTACCGAAATCCTGGAAACACTTAAGCAGCGTGGTGTGGAAAACGCAGTCAACGCTGTAGGGGGTATCGGTGACATGCAGAGTCGGGTGCGCGTTTTCGAGATGCTGCGCGAGGCTGGTTATGCCTTTCCAACACTGGTTCACCCGACAGCTTATATCGAGGAAAGCGCAGAGTTGGCGGAGGGCGTTCAAGTATTTCCGCATGCCTACGTTGGAAGCGACGTGGCGATTGGGTTTGGCGCGATCGTGAACACAGCCGCGGTGGTTTCACACGATTGCCGCATTGCCGAGTATGCAAATGTCGCACCGGGAGCCCTGCTGGCGGGCAGTGTCGAAATAGGTGCGGGCACACTGATCGGTATGGGAGCCACGATTAATTTAGGCGTTTCGATCGGTGCCGGGGCGAGGGTAGGGAATAGTGCGGTGGTTAAAGCCGATGTGCCCGCAAACGGTATCGTGCGGGCTGGAGCAGTCTGGCCGGAATCGAGCAAGCGTGATTGATATGGGGATAGCATTATTGCTGAACGGAGGATAAAGGCTTGACCAAGGATGGCGAACAACCGGTTTCCATCAATATGTCTTCGCCGGACCTAACGGATGCGGAGCGGGATGCGGTGCTGGAGGTGCTTCGTACGCCGAGATTGAGTATGGGGCCGCAGATCGAGGCGTTTGAAAACATTGTGGCAGACTATATCGGCGCCGAATATGCCGTTGCCGTAAGCTCTGGAACGGCGGGGCTGCATCTTTGCGTTCGAGCTGCGGGTATTACGGATGGCGATTGGGTCATCACCACGCCTTTTTCATTCATTTCCTCGGCCAATGTGATTCTCTACGAGCGAGCAACGCCGGTGTTCGTCGATATCGACTCAAGTACGGGCAACATCGATCCCGAGCAAGTGGGACAGGCCGTGCAGGATCTGCTGCGCGGTGGCCAGGCGGCGGCTCGCCGGCTTCCGAGAAAGGGCGCGCAAGAAAGTGGTCGCTTGAAGGCCATCCTGCCTGTAGACGTGTTTGGACAGCCGGCCGATTTTGACGCGCTGAATGCGATTGCGAATGAGAATGACCTGGTCGTAATCGAGGATTCGTGTGAGGCGCTCGGCGCCAGCTACAAGGGACGCCCGGCCGGAATGTTGGCGGATGCTGGCGTGTTTGCCTTCTATCCCAACAAACAAATCACCACCGGTGAAGGGGGAATCATCGTTACGCAAGACGAATCATGGGCGGATTCCTTCCGTGCGTTACGCAACCAGGGTCGTGCACCGGGAGATACCTGGCTCGACCACACGCATCTGGGCTACAACTATCGTTTGGATGAAATGAGTGCGGCTTTGGGGCGCGTACAAATGGGTCGGCTGGATGAGTTGCTGGATAAGCGCAGGCGTGTGGCTGACTGGTATGGAGAACGCCTGGCGGACATTTCAGGCGTAGATGCACCGCGTATAGATCCGAACACTACCCGGGTCAGCTGGTTCGTTTACGTGGTTCGTTTGGCCGGGGATGTCGATCGAAGTGCCCTGGTTGAACGATTGACTGCGGCGGGGATTCCTTCCCGACCTTACTTCGTGCCCATTCACACACAGCCCTACTTCATCGAGCGCTTCGAGTATCGTCCCGGCGACTTCCCGGTGACGGAAGATCTGGGAAAGCGAAGTTTGGCGCTGCCGTTCTCGACGATCATGACCGAGGGAGAGGTCGATCGGGTTTGTGAAGCGTTGCAGAAGAATATTAACGGATAGTAGGCAGTCCGTAGGTTGGGTTGAGGAACGAAACCCAACCTACATGCTAAAACACCTGCGGATTAAAATCCGCAAAATATTGGCACCGGATACACATCCGACGCCAACAATCTTGGATGTTGGTTGCGGATATTCATCCGCAACCGGTATTGGGCAGATGTGTATCTGCCCATCTTCGCTACGTAATCCACCAAAACGACAAATGGGTTTATATCTTCTCTCCAGTTACCATTATTTTATGGATAATTGCGGATACATATCCGGCGCTAACGAAAATAACAAACCACCCCCCGATGTGAATTCGCATCGGGGGGCAGATTAGCATCCATTGCCGGGTGAGACTTATCGCACCTGTCGCCAATTGACCAGGATTAGATTCTCACTGCAGGAATCACTCGTATCCAGGTAGACTTGTTCGGAAATCGGATTTCCACTGCCATCTTCCAATTGGATCCACAACGTACCGGCGCTGGCGATCGGTGCTGTAGCCACATTAAAGAGGTACCCGCCCGGGCCGGCGTCCAGCTCGCTTCCTGTAAGTGAGTATAGATCGATTTCCCCTATCCCCTCGAGTTCCCCCCCAAGGTGCACCGTCAATTCAAGAATGGGTTGATTGTCCTGGTTGAAAACCTGGCCGAAAACACCCATGAATTCGCATCCTGATCCGTTGATGAAGTTTTCAATCAGCGCCGGGCTGCCGACTTGCAAGACGAAGGGGTATTCCGCTACCTCCTCCGGTGTTTCCGTGACAGTTGCTGTTGGTGGTTCCTTGGTGGGGGAGGGCGTGGCTTCTGGTTCTGTACCCGCCTCTTCTGTTTGTGTCGGCGTCCAGACTGGAGGCAAGGTGATTGCCGGTGTTTGCGTGGGCGTCGGAGATCCCAGCGTAGGCAGCATTGTGGGTGGTGGGAAAGGATTGATCGAGATCTGGGGATTAACAAAAACGACAACCAGTACGATGCCCACAAACACCGTCGTTAACAACACGATGACGGTGAGGATATTGAAAACGATGCGTTTGCAGCCCGAAAAACTAAACCCGGGGCTTCGCTCGTAGTCGTTTTCCATCATGGCTTGCCTCCTCGCACCGGTTTACGGTGTGATCATGAGTTCAATGTTAGCGGACTCGCGCTGCGCGGCGATCCAATCCTCCACCGCCTGCTCTTGCTGGTTTCGCAAGTCGTTTGGCGAAAGTGGACGCTCCGCCTTCTCAAGGGTCTCGATGATATGGTACCCCAAATCACTTGCCACAATACCGCTGACCTCGCCGGGTTGGAGTTCGAAAGCGACGGATTCGACCTCAGGGAAAAGCAGACCCCCACGAGGGAACCAACCCAGGTCTCCGCCATCCGGCTTCGTGCTCGCATCACGGGAGTACAGATTGGCCAATCTTCCGAAGTCCGCATTGGCAGCGAGTTGTTCCAATACGAATGACGCATCGGTTTCACTTGCCAGGAGGATGATTCGGGCGTGGACTTGCTCTACGTTTTCAGGAAGATCTTGAAGAATCAAGTCAACCATGTTTGCCGCGAGCATGTCCTCTTCGAGGGCCAGTTTAAAACTATCCAATGTATACCCTGTTTCGGCCAGCCAAGCCCCCATAGCTTCATTGCCGCCCAATTCCGTCGCCAGTTCTTGCATTGCTGTGTTGAGGATGCTCGTTTCGATTTCAAGGCCACTCTGGCGGGCGCCCTGGGCTAGCAGTTTGCGGTCGATGAGTGCCTGCAGCACTTGATTTTCATACGCATCCAGGGTTGCAAGGTCGATGCCAATCTCTTGTTTTGCAGCTTCGTAGCGCCGAAGCTCTTCTTCGAAATCCACGATCAGAATCGCTTCGCCGTTCACCCTCGCAGCTGCGGGCTCGGGAGTTGCCGTCGGAGGATCTGGCGTCAATGTGGCGGTCGGGAGTGCACCACCAATCAAGCTGCATCCTGCCAGCGCAACCGTGCAAGTCGAAAGGATTATCGTCAGGAATCGATATTCTCTGTTCATCGTTGGCATTATACTCTGCGTAGGGTCGAATGCAACACTGATCCCGAAGTGGGGGTTCAAGCGGTCAGTCAGATTATAAGAACGTTTGCGAGGAATCCTTCAGCTCATCTGATTGGAGTACGATCGGCTTCGTTGGTATGAGACAAACGTGCTCTCATTCGCTAGTCAATCTCAGATGTACAGACGAAGACCATTGGCCGCCTTTTGGTTGCCGAATAGAAGTAGTTTTCCAGGGTTTTTTGGATCTTACCTTCGATCTCTTCCGCCTTTTCGTCGGCGACCAGTTGTGCAATACGATTGCGTGCATCATCTATTAATTCTTCGGCATCGCGCACGAACACAAAGCCTTTGGTGATTAAGGTGGGCTGGCCATGCAGTTTTCTCGTTTTGCAGTCGATGGCGATATGTACGAGAACGAAGCCGTCTCGCGCCAAAGCTTCTCTCTCGCGCATCACGCTGGGTCCGATGTCTCCAACACCGCTCCCGTCGACGAAAACATAGCCTCCGGGAATGCGATCACCCACATTCATTTTACCCTTCTGGAATTCGACGATCGTACCATTCTCGATGACGGCGATATTCTCTTCCGGGATCCCAAGTTCACAGGCCAGTGCAGCGTGCTGTTTGAGATGCCGCAATTCGCCATGCACCGGGATCAGATATTCCGGCCGTACCAGCTGGATGAGGAGTTTCATCTCTTCTTGCTTGGCGTGACCAGAAACATGTACAGGGGCGATAGGATCGTAAATCACATTCGCTCCGCTCTGGAGTAGACGGTTAATCGTTCGGTTGATCATTTCCTCATTCCCGGGGATGGGGTGAGAGGAGAGCACGATGGTGTCCTTGGGATGCAAGCCAAATTGCCGATTTTTTCCGGTGGATAGGCGCCCCAGAATGGAAGATGGCTCTCCTTGTGTGCCGGTGCACATCAATACGACCCTGTGAGATTTCATTTTCAGGGCCTGGTCCAACGGCACGATGAGTTCATCGGGAACATCGAGGTACCCCAGTTTGCGGGCCATCTTGGCATTCTCAACCATACTCGTACCCACGAAGGAAATCACACGCCTATGGCGGATGGCCGCGTTGGCTACCTGCTGCATGCGGGAAATCAATGATGCGAACGAGGCGATAAGGATTCTGCCTTTTGCTGTTTCGAATACTTTATCGAAGGCCGGGTTGATAACCGCTTCCGAGGGTGTCCAACCGGGTTCGTCCGCATTTGTGGAGTCTGCCAGAAGGGCTAACACGCCGCGCGAGCCAAATTCTGCCAGCTTGCCGAAGTCTGTCGGCCAGCCATCGACGGGTGTGTGATCGAATTTGTAATCACCCGAGTGTACGATGAGCCCTGCGGGCGTGGTGATGCCCAAACCAACCGCGTCGGGTATGGAGTGGCAGACGTGGAAAAATTCCACACCGAACGGGCCGATTTGCACTTCTTCGCCCGCCTGAACGGTGTTCAATGTGGCTGCATTGATTTTTCCGCCGCGTTTGAGTTTGATCTCCAATAGCCCGCGGGTCAGTTTGGTGGCGTAGATCGGTGCATTGATTTCATCGAGCACATGGCGGATGGCGCCAGTGTGGTCTTCATGACCGTGGGTGACGATAATGCCACGTACTTTGTCTTTCTTGTCGAGCAGATACTCGAAGTCGGGGATGATGTAGTCGATCCCCAGCATGTCGTTTTCCGGAAACATAACCCCGGTGTCGATAATGAGGATGTTGTCGCCGTACTCGACGACCATCATATTTTTCCCAACTTCCCCTAATCCGCCAAGAGGTATTAGTCTTAATTTCTTACTTGCCATATTTCTACTTTCCTTATATCTAATTTTGTTCTTTTTCGGGAGGGGACATGACAAGACCCCGTCTGGTATTTTACCAAGCGGGGTAAAAAGGGCTGACTAGAATTTTATTCATCTAGTTGAGGCGGGTTACGTCCGTTGCCTGAGCACCATGTGTGATGGTGTTTTCGAGGAAGAAGGCGACTTGCTCACCTTGCGATAAGAAGGGCGTTTTTTCGTCCACGATATCCAGGTAATGCACGAAGACCTCTTCTCCATCTTCGGCATCGATGTAACCATATCCTTTAGAGCCGTCAAACCAGCGAACGATGCCGGTTGTGCGTTTTGCCACTTATAAAAACCTCCGTAAAATAACCTATGGATTGTAACACCTTGGTTCTCCGGCGTCAAAGTATACATTCTCCCAGTATGATTAAGACAAAAGCCACATTTTAGGGTTGATCTGAAGCACAAGTTGCTCGGGCTACTCGTATTTCAACGATTGAGATTATCCATTTACTTCGCAACGTATGTTATGCTTTGCGAGGTAACCTGGGGGATGGTTTTGGAGGATGTCTCGAGGCGTTAATCTGAAGGAGCGATGCATGCCGACTATCGAAGAAGCAAGGGAGTGGTACGATCCCTCCGATCCGGTTCATGGATTTGATCATGTGCAGCGTGTGCTGCAAATGGCGGAGTACCTGGGACGGGAACTCGGAGCCGATCCGGAAATATTGCGTGCCGCCGCCCTGCTGCATGATGCAGCCGGCGCGCATCCGCAATCTGATATCTCCCGTGAGCGGCATGAGGTTGCTTCGGCGGAGTTCGGTCGAGAAGTGCTGCAGAAAGAAGGTTGGCCGAAGGAACGTATCGATTCTGTGCTGCATTGTATCCTGGCACATCGCTATCGCAGCAAACTGAAGCCGAAAACACTGGAGGCGAAAATACTCTTCGACGCCGACAAACTCGACGTGATCGGGGCTTTTGGAATTGCGCGCACGATTGGCTATGCAGTACAAGCAGGATTGCCGATCTATCAGGCGCCGTCGAAAAAATTTCTCGAGGGAGGAGAGACCGAACCGGGAGAATCACACAGCGCATATCACGAACATCTGCGCAAGCTGCGTTATGTGAAAGATCGCCTTTTAACGGAACCGGCGCGCACAATTGGCGAACGGCGGTATAAATTGGTGGAGGATTTCTTCGAACAACTTGCCATTGAAGCAAGTTGTGTTATTCCGGATAAAACGACCGCATGAACTGCGTTCTGATTTCGTGCAGCCTTGCAGGTACAGCCCAATGATTCTCGAATGAGTCGTTAATTCCATGCATGAACAGAGATAATAGCGTAAAGGTTTTCTATGCTGGCAAAAGATAAACCCTTAATCTTGCTGACCAACGATGATGGAATCCGCTCGCCGGGACTTTGGGCGGCTGCAGATGCATTGTCTGAATTGGGTTTTGTGGTTGTCGCCGCGCCGCGCGAACAGAGTTCCGGTTTTAGCCGCAGTTTACCCAACTCATCCGATGGTTTAATCCTTAAAGAGGAAGTGACTGTACGGGAGAAAAAGTGGGACGTATTTGCGGTGGGCGGTTCGCCAGCCCAGGCTGTCCAGCGCGGCGTCCTCGAAATCGCACCGCGTAAACCAGATCTCGTCGTTGCAGGCATCAACTACGGTGAGAACGTTGGATTGGGGGTCACGATCTCGGGTACGGTGGGAGCGGCTTTGGAAGGCGCAGCTTTGGGAATACCCTCCCTTGCAGTGTCGATTGAAGCAGAGCCGCGCCTGCACCTTTCGTATTCGGATGAGGTGGATTTCACCACAGCAGCTTTTTTTACGCAGAGATTCGCTGCGATCGCATTGCAGATGGAATGGATGTCCGATATGGACGTGCTTAAGGTGGAAGTGCCCCGCGATGCTACGACAGCGACCCCATGGAAAATGACGCGCCTGACGCGAGCGAAATACTACGTGCCAATCGACCACAGCCAGAACGAGGCGGGTGAACCGTCACGTGTGGGGTACACGGTTTCACAAGCGCATGAAACTTTTGAGCCCGGCAGTGACGCACATGCCTTACGCGTGCTGCGGCAAGTTGCAGTTACTCCTTTGAGCCTCGATTTAACCGCGAAGGTTGACTTTCAGGTGCTGGAGAATGCGCTGCGTATTCCTGATTGAGTGCATCAAGATAGGTCGTGTGCACGGAAGGGAATCGCTTGACGGTTACGGTTCCTGATCAGTTGTCTTGCTCTTGTGGCGGAAGAGCTCCGTTGGCTAAGGTGGCTAACAACTCGGCATGTATTATCCCATTTGTGGCTGCAACCGAAGTGGGTCGCTTGACGTCAAGTTGGCTGCCGTCAGCGCAACTCACAACCCCTCCCGCCTCGGTAACCAATAAAACGCCCACGGCGATATCCCAGGGATAGGTTAGCATTTCCCAATAGCCGTCGAAATATCCGGCGGCAACGTAGGCGAGATCCAGGGCAGCCGAACCCAGCCGGCGTACACCCTGTGTTCGCAATGACAGGTTGGTGAAATGATCGAGGTTGTTGTCGCTGCGGGTGCGGATGTCGTATGCAAAGCCGGTGACCAGGAGACTCTGGTTGAGTGTTGTCACCTTTGAAACCTTTAACCTACGATCTCCAAGCCAGGCACCTTGACCATGTTGAGCGTGAAACAAATCGTCCCGCAGCGGATCGTAAATCACGCCAAGCAGCGGACGACCTTTTTCCAGATAAGCAAGCGAGACGCAGAAGATGGGTACGCCGTGCGCGAAATTCACGGTTCCATCGAGTGGGTCCAACACCCAGAAGCCGGAGCCTTGTTGGTGTTCGCCGCCCTCTTCGGCGAGGATGGAGTCTTCCGGGAAGACTCGCTGGATTTCATCTACCACCCGGCGTTCTGAACGCAGGTCATATTCCGTAACGAGGTCGATCTCCCCCTTCTTATGGACTTCTCCCGAATTTTCATACCCTTCGAGTAGAATTGCCCCTGCTTTTCGCGCCAGGTCCTTGGCAAAAGAATATCTATCCATGGTCACGAGGAGGATTCTTTCCGGGAGCCTCTTTCCATATTTAGAGCTTCCAATTCCCTTGTGATTTGTCGATATTGTGATTTTGTCTGGTGTAGCAGCGCCTCAAATTCGGGGCGCTGTTTTTCAGGCACGTTCTCAACGAGGCGCTGTGCCCTGGCTATTTGATCATGCTTCTGTTTCAACTTCGCTTCGAGGCGCTTTCGATAACCTTTATGGAAACTCTCGTCGGAAAGTGGTTCGGAAAATTCAATGTGGGCGCCGGTGAGGATCTCTCCCACGGTGAGCACCAGTTCTTGTGCATCGATTGGTTTTTCGAGGAACGAAACCGCGCCGAGGCTGAGTGCGAAATCGATGTCCTCCTGGGTGATGAAGGTCGCCGAGATGAAGAGGATGGGGATGTGTTCTGTCTGTGGATTGGAGCGGACCTTTTGGGCCAGCGCGAAACCATCCATGTTGGGCATCATGATATCCGCCAGGATTAATGACGGCTCTTGCTTTTTAATGCGTTCGAGGGCTTCTATTCCATCTCGCGCGGAGATGACAACATACCCCCGGTGGATCAGTGTTGCCTCCAATAACTCACGGACGTGGTCGAAGTCTTCCACGATTAGGATGGGATGTTCGAGGGTGTCCATGGCCTGATTGTACCTTCTCTTGGTGGGATATCAACTCCAAATCGGATGTTCTCTGGGAATATCAACCGGATATGTGTTTGTGATATTGGTCTTCAAGCGAAATGGAAAATAGCCAGGGCCTCGATATGATACGTCTGCGGGAAGAGGTCGATGGGGGTGACGGAGTCCAGCGTGAAACCGGCCTGGACAAGCCGTTTGGCGTCGCGTGCGAGTGTGGCCGGATCGCAGGAGAGGTATGCCAATTTCGATGGCGCCAACTCGACAAGCATATCCCGGACTTCCTGACTCAGGCCCTCACGCGGCGGGTCGACGAGGATGGAATCCGGTTTTTCCTGGATAGCCGGCAAAGCCATCTCCACGGATGATTCGTACAAGGTCACACCGTCAAACGCCTGCAGGTTGGTCTCAAAATCTTCACAGGACCAGGGGGATTGCTCCACCGCAGTGAGTCTCGCTCCGCTGCGCGCGATGAATGCGCTGAACAAGCCCACACCGGCATAGAGATCGAAGATCACCTGCCCCGGTTGAGCGTCGATCGCCTGGATTACGAGCTGGGTCAAATCGTCGAGCAGATAGCGGTTAACTTGAAAGAACGAACGCGCCGAGACCTGGAAGTGCTGATCGAGCACTTGGCTGTCGATGTGTTGGTTTCCGGCCAGTACGGTCACGCCTTGCGGACCGAGCCATACGAGCGATGCGGGCAGGTCGATGTGGATATCGAGATCGGGTTCGTTTTCGCTTTGCATAGCGATCAGGATTTCCCCGTCCGTTCCCGCACGCAGGATGATTCGATCGATAGCGAGCTGCTCCGCCGTGTCGATGCGAGGCCATATTTCTTCGATTTCAGGCAGCGGGAGGTGACATTCCGTGATGGGCACCACGTCGTTGGTGCCTGCGGCCATGAAACCCAAACGACCGTCTTCGGCAAGGGAAAATTGAATATGATTGCGGGTGTTCCAGGGAGTTGGCGATGGAACGATGGGTTTGACTAGAGGCGTCTCGAAACCGCCAATCCGCATAAGTTGGTCGTGGAGAATTCCGGATTTGATGTTTGTTTGGGTCTCGTAGGTGACATGCTGGTAGTGGCATCCGCCGCAGACCGCGAAGTGTGGGCAGCGCGGATTGATTCGTTCGGGGGATGGTTCGAGGATTTCGACAAGTCGAGCGCGTGCCCAGCGTTTGCGTTCATCGACGATCTCAGCGCGCACAATCTCGCCGGGCAGTGCGAAAGACACAAAGGTCATTCTGCCTTCTTCGTCGCGTCCGAAAGCTTCACCGCCATAGGCATTACCGGTCAGTTCGATCTCGATTGTGGTCATGCCTGTGAAGTCAGAAAGGCGTCAATCTGATCCAGCAGTGCTTGCAGGTCGGGTACTGTCGTTTCGCCCATGTGCCCGATGCGGAAGGTTTGGCCTTTGAGTTCCCCATAGCCGTTGGCGAGAACCATTTCATGTTCCTGCAGGAAAGTGCTGAGTTGCTTGAAGTCGATGCCGCGTGTGTTTTGAACCGTTGTGACGGTTTTCGAGCGGTAGCCTTCCTTGGCGAAGAGGGCGAAGCGATCTTGCGCCCAGGACTGTGCCAGCTGTGCAAGCTGGAGATGGCGTTCGAACCGGGCCTGGAGTCCTTCTTGGAAAATACGCTCGAGCTGCGTCTCGAGGGCATAGAGCAGGGTAATCGCAGGCGTGGCGGGTGTCATGTTGCGCTCCAAATAGCGTTTGAGCAGCAGGAAATCGAAGTACCAGCCGCGATGCGGAATCGTCTCGGCGCGTTGGAATGCTTGCTCACTGACGGACGCAAAGGCGAGCCCGGGCGGAAGAGCGAAACATTTCTGTGAGGATGTCAGCAGCACGTCGAGTTGCCATTCGTCGACAGGAATATCGACGCCGGCGGCAGACGAGACGGCGTCGACCAGGATGAGCAGATCGGGGCTGACTTCGCGCGCCTGTGCGGCGATTTCTGCGATGGGATTCTCGACGCCCGTTGATGTCTCGTTGTGGACAATGGCGAGCGCGTCGTATTTCTTCTGCTTCAGCGCCGCGACAACCTGCTCTGCGGTGTTGGGTTCACCCCAGGTGGCGTCGAGTCGGTCGACGGGAATGGCATTGCTCTCTGCTACGGCATGCCAGCGCGCTCCAAACGCGCCGCAAACACAGATTAACAACCGCTCGGCGACGCAATTGCGCAGTGCCGCTTCCTGAAGCCCGCTTCCGGAGGAAGCGGTGATGAAAACAGGATTTATGGTCTGGAAGACGGTTTTCAACGCGGGTTGAATGCGTCCAATCAGATCGGCACACTCCTGGCCGCGATGGCCGATCATGGCTTTCGACTGCGCCTGGAGCACTTCGTCCGAAACGGTTGTAGGGCCGGGAATGAATAATTTAGCCATCCGTTCTTTCCCCTCGCATAAGATGGGACCGATTGTATCAGACAGATGCATGGAGAAATAGGAGATTCGGCCAACTCTCCCCGACGTTAAAGCGCGACTTCAATAATATTGATGCAAATATAAAGAATATCAATATATGACTTGACATATACCGTAAATTTATGTTATAAACCGAGAAATTATGAATAAGGAATAAGAAATATCAATATTTCGTTTAGTTTTTCGTGATTTTCATCATCCAATGTAACTCGGATGATGAAAGGGAGCAAAACGAACGGTTGTTACAAGAATCCTATGGAGATGGACCCATGAACCCAATGTTATCCACATGCCCCGTGTGCAATGAAGCGCTTTCGATTACACGTTATCACTGCCGAAGCTGCGATACAACGATCGAAGGGCATTTCAGCGTTGGGCGATTGGGGAGACTTTCGGCGGAGGAGTTGTCTTTTGTGGAGACCTTCATTCGTTGCGAGGGGAAACTCAACCGAATGGAGGAGGAGTTGGGATTATCTTATCCAACTTTGCGTGGCCGCTTGACGCAGGTCATCCGCGCGATGGGATTTCCGGTGGGGCCAGATCCGCAGCACTTGAGTGATGAAGAGCGTCATCGCATTTTGGATGAATTGGCGAATGGGCAAATCTCATCCGAGGATGCGATGCGGCTATTAGAAGGCAGTTGAGAATTCTGAAGATCAAGAAATCGAGGACAGTGCGATGGAAAAAATCAATCTGGATGTTGGCGAGAATACAAGCGTACAAATCGAATCGATTGGGGGAGACTTGCGGATTTCCGGACAGAAAGGATCGAATCTGGAAGCGCAAGCACCCGAGTATGGTGAATTGAATGTCGTGCAGGATGGCGATATCATTTCGATTTCCGCACGATCAGCGGTGTTGCTCAACCTGCCTGCTTCCACCCCTGTCACAATCGAACGAATCGGCGGGGATGCACGTCTGACGGGTTTGTGTGAACCGGTAGTTATTCAGAGCGTTGGGGGTGATCTGGGATTACGCCGGATTGGTCAGGCGGACATACAGTGGGTGGGCGGTGATCTAACCGTCCGAAAGATGGATGGTGATCTCAACGTTGAGCAGGTAGGTGGCGATGCAGTCATTGAAAAGGTGGAGGGGGTGGTGCGCTGCACTGCGATTGGGGGCGACCTTTTCCTCCAGTCTGTTAAGGGTGTCGTGGATGCCTCGGTTGGCGGCGATGCCAGCGTTTCCGTGGTTCCCCAATCCGATGTGGTTTCACGCGTCGTTACTGGCGGTGACCTTTCATGCTACATACCGGAAGGCGTCTCTGCGAATGTGCGTGCAAACGTGGGTGGCGAGATGATTTTGGTGGAGCCGGGAGAATTCGAAGAGGCTGAAGATGGAGTCGTCTTTCGACTTGGAGATGGGCAAGGCGATGTGGAACTCACCTCCGGAGCTGATTTGTGGCTGAGCGTTGGGCAGTACGAAACGCGCTATGCGGATGATTGGGCTGCGGATATGAGGAGTTCTGCAAAATCGAGTGCAGCGGAAATGGAGGCTCGTGTAGGGGCTATCATGGAAGGGGCTTTTGCATTTGATGCCGAGCGAATCGGGGAGCGTGTTCGCAAGTCGGTTTCCAAAGCTCGTGAGAAAGCAGAAAAAGCGCGCAAGCGCGCTATCTTGAATAGCGCTTTTGATGGAAAAAACGTGCGCGTTTCGCTTGGCAAGTATGGGGCAAAGCCTGTTGTGGTGAGTGAAGAAGAGCGCATGACGATTTTGCAGATGGTCGAGCAAGGCAAAATCAATGTTGAAGAAGCGGAAAAATTGTTAAGTGCCCTGGAGGGTGAGGCGTGACGGCAACGATTCTAAGGCGATCTCCAAATTCACCGACCGGATTGCGTCCGGTGAATCCGAGGCGAGATATGCGCGCCCTGGCCGAGTTGATCGAGGTCGCCTTCTCCAGCAACCTGGAAGCGGATAGTAAACGCATGCTGGGTTGGATGAAGTTAATCGGCCAATTGGGTTGGTTTGGCTGGCTTCTGAGTCTTTACGTGTTGCCTCCTGCGGCCAGGCCGCATGGTTTTGTTTGGGAATCTGAAGGACGCCTGGTTGGCAATGCCAGTGTGTTGCCGGTAGGCGGGCATCCGGGTCGTTGGATTATGGTAAACGTTGCTGTTCATCCGGAGTTCCAGCGCCAGGGAATCGCCCGCCAGCTTGTCCAGTCGTGTGTCGCCTACGTGCAAGAGCAGAAAGGTCGCGTCCTGCTCCTGCAGACGGAAAGCGGCAATCCGGGAGCGCACGATCTGTACACCGATCTTGGTTTCGAAGCGATTGCAGCGCGCACGACTTGGGTCGGTCAATTCGACAAACGCAGGTATCACGCTGTTTCAAAAGGCCTCGCCAGACCGCGATCCCGGGAGGAGTGGCGGGCGCAAGTGAGTTTGGCGCGCCGCGTTCACCCGGAAGGATTGATCTGGCCTTATCCGTTGGGAACGAGCATATACCGCGCAGTCAGTTTATTCGATTCGATCGTCATGGGAGGAAATCGGCATTGGGTCGTGGAAGCGGACGGCGAATTACTGGGAAGCCTGAGCCTGCGCTGGAGCCCGGAAATCGATGTCTGGCGTATGCTGCTGGTGGTCGATCCGAAGGCGCAGGGAAAAATTGAAGGCGATTTGCTGGTTTGTGGGTTGGCCGATCTTCCGATCCGCCGAGGGCGAATCGAATTGGAATATCCATCCGGCGTTGCAGAAAACCAATTGATCGATTTGGGTTTCAAGAAAAAGCGCTGTTTGACCTGGATGAAATGCGAACTTAAAAATCGAGACGGCTCATCGATCAAGGATATTTGAATGCTTTTTCTGAACGGTATTGAAATCGGATGCAAGGGGTTTTAAAAAAATTAGAGGAAATGAATGATTAGGAAGAAGAATTTTCAACTACTTTGGCTTGCTCAGGTCATCTCAGCAGCTGGTGATACCTTCAGCTTCCTGGCAATCGCGATTCGCATCGATGACCTTTCCAATAGTCCGGGTGAGTCTGCGCAAGCGTTGAGTTTGGTCCTGATTGCATATGCGCTGCCAACATTGCTTCTGGGATTGGCTGCCGGAACGCTGGTGGACCGTTGGGACCGAAAGCGGGTGATGGTTGTATCCGACCTCGCACGCGCACTGATTGCGCCGGCGTATCTACTGCTGCAATCTTCGGCGGATTTACCCATCGCCATCGCGGCTGCATTCTTGCTGGCCTCATTTGGCGTTTTCTTCTACCCCGCCCGTACAGCATTAATTCCATCGTTGGTGGAGGATGATGAACTCATGTCCGCCAATGGCACCATGCAGTTGGGCAACACCATTGCCCGACTCGCCGGTCCAGCATTGGCAGGTTTGGTGATTGGATTGTGGAGTGCCCAGGCAGCCTTCTGGATCGATTCGGCGAGCTTCCTGGTTTCCGCGTTTCTCTTGTTGGGAATCAGTGGAGTTGTTACGCGAGTCGCGAGTTCGCAGGAAAGTTCACATTCGACCTGGCAGGATTTTCGTGAAGGATTTCACTTCGCACTCAATAGCCGCTTGCTGCAAGGGATCACGCTGGGTATCGGCGTTGCGATGTTGGGGATTGGTGCCGTGAATGTGCTCTTCGTTCCCTACCTTCGCGATGCATTTGACGTCAAAGCCGCTGGTTTGGGCGGCATAGAGGCCGTACAGGGCGTTGGTATGCTGATCGGTGCGCTTTTAATGGGCGCGCTGGGAAGGCGCTTGTCACCCCTGCGAATAGCTGTCATGGCGATGATCGGACTGGGTTTGGGCATCGGAGTGGCGGGTATGGCTCCGGCGCTGGGTTTGATCGTGGCGGCGATGCCGCTGGTCGGATTTACACTGCCGCCCCTCAATGCAAGTTTAAGTACAATGCTGCAGCGCGGTATCCCGCGAGGGCTCATGGGCCGAGCTGGATCGGTTATGGAGATGGCCTCCTCGCTGACGAATCTCATCTCAATGGGCTTGGCGGGATGGATTGCCGGAGCCGTTGGTTTGCGGGAGACGTTTGTGCTGGCTGGTGCCATCGTTCTCATCGCAGGTATCGCCATGGGGTGGATGTTGAAGGCCGCTAAAAATATTCATTCAGTTCAAGAGAATAATCAGCAAGCACGATGCAGTGTTCAAACGCAAGAAATGCTTGCTGGAGATTGAGGAGTAGACAATGACGAACGATAAGGAAATGATCAACAAGGATTCAGAAGGAGAGTCGATAAAGGCGATGGATGTCCTCCAAAAGCTGGACCAGGGGCAAATCGATGTTGAAGAGGCGGAGCGCCTGCTTATGGAACAGACTCCGCCCGTGGAAAGGGATTCGGATTGGTCTGTTTCGGAAGATCAGCTGCGAACTCGTTCCTGGTGGTTGATTCTATTCGCCATCGGATTTGGATTTCTGGTCTTCGGTTGGGGTGTGGCAACATTGGGAGGATGGTGGTGGTTGCTGGCAGGACCGCTGCTGTTGGCTGGGATTGTGCTTGCCCTCCTGGGTGTGGCTTCGATGCAGTCTCCCTGGGCTCAGATACGGATTTTCGATAATAAGGTAAGCCGCTCGCACAAGTTCACCATCGGCTTGCCGATCCCGATCCGTATGGCGACATGGGGATTGAAAAATTTCGGTCACTATGTGCCTCATCTCGATCGAACCGATGTCGATGAAATCCTGCTAGCGCTGGATGAATTGGAAAGCAATCTGGCACAAGGCCCTCCGATCTATGTTGATATCACGGATAGCGATAGCGGAGAGCACATCGAAGTCAACATGGGTTGAGTTATCGGTGAATATAATTGCTAATCGTGCAAAATAGTCGTGAATTGGAAATTTGATGGGTCCGTTGATATGCATGTAAGGAGTGAGTTATGGCTACGAAAGATGAACGTATGAAAATCTTAAAGATGGTTGAAGATGGGAAAATCTCCGCAGATGAAGGCGCGCGCCTGCTTTCTGCGTTGGTAAAACAGAAATTGCAGCAGACCATCCAGGCCGGTGATGCGCGCTGGCTGCGCGTTCGGATTACCGATTTGCGAACAGGCAAAGAATCCGTCAAGGTAAATCTGCCGATTGATCTGGTCAATGTGGGTTTGCGGATGGGAGCGCGCTTCGTGCCCTCCATCGAGCAAGAAGTTGCCATGGAGGAGATGATCGATGCCTTGAATCAAGGCCTGATGGGTAAGGTTGTGGATATCGTGGACGAGGAAGATGGGCAGCGCGTTGAATTGTTTATTGAGTGAATCCCCAAATAACACCGTACGAGCGATACGGAACATGCGATCGCAGTCGGGGCGCCCGAGGGGTTGTAAGTAGAGGAGAAAAGAATGAATCGTTTTGCACTGCGCTGGGCTATTAATATAGTTGCGCTTTACGTGACGGTAGGTAGTGGATGGATTCCAGGTATCCATGCCGAGAATACAACCGGTTTGGCGATCGTGGGAATGGCGCTTGTCTTCACCCTGGTACATAACGTGTTGAGCCCGTTGTTGAAATTGCTGAGTTGCTCGTTAATCGTACTGTCGATGGGGTTGTTCATACTCATCATCAATACCTTCCTCTTCTGGCTCACAGGGTGGATCGGAAATTCCTTCACACCGGGTTTTGGCTACAGCATCGACTCGGTGTGGGCTGCGTTTCTCGGCGCGTTAGTCGTCGGTATCGTCAACCTGATTTTATCCTTCGTCTTCCGGGAAGAGCTGAAAAGCAAGCGTGAGCGCAGACGGGAATGACGCCCTTTGTTCTCCAACTCTCGGCAGACTGCTTTAGCTTTGAACTGATTCACTTCGGATAGATATTTCGGGATGGGTTTCAAGGATTTGCCCGAAATAATTGTCTGAAAATGGTTGCGATTCCCCCTTTCCCCCCTGTTTCTTGTGCCTTATTTACTATAGAAATGGGGGTTTTTTTATTTGCCCGCATATATCCCTATGCTATACTCGCAGAAGTACACAAATCCTTCTCGACGGTGTAAACGCAATCGACTGCGTATAGAATGGTAATGTCCGGAACCGCTGCCGAAGGGTTGAAGTGGCCTGAATGACAACAAAACTACCTGCAACAGAGCGAGCACGAGCCTCTCTCGAGCTTTTATATTCCATTAGCCGCGAATTAACATCGGAACTGGATCTCGATGAACTTTTGCAGCGTATTTTAAAATTAACGATCGAAAAAGTGGCTGCAGTCAGTGGCAGCATCATCGTGCTCGATGAAGGTGGTCACTTGACGGAAGGGGCAGTCTTCTACAACGGAAAAGTCATCGATCATTCAACGGAACTACTTGAAGATCCCTTCGATCGAGGTTTAGCCGGTTGGGTGTTCGAGAATCGAGAGCCGGCCTTCGTTTCAAGCACCCTGGATGATAAGCGTTGGCTGCAACAAGTCGCTGCTGAAGCGGATGAAGAAAGCCGCTCGGCGATCAGTGTCCCCTTGATTGTGCGCGACCGCGTGGTGGGCGTATTAACCATGGTCCATTCCCAGACAGGCTATTTCAGCGAGGATGATTTGACCTTGCTGCAAGCCATAGCCGACCAGGCCAGTATAGCGGTTGAGAATGCTCGGCTTTTCGCCGCAGAACAAGAACGACGGCGTTTCGCAGCGACGCTTCAAGAAATTGCACGCACGATCAACGCGACACTCGATCCTGCACAGGTTTTCTCCCAGATTCTCGATCAACTCGCACGCCTTGTCACCTACGAAAGTGCCAGCATCTTTGTGGTTGAGGGGGATGGTTTGAAAATTGTTGCTACCCGCGGGTTTGTGGAGGAAGATGCAGTTCTCGGTCTAAAGGTGCCTATTACGACAGCCAGTTTGTCAGGGGCGGTCCTGAAATCAATCGAACCGCTCTGTTTGGACGATGTACAATTGGACGAGCGTTGGGTAAGATGGGACGATCATCCTGAATCGGAACAGATTCGGGGTTGGATTGGCGCACCGTTGGTTGTCCGTGATCGCGCTGTAGGCGTAATCAATGTCGATAGCTACACCGTCGGCGCATTTGGACCCGCTGAGGTGGAACTGGTCACAGCTTTTGCGGAACAGGCAGCAACCGCGGTGGCAAATACGCAGCTATTCACAGAGAGTCAACGCAGGGTGCAGGCGCTTTCTGCTTTGGCGCACACTGCCCGGGAAGTTACCGTAAGTTTGAATATCGATGAAGTGATTGAACGAATTCTGCAGCGAACCTTGTCGAGTCTGGAGGCAGAAGCGGCTTCGATCGCCTTACTCGACGAAGCCACAGACACGCTGGAGTTCAAATTCGTGAGAGGAAAGGCGGCTGATCATTTGGTCGGTTTGCGATTGAAACGCGGCCAGGGGATCGCAGGTTGGGTGGTGGAAAATAATGAACCGGTCGTGATTCAAGATGTGAGAGAGGATTCACGCTTCTTTCCTGAAATCGATAAACAGACGGGTTTTACAACGCGTATTATTGCCGCCGCTCCAATTCTGGCTGAGTCGAAAACAATCGGCGTGCTGGAAGCGATCAATCCTCGAGGTGATTTCTTTCGCGAGGAACAAATCGATCTTCTCATGGGCATAGCGTACCTGGCAGGTTCGGCAATTCTTCGCGCCCGGCTTTTCACAGAGACGCAGTCCGCCCAGCAGCGTTACGCAAGTTTATTTGAGGACAGTATCGATCCCTTGTTAATCACCGATTTGAAAGGTTCCATTAAAGATGCAAACCGTCACGCAGAACGTTTCCTCGGCCACTCGCGGGAAGAACTTCGGGAAAAATTGGTTTTCGATTTGGACATTCCCAACGCGGAGCAAGTTGAAACAGAATTGGCAAAGCTTCAACCTGGCGCGACGTTTGCCTCAGATACCCCGTCGGTGCAGGGCGATGATCGGATTTTACCCATTGAAATTCATGTCAAACGCATCGATATTGATAAAGAGCCATTATTCCAATGGATTCTGCGGGATGTTTCGGAGCGCGTTGAGTTGGATCAGCTGCGTTCTGATCTGACCTCGATGATATTCCATGATTTGCGTGCACCGATCGGTAACATAATTTCGAGTCTCGAAGTTTTGGAGACATCGTCGATAATGAACGAAGACGAGGCTTTTCAATCCGTGCTCTCCATCGCCCAACGATCAAGTCGGCGCGCCTCGCGGTTGATCGAATCCTTGCTCGATCTCGATCGTCTCGAAGCGGGGGATGCTGTCATTGATAAACAGAAAACCTCGATCTCGGATTTAATCAAAGATGCGGTCGAAGAGGTCCGACCAATAGCCGAGGCTAAAGAGCATACGCTGGAAGTTAATATCAAACCGCAATTACCTGAGGCCGATATCGATTTCGATTTGATCTTGAGAGTATTAACGAACTTGTTGGAGAATGCCATTAAATATACGCGTACAGCCGGGAACATCCGAATTTCTGCAAAACAAGAGAAAAAGCAGATTGTCGTCAGTGTAAAGGATAGCGGCGGCGGAATCCCTCCGGCAGATCAGAAACGCATCTTCGAAAAGTATGCACGCATCCACCGAGAAGGAAGGCCGAAGGGCAGGGGGCTTGGTCTTGCTTTCTGTCGTCTCGCTGTGGAGGCCCACGCCGGAAAAATCTGGGTTGAGAGTTCCGAGGGCGAAGGTTCCACTTTTCATTTCACCCTTCCATTATAATAAGAGTGTTAAATTCGGGTCTTGGAGAACGGTATGCGAAAGATCGCTTCCGGTATTTTTATCGAGGATGAATACCCTGCTGTCATGCTTGGTTCGATTGTTACCCAGGAGGGTGTAATCGCGGTCGATAGTCCCTTACGAGTGGATGACACTCGTACATGGATCGGTACCCTCTCCGATCTCGGTCGAGTTCGATACCTGGTGCTAATGGATTCTCATATCGATCGCGTGTTAGGCGCGAGAGTGCTCAATATTCCGACAATCGGACATGACCAGACGCGTATTGCCATGAGCGGCTGGTCGGACAGTTTCAAGGGCAGAGCGAATCCGATCGGCGCAGATGCAGATCGATTGAAACGAATCACCGGTGTACGGAGAGCGGTCCCGCAATTGACCTTTTCAGATGAAATGCGAATACATCTCGGAGAACGAGAATTTCATTTTCTCCATCGTCCCGGACCAACATCAGGAGCGATATGGATGATCCTGCCCGAGGCGAAGGTGGTTTTTATCGGAGATGCCGTAACGATCAATGAACCCCCTTACCTTGGGAATGCGGATATCGATCAATGGTTGGAAAGCCTTGATGATTTGCGGGACACACGGTTTGCTTCTTTCAAGATCGTCTCCGGGCGGGACGGATTGGTAAAACGAAATGATATCAATTCAATGGCGCGCTTCTTGCGGCGCATACCGAATCGCATCCAGGATTTTTCCAAGCGTGGCGCCTCGCCAGAGCTTGCGGATGATTATGCAAAGGATCTGATGTCGAGTTATAAAAAGATCCCATCTGCACGGACCGATATTTGTATGCTGAGATTAACAGCAAGCGTGATCAATCTTCATTCCCATCTGTATCCAACCGAAATTTAAGAAATCCAAAAAGGTTTCGACTATCCCAATTCATACGCAGCTAGCCAGGGGTTGTTTTTCAGTGGAGTATGCAACGGTTCTGGAGGTCACTCGAGGTGAGATTGTGGAATCCGTGCATCACGGTGCCGTTGCGGTTTCCGATTCTTCCGGCGCATTGATAGCCTGGTGTGGGGACCCGGGTGTCGTGACTTTTTTACGTTCCTCAGCGAAACCTCTCCAGGCGTTGATGTTGATCGAATCAGGCGCGAAAACACAATTCAATCTCTCCGACAAGCACCTCGCCATCGTCTGTGCTTCCCACGATGGAACCGATGAGCATGTGGAGGTGGTTGAGTCGCTGCTGGATCGTATCGGTTTGCGGGAGAAAGACCTGCACTGCGGGGTTCATCCACCCTTCGATCGCGAAACGGCCCAGCGCTTGCGGCTCGAGGGTCAGAAATTGTCTCCGCTTCGAAATAACTGCTCTGGAAAACATGCAGGTATGCTGGCATCGGCGCTTACACTTCAAGAATCGATCGCGGATTACGAGCAACCCGAACACGCGGTGCAGAAGCATATTCGGGGGATTATCGCCGAAATGAGCGGGCTCGAAGCAGCGGAAATGAAGATTGGTGTCGACGGTTGTACGGTGCCCACCTTCGGGGTTTCACTGTACGCTGCATCAACGGCTTTCGCTCACCTGGTGGACCCAAGAGGGTTTTCTTCTGGTAGAAAGCAGGCTTGTGAATCCGTGGTTTCAGCGATGACGGCAAATCCCCAACTGGTGGCAGGCTCCAATCGATTCGACACGCGCATCATGCGCGCCACAGAAGGGCGTGTGGTGAGTAAATCGGGTGCGGAAGGATTTCAGGCGATCGGAATTCGCCCGGGATGTTTAGGTCAAGATTCTCCCGGTTTGGGCGTGGCGATCAAGATCGCGGATGGGGATTATGCGCGGCGTGCCCGATCCCTGGTAAGCTTGGCCGTACTGCGTATGTTGAATGTGCTTACCCCAGCGGCGTATACGGAATTGGCCCAGGATACTGCTGTGGTCAGGAATAATCGCGGTCAAATCGTCGGAGGACTTCGTCCGAAGGTGCGCCTCATGCAAGGAGTGCTGCAGAACTCGTGAGTGGCTACGCGGGGTTACGTGTGGCAGCCCGTACGCTGCTACGGATTGAACTGACACCGAAGCAGGAATCCGCATTTGAACGTTATTCCGAAGCGTTGATTTCCTGGAATGAACGGTTTAATTTGACAGCCATTACCGATCCCATCAATATCGAGACCAAGCATTTTCTGGATTCGATGACATGTCTTCAGGTGATGGGCGCTCCCAATTTGGCCCGTGTTGTTGATGCAGGAACGGGAGCGGGTTTTCCGGGATTGCCCCTAAAGATCCTCTATCCCCAGATGAAATTGACCCTGGTCGAATCGATGGGCAAGAAAGTTGAATTTTGTCGGCATGTGATTGAAGCACTCGATCTGACCGGTGTCGAACTGATCCATGATCGTGTGGAGAACGTTGGACACAAGGAAGAGCATCGCCAGTTGTACGATTGGGCGCTGGCACGCGCAGTCGCCACGATGCCGGTTCTGGTGGAATACCTGCTCCCCTTGCTTCGTGTTGGTGGAGTAGCTGTGATCCAGAAGGGTGAGACCGGACCTGCAGAGGCGCATGCCGCGGAGGAGGCGCTGCGCATTTTGGGCGGGAAGCTCGAACAAATCATTCCTGTTGAACTACCACGCGTGGTTGAACCGAGATATCTCATCGTCGTCCAGAAAATTGCAGCGACACCCCTTAAATACCCGCGTAGAGTCGGAATTCCAACCAAACGTCCGCTGAGGTAAAGGGCAGGCTGTCGATCGGTATCTCAGCTTTCTTGATAGGGGGAGATGACTCCGTTTTCGATCTGGTAGAGAACAGCCTGGTGCCGAAATTCTTCGCTAAACATATTTAGATCCGCGGTGGTGAGAATGGCTTGATGCGCCGTGCTCAAACGCTGGAGGAGATCTTCTCGACGCATGGGATCCAGCTCCGCCATCACTTCATCTAAAAGCAAAACAGGGTATTCTCCCGTCATTTGCCGCAACCAATCCACCTCGGCCAACTGGGTTGCCAGCATGGCCGTGCGATTCTGTCCCCGCGAACCGTAAAAACGAAGATCGATGTCGTTGGCCAGGAAGCGGAAGTCGTCTCGATGGGGTCCCACCGTGGTAGTACCGCGTGCGATCTCTTCGGCTCGTTTTCGTTGAAGCGTAGTCATCATCGTGGATCGGATTTCATTTGCGTTGATTTGAATCTCTGCAATAGCACCCCCTTCTACTTCACCTCTCGCGGTTTCGGCTTGCGGTGTGAGTATGAAAGAGGGGAGATATTCCAGCTGCAGGTTTTCCTTACCACGGGTGAGGTCGTGATGGATCGGTTGTGCCCTTATATTGATTTCTTGAAGTGTGCGAATTCGGATTTCGACCAGCGCGGCCGCATGCTCGCAGAGTTTTTCATCCCAGTATGTGATTTCATCTTTGCCGGATGTTCGTTCTTGAAGTTGTTTGAGAAGCGCATTACGCTGCGAGAGAACAGCGCTGTAATCCGATAGGGCATGAGCGTATTGGGCGTTGGACTGGCAGAGTGCATTATCGAGAAAGTAGCGCCGGTCCGATGGGGAGCCCTCAACCACGCGCATATCCTTGGGCAGGAACATGACCGCATTGAATGCCCCGGCCAGGTCGCGCAGCTTGCGTTTTACCCCGTTGATGAGAATTTCTTTGCGCAGGCGTTTGCCGTTATTCGGGCCGACGCTGTTGATGATCAAGCGGATTTCGATGCGCAGCGGTTTGGATGTAAGGTCGTTATCCCGGTTTTCGTCGGGGGTATTTGGGATTCTGTTCCGTTGGATTTCGGCAACGATGCGGGCGAAAGGCGGTGAGTCTTGAAGGGCGTCGAAATGGATCAGGTGACGATCGTTACTCGTGTGTGGGGATTGTGCCGATGTCAGGTAGTGGATGGCGTCCAGCAGACTCGTCTTTCCTTGCGCGTTGGCGCCCACGAGGATGGCAACGCCGTTAGACAGGGCGAAATCGAGACGGGTGAAATTGCGAAAGTGAGTAAGCGATAAGTGATTCAGCTGCATCGGCGCATGGATTGTAGCATAGGATGGTGTAGCGTATTATCCGTCGTTGATGACAGTGCGGACCACTACCTATCGAGACCGCTATTTACACGACCGGAGGGACGTCGATCTGGGCTTCTTCGATCTTCCAGACTTCGTTGGCACGGTCGATATAGAGGACGCCATCGAGGTGATCGATTTCATGTTGAAATATTCTCGCCAACCATCCCCTGGGTTTCAAGCGAAAAGGGTTTCCATGCCGATCGAGGCCTTTCACCGTGACCGTTTCGTAGCGCACGACCTCGCCGTAATAGCCGGGGAGTGATAAACAGGCCTCGTTGCCTAAAACCGTGTCCTTGGAATGGCGCACAATTTCGGGGTTAACGACAGGATAAAGCTTCAGCGGTTTGTTTTCTGCTTCGGGATCTTCCAGACCCTCGCCGTACTCGATAACGATCACGCGCTGGCCAATATCCACCTGCGGTGCAGCCAATCCGACACCACTGGCGGCGCGCATGGTTTCAATCATGTCGTTGATCAGCGTTTCAATGGCTGGTGTTATGCTGCGCACCTTCTTGGCGCGCTGGCGCAGTGTTGTATTTGGTGGGGTAACAATCTCACGGATGGCCATGGTTTTGATCGTCTTCGGATTGCAAAGGTTTCTTCACGTTGGAATATTCTTCATGATAGATATCCAATAATTCTACCATCTCATCCCGGCGTTGTTTGCGTTCCAGTTCCCGTTTGCTCTGGATTAAAACCTCCTGCGCATGTACGATATCCTGCTGCACGCCGATAGGATCAAACACACCTTCGAATGTAAAAATTGCCGTGCCGATGTTGGTGATCACGTCGCCATAGTTCATGAAATAGCCGAGAACACCCTTGCGATCCACCTCGGTGCTGAGTACGTTTTCAAGCGGTGCCACTTTGCGTACTTCGCGTGATAACGGCTTTTTATAGATATCAACGATCTGGTCGGGTGTGATTTGGTAGATATCATTGGACCAATCCACGTAGCGATACAGCCACCATAAACCCAGCGCGATCAGTGCCGTGACGGTAAGTGGGATAAGCGTCGAAATGGGCATCCATTCGATCCGACCGGCCCATCCGGCGACAGTTAGACCCACTGTGATCAGGATGAGTAGAGAGGGCGCAGCGATCTCGCGCAGTAGAACAGCCCAGTGTTTGCGGTAGGTGATGACGTCCTGATCCTCGTATCGAACCTTGAAGAAAAACTGAAAGAGGCCCGGCTTTTCTTGTTGCTCTTCCTGGATAGGTAATATTTCTTCTTCAAGGGATAACTGCGTTTCCATCTCAGGTTCCGGAGCGAGCCGCTGCTTAACAGCTTCACGTAAACTCTCTCGATCGGTTTCTTCCTGCTTGGCGCGTAAACGCTGCCAATGTTCTTCGATAATCGCGGCCATGGCGATGGGATTCTCCACGTTGCGAAAGACGACTTTACCCGTATATGTGCGGATCACTACGTCGCCGTAATCCATCATACGGCCAACCATCTCTGTGCTTACGCTGACGGAAAGCAGCATGTGCAGGGGCGCTTCTACGCGGCTGTCATAGATCCCCACGATTTTCTCCAACCAGACAGCCCTGCGATTGGTAACGATGTAGTAATCGTTGCTCCAATCGACCCAACGCCAGACGGTGAGTGCCAGGCCAGCGACAAACATGCCTGTGCCCACCCAGGAGATCGTCGCCTGTTCCATAACGAGTCCGTAGATGATGAGCAGTGCCGCTGCAGCCAGAAGAATCATGGGCAACGTCAAAGATTGGAACAGCAGCACGTTATGTTTGCGTGCCAGGCCGTAAATCACCTCATCATCTGCCAGCCAATCGAAGCGGACTTTCCGGGCGAGGCGACGGCTCTGGGCGGCAAACCGCAGGCTCGAAAGGGCTTCGGGATGATGTTTCATAAAATCGGTCATCAAGAGACGTTCCCAGCGGTAGACGATTGTGTCCTGAAGGGCACGAACCGTTGCCATGCGAATCTGGGAAAAGATCATTTCGATTTCACCAAAGGTGTCGCCTGGCTTCAATCTGGCGAGAACATCGTCGTCTCGTTCGGGATATTTATGAATGACTTCCACTTCGCCCTGTGCGATAAAGAACATGGCTTTTGGCCGGGAGCCCTGGTGGATGATCACTTCACCGGCCTGGTATTCCTCCCGCTTAAGGCCGGCGGCGATTGCGCGCAAGTCGTCTTCCGAAACCTGCCGCAAGAAATGCGTGTTGGTCAGTAAATCGAGGGCGGATGAAAACTCCATGGCTGCAATTGTAGCATGGGGAAGCGAAGGTCGCCGCTGCCATGCTATAATCCGATCTGCGGAGTTCCAGGTGGCGAAAAAGAGACGAACATCTTCTCGGCGCAAGCGAAAATCGAGTAGTACAAGCGCTTCTCGGAGCAGTTCTTCACGTCGGCAATCGTCGCGCGGCGCGTTGTTGAACGGATGGACACTTTCCCGGGATCGCAAGCTTGATTTGCTCGGATTGCTGCTGCTTGTCTTGAGTGTGATCACGGTGATCGCGCTCTTTTCCAGCAGCCGGGGAGTTTTCACTGCAGCCTGGCTCGATGTGCTGCGTTGGACCTTCGGCTGGGGGATGTATCTTGCCCTGCTTGCCAGTTTTGGCTGTGGAATTTGGCTCGTAGCGCGTACGTTCGGCAAACAACTTCCCGTGCTTGAATTGGAACGTGTGATCGGCGTTGTGCTGCTGTTTTTGATGATCTTGACTTTTCTCCACGCTGTAATTGGAATAACGGACTTTGACACGGGCATCGATGAAGCGCGCTTGGGTCGAGGTGGTGGGGCGATTGGTGCCGTATTTCTGGCAGTATTAATCAGTGCGCTGGGTGGTGCCGGCGCCGCTGTGGCGTTGGTGGCGTGGTTTCTGATCGGAGTGATTTTTACCGCCGGCCTTTCGGTTCCGGAATTGTTTTCTTTATTCATGCAGGGCGTGCGTTGGCTCTCCGATCTGGTGAAGGAACAGATCTTGGCGCGACCGGAACCGATACTCAACCAACCGGTTGTCGACAGCTCGCCTCCACAGGTGCGTGAGAAGGTCAATGTGCGGCGAGAAACAGCAAGAGCGCAGCCGACCGCGCAGGAGGAATTTCAGCGGGAGGAGACTGCGGCCGAGAAGGCCTGGTCGCTGCCCAAACTGACCGAGATTCTCGATGTCGGAGTGGAAGGCAAAGCCGATGAGACCTTCGATCGCGAACGGGGACGCTTGATCGAAGAAACGCTTAATGCCTTCGGGGCGCCGGCGCGCGTGGTGGAGATCAATCGTGGACCCACGATCACGCAGTTCGGTGTAGAGCCGGATTTCATCGAAGGGCGGGGCGGTCGCCGCACCAAGGTAAAGGTGAGTAAGATTTCCGCATTGGCAGACGACCTTGCGCTGGCGCTGGCGGCGCCATCGATTCGGGTGGAGGCGCCTGTGCCGGGCAAGGGATACATCGGCATTGAGGTTCCCAATACGGAGGTTACTCTCGTTGCGCTGCGTGATCTCATGGAATCGGATCGATACCATAAAATCAAGTCGCGCTTGCGACTGGGACTGGGGAAAGACGTCTCCGGTCATCCAGTGGTGGCCAATTTGACCGGGATGCCGCATTTGCTCATCGCCGGTACGACGGGATCGGGCAAGTCGGTGTGCGTCAATGCCATCATCACATGCCTTCTCTTGCAGAATACGCCGGACCAACTGCGCTTTCTGATGGTCGATCCGAAACGAGTGGAGTTGACCTTCTACAACGGGATTCCCCACTTGCTCGCGCCTGTGATTGTGGACCTGGAGCGCGTGGTGCCTGCATTGCAATGGATTTCGAGAGAAATGGATTCTCGCTATCAGAGCTTCTCGAAAGAGGGCATGCGCAACATCGCCGACTACAACCGGCGTATGCAGGATACCCAGGGTAAGAAACTACCCTATCTGGTCGTGGTGATCGACGAGTTGGCGGATTTAATGATCATGGCGCCGGACGAGACCGAGCGGGTGATCACCCGCCTGGCGCAGCTGGCCCGCGCCACGGGTATTCATCTGGTTATCGCTACGCAGCGTCCATCGGTTGATGTGGTCACGGGGTTGATCAAGGCGAATTTCCCTTCGCGAATAGCATTTGCCGTCGCTTCATCGGTGGACAGTCGCGTGATCCTCGATCAACCCGGGGCTGAGCGGTTGCTTGGCCGAGGGGATATGCTTTTCCAGGCACCGGATGCCGTCGCTCCGATTAGAATGCAGGGGGCCTTTGTCTCGGAGGTTGAATTGTCGCGGCTTATCCGTTACTGGAAGAATATTGCTCTGGGTGGGGATGTGACACAACCTTCACCAATCGGACCGGCCGACGCCATCCCTTCAGGCGTGCCGCTTAAACAAGTGCCCATGTGGGAAGAGGAACAATCAGCGGATGAGGATCTTGATCCGCTGTATGACGAAGCAGTGGCTATCGTGCGCGAGATGCGTCGGGCTTCGATTTCTTTGTTACAGAGACGACTGCGCATCGGATACACTCGCTCGGCGCGCTTGGTGGATCAACTCGAGGAGCGCGGCATCATTGGACCGGCAAAAGGGGGTTCCAAGGCCCGCGAGGTATTAGACTATGGTGATGTGACGACGAGTGAAGAGTAAGAGGTATCCGCCTTATTTCCCCGTTCAGTTTTTCGACCTTAACCAAATTCCTTGTTAGTTATTTCGATTTCTTTAGTGTGATGATGGAGAAAGTGTCATGCCTTTAAACGCGTGATATTGTGTATTTTTTACATACCCAGGCAACACACGACGAGTGAAGTCGCTATACAGCTCATGAAGAATGGCGTGAACCTGGTCGCGTAATCCCCCTTGTAATTTTTGACACATTCATCCCCACCGAATTTTAACAAAAAAAGAACAACCGATTGGGATAGGCCTCACGATTATCCCAGATCCTGCATCCCTTCGGATTCGATTCGGTAATTCAACTCGCTGTTTGCGTCGACTGT
>DAOUEK010000076.1:0-10759 GCA_034430425.1 Anaerolineales bacterium | reverse complement strand
ATGGAAGCCGTAGAGGAGGGCAAGGAGTGGCATCCACGTAAGGTTTTCCCGAGGTAGATTTGACATGCAGCACGTGCGTGATATTCACTCCCTCCAACTGCCGGGTTGTGCCTTGACGATCGGGGCCTTTGATGGCGTCCACGTCGGACATCAGGCGTTGATCGGTGCCATGGTTTCCGAAGCCCAGGCGCGTGACCTTCCATCTGTGGTGCTCACCTTTTATCCCCATCCCTCTGTCGTACTCCACGGCCGCAGCCCGTCTTTCTATATCACCCTGCCAGACGAGAAAGCGGATTTGCTGGGTGAGCTCGGTGTTGATTTCGTCGTAACACAGCAATTTGACCATGCCTTGTCTCGTGTCCCTGCCGGGGATTTCCTGAACACCCTCCACCAGCAGCTTTCATTTAATAGTCTGTGGATTGGGGAGGATTTCACGTTGGGGCGGGACCGAACGGGGGACCGCGCTTATATCGAATCCGTCAGCAGTGAATATTCGTTCGACGTCAACGTATTCCCCGCCTTAAAAATGGAGGGGACGCCGGTTCGTTCGTCGGTTCTTCGCCAGGCACTGCGTGATGGAGATGTCGCTCGAGTGGCGCGCTACCTGGGACGAACCTATGTCTTGCCGGGTGAAGTTATACGCGGAGTGGGCCGGGGGCGGCAATTGGGGATCCCGACCGCAAATTTACACATCCAGCAAGAACGCGCTTATCCGGGGTCGGGTGTTTATGCCTGTGCTGTGGAGTATGCTGGTGAACGCTGGCCGGCAGTAACCAACATCGGTGTACGTCCCACATTCGAAAACGAACCTGCGCAACCCACGATTGAAACCCACCTCTTGGACTTCAACGGCGATTTATATCAAAAGCAGATCAGCGTGGGTTTTGTGGAACGCCTGCGGGCGGAACAACGCTTCGCTTGCCCGGAAAATTTAATCGCACAGATCGAGGCTGACATCCAGCAAGCACGTTTGATTCTGGAGCCAACTTTGGAGGGAGAAAATGTCTGATCCATTTCAGCGCCGAATTTATCTTCTCTCCCCAAAGTGTCTCAGCCCGGAGACGATTGCAGTGGCTTTCGCCAAGACCTCGCGGTCTCCGTTATCGTTTCAGGAGATCGCCGATGAATTGAGCGACGAGCAAACGGCCGAGTTCCACGAAAAATGGGTCGTCGGCTATGGCCATGGCTCTGTAGCGGAGCATGCCGTGCTGCACATTGCCCTCGAGAACGTTTCTCGCCTGGCGATCGAGTGCATCGAATCCAATCGTTTGGCGTCTTATACGGAAAAATCCACGCGCTATCAGCAGTGGCAGCCCGGCGGGTATTACACACCGCAGGAGTGTCGAGAGGGCCCGAACGAAAGCGTGTATCGAAAGACGTGCGACACGCTTTTCGATGCATATTGTCAATCACTCGAACCGGCGCGCCAGTTTGTGCGCCAGCAGCATCCTCCCAAAGAAGACGAGACCGATGAAGCCTGGGATCGACGCATCCGTTCGAAGTACGTCGATTCGTGCCGGTTTCTGCTTCCCAGTGCGGCATTTGCCAACGTGGGCATGACGGCCAACGCCCGGGTTTTGGAAAACGCGGTGCGAAAAATGCTGTCCCACCCCCTGGCAGAGGTGCGTGAAATCGGTGAGGCGGTGAAAGCCGTCGCGCAGGAAGAAGTGCCGACGTTGGTCAAGTACGCCGGCGCGGTTCCCTACCGCGTCGAAACCGAGCAAGAACTGACACAACTGGCGGCGAAATGGGATCCTTCGCCTGCGAGCACTTCCGTGGAATTGACGGCCTACGAACCTGATGGAGAACTGCGCGTTCTCGCGGCGGCATTATACGAACACTCGAGCAGCTCGTTCGAGACGATGCTGGCGGTAGTTAAGGATATGCCCGTGAGCGAACGCCAGGCGTTGGCGAAATCGATCCTGGGCCGCCTGGAAAAATTCGACGTCCCCTTGCGCGTCCTGGAGCACGCCACTTACACCTTCGACATCGTCCTGGACCAGGGTGCCTATTTCGAGCTCAAACGCCACCGCATGATGACGCAAACCCCGCAGCGACTGACCGCTGATCTGGGCTTCGCGGTTCCGCGCCTGATCGTCGATGCCGGTTTCGAAGCGATTTATCGCCAGAACATGGAAATGGCTGCGGATGCGTACCACAGCCTGGCGGAGGAGAATCTACACGCCGCCTCCTACGTGATTCCCAATGGATTCAACCGCCGTGTGTTGTGCACTTTGAATTTGCGTGAGGTCTTTCACCTGTGTGAGCTGCGCGCCCGGCCCAATGCGCATTTTTCCATCCGCCGCATCGCGCTGCTCGCCGCCGAGAAGATACGTGAGGTGAATCCGCTGCTTGCCGCTTTCCTGCGCTTGCCGCAGGATGTGGATTGGCAGGTCATCGAGGCCGAGTATTTCCATACGGTGTAAATCACATACCGTATCCCCATTAAATTACGACTTGATTTTGGGTCCTGCGATTGGGATGTGTCGCTGGATCATATTTATTATTCCATAGGCGCCATCTCGATCGCCGTTCGCACGGACCAGGGCCGGTTGGCCATTTCCCTTTGATGTGTGAGTGTTGTGTGTTGGATAAACCTAGCCAATCGCCCCGATCGAGATCAGGATTCCCGCGGATAATCCGATTTGAGCCAGGTGGTAGGTTAAGATCTCGAACAGCCGCCCTCCCCAGTGCGGGCCGATGAAGCGATTCCAGGCGATGGCAGCATCGGAGGTGAAAAACAGAATGCCGCCGACTGCCGCAAGCATTCCCGCCAGCAGAGACCAGTCGTCCCGCAGTAGCGTTGTCGAGGTGGACCACAGCGTGAGGCTTAAGACAAGCGAGTAAATGCACACCGGTACGATCATAGATTCATGACCTGTTTCCTTCAAACTGGCAATCAAACGCCGCAAGATCAGCAGCGCCACGATGGCGATCGGCACGGCGATGATGAGCGCGGGCAGCGTCAGGATCGGTCCGTTGAAATTGAACGCCACAACGTAGAGCAGATGCGCCAGGAGGAATGCGATCAGGCCTTTGAGGAAATGTTGATCGGCATAGAGCAAAAAAATGTCGCCCAGGAGTGAGAAGACGAGTCCGATTAAGAACAACACGCCGATCGTGGAATCCATGGCTGCCGGGTAACTGGCGAACCAGATACACAGTACCAGCAGCGTGGCGGGTTTGGCGATGATTTCCATGGTTCTTTTCTGGCCTGCGACGGCGATCCAATCAACGATGGCGACGCATACACTGAGGATGAGAAGCAGAGTCATGGATTTTCTCCTTCGGAATTCTCCGGGGGTTGAAGCCTTTGGTGAATTTGTACGACGAGATCTTTGGCTCGTTGGGGAGCGAAACCGATGTAATCGCGCACGTCGAGCAGCTCTCGGATCTGTGCCGGCTGTAAATATTTCAGCAGCGAGGTGTCCCCGCTGAGTTGGTCGGACAGGGGATTGGCATTTCCTGCCCGAACGGACTCCCAGGCCGCCATACTGTGTTGGCGTAAGCGTTCGTGCATATCCTGTCGGTCGGCGCCGGCCTTGACCAGGCCGATAAGCAGCGGCTCGATTCCCATGAAGGGACCGAATACTTCCAGGTTTTGATCGGCGAAATCCCGGTCGATTTCCAGATTTCCCACGATCTCGATCGCCGTGGATAACATTTGGTCACAAGCCAGAAATGCTTCCGGAAGCAGGTAGCGCCGGTTGCCCGAATCGTCGAGCGTGCGTTCGAGAAGGTTGGAAGTGGCATTCTGCCAGGCGACGGCGGCGCCAGCAGCGACGCCGCGGGCGAGGGAGCAGATGTTTTCGGCCATGATGGGATTGCGCTTGAAGGGCATGGCGCTCGATCCAACTTGTTGATCGCCGAACGGCTCGAAAGCGACGCCAAATCCCGGGGACTGCATCAGGCGCAGGTCGAAGGCGAATTTGTGCAGCGTGGCGGACATTGCCGCCAGGTCGCAGTGAATTTGAAAATCCTGGATGCGGGGAGTGGTCTGCGTTGTGATCGGAAAGGCTTCGATCCCCAACGATTGCATTACAGTGCTTTCGAGTGTATCGTGCGTGACCGGCGAATCGGAAAGCATATCGAGAAAGGATGCCGCCGTGCCGACGGCGCCTTTGATGCCTTTCCCGCGCAGACTCACACGACGGAGAACGAGGGCGTCGAAATGCTGCAGCAGGTCCTGGGCATAGACACTCAAGCGATATCCGAGCGTCGTGGGGATCGCCGGCTGCAGGTGGGTGTAGGCCAGGACGGGCAGATCGGCGGTCTCTTCGATGCGGCCGGCGAATTCGAGCAGCAAGGATTTCAACTGCTTCAAAAGCAGCGCCAGTGAAGCCTTCTGGCGAACCGCATCGGCGTTGTCTTCCACGTCGGCGCTGGTCATGCCCCAGTGCAGGACCTTGCCGCCAAGGGGGCATTGTTCGGCGAAGGTGCGCAGTTCGGCGACGAGATCGTGATGGACTTCGGCCTCGATTTCGGCGGCGCGGGTAAGATCGATGTCGAGGGCATGTTCTTTGATGTCGTCGATCTGTTCGGCGGTCACCAAACCGGCGGCAGATTGCACCTCGGCGACGGCGATCCAGATCTTGCGCCAGATGCGTCGTTTGGTGACCTCGGCCCACAGGGCGCGCATCTCGTCGCTGCCGTAGCGATTGCTAAAGGGGGATTGGTAGCTCACAGCACACCGTTAGAAGGCAGCATGACTCACTCACTCTCCAGGGTTTGAAGCCGTGCTTCTGCATTCCGGGTGTATTCCGGATTGATCTCGTATCCAATGTAGTGCCGCTGCGATTTCCTGGCGGCCACACAGGTTGTTCCCGATCCACAAAACGGATCGAGCACGATATCGCCCTCGAAGGTATAGAGTTGGATCAAGCGGTGCGGCAGATCCTCCGGGAATGGTGCCGGATGGCCGACCGCTCGCGCCGATTCGGCGGGGAAGGTCCAGACGCTTTTTGTGGAAGACAGGAATTCATCTCGCCCGATGGTGCTCTTACGGTCTTTCCCGGGACGCGAGAATGTTTGTTTGCAAAAAATCAGGATGTATTCATGGACATCTCGCAGCACGGGATTGGTGGCGGAAAGCCACGAACCCCATGCGGTGGAAGAGCTGGCGCTTGCCGCTTTGTCCCAGATGATTTCCCCGCGCATCAGATATCCGAGTTCGAGCATGTCGTGAATGATGTAGATGTGCAGTGGGATGTACGGTTTGCGGCCCAGATTGGCAATGTTGATGCAGGCTCTCCCGCCGGGAACGAGCAGCCGATATACTTCTTGAAATACGTTGCGCAGCAGGCCGCGGTATTCCTCGAGAGAGAGGTCCTGGTCATATTCCTTTTGGACGTTGTAGGGGGGTGAGGTCACCACCAAGTGGATGCTGTTGTCCGGAAGGGCGGACATGTCCTCGGAGGATTGCTGGCAGATACGATCGAGTCGATCGGCTGGAATCGGATTCTCGATATATTCGATCTTCTCATTTTCATTCTGGCCTTCGTACAGGCGGCTGTTGTAGAAAGGCGACGAATCGTGGCTGATGCGTCCTGGCGCACCAAAAGTGCTCGTATGAGTGCCTTTCTTCTTGCGTTTTGCCACCGGCTTGTCGCTCTCCTCTGTGTCGTGACGATCAATCGTTTGCGCCGCGGAAGCGGTTCAACGCATTGGGGTCATTGCGCCAATTCTTAAGTACTTTTACACGCAGTTTCAAATAGACTTTTCGTCCGGTCAGGGCCTCGATTTCCACCCGGGCGGAGGACCCGATTTCTCGCAGCATGCTTCCCCCCTTGCCGATGACGATGCCTTTTTGCGATTCACGCTCCACGAACAATGTGGCTTCGATGTAGGCGCCGTGGTTGTTGCGATCCTTGTATTCGTCGATGCGCACGGCGATGGCGTGCGGGACTTCGTTGCGTAAATTCCGCAGTGCGGCGGCGCGGATCAGATCGACGACGATCTCCCGCTCGTGGAGATCGGTGATCTGGTCCTGCGGATAATACTGCGGACCTTCGGGCAGCAGGGTGATGATGCGTTCGAGCAGATGGAGGCGGTTTCCCCCCAATGTTGCCGAGAGGGGGATCATCTCCACATCCGGCAGCAGTGTTTCGAAAGCCTCTACCCGCTTGAGCAGCGCATCGGGTTCGACGATGTCCATTTTGTTCAACGCCCCGAGAATCGCCGTCTTTTTTTGAATCTGCTGGATGCGCTCCGCCACGCGACGATCGTCGTCCGTGGGTGGGATGCGCAGGCTGAAGATGACCAGGATCAAATCAGCGTCCGCGAGGATGTTAACCGCCTCGGTATTCATACGTTCGCCGAGTTTGTGCAGCGGCTCGTGGATGCCCGGCGTGTCGACGAAGACCACCTGTGCGTTTTCCGTGGTGAGGATTCCCAGCTGGCGGCGCTGCGTGGTTTGTGGTTTTGGCGATACTGCGGCCACGAATTGACCGAGAAAAGCGTTGATCAATGTGGATTTGCCCACGTTGGGGCGTCCCGCAACGGCAACGTATCCGGATTTGTAACCCGCTGGTGTGTCTGATTCACGCATGGACATATTGTCCTGGCAAGCGCGCGCGCTGTCAAGCGAGACAGATCGGTATTTACTCGGGAAGCATTCGGCCATTGCGGACAGGAGAGCGAAGATAGCAACTTTGAGGCTATAATACAGCCAAAGGAAGGGGCATGATGGGAATCTTTTCGAGGAAGAAAAAACGCGATCGGTTTATCAAGCTGATTCTCAAGCAGTCCGAATTCGCCGTGACGGGCATGGAAACACTGCTGGCGTACGTCAAGGAGCCGGACGAGTCGCTGGCTGAAAAACTGACCATGCTGGAAAAAGAAGCCGACGAAGTGCGGCGCATCTTGATCGATGAACTCAACCGCACCTTTGTTACGCCCATCGATCGCGAGGACATCTTCGCGCTTTCGCTGACGGTCGATGACGTGCTGGACTACGCCGAATCGACCATCGAAGAAATGCACTTGCTGGAAGTAACGCCAAATAATTACATCGAACGCATCGTCTCGCTGCTGACGCAGGCGGCGCGGGAACTCTGCCTGGCGGTGGAACGCATCGAGGATCATCCCAACGTGGCCAACGACCATGCCGTGCGGGCGAAAGCACTGGAGAACCGGGTCGAGACGGTCTATCGCGAGGCCATCGCCGATCTCTTCCGCATGCCGCGTGACATGGAGCACGTGGTCGAGATGCTCAAACTGCGCGAAGTCTACCGCCATCTCTCCAACGCAGCCGACCGCGGCGACGCCGCCGCCAATGTGATCGGGGACATCGTGGTGAAGATGATGTAGGATATATCGCTTTTTTGGGGGATTGTGAAAAAATATTGATTGTAAAATACTGCCGGATCGGCGGTATTTTTTTTTATCGTGTAATGCAGGCTAAAGTAACTTTTCGGTAACTAATTAATGCTATATTCAAGAATGTCGAAAGAGTCTGGGGCTATACCATTGGAGTGAAGATGGTCAAAAAAATCGGATTTATGCTTTTCTTTCTCTTGGTGATGCCTGCGTGTGCGATGGGAGAAGAAGGAGGCACGGATGAGCTTCCGAATGGGGTATATACAAACACTGCCTCGTATGGTCTCATCGAATCGATAACGCCTTCGTCAACAACAACCATGACGAAGACTCTTCGGCCGACTTTCACCGCAACAGCGACGATCACGCCATACCCCACCTTCCATGCGGATCAAGCCGTCACGCATACGCCGGCGCCACCGGCCGTGTGCCCAGAGGTTGACCCCGATTTGGTACTTGACCTCGATCTGACTGAGGAGATATTTCTCGAATTGGGAAAATTGGATATTGAAATTATTGAAGATGCTCTTTACGCAGGGGCTTCCTATCGAATGCTCTTTGATGATTTAGATCAAACGTTGGGTGAACATAACCCTGTATCTTTACAGGACCTCACCGGTGACGGCATGCCTGAATTGATAAACCGCTCTTTCTTCACCATTGATGTGTATAGCTGCGTCAACGGTGAACATCTGAGTCTACAATTTCCAGAATTTCCTGATGTGGGAACACCAAGTATTTTTGCCGTGATGGATATGAATCTAAACGGGACACCCGAGGTTGTTATCGACTCGATTGGTACATCAGCGAGTAAAAGCGCTGTAGAAATTTATGAGTGGAATGGTGACAAATTCATCCAATTGTTACAAACAACGCATGGAGAAAAGTACTCAGATCAGTCTCTAATCGTACGGATTTTACATTGGTATGAAGACTACATGGGTATTGATGCAGCCGTTTTGAACGGTAGAGCAGAAATAATCATAGATGACCTCGATGGAAACGGAACGAAGGAACTCATTCTGACAGATAGTGGTCCAGTTTATATGGATACGGTAAGGAACTTCGGCCCTTGGCGGGGGAAGCGATTGGTGTACACGTGGGATGGCATCCACTTCCTTCTCTCCTCCATCGAGATGGACCCGCCCGAATACCGCTTCCAGACCGTGCAGGACGCCGACCAGGCTGCGTTGATCGAGGATTACGACCGCGCCCTGGAGCTGTATCAGGAGGCGATTTTCAGCGATGAGTTGGCCTATTGGACGGCGGACCATCGCCAATACTTGGCCGAAGTATTCGATGCGGAAAGTGAAGGCAAGCCCACACCCACGCCGCCGCCCGCCGATCCGGATGAGTACAAGCTTCTATCGGCCTACGCAAGATACCGCATCATGCTCCTGCATCTGGTGCGAGGTTGGGACGATGATGCGCTTGTTGTGTACGAAACGCTGCAGGAGCTGTATCCGGAAGATTCGGTGGGCCACTTTTTCGTGGAAGTGGCGCGAGAATTCTGGAGCCCGTTCGAATTTACATCCTCCATCGGTTACGGTTGTGAGCGTGCGATTGATTTTGTAAAAGATAAGGAAGAGTTTCTTGAAATATTGGGTGATTATGAGCATGGTTCTCAATCGCATATCTATTCAGCAGGAGATATTTGCCCGTTTATTGCTCGGGAAAGTGAAGAGCAGGGGCATACCGCGGAAGAAGTTATGGATTTATACGCGGACGCAGACCTCATCATTTCATCCGGAGTCGATCGAGAGACAGGAGAAGAACTTGAAGAACGTGTTCTCTATACCATGTTTATCAATGGAACTGTGGATAAACGAATATCCGATTCTAGAGCAAGTTACTCCGATCCCGTGTGGTCACCGGATTGCCAGCAAATCGCTGTTAGCAGGTCCAGTAAACATGATGACGATACGTACTCCCACGATATCGTTATTATGGATGTCAAAGGGAAAATCCTGAAAGAGATAAGCATGCCGAACTTACGATTGGATGCTCCGAATTGGTCTCCTAAAGGAGATTGGATAATCTACGAATTCTGGGATGGAGAAAACACGCATCTAGCTGTTTATGACATAAAATCGGAATCGAGTAAAAGTATTCCACTCGAAGGGTCAAATGTGTGGCCGGAGTGGTCGCCAACGGGAAATCAAATTCTCTATGGAACCTATTTATCGGATGGATATAAGTCGTTTGATTCTACAATTCGTATCATGAATCTGGATGGCTCCGGCCAACATGAAATCGTGCCCAGTGCCTGGGATACGGGTGCTTGGGATTTCGACAATCCTAAAATGTATCAACCAATTGAGCCAACCTGGTCTCCTGATGGGAAACAGATTGCTTTCCTGGTTACGGAAGATATCTTCGAGATGAAAGCAACCAAGATATATCTGGTGAATGTCGATGGGTCTGATCGCCATCGCCTCATAGAAGGTAACCCGAGACAACAAGTGCCAGAATATCCAGGATTTTATTACGCCTGGAAATCTGTTCCTGTTTGGTCGCCGGATGGAAGGTACATCCTGTTTACTCGAAGTTATTTCATTAATGGCGACGAGATAGATCAGTTATGTTATGCAAACGCAAATACGGGTGAGTGGAGTTGCTTGGGAGAAAAAAGTGGAATCGGTATCTGGGGTATGGATTGGTGTCATGCCATTCAGTAATGTGGAAAGTTTAACACCCCTCACTGCGAAACGATTACCCCTCCGCAGCCCACCCCTCGGACTCCGCCAGGCGGTGCAGCTTATTGCCCACCTCGCGGAACTGGATTTTCGAGACCCCCAATTTCTGGCGGATGCGGTCTTTCTCCATACCTGATTGGTAGTCGCGCAGCGCGGCGGTCCAGCGGCACATGTCGAACGACAGGTGTTTCTCCAGACCGGCCACGTCGCCGATGTCTTCGAGCAGGTATTCCAGGCGCCGCGGCGACCAGGGAAAGAGCTTTTCCTTGGGCGCATACTGGGCCAGGTATTGCTGATAGACGTCGATCCATTCCTCGGAGAGGGCGAGCTTGCGCTCTTTGTAGCGTTTGCGCACATCGCCGTAGCGTACGAAGAGGATCGGCCCGTCCACGGCTTTGGGGTCGATGTGGTTGAGATGGATGTTGAGGCATTCACTTTTCTTGATCCCCGTTTCGAGCAGCAGTCCCACAAGGGCATACTGCCGCGCATCCGGTTTTTCCCCGCTGCGCATGGCGACGGCCGCATCGAGCACAGCGTTCAACTCGTCAGGCGTGAGTACATCTGGCAAGGGACTGAGTACGGATTGCTGCGGCACAGGCGCGGCGGGGTCTTCACTGATCACGCCTGCTTCCTCCAGCCAGCGGAAGAATGATTTGATCGACGTAATCCTGCGGGCGTAGCTCTTCGGGCTGCAGGGTACGCCGCGCTTGTTGAGCATCCATTCCAGGAAGTTGACCAAGTCGTGC
>DAOUEK010000075.1:0-17519 GCA_034430425.1 Anaerolineales bacterium | reverse complement strand
AAAACGCGTTTTACAACTGGATGTGGGTTCTCTGGTTGCAGGGACAATGTATCGCGGTCAATTTGAGGAGCGACTCAAGCGAGTGATCGACGAGTTGAAGTCATCTGACTCGATTCTCTTCATCGACGAGGTGCATATGCTTGTCGGTGCCGGGTCTGCCGGTTCTTCTGTGGATGCTGCTAATATCCTCAAACCAGCGTTGGCGCGTGGTGAACTGCAGGTCATTGGGGCAACCACGCTCGATGAATACCGAAAGAATATCGAGAACGACGCGGCGTTGGAAAGGCGTTTTCAGCCCGTCATGGTCGAGGAACCATCGATCGAAGAGACGATCGATATTCTTCGAGGCGTGAGAAAGCCTTACGAAGAGCATCACAAATTGGGCATTTCTGATGAGGCGCTCGAAGCGGCCGTATATTTATCTTCTCGCTATGTGACCGACCGTTTTCTTCCTGACAAAGCGATTGATCTAATCGACGAAGCGGCTTCTCGAGTACGCATGTACAAGAGCCCGGAAGCGGTGTCACTTAAACAGACGATCAGCGAATTGCGCAGTACGCGCGAATCCCACACCCAAGCGATAGATGAAGCGCGTTTCGAAGATGCCCAAACGTTAATCGAGCGCCAGACGGAACTCGAGGAAAAGCTGAGTGAACTTCGTGACGCCTGGGAAAACGCCAACGATGGACCTCAGGTGACAGAAGAAGACGTCGCCGAGGTAGTCTCGATGTGGACCGGCATCCCCGTAATGCAGATGGCGGATGAAGAGTCGGAACATTTATTGAAGATGGAGGACATGCTTCATCGCCGCATTGTAGGGCAGGATGACGCCATCAACGCAATCTCGAAAGCCGTGCGTCGAGCCCGAGCCGGATTAAAAGACCCAAAGCGTCCGATCGGTTCCTTTGTATTCCTGGGGCCAACGGGAGTTGGTAAGACGGAATTGACCAAGGCGTTGGCAGAATTTATTTTCGGCAGCGAAGACGCATTGATTCAAATCGACATGTCGGAGTTCATGGAGCGACACAGCGTCAGTCGATTGGTTGGTGCGCCTCCTGGATACGTCGGTTATGATGATGCTGGCCAATTGACGGAAGCCATTCGACGTCACCCGTATTCCATCGTGGTCTTTGACGAAGTTGAAAAAGCGCATCCTGAAGCGCATAACATGCTGCTGCAGATCATGGAAGAAGGGCATCTCTCGGATGCGCGTGGGCATAAAGTCGATTTCCGCAACACGATCGTTGTGATGACATCGAATGTCGGGGCGGAGATGATTCGCCGGCAAACGTCTCTCGGTTTTGACTTGCCTCGTAATGAGGAGGTCGAAGAACGGTTGGCGTATGATGAAATGCGCAAGAAATTACTGGAAGCATTGAAGAAGGTATTTCGCCCGGAATTCATCAATCGTGTAGATGCAATCATCGTATTCCGCGCCCTGACCAAAGAGCAAATTGTGGAGATTGTGGATCTGGAACTGGCGAAAGTCGCCGAACGTCTTGTCGAGCACGAAATGTCGTTGGAAGTGACCAAGGAAGGGCGCGAGTGGATGGCCGAATTGGGATATGATCCGGAAATGGGAGCGCGGCCGTTGAAACGAGTAATCCAGAATGAGGTCGAGGACAAGCTTTCGGACGAATTACTCGCCGGCCGATTCCAGTCAGGGGATAGGATCCTGGTCGACGTTGAAGAGGAGCAGATCGTTCTGCATACGAAAAAACCTGAGCCGGAAGATGAGGCCCAGGAGGCCGTTCCTGCCGGGTAGCTGAAAGCTGGAACGAGACGACCGCATGATCTATCGTCCGACGGAGTGGTTTATTCCACTCCGTTTTTGCTTTAGTATTCGATAATAGGTAAATCGAAGAAACGGTGATTGATTAGCCTGCCTGGCGTTATAATCCTCGAGAGGAGAGCTCGTGGCGAAATCGAAGACACAATACGTTTGTCAGCAGTGTGGAAGAATCTCTGTTAAGCCGATGGGGAGATGTCCGCAGTGCAATGCCTGGAACAGCATGGTTGAAGAAGTGTTGGCGCCGAAAAAGCCAGGTAGAAAGTCGGGCAATGTTGGCGCTGCTTCCAAACCGCGTCGGCTGGCGGAGATCGAGGGTATTCAAGACGATCTGATTCCGCTATCGATGAATGAATTTGCGCGTGTACTTGGAGGCGGCATCATTCCAGGGTCTGTGGTTTTGATCGGCGGTGATCCCGGAATTGGAAAATCGACATTGTTGCTGCAGGCTGCAGCACTCACGGCAGCAAATGGAAAGGTGCTCTATGTGTCGGGGGAGGAGTCCGCCCGGCAGGTTAAGGGCCGTGTATCGCGGGTGTTGCCAGAGAAAGAGGTCCCGGAGAATTTCTATCTTTTAACTGAAACCAACCTCGAAGCCATACTGGCGCAAATAGAATCCATGTCCCCGTTGCTCGTTGTGGTGGATTCGATCCAATCGGTTTACAGCTCTGATATTTCTTCGAGTGCCGGTTCGCTCTCCCAGGTTCGTGAGTGTGCTTCCAGGCTGCATGCGCTCGCCAAGTCGGCTGATATTGCGACTTTTATTGTGGGGCATGTAACCAAGGAGGGCTCGATCGCCGGTCCGAAGGTCTTGGAGCACATCGTGGATACCGTGCTCTATCTGGAGGGTGATTCGTTCCATGTCTATCGTTTGCTGCGGTCTGTAAAGAATCGCTTTGGGGCGACGACGGAAGTGGGCGTATTCGAGATGCAATCTGAAGGGATGGTTGAGGTCGAAAACCCATCGGAAGTGTTTCTGGCGGAGCGCATGGCCAATGCCCCTGGATCGGCCATCGTTGTGACGATGGAAGGCACACGCCCGCTGGTGGTTGAAATCCAGGGTTTGACGAGCGCGTCTTCTTTTGGCCATCCGAGGCGAACGGCGAATGGCGTCGATTACAACCGATTGCTGTTGACGATTGCCGTTCTTACTCGCAGGGTCGGATTGGAACTCGTGGACCAGGATGTCTTTGTGAATGTTGTCGGAGGTCTTCGTGTGCAAGAGCCGGCGGCTGATTTGGCTGTTGCTGCGGCTGTGGCATCGTCGATACGCGATCTCGCGCTGCCTGCCAACCTGGCGTTGATTGGAGAAATTGGCTTATCTGGAGAGTTGCGGACTGTCGCACAGCTCGATGCCCGGCTGAAGGAAGCGGCGAAGCTTGGTTTTAAGCGTGTCCTGGTTCCAAAGCGCGTTCGGGAGATTGAACAACCTCCTGCCGGTCTCGAAATTATCCCCGCCCGATCGGTGCGAGAAGCACTCGAAACCGCTTTTGGTAATTTATAAACCCGAGGTAGAAGGTGTTTGTCCACTTTCCTTGCTGGTTCTCTTCCAACCTGCGCGTCCTTACATGGATTCGATGTTGATCGCAAACAACGAAACCGCGATTTTTGATATTGCCTTCGGAAATATATCAAAGTTATATTACTTTCAGTTTTTAAGATTTTACATTACCGTGATGAATAGATTGTAGTGTGCTTGAATACAGCCTTAGATATGGGGGATTGTCATTCTGTTTTCCCACAAGTTGGGTGTTTTCATGGATGGCGGTTTTACCGTGAAAAAGGTACTGATATTTGGAGGGAATCTTTTCCTTTAACATTATGTGATCTTAAAATTTTAAATCTTTTTAAGGAGGAGAAGGCTAAATTCATTGAACTGCAAGGCGTGATTTGCTAGAATGCATCCACGTGAAAGGTGGGCTGTACTGAGGAGGAGAGCGCCCTTAGGGTCGAGGTGGTTTTACCCGAATGGAGCACAGCCGCATCCTCGGCGGCTGACCACTAACACGCAGAATAGATCAGAACAACTTAATCTACCGGTGCAATACAGCAACTCGATATTGATTCGACTGAATTTATGTCGAGCGGCGATGTTGATGGAGGCGTGTATGAATGCAAAGCAACTCTGGCAGGCAGCCCTCGGGGAATTGCAGATGGAAATGCCACGAGCGACATTCGATACCTGGGTACGAGATGCTGAGTTGCTGACATTTGAAGACGGTTCTTTCGTTATCGGCGTGCAAAATGCTTATGCTCGTGATTGGTTACATGAGCGTCTGCTTTCAACCGTTAAGCGTGTACTTACGAAAATGGTGGGGGCTAGCGTTGATGTGCGCTTCGTGGTTTGGCAGGACGAGGTAGATGAGGAAGATATCACGCCGCTGTGGAGGCGAACGAAGAAAATTACGGGCGAGGATGCCTCCATTTGTCATCTGAACAGCCGGTATACCTTCGAAACCTTTGTTGTGGGGACAAGTAACCGATTGGCACATGCCGCTGCACAAGCGGTATCCGAAAGCCCGGCGCGCGCCTACAACCCGCTTTTTCTCTATGGGGGAGTCGGTTTGGGGAAAACCCATCTACTGCATGCCGTCGGAAATACCTGTCTTTCGGCGGGACTGAATGTGCTCTACGTGTCCTCCGAAGATTTCACCAACGACCTGATCAACGCCATTCGAAATCACACCACGGAGTTGTTCCGAGGCAGGTATCGGAAAATCGATGTTTTGTTGGTGGACGATATTCAATTTATTGCGGGGAAAGAATCGACACAGGAAGAATTTTTCCACACCTTCAACGCGCTGCATGGCCAGGATAAACAGATCGTAATTTCTTCGGATCGCCCACCGAAAGCCCTGGTTACCCTCGAAGAACGGCTTCGATCTCGCTTCGATTGGGGTCTCACAGCGGACATACAGCAGCCTGATTTTGAAACACGCCTGGCGATCCTGCGATTTAATTCCGAGAGAGCCAATCGATCCATCGACCCAGCGTTGCTTGAAGTGATCGCCCGTCGGGTGCAGACCAATATCCGGGAGCTGGAAGGCGCGCTGACCAGGGTTTTGGCGTACTCCGATCTCAGCGGTGTCCCGCTCGATGCCAACCTGGTAGAAACCGCATTGGCCGACATGCTGCCGAGAGGCGATGGCTTAACCGCAGAGCAAATCATCCGTTCTGTGTCCAATCAATTCCATATCAAAGAAGAGCAGCTGCTGGGGAGATGTCGATCTCGAGATATTGCACTTGCCCGTCAAGTCGTGATGTACTTGTTGCGCACTGAAACCACAGCCTCACTTCCCGCGATCGGAGAGATACTTGGCGGACGCGATCATACGACGATTATGTATGGATGCGAAAAGATCGAAGATCTCCTTGAAACCGATGACAATTTGAGGAAACAGGTTAGTCTGGTGCGTGAAAATCTCTACCAGGAATCAGGCGTGGTTATCTGATGCACTCTGATTTCATCTGGTTTGCAATCATTCATTCATATTTCAACATCCCCTGAGCATCTCGAAACAACAGACTCTCTCGTCTGCAGGTTGTCTTCCAAAACGAAAACCCGTTGGCGTATCATAAGTGTGCATGTCAACGGGTTTTCGGGATGTAGACTAGATTCGATATGCCGCCAACGCCAGAATCCCGGGGCCACCATGCACGGCCAGGGATGAGACCAGATCGGCGAAGATGACTTCATTAATATTGAACCGATCTTTCACTAGCTTTAGCAAATCCTGACCTTCTGCTTCGACATTGGCATGGAAGAGTCCGAGGTTTATCGGTTCGCTTGTGCCGACGGCTTCCTCGGTCAGTTCGAGAATTCGGGCAATCGATTTTCCGCGCGTGCGTACACTCTCTTTGACCGCCAATGCGCCGTCCTGCAGCGTGATGATTGGCTTAAGTTCCAATAATGAACCCAATGCGGCTTTTAGTAAGCCAACGCGTCCACTCATTTGTAAGTATTTGAGTGTCGCTGGTGTAAAGACCAGGCTGCTGCGATCGCGGATTTGTTCGAGTCGGGAGATGATGGATGGAAGATCTTGTCCTGCCTCGATCGCCCGCGCGGCTTCGAGGACCATAAAGCCCGTGCCGAGAGAGATTGTCAATGAATCAAAAACCTCAACCTCGGCTTCCTTTACCATCGATTTGGCCAGAATGGCTGAGTCATAGGTGCCGCTGTGTTTGGATGTGATCGTGATGACCAAGACACTGTGTCCCTCTTCCGTCAACTCGCGGTAGTATTTGGCGAACCATGCTGGTGTGGGCTGCGCAGTGGTGGGGATGATTCTCAGTTCTTCGATCTTGCGGTAGAAGAGACTTCGATCGATGTCAAGGCCCTCTTCATAGGTCTCATCATTGAATTGGATCGAAATGGGTGCAACGCGGATATCGTATTTCTTGATTATGTCTTCGGGCAAGTTACAGGTGCTGTCGACAACAAGTTTTATCATCGAATGTTCTCCTCCAGGATGAGTATATCAATCCACCTGCTCTCGTTCTTATGGAAATCCCCTCGGATTATTTCGCTTTATTACAATTAACCCAGAGAGAGGGGGTTCGCCTCTGCTCGTGCTGTAGACGAAAACTCATGCGGTCAGACTTCCCGCCGCAGATCGTTCAACTTCCTTATCACTTGGGGAGCGATTTTCTTTATTCGCGTGTGCGTGATGTCGCTCAAACACTCACAACAACGAGACCGGATCGATGTCCACACTCCATCGATCGGGGATCGTCTCCGGAATTAATTCAAGTGGATTTGCCGCACGTAATATTAGATGCCAGCAGTAAGCGCCGCGCAGTTTGGGGATAAAACATGGCGCGGGTCCGATGATTTCTGCCGGGATTCCTGTGGCGGATATTCTTTCCTGGATGATGCTGGCGAGGCGGCGCGCTTCTTTTTCGACGGATGCTGTGGAGAATTCCCTGATCGTGAAGCGAGCCAATCGTCTGAATGGCGGATAGCCCAGCCGTTTACGCTGCTGTATTTCTGCTTTGTAAAATCCTTCGTAATCGTGCTTTGCAGCAGCTTGAATGGAGTAATGCTCGGGCTGATAGGTTTGCAGGATGGCATGCCCACCGAGTAAACCGCGCCCGGCTCTTCCGGCAACCTGGGTGAGGATTTGAAAGGTGCGCTCTGCTGCACGGTAATCGGGCAGGTTTAATCCCGTGTCGGCTGAGATTACACCAACGAAAGTGACCAGGGGCAAATCGAGACCTTTGGCAACCATCTGGGTGCCGATCAACACCTCGGCTTTATGTGCTGCAAAATTGGCCAGGATGGCCTGGTGTGCACCTTTCTTACGGGTTGTGTCTCGATCCCAGCGGATGCTGTTGACCCTTGGAAACAGGGCTGCCAATTCATCTTGAATGGTTTGTGTACCGGCTCCGAAGTGTTTGATTCTCGTGCTGTGACAACGCGGGCATCGCTGGGGGAGATCGCGAGCATATCCACAATGATGGCAGATTAACAGCTGCTTGGTGCCATGGTAAGTGAGGTTGGTTTCACACTTCGGGCAGCGCAGGACCTCCCCGCAATCACGGCAAAACACGTATGTCGAAGATCCGCGACGGTTGAGAAATAGAATCGCCTGTTGTCCGGCGGCGAGAGTGGTTTCAAGTGATTTCTGCATCGCGCGACTGAAGATCGAACGATTGCCGGCGCGTAGTTCCTGGCGCATGTCTACGATTTTGACCGGTGGAAGATCAATGTAGCTTGAATCGCCCTCGGCTTCTTTGTACGAAGGTGTGATCCCTAATCGAGAGGCTTGTTGGTGGATTCGTTTCTTATGTCCCAGGATTCGATTGGGGAGGTGAAGGCGTATTATCGATCCTTGTGAAGCGCGATACGTGGTTACGACATCAGGTGTGGCGCTGCCGAGAATGCAGGTGGCATTGAGCATTGACGCATAGGCGAGTGACGTCTCCCGGGCGTGATAGAGTGGACCTTTTCCAAATTGCTTATAAGACTCGTCGTGTGATTCATCCAATACAATCAGACCGATATTCGGCAGTGGTGTGAAGAGGGCGCTGCGGGGACCGATGATTACTTGAATACCGCCTTCACGACTTCGACGCCAAGTGTCGTATCGCTCGCCCTCGGACAATTGGGAATGGATCAATCCGACTTGTCCCGGGAACCGAGCGAGGAAGCGCCGTACGGTTTGCGGCGTTAAGGCGATTTCCGGCACCAGTACAATCGCTTGACGACCCAATGTTAGCGTCTCGGCGACCGAGCGTAAGTACAATTCGGTCTTTCCCGATCCCGTGACCCCGTGCAGCAGAAAGTGTTGACTTGAATCCGAATCGGCGGCATGTATGGCAGTTCTCAAAGCGTCCCAGACATGAACTTGATCGCTGGTAAGCGGGGGCGGTGCGGTGGGGATGAAATCGATCGCTTCAATTGGGTCACGCCAAATCTCCGACTCGCCGAAGGCAATCAAATCTTGCGCTTCCAGATAGTGTAAATCCGCCAGTTTTGCATCCAGTTCGGCATAGATCCAGGAGACTTCGACCGGCTGACCTTCCTGGATCAGCATTTCTAAAATGGCTTCACGACGGTGTGCTGCCTGGCTTCCGCGGCGCCCCAGATTGCCAAAGTGGGTTTTCGCGATTTCGGGTTTTACAGCCAGCCGTACGGTTCGGATCTTGCGCGCACCGACTCTCGGAGGATCGAGGACAGAAGTCCGCTCCAGCACATTCTTCTTTACTAGAGACTCGACAGCAGCACGCCAGGCTTGTCTCGGAAGGGCGCGGGCGATTTGTCTGCCCCTGAGCGGACCTCTACGCCGAATTAAATCGAGCACTCGATTTTGTGTACTCGAAGAAACGTTTGCATCCTGCTCGAGGAGCGTATATCGCGAGTCGGCTTTCTGACTCAAACCTGGGGGAAGCATCAATGTGATGCATTCAATCAATGGAGATACGGTTTGCTTGCTTATCCAATGTGCCAACTCGAGTTGGGATTGGGTCAGTACCGGAAGCGGATCGAGAAGTGATTCGATGGGTTTGGTTACAGGAACTGAGGGTTTATTCTTTAATCGAACGACGACGCCCTGAACGCGGCGTTTCCCGAATGATGCGGTAACGATGTGGCCGGGGGCAATGTGTCCGCGAAGAGATGGCGGTAGATGATAATCGAAGGTGCCTCGAACGGGAGGTAGATTGACGGCAACTTCAACAAACATGGGGGTCAATCACCGGGTGTTTGAGCTGGTTTCGACTGGCTACGGGTATCTTGTGCCTTGCGTATCGAAAGACGGGCAATCCGCAGCCCATCCATGGCTTCGACCTGAAAACGTAATCCCTCGGCTTTGATACTATCCCCTACTTGCGCCAAACGCCCCAGCTTGCCGATAACAAATCCTGCAACCGTGTTGTAATCGGGGTTTTTAAGGGCGAGGTTAAAACGTTCGTTGAAATCTTCGATGGGCATCAAGCCGTCTACGAGGGTTGAACCATCGGGAAAGCGTTGGATTTCCGGCTGCGAATCGAAAGGGTCGCCTACTTCACCGATGATTTCTTCGAGTAGATCTTCGAGTGTGACCATGCCAGCGGTGCCGCCGTATTCATCTAAAACGATGGCAATATGTTGTTGGCGGTCGCGGAAGTGACGCAGTAATCCGCTTACTCTGGCGTTCTCAGGAATGAATATTGCTTCGCGCATCAAATCTTGTGCGGTCTTTACGTTTCGACGATCGTTGTACGATGCGCGTAATAAATCGTTAAGATGGACGATGCCCAGGATTTGATCTAGATTTCTGCCGTACACTGGAAGTTTCGTGAATGAATGCTCAATGTACAGTTGGATGATTTCTTCGAGGGTCGCCCTGGAAGAAACCGCGATCATTTCGGTGCGTGGCACCATAACGGAGAGGACCAGTGTGTGTCCCAGATCGAACACGGCATGCAGCATTTCTTCCGCGTCGTCTTCAACCACACCAATCCCCGCGCTGTCTGAGACCAGCATCTTTAGCTCTTTGATGGAATGTACCCGTTCGTGACCGCTGGCGGGTTTGATCTTCAGCAGGCGCAGCAAGCCATTTCCTGCACCATTGAGCAGCCAGATCGCCGGGCGGAAGAGCCATTCAGCCCAGAGTGTGGGGCGTGCGATCGCGAGCGAAGTGCGCTCTGCGTTCTGAAGCGCAATTGACTTTGGCGCGAGTTCGCCGATGACAACGTGGAGGAAAGTGATCACAGCAAACGACAAACCAGCGGAGAGGCTATGAGACACTCCGGATTCGATAGTGGCGGGGAAGAGCTCGATGATCGGCCTCAATAGGTTGCTGAGGGCAGGTTCCCCGATCCAACCCAATCCCAAACTGGCCAGCGTGATGCCTAGTTGGGTCGCAGCGATGAAGCGATCAGGTTCCTCAATCGCTTTCTGGACCCAATTCGCGGCGAGGTTGCCTTTATCGATGAGTTCGGCGATGCGCGTCCGTCGAACGCCTACAAGGGCAAATTCGGCGGCAACGAAAAATCCGTTCGCCAAAACAAGTAAGAAGACAGCGCCAAGTCTTAATAGGTCGAGCCCGATTTGATTCTCCATCATTCTTCCATTTGATTCGTGTGGATAGCGTGTTGGCGGCTACATTAAGATGGTGCCGATTTGCGAAATATCACCGCTGCGCCATAACCAACGACGGACTGATAGTCACCAGTTGTATCACCGGATGTGGCGTAATTCAATACATCAACGCTGTTGGCGCCCAACGCCTGGGATGCCCACAATGCTGCTGCAATCGCACCACGGCCGCAAGCAAAACCCACGCCTTCTTTTTCCGCAGCGATAATTCCTGATGGGTTGAAGTCGCCGAGCCGCCTGAGCATTTCTTTGTCGAGACGTTCTGCAATGTCCTGTTCATAGAAATGGGATAGATCGCTGCTGCCGATGATAATGGCCGACGATCCTTGTAGAGATTTTGCCAGGGAAGATCCAACCGCCCTGGCTGTGGCTTCACTTTGATCGCGCAGCATTAAAGGCAGTAATTGAAATTCGTGGGTGAAGCATCTTTGTACGAAGGGGAGTTCGATTTCCAGCGCGTGTTCTTGATCCCTGTGGATGAAAACCAGTTCGATACCCCAATTCTCCGCAAGATCATTTCCAAATCGGTTTACTCGCTCCGTATCGATGTCGATTGTCCCCAGGGGGGTTGCATATGCCGTGTGGGCGGAGGTGAGCACCGTCGCCGGGTGAGGGCTGTGGAGTGGGGAGAGCACGGCAACGATCTCAGGTTGGAGGCCTTCGAGACAATGAAAGGCATGGGCGGCCACGGATCCGGAATAGCGATGGCCCGCATGGGGTGCGATGATACCGAAAATCTCTCCATCAACTTGAACAGATTCCGCCTGGCGCAGATATTGATCGATGGACGCTGCCAGAACTTCCGGATCGCCGGGATACCAAGTCCCGGCAATTGGGGAAGGGCGTATGTTTGCCATACTTTTGTAACAATCTCCTTGATTCAAAATTGTAGCATAGGTATCGAGTGTCGGAAGTAGATCCATCCCGCCTGCCCATCTCTGCTGATCACAGCATGGGAAAAACTGGACTTGACAAACGAACAAATGTTCTGTTATGATGTGCGAGTAGAACAGGCGTTCTATCTATTGGCGTCCTAGGAGAAGTGAAATGAAAAAATCCTATTTGAACCGCAGCTATTTGGATCGACAGGCCAATCAAATCGAACGTGCTTTACGGACGATGTCGCTACCCGCCAGGGTCCAGGGTGGGCAAGTGACGGATCGATGGATTCGGTATCATCTCGAACCAGACGGTGATACACAAGCCGATCACGTCCTACAGGCGGCTGAAGCCGTTGCGGACGCCATCGGTGCGCGAGGGATACGGGTGGCGGAGCGCGGCGATGGCATCGCAATCGAAGTACCTCGCATGCGTGGGCAAGCATTACGGTTGTTGCCACTCATGCATGCCATCCATGATGTTCCTGCGTTGAATGCCGTCGTGGGGATGCAAACTTCCGGAAAACCATTGATCCTCGACATGAACAAGCCGAGTACCTGGCATCTGGTCGCAATGGGTAAATCAGGATGTGGTAAATCCGAGTTGATGCGCACAGTTTTGGCATCCTTGTGCCTGACGAGTCGGCGTTCGCATCTCAGTGTATTGGGCATTGATATCGGCGGGCAAGAGCTTGGCTTAATTGAAGCACTTCCACATATGCTTACCGACTTGGCAACGGATCGGGAATTTGCCAGAGAGCTCATTCTCTGGTTAGCACAGGAAGTACAGCGACGTCTGCAAATTGGTGTTTCCAGGCCGCATCTTGCCCTCTTTGTGGATGACTTCGCCTGGTTGAGTGCCGAACGTTCTCAACGCGTTCTTACCGCATTGAATGAGATTATTCTCAAAGGATTTGAAAGCGGCGTGCATGTGATTGGTGCAGCGTGCGATCCGATTCCGCTGCCGATGCGTAGCGCGCAAAAACGGGGAGGACTGATAACGGCTGTCCCCGTCCGGAATGCGAACGGTGGTTCCGAAGAAAATGTAGGCAGATTTCAATTGAAGGCCGGTGCTTCAAGTCGTGTCGTCGACATCGCATTTTTAAGCGTGAGAGATCTGGACACTGTTGTTCAGCTTGCGAACTCCGGATGGCGATCCATGCTTCTACCTTCGAATAAAGGAATCGAGAATAAATGAAGACAAGTTTTTTATTCTCATCGATGCAAGTCGTGCTTTTGTCTACGAGTTTTTTTGATATCAGCATGAAGTACAGTTCGCATGGGCGCAACAGTTTATCCGCAGCCGGGAATGCCATAGGCGGATTGGGAACGGTATTACTTCTGATCGCAGGCGGGCTGCTGATTCGTATGATCGTTGGCAAGATTCTTGCTCTTCTCCTGGGGACGACTCGCCAGGAAGTCTCGATTCTCGATTGCCCTGTTTATAAGACAGCATTTGAGAACAGCGCAGATGATCCGATGAAGCTCGAAGAATTACTGCTCTGTCCTCGTCTTGATGAAGTACAAGGTGTCTTGCAGGAGCGTTACTTCGAGTGGGTTGATGAACAAACTGAGAATGTAATCTCTGAAAGTGTATTTGGTTGAAATCGTATCAAGCTGGTGAAAGTATCGAGCTGTCTTTTTAATCTGGTGTGTGCAGCCAGCGTAAAACCAGTTGGAGGTTCCTCATGAAAATCGGGATGCTGTGGTTTGATGCGGACCATGAATCTACTTTGTCGAATCGTATCGAACGCGCAGTCTCGTATTATCATCAAAAGTATGGGGCTGTACCTGAAATATGCGTTTCTCATCCGAATACCATTGCAGACGGTAGGACCAAGGAGATTGCGGGAGTGCGCATCGAACGAAGCCCTTGTGTCCTTCCAGATCATTTCTGGCTGGGAATCGAGGATTCATAGCGGAGAGAATGGCAATAGGCCAATAACCAAGGTGGATTGAACTGTGTGATCGTATTGCATGGAAATTAGATGCAGTATTTTGCAATGAATGAGTCAAGTGAGAAAGCGAGATCAAAGCCTCCAAATTTACTGCCCAGATCTATTTCAAGAAGTTCATGGTAGATATTATCCAGCAGGTCTGAAGAAAATTTCTTTGACTGCATGACAATTTTATTCACAACAAATTCAGGTGTATTCACCGGCAATGCTTTTGCTGGTGGTTTCACTTCATCTAAAGCTTCTCGTGAGAGAATTAGCAACCTGAATTGGCGCACAATCATCGCAAACACGTAGCGGATATCCTCTTCCACGAGTAACGAATGAAGATAATACTGCGCTTGTTTTCCTTGACGTTGGCCAAGCGCATCTACCATGGAAAAAATATCTTCCTGTCCTCGGTATGGAGTTAGCTGTTGAACATCTTCAAATTCAATCGGACGATTGCGATCTACAAAATCGAGCAGTTTGGCCAATTCCTCATTGGCCAGGAAAGGGTCCTCAGAGACCCATTCCGCAAGAAGCTGTGCTGCAGCGGGTTCGATTTTGCCTTCCATACTTTGACAACGCTTCTGTATCCAGGATACGAATGATGCCCCTCTGGGAATATAGAATGCCTGAACGTATGCATTTTCTGGGTGATCTTGAGTCCATCGGAAAACGAATGAAGATGATTCATATTTTTTCTTTTTATCGCGGTAGTAATCGGTATCTTCAATAAAAACAAGCGCACAGGTTGTTGGCAGACTATCAAGGAGATCGATTAGCTGGCTTTGCCAATTAGAGTTAGCGGAGAGGTTTTCCGCATGCTCGATAATCGTGAGACGTCGATGAGAGAGAAAGGGAGCAACCGTACAACTCTGGATGAGATCACTGATTTCGACCTCAGAACCCGAATACCGCTGAAAATTCATATTGGCAGTTGTCGGATCGCCAAGTTTGGATTGCATCGATGCGATCGATTCATGTATGGCGAGTTTATCGTTGCCGTAGAACAAATAGACGGTCGGTGTGCTATCGACCATACTAATCGCTTGTTAGAACACGCAAGTACGATGAAGAACCTCGTTCGATGCGTCGAGTTGATAGGATTTCAAGTGAACCGATATTTGCATTTGTCGTAAATCGCTTTTGGAAGTAATTTCCCAAGGGTTGAGAAATTACAAGCGCCATAGCGGAAAGCATAATGGCGGTTGGTAGCCTTTCGAGACGTTTGCGCCAATCATCGTTTTTGCTGCCGAAAAGAGAAATAAATGCGGCAAGTCCCGCGAGTAATGCTGATGTGACCAGATTTGTTCCACAGTTGGGATGAATCGCCAACTGAGATTCGCCATTTCGTAAACGCATAAGGGCTTCGATTGCAGTATTCTGTAAAGTATCCGCTGAAATATCACCGTAGATAAAAAAGCCCCTATTGTCAGATCGTCCAATCAATGATTTATTTGGATAACGTTGACCAAGAAGATGAACGGTCGCGTGTTCCAGAGCATGATTCTTGCGAATTCTGGAAAGGAACCGTTGGAATTGATTGTTCTTGGTACGAGCAAACATTGATCACCTCGGTATCGGCTTAATGCGATTATACACTGATCAATTCTTCAAGGTCAGGAGAACCGAAGATGATCGTGTAAAGAAGCGGGTTTCATCGGTTGGGAGAAACCCGCATGATTAAGAAAATGTAAAAAGTCCACGTGATTATCGACCGTTAATAGGTCATTCCGGAATTTGTGACTATTTGGCGCATGATCGAGATAACACGAAAGATGTTTTCGAAAGCGAAGTAAGCCCAGCTTTTCTCCATAGAAGACGATCATTCGCTCATAATGGGTATGGATTACGGACGATAACTCTTGATTTGACACCTCACCGACGGATCGATTCTGAAATATCCAGGGATTTCCAATCGCTGCTCGACCGATCATGACGCCATCACAAGAGGTATGTGCGAAGAAACGGCGGACATCCTCGGGTGTTTTAACATCGCCGTTGCCGATTACAGGTATGGAGACTGCCTGTTTAATCTCGGCAATGGCATCCCAATCCGCCTGACCTCTAAATGCTTGTTTGCAAGTCCGCCCGTGCACAGCAATCATTGCACCATTGTTATCTTCAATAACTTTTGCCACATCGAGGTGGTTGCGAGTATCTTCGTCCCAACCAAGACGGATTTTTGCGGTAACCGGCACGTCTAGGGCTAAATCCAATTGTTCAATGAGGTTGGCGATCTTATGCGGGTCGCATAGCAAACCGGCTCCTGCACCACCCTTCGAAACCCGGCGGGTCGAGCATCCCATATTGATATCGATCATGTCAGGTTCAAGGCTTTGAACTCGTAATGCTGCCTTACACAGCCGGTTGAGATCATTGTCGTAGAGCTGAATAGCCACGGGGCGTTCTCGTGGATCAAACTGTAAGCTTTTCCTCGAAAGATAGTGATCCTGCAGCAATTCACGAGCGCTGATGAATGCGATGTAGCTAATCGCCGAGCCGAACTCACGACAGAGAAGACGGAATGGTGCATCACTGAAGCCATCCATGGGAGCAAGAATTTCCCTTCCATGAATGGGGACATGACCAACATAGAATGAAGCATTTCCAGATTGCATGATTGTTTTATACCCCAAGCATAGCCGTATCGACAAGGAGAGAGGGCACTTGGATACCGTCTCGTCAATGATTATGGCAGGCGATAAATGAGTCGGATAGACCAACATATTGGATCGTGTTCGCGGTTCAAACCTTGTAGACCCGTGGACAGGTCGGCTACAATGGTTTTATGTCATGGGATCTTATCGGGCATGAGTGGGCAGTAGATCTACTGAAAAAGCACATTGTCAGTGGACAAGTCCGGCATGCCTATTTATTCACAGGACCGGATTCAATCGGAAAAAGAACACTGGCGCTGCGATTTGCGCAGGCTTTGAACTGTCAGCGCGGCGCGCAGGATGGCTCGGTGTGTGGTGAATGTCGCGCCTGTTGTTTAGCCCGTGAAGGCACGTATCCTGACTTGCATTTTGTTGAACCCGAGGAAGGTGCTGCGGTTCTCAAAGTAGATCAGATTCGCACCCTGCAACGACAACTTGCGCTTACACCATACGAAGCAAAGTGGCGCATAGCGTTGTTGCTTCGATTTCATCAAGCACATGACAGCGCGGCAAACGCTTTATTGAAAACTCTCGAAGAACCATCCCCTCACGTGGTGATATTGTTAACTGCTCGTTCTGCCGAGTCGCTCTTGCCCACAATTGTATCTCGTTGTGAATTGTTCAATTTACGTCCACCAACACGCGAAGAGCTGGAGGGTGCATTAATTGAGAAAGGCGAAAGCGAAGAAAGCGCACGTTTGTTAGCGGGCATCAGTTCAGGATGTCCCGGGTATGCAATTCAGGCGATTGAAAACCCTGAAGTTTTAGAGAGCCGAGCTAGTATTCTCGATGATCTTATTCACTTATTGGGACAAAATCGTGCGGAGCGATTTGCATACGTGGAAAATGTATCCCGAGGAAAAAGTGTTCACCAATTACGCGAATATGCGGAAGATGCCTTGATTGCCTGGGGAGGTCTCTGGCGAGATGTGCTTGTGCGAACTGCAGAGGCGAAGACAGCTGCGCAAAATCCCGATCGAAGAGAAGACATCGATCAGTTGGCATCGAAGTTAAGCCACTACCAGGTCATTTGTGCTTTACACGCTACAATGGAAAGCCTCGATGCGATCCATGGTTATGGCAATGTCCGCATGATCCTGGAAACACTAATGCTTGATCTACCCACGTTTTCGTAGTTCTCTTTGTGTGACATCAATCTGTTATTTATTGATGCAAGGCAGAAGTTCGATTCATAAGAGCTTGTAAACACGATCATAATAGATCGGTTATTTCGTTGAATAATATATATTGTTGATGATTAAATCGCGTGGGATAGGTTGGGGGTTTCAATTGAAGAATGGAATGACTGAGCGTTTTCGTCTCGACCAACGTATACCGCTGTCAAACCACCAAGATATTTTCGGTATTCAGCGTGGTTCAATTACCAGCCGTATAGCCGTGCGTTCTTTGCCGTCAATTTCTACAGATACGAACTCCGGAATACAAATTACATCAATGCCGTCTTCTTGAAGATATCCCCTGGCAATGGCGATAGCCTTTATGGCTTGATTCACGGCGCCGGCCCCAATCGCCTGAGCTTCTGCTCGACGATGTTCTCGAACGACGCCCGCAATCGCGCCTGCGACAGCTGAAGTACGTGACCCGGATGAGACTTTGATGATGTTCATCGGGCTCTCCCTTAGCGGTGGAAATGCTGTTGCCCGATTCCAC
>DAOUEK010000074.1:0-43478 GCA_034430425.1 Anaerolineales bacterium | reverse complement strand
TCAGCATTGGCGCAGCATCTCCAGCAATAAAGCATTACACAATCATCAGGAGCTGATTGCCAAGGCTTGACCTAAAACACTTCCTTTCATCCACAATTTGATAACAAGCGGGTTGGCAAATGCCAATCCGTTTGTTACGTTTTGCTGATTCCGGAATCGAGCGCATTCTTTTCCGATGTAATGGGTTAAACTCATTGAGAATATTTATCCTTGTCGATATTAAGAAAATATATAATTGAATCCTTGGATCGTTTATTAGCAAATCAATAATTTGTGGAAACAGTAAAAAGGATATCGAAGGAGCAACGCATACCATGACTCAGATCTTCGGACCACAAGCCGCCGATTATGGCGTCGAAAACCACGGCATTCAAAACCCGGGAACCGTGTACTGGAACCTGACCACCCCGATGTTGTACGAACGTATCGTGCGCCGCCACGAAGGTGTGCTTTCGCACCTGGGACCGATTGTTGTGCGTACGGGCGACCACACCGGGCGTTCACCGCACGATAAATTCATCGTCGAAGAGCCCACCAGCCGAGATGAGATCTGGTGGGGCAAAGAAAATCAACCCATGGACGAAGCCAGTTTCGATGACATTCACCGCCGTATGCTGGCTTACATTCAAAACCGGGATATTTTCATTTTCAACGGCTACGCCGGCGCCGATCCCAAATACCGCACGCCTGTGCGCATCATCACCAACTACGCCTGGCACAATCTCTTCGCTCGCAATATGTTCATCCGCGAACTCGATCACGATAAACTGCGCACTCATGTGCCCGAGTTCACCGTGATCAACATGCCCGGCTTTCATGTTGATCCCACGATTGACAAGACCAACAGCCAGACCGCCATCCTGCTCCATCTCGGTAAAGGATTGATCTTGATCGCCCGCAGCGAATATGGCGGCGAGATCAAGAAAAGCATCTTCTCCGCCATGAACTACAAACTGCCCAAATTGGGCGTGCTTCCCATGCATTGCAGCGCCAATTTTGGCAAGGACCCGGACGACGTGGCGCTCTTCTTCGGCCTCAGCGGTACGGGCAAAACAACCCTCAGCAATGATCCGAAGCGTCCGCTTGTGGGAGACGACGAACATGGCTGGAGCGATCGCGGGATTTTCAACTTCGAAGGCGGATCGTATGCCAAGGTGATTCGATTGGATCCTGAAGGGGAACCGTTGATCTACGAGACCACACGCCGCTTCGGTACGATTTTGGAGAATGTCTCCTACGAGAGCAGTACACGCCGGGTCGATCTCAACGATGACGCCCTCACAGAAAACACGCGCGCCAGTTACCCGATCACACACATCCCCAACGCTATTCGAGAGGGCGTCGCAAGGCATCCCAAAAATATAATCTTTCTCACAGCAGATGCTTTCGGGGTGCTTCCGCCGATCAGCAAACTCACCACTGAACAAGCCATGTACTACTTCCTGAGCGGCTATACCGCCAAAGTCGCCGGCACCGAGCGGGACATCACCGAACCCCAGCCAAATTTCAGCGCTTGTTTCGGTGCGCCCTTCATGCCGCTGCACCCCAAGGTGTATGCAACGTTACTCGGTGAAAAGATCAAGAAACACAAGGTGCGGGTCTGGTTGGTCAACACCGGCTGGACGGGAGGTCCTTACGGCGAAGGTGAACGTATGAAACTCTCGTACACCCGCCGTATGGTCGAAGCTGCGCTGAACGGGGATTTGGATGATGTGGAATTAGAGACCGAAGTCCATTTCGGATTGCGAGTCCCCAAGCATATTGAGGGCATCCCGTCGGAGATATTGCGAATACACAAGACCTGGAAAGATCCACAATCCTACGATCAGCAAGCCAAGAAACTGATCCAAATGTTCCAGGAAAACTTCAAGCAATTCGAAGCGCACGTCGACAAGGACATTATCGCAGCAGGGCCGCGCAAATCATGACGGCCGGGTAGCGAAACGAAGTTTTTTGTGACGCTTCCCTTCAACGCGAGTCCGTTGATCTACCGTCTCTACAGTGAGGGTGAGCTTTACCCAAAATAATCGGGCTCGTTGCCTGCCTTCCATTTGATGTTGCAGCCTACACTCGGTCTTTGATCGGGATTAACGGGCTCATCCGCCAGGACGGCATCCAATGCGCTGCGCAGGTCCTCACCGTCGACGGGCATGTCATTGCCGGGCCGACTGCTGTCCAATTGCCCGCGGTAAACCAGCTTTCGATTTTCATCGAAAACGAAAAAGTCCGGGGTACAAGCGGCGGTGTAGGTCTTCGCCACAACTTGGTTTTCATCATACAGATAAGGAAAGTTAAAGCCCAACACTTCAGCCATTTCTTTCAGACTCTCCGGTGCATCTGCAGGATAGTTATCGGCATCGTTGGAAGCAATGGCGACAATGCCGATGTCCTCATCGGCGTAATCCTTCCCAATCTTGGCGAGTTCTTGCTGCACGTGCTTTACGTAGGGGCAGTGGCGACAGATAAACATCAGCAGCAATGCCTTTTTCGAAGCAAATGTATCCAGTGAAACAACTTCACCACCGACCACGTCCGAAAGGCTGAACGCTGGAGCTGATGTACCTAAGGCCAGCATCGTTGACGGGGTTACTGCCATTTCTTCCTCCTGCATGTACTCGATCTTCCATCTAATTCCAAATAAATCCAAAACATCAACACTGGCTGCTTATTTATATTTTATCAACTTAACAATGCTGATTGTATTCCTCACTCCTGACAACGAGTCCTGCATTACCAGGATGAAACGGATCGGATATTTGCTGTTGGAATCATCCGGCCTGGATCACATCACGTCCGATAGCCCAAAGACAGGCAATAACGTCCGGTTTGGTGTTGATATCTCATCAAGCCATCAGCGAACCGAGATAGTATTTCCGTACACGATTCGGTAATTCAATCGATTGTCACCCGATCAGCTTGATAAACGCTGCTATAATCACCCGTTATTACTGAACGCCAGGCCGGCATAAAGAAAGCAAGTTGAGATCACACGCTGCTTGACGGAATCATCAACTATGAATGATGAAATTTCTGATCGCAAGGATCTAACCCAGGGATATGTAATCGCGCTGCTCAGCGCGGCGATCTTATCCACTACGGCTATCTTCATCCGTCATCTCACTTCGGATTACAACATGCCAGCACTGGTGCTGGCGTTCTGGCGGGCCAGCTTTGTAGTGCTTACATTACTTCCTGTTTTGGCTATTTGGCATCGTCCACTCCTGCGGATTTCACCAAACCACCGACGCTATCTTTTATTCTACGGTTTTCTGCTCTCAATCTTCAATGCTTTATGGACCCTTTCGGTAGCCGTGAATGGCGCGGCTGTCGCCACGGTACTGGTATACAGTTCGGCCGCCTTCACAGCACTTCTCGGCCGCTGGCTGCTTCAGGAACAATTGGATTGGGGTAAGATATTCGCCATCCTGCTCTGCCTGGCCGGATGCGTCCTGGTTGCAGAAGCCTATGATGCGTATACATGGCGGACAAACCCACTTGGCATCGTGACCGGGGTGCTCTCAGGCCTGGCTTATGCCGTCTACAGCTTAATGGGACGCTCCGCATCACAACGTGGACTAAATCCCTGGAGTACGTTATTTTTCAGCTTCGCTTTCGGAGCGCTCTTCCTGCTCGTATACAACTTGACTCCGGGAGTATCTCTTCCTGGCGCTGCGGCCGATCCGGTCGAACTGCTGTGGCTGCAGCGTTCTTTCAGCGGATGGGGCCTGCTCTTCCTTCTTGCCGCAGGGCCCACCCTGATGGGTTACGGAATGTACCTCGTAAGCCTGAGCTACCTGCCCTCCAGCACGGTCAATCTGATCGTCACATTGGAGCCGGCTTTTACTGCCACGCTTGCGCATCTGCTCTTCGACGAACGCCTCAACGCGATCCAGCTTGCCGGCAGTCTCATGATTGTCTCGGGCGTGGTCGTTTTACGGCTCTTCGAGGGCCGTCATTTAATCCCCAAACGCAGAATAACGTAGCCTTACACGGGAGAAACCGGCATATCGGCTTTCATACGCAACGATGGACATCCAGTGACCAAAAAACTGAGTCGCGTTCATCCGCTCTCCTCCTCACGATCCACCCATCGTTCGAGCCCTTCCGGTGGCAGGTACTGCGTTAGTCGGTAGAGTAAACGAACAACATCGTCCTCGATGATTAATAGATCCGGATGCTCCTCGAGTATAAAGCCTTCATCTCGGGCATGCTCGATCAAGTCGATCAGCAGGTTGAAATATCCATTCACGTTGAGCACACCGATCGGCTTTCGATGGAGGCCAATCTGTGCCCACGTGAGCACCTCAAATAATTCTTCGAATGTACCAAAACCACCGGGCAATGCCAGGAAAGCATCGGCGGCTTCTATCATGATGGCCTTGCGTATATGCATATCATCCACGATGCGCAGTTCGGTCAGATTTGGATGTGCCAGGGCTGGCGTGTTAAAAAGACGAGGCAGTATGCCAATCACCTGCACGCCACCGGCGAGCGCCGCATCTGCGAGGAAGCCCATCAACCCCGTCCTTCCTCCTCCGAATACCAATTTTAAGCCGCGCTTTGCCACAGATTCCCCCAATGCCCAGGCAGCATCAAGATAGGCATCATCGATCGAGTCGCTGGATCCACAAAAGACACATATTTTTTCCAATTGCATTCATGCTGTAGGATTAACCCTCTTCAATTCCAAATCTGACAATCGTAAGGGGCAATTTGATCTCTGATTTATTACCACATCATTTAATAATTATTCGCCGATCGCCGGAGAAAATCCCGCCGCAATCGGTTAGAATAACACCCTGAGGCGCATCGCTATCGTGTGAGGGTTACTACGTTGACTTCGCTGAATTATATCTTACAAATCGTATCAGCCAGTAAAGACAAACTCGCTCGGTGATCAAGCGGCTTTCACAATAACAAAATTACGCAGCAATGTTTACAACGAACGCTGATGTTTGGTGTTAGCATCTTAGGCAGGTTTTTCTTGACATCCAAAACGCAGCCAACCTGCAGGAAGACGCCGGCTGCAGGAGAAATCTGCATCACAGATCGTTTTCTGAGCTTTCGACCCTCGCACTCGAACCACTTTGATGGATTTCGGATTAAGCGGGACGATTTCCTCGGACGGGAATAATACATGACCCGAACACTGCGCACAGCACCAGAAGAGGTGCCCTATATGAAAACAAACCAACCAGCGGCACGCCTGGCGTTGGAAGACGGCAGCCTGTGGGCAGGACGCGGGTTCGGTGCAACAGGAACGCGCGTGGGCGAAGTCGTATTCAATACCAGCATGACCGGCTACCAGGAAATCCTCACCGATCCGAGTTACGCCGGCCAGATGGTTGTGATGACCACGACGCAAATCGGCAACACGGGTATTAACCACGAAGATCATGAATCCCGTGATGTTTTCCTGCGTGGCTTTATTGTGCGTGAATTGAGCCCCTGCGTCTCGAACTGGCGTGCCGAACTATCACTAGGTGAGTGGCTGCAGCAGAAGGACATCATTGGCATCGAACATATCGACACTCGCGCACTCACCCGTCGCTTGCGCGAGAAGGGCAGCCTGAAAGGCGTCCTCACCACGGATTCGACTCCCTATAACGACGACCTCGTAGAACAGGCGCGTGCGTGGCACGGCACGAGTGGAATCGACCTGGTTAAAAAGGTGACCTGCTCGGAATCCTACACCTGGACAGATCCATCCGAAGACCGCTGGATTTCCACGCAAGACCTGGGGGAGATTAACAAGCCGCAGACCTTTCACATCGTAGCGTATGATTACGGCATCAAATACAACATCTTGCGTCGAATGGCAAGCCACGGCTGTCGGATCACAGTCGTTCCCGCCGCGACCCCCGCCAAGGAAGTCCTGGCGTTAAATCCTGACGGCGTCTTCCTCAGCAACGGGCCGGGCGATCCCTCCATCCTTGACTATGCCGTAGAAACAACGAAAAATCTCCTCGGCAAAGTACCGATTTTCGGCATCTGCCTCGGTCATCAAATCCTCGGGCAGGCATTTGGCGGTAAAACCTACAAATTGAAATTCGGTCATCACGGCGGCAACCAGCCGGTAAAACATCTGCCAACGGGTCGCATCGAGATCAGTGCACACAATCACAATTTCGCCGTCGACCCCGATTCTCTGCCCGAAACGATTGAGGTGACCCATATCAACCTCAATGATGGTTGCTGCGAGGGGATGCGTCATACAAAACTCCCCGCACTCAGCATCCAATATCACCCGGAAGCGGCTCCAGGCCCACACGATGCCGATCCACTCTTCGCCGAGTTTATTGCGATGATGGCGAAAGGAACAGTGTAAGCAACATGCCGAAACGTACCGACATCGAAACCATTCTGGTCATCGGTGCAGGACCTATTGTCATCGGCCAGGCAGCCGAATTTGATTACAGCGGCACGCAGGCCATCAAGGTTCTCAAATCCGAAGGGTATCGCATCGTTCTGGTTAACAGCAATCCAGCGACGATCATGACCGATCCCGAATTCGCCGATGCCACCTACATTGAACCCATTACCTCCGACATCCTTGAAATGATCATCGCCAAGGAGCAGCCTGATGCCCTGCTTCCTACAGTTGGCGGTCAAACTGCGTTGAATGCCGCCGTCGAGTTGGCCAAGGGCGGCATTCTCGATCGCCACAACGTAGAATTAATCGGCGCCAAACTCGAGACCATCCGCCTGGCCGAAGACCGTCTGCTCTTTAAGCAAGCCGTGGAACAGGCTGGTTTATCTTGTCCAATCGGCGGATTGGCCAGTTCCGTAGAAGAAGCGCAAGCAATCGCCCGAGAAATCGGACGCTATCCGATTCTACTGCGCCCTTCTTTCACGCTCGGCGGCAGCGGCGGCAGCATCGCCTACAGCGACGATGATTTCGTCGCTAAAGTTGAATTCGGCTTGCAGGAAAGTCCGATAGATACGGTCTTGATCGAAGAGAGCCTCATCGGATGGAAAGAATTCGAATTGGAGGTCATGCGCGACAACGCGGGGAATTTCGTCGTCGTCTGCCCGATTGAAAATCTGGATCCCATGGGCATCCACACCGGCGATTCGATCACCATCGCACCCACGCAAACCCTCACCGACCGGGAGTATCAGGTCCTGCGCGACCAATCCCGCATTATCATCGACGTCGTCGGCATTGAGACCGGCGGCTCGAACATTCAATTCGCGGTCAATCCTGAGGACGGACGTGTGCTGGTGATCGAAATGAACCCTCGTGTAAGCCGTTCTTCCGCATTGGCAAGCAAAGCCACCGGCTTCCCGATCGCGAAAATCGCCGCACTGCTTGCTGTCGGTTATACGCTGGATGAAATCCAAAACGACATCACGCAGACCACCGTCGCAGCTTTCGAACCGAGCATTGATTATGTGGTGACAAAAGTGCCGCGCTGGGCTTTCGAGAAATTCCCGGGTGTTGATCCCACACTCGACAGCCAGATGAAATCCGTCGGCGAGGTCATGGCCATCGGGCGCACGTTTCGAGAATCGTTTCTAAAAGGACTGCAGTCCCTCGAACTGGCTCGAACACCCTTCCCAACCGCAGAACACCACGTCTGGGACGGCGAAATAAGCAGCCTGAAGCACCCCACCGACAAACGCATTTGGGCCGTGTGGGAAGCTCTGCGCCAGGGAAAAACGATCGAAGATGTCGCGGCAGCGAGTCAATTTGATTTGTGGTTTACGACACAGATCGCCGAAATCGTCGCTCTGGAAAAATCGATCGTGAAATACTCATCCCTGAAAGAGCTTCCCGATGAAACACTGCGAAATGCCAAACGCTCCGGCTTCGGCGACGAGCACATCGCCTGGCTGCTTTCGCAGTCTGATCTCTGCGAACCGGAACTTCAATCAGAAACAACCCACATCGATGCCTTGAATATACGCGCCCGGCGCGTGGCGGCGGGAATCCTGCCCACCTATCACATCGTCGATACCTGCGCTGCTGAATTCGAATCTTACACGCCCTACCTCTACAGTTCCTACGAAACCGAGAGTGAGGCCGCGCCTACGGATCGCCAGAAAGTGATCATCTTGGGCAGCGGTCCCAATCGAATAGGCCAGGGCATCGAGTTCGATTACTGCTGCGTCCACGCCGCTTTCGCCCTGCGGGAAGCGGGGTACGAAGCCATCATGATCAACTGTAATCCGGAAACCGTCAGCACGGACTACGACACATCCGATCGACTTTATTTTGAGCCGCTCACTCTAGAACACGTATTGAACATCGTCGAGCGCGAGCAGCCGATCAAGGGCATTGTCGTACAATTCGGCGGGCAGACCCCGCTCAAGCTTGCCGCCGCGCTCGAACGGGCGGGAATTCCCATTCTTGGCACTTCCTTCGACTCGATCGACATTGCAGAGGATCGCGGTCGATTCTGTCAATTGATGGACGAGATGGGAATCCCGGTGCCCGCGCACAGCATGGCACAATCCCTTGAAGAAGCACTTGAGGCCGCCAAGCGCGTGAAGTATCCGGTGATCGTGCGCCCATCCTACGTTTTAGGTGGTCGCGCCATGGCGATTGTTTACGACGCGGCAGGCTTGGGACAATATATCCAAAGCGCCTTGCAAGCAGCCCCCGGGCAGCCGATTCTCATCGACCATTACCTTGAAGACGCTTACGAAGTGGATGTGGATGCCATCGCAGACGGCGAGCACGTCACGGTATGCGGTATCATGCAGCACATCGAAGAAGCAGGCATCCACAGCGGAGATTCAGCCTGTGTGCTGCCTCCCTATAAAGTCTCCGCCTATCACCTCTCCCACATCCGTGAATATACCGAACAAATCGGCCGGACTCTTAAAGTCTCCGGCTTGATGAACATCCAATATGCCGTAAAAGACGACATTGTCTACTCGTTGGAAGTTAATCCTCGCGCCAGCCGCACGGTGCCCTATGTGAGCAAAGCCACGGGCTATCCGCTGGCCAAGCTCGCCACCAAAGTCATCATGGGCGCAACGCTCTCCGACCTGGGGTTGAATAAGGAACCCACTGTCGGAGGCTTCTTCGTAAAAGAGGCCGTGCTCCCCTTCAAAAAATTCTTTGGAGTCGACTGCCGCCTGGGACCAGAGATGCGCAGCACGGGCGAGGTGATGGGCCATGCCAAGGATTTCGGTCATGCCTTTGCCAAGGCGCAGCTCGCTGCCGGTAATTCGTTGCCATTATCGGGGACTGTGTTCGTCAGCGTCAATGATTATGACAAAAGCAATGCCCTGAAATTGGCGCGCGATTTAGCGCGCCTCGGCTTCAAACTCGTCGCCACACAAGGAACCGCCGATTTCTGTTCACGCGCCGGCCTGGAAGTAGAAACCATCAACAAGGTCAGCGAAGGCAGCCCAAACGTAGTAGATCTGATCAGCAACGGGGAGATCGATCTCGTCATCAACACGCCGCTTGGCTCTGAAGCCTACAGCGATGGCTCCAAACTACGCATGGCAGCCGTTCGATTCGGTGTTCCCAATACAACCACCCTCAGCGCAGCTCAGGCAGCAGTTAACGGCATCCAAGCGCTGCGAGCGCGTGTGTTAAACGTCTGTAGTTTGCAAGAATATTACGGCAAGATCGCGTCATCCTGACCCTGTTATTGCTGCCGTACGAAAGACAAGGCGCAATCGATGCATGATTACTTTCCGATTCTTATTTTGAACGCTCGACCAGCAGCCGGTAAAAGCGAAATCATCAACTATCTCAATCAAATCGGCACCGCTGACCGGATCGCCCGATTTCACATCGGCCTAATGCACATCCTCGATGATTTCCCAATGTTGTGGTCATGGTTCGAAGAGGACGATATCCTGGCGCATGTTTTCCAACGCCCGCGGCTGCACACCACACCTGAAGGATATTTCATTCATGAGGATTTATGGCATCTTCTCATACGCCGTCTCAGCCTCGAATACTATAAATGGTCTCGAGATGTGCAAGAAGCGCACACCTGCTTGATCGAATTTTCCCGTGGAACATCAGCCGGAGGTTATCAAAGCGCTTATCAACACCTCAGCGAACAAATCCTGGAACAAGCTGTGTGTCTGTATATCAACGTCTCATACACAGAATCAAGAAGAAAGAACCTTCGCAGAAAAAACATCGAGCGACGAGACAGCATTCTCGAACATAGTCTTGAAGAGAGCAAGATGGAAAAGCTCTATCGCCATGATGATTGGTCGGTCTTTACAGACAACGATCCGGACTTTCTTTTGGTTAAAGGGTTTAAAATCCCGTATACCGTCCTGGAAAATGAAGACGATGTTACCACGCAGGGCGGAGAAACATTGGCAACACGTTTAGAAAACCGTCTGGATCACCTTTGGGCATTGTGGCAGCAGCGCCAGGCGGTATAATTTGGGAAATCGATCCACATGTAAACAAGTTTTTCGAGCAGGAGTGTTTATGAAGCACTCGTTCAATATTCTCATCCTATTCATCATTCTGTCTACTTTGATCATCCCCGGCTCGGTAGATGCACAAGATAGCGGCGTAAAAGCCGTGCTTTTCTACGGCCCCACATGCCCACACTGCCATAAGGTGATCACAGAAGATTTACCCTTGATTTGGCAAATGTATAATGTCAATGTCCAGATGTATTATTCCCCCGATTATGACGAAGAGTCAGAACAATCACCGGCGCTCGTCGGGATACTCGGCGATCAACTTTCGATTCTTTATGTGGATGTCAGCACGGAAATTGGGAGTCAATTGTTTACCTCGGCGCTTGAAATGTTCGATGCCCTGGCAGAAGGGTACGTGCCCACCCTTATCGTGGGGGAAACCCGTCTGGTCGGAGGCATTTCAATCCCCGAACAACTGCCGGCAATCATCGAACAAGGACTGGCGCAAGGCGGGATCGACTGGCCCGCAATTCCCGGCCTCGACCAAGCCATTTCCGAATTGATGCCTATTCCAACTGAGAATTCCGCTTCTACAGAAAACCCGGGAAATGATAATACTGAATCGGTTGCACAGCCCGGCAACACAACGGAACCAACTATGCTCGAACTCTTCAAGCAAGACCCCCTGGGAAACGGCCTTTCCGTTGTCGTCCTGCTCGGCATGCTCGTCAGTGTCGGCTTCGTTTTCAGTTCGTTCCGTAATCCGCGCAACCTACGCAATCCACGCAACCCGGCACCTATCCATTGGGTGATACTTCCAATCTTGGTTCTTGGGTTTGTGGTTGCCGGTTACTTATCCTACGTTGAGACCACCGGCACAGAGGCGGTTTGCGGGCCGGTTGGTGATTGCAACACCGTGCAAAACAGCTCGTATGCTGTATTACTGGGCATTATCCACATTGGAACCCTGGGAATCATTGGCTACATCGCCATCGCCATCGCCTGGGTACTAACCCGCTTCTCATCCCGACGTATCGCCGATTACGCACTTATGGCCATCTTCGCCATGGCTGTGTTTGGCACCCTTTTCTCCATCTATCTGACTTTCCTGGAACCATTCGTTATTGGTGCCACATGTGCCTGGTGTCTGACCTCCGCTGTTCTGATGACCGCAATACTTATACTGAGTGTAAAACCTGCAACGCATGCCTATGCCAGAATTCGTAAGTCGATAATGAAGCGACGCTAGCTTCCTGTATCGTTCTGCGGAGTTTCAAGCCACAGCCCACCAATGCCGTCCCTCTTCAAACCCCATCTGGGTCAATCGCTCGCGGATTATCGCACGTGCTCCCCGCGATCCTACCGCCGCCAGGACAACAGGATTCTCGTATTGCGTCATACACGCCGGCAAGCTTTCGGGTCTGATAATCGGACGATTCCGCCGTTTGCGTCCGATTTTCCGTGGATCGATATCCACAAAAGCCTTCAAAGCCGCACCTTCGACCAGCAAATGCTTGGACAACCGACGACCCATCTGGCCTGCGCCCCATATGATCACCGCATCTCGACCTGCCAGTGATCCCAGACAGAGGTAGCGAGCTTTAGCACGCAGGAAATTCTCCACCGAATAGCGAGAATCAGTTCGTGTCAAGCGTTCCGGATGATCGCGCCAGAAAAGCAGCACCTCCGGCACCTTGGCGAACCTGGCGCCATCAAGGTACATACGCAGCCAGAGGTCATAATCTTCCGGCCAGCCATTTTCCTGGTATCCGTCTACGCGATCGAGCCAGACGCGCCGCATCATGACCGAAGGATGCGCCAGCGGACTCTCAATATAGATCGCTCTTGCGATCGAATCCGCAGTGACAAGGTTGTTGAGCCACTCTGTGTAAATCCGAAAGCCTTCACGAGCTCTGTCAGGCGGGAAATGCTCCACCAGACAACCGACCACCGCGATCTCCTCATGCGTTTCCAGAAACGCAATTTGCTTTTCCAGTCGTTCCGGATGGCAACGATCATCGGCATCCATACGAGCGATCAATGGAGCACGGCAGAAGCGCAGGCCCTCATTGAGGGCCACGACGATTCCCGCATGCACAAGCGGCACAATTCGAACACGCGCATCTCGCGCCTGCCAGGCTGCCAGCAATCTGCCGGTCTCGTCGCTGGACCCATCATCCACGGCCACAATTTCAATGTCTGAAATCGTCTGGTGAACCAGGGACTCCATCGCCTCGTCGATCGTTTCGGCCGCGTTGAAGCAGGGCATCAACACCGACACATCTGGCGCAGGTGTGCTATCATCGAATGAAGGAGCACGATCGTCGAGGAGGTCTTTCATGAATCTATCCAATCTGAATGTCGAGAATATCATCGACGAGATCACAGATTTCTTGCCACGCATCGGATTGGCACTACTTATCCTGTTTATCGCCTACTGGATATCCAGAATCGTCAGGAGACAAGTCCGCCGAGCGATGAAACGGCGCGATCACGACCCCGAACTTATTGTACTCCTTGAAATGCTTACCCGTTGGGGAATCCTGGCATTCGGCATTGTGATTGCTGCGGAACAAATCGCACCCGGACAGTTCAGCGGCCTTATCGCCGGATTGGGTGTGGCCGGCATCACCATCGGCTTTGCTTTACAGGACGTAGCCAAGAATTTCATCGCCGGCTTACTCTTACTTATCCAGCAACCTTTTAAAATCGGCGACTCGATCGAAGTCGTCGGTTACGGAGGCACAGTGCTGGAGATATCATTGCGATCCACTACCATACGCACCTGGGATGGACGACACGTGATCATCCCCAATTCAGAGGTGAATCTCAATCCGATTATCAATTTCAGCGCCGCTCCCCGCCGTCGAATTGACTTCACGGTGGGAGTTGCCCCTGATTCCGATCTCGATCAGGTGACGCGGGTGGCGTTGAAGGCCCTCATTGAGAACGTTGAAGGCATCCTGCAAGATCCAGCACCGGAAATCGTCTTTTCCAACTTCGGCGAATTCACGATTGACTTCACGGCATACTACTGGATTGGCACCGGTGAAGTAGGAGTTTTACAGGCGAAGCACGAGGGGGTAATTGCAATTAAACGCTCCTTCGAGCGCGAGAAAATCGATATGCCTTATCCCACCTATGTTACGTTAACCCCGCCTAGATAAACAAATAGCTGGAGCCCGGCCAGGTATGTAACCTGGCCGGGCTTCCATTGTCAAATCCTATTCTCAGATCTAGCGAGTGTCGATGTCCCCTTTATACATCAATGCTTCTTTGCCACGCTCGCCGGTTCTAACACGGAGCACCTCGTCCACCGGGTAGATGAAGATGACGCCGTCACCTTGCTCACCAGTGACAGCAGATTCACGAATCACCTCGATGGTCCTCTCCACGTTGTGATCAGAGAGAACAATATTCAGTTGGATTTTCGGCAGCATGTCAACCTTATATGTGCCCGTTCGACCCGCCAGCGAAAGTCCACCCTGACGACCGTGGCCATGGATTTCAACCACATTCATGCCAACGATACCGATCGCTTGCAAAGCAGCTTTTACGTCATCCAACTTTTCTTCACGGATGATCGCTTCGATTTTTTTGGTCATTTGCTATCGCCTCCTTAACTGTATGCGCGCTCTGCGTGCTCGCTGATATCGAGGCCGGCTTCTTCCGCGTTTTTCGAGACGCGGATCCCCATCACGGCATTCAAAACCTTAGCAATGACGAATGTCATGGTGAAGGAAAACACGATCACCAGGAGCGAAGCACCAAGTTGGGTAATGAATTGACCCGGATTCCCGTAAAACAATCCATCTGCAGCTCCGGCGTTCACAGCCGTGGTTGCAAACAAACCTGTAGCTAATGCGCCCCAGAGCCCACCCAGACCATGGCAAGCGAACACATCGAGGGATTCATCAATCAAATTACGTCCCTTGATATATTTGATTGCGTAATAACTAATGGGTACCGCCAGAGCACCAATCACCAACGCGCCCAAAGGTGTCACAAACCCCGCTCCGGGCGTTACGGCGACGAGTCCTACGACAGCTCCAGTGACGATTCCCAAGACGCTGGGTTTGTTATCCAGCCAGCTGAGAATCATCCATACGCATCCTGCAGCTGCTGCGGCTGTGTTGGTCGCAACCAGGGCGTTTACAGCCACTCCATCAGCAGCTAATGCACTGCCGCCGTTGAACCCAAACCAACCCATCCAAAGCAATCCAGCACCAAGCACTGAGAAGGGTATGTTATTGGCCCCGAAAGATACACTCCCGAAACCTTTTCTTGGACCAATTGCCAGCGCAAAAGCGAGTGCAGAAAAGCCGGCCGTGATGTGTACAACGGTTCCCCCGGCAAAATCGAGAGCGCCCAATCCTTCAGCGCCCAGGATGCCACCCGGACCCCAAACCCAGTGGCAGACCGGATCGTAAATGAGCGTCGCCCAGAGCAAGCTGAAAACCAGGAACGCTTTAAAGCGAACCCGCTCTACAAACGCACCGGTAATCAATGCCGGTGTGATGATGGCGAACATCATCTGAAAAGCCGCAAAGAGCATGTGGGGAATGGTCGGCGCGATCTCCACCGGTTCCGGTCCGACGCCTGAGAAACCCAGGAAGTCGAAACCTCCGACCAGGCCTCCGACATCGGAGCCGAACGACAAAGTGTAGCCGAAGAGCACCCATTGAACGCTAATTATACAAATCATAATGAAGCTCAGGTTAAGCGTTGATAGGATGTTCTTCTTTCGTACCATACCGCCGTAGAAAAAAGCCAGGGCGGGTGTCATCATCAACACCAGTGCTGTTGAGACGAGAATCCAAGTTGTGTCTCCCGAATCTATCTGCATTTGAGTCCTCCTTTTGAATTTGGTTCTGTTGTTACTCGGATACGGTTGAAACACACATGCCGGTTTTCGCTAACCGATGGGGCAACTCCGGCTGAACGATAAAGTTAGTCGGGGAATCCAAATAATGAATTTAGATCCCCCAACACTAAGGAGAAATAGAAGCGACCAGCAATATGGCCATTCCCTAGGAAGAAGTTGACTATTTTAAGCAGGGGCAATCGTCTGCATAAGGTAGCGATCGTTGATGAGGCAGCCTTCTTAACGAAGAACTGGATGGTGAAAAAAATAAAAACGGCACGCCAGGCGTGCCCACATAAAACATGGTGCTTTTCGCCTTTCAGGAATACAGACAGACACATTGTGCCTGACCACTGCTTCGCCCCTGGCCCCTCTATCACCAGATGGTCATAAGGCTGGGCTTTCCTGAAAGGAGAAAGGAGCCTGTGGCAGGCTCCGGAGGCATCCGCTGATTATTCGATTTTCCCGCGGTGTAACCCGGGGTTAGCCCCATCTTCGATGGGGAACCTCCTCCTCGTTATCTCTACCACTCAGCAGAGACCCATACGCTAATCTCCGTTTATTTAGTTGTTAAGGCGGTGACCGTAATATGCAGGATTGTAGCGCTTTTATCGGCGCCAAGTCTATTATCCATTTGGGTAATACGTTCCCAACACAAACTCAAGCCCCGATGCGGGTACCATCTGGAATGACCCCATGCTTGGGTATGACAACAACGCCATCACGCACGAACCAATCGCCCTCGTCAATTTCCGTTCCAGGCGGGAAGGGCTCGATCAACACATTCTCGCCCACACAGGCGTTCTTGTCGATGATCGCGCCTCGAATGCGAGAGCCGCGTCCGATGCCCAAAGGGGGTTGTCCGGGCGATTTATACTTCGATTCCTCTTCATAGTAATCCGCCCCCATCATAACCGTATCTCGGATGAGCACATCATCTCCGATCACGCTGCGGATCCCAATGATCGAATTTGTGATCTCCGCGCCCTCGACAATGCATCCGTCCGCCAGTTTCACACAATCGAGGCGAACATCATAGATGCGTGAGCCGGGCAAGAAGCGAGGGTGGGTATATATGGGTTGATCGTGATCATGGAAGTTAAAGTCCGGATTCGGTTGCGCCAGTGCCAAGTTGGCATGGAAAAAGGAACGTATCGTTCCAATATCCTCCCAATAGTCATCGAACGGAAATCCGTAAACTCGATGTGAGTCAATCGCAGCCGGGATGACATCACCGCCAAAATCATCATGATCGGAATCAAGCAGCTCTCTCAGAATGTGGGTTTTTATAAGATAAATCCCCATCGAACCCCAAAACGGAAAGTCTGGATCATCTCGACTGGTGTACTCTTTCATTACGGCCGGGTCCTTCGGTTTCTCGACGAAAGCGGTGACGCTGTGATCCCCTGCCATCTTGAGAATTCCAAAGCGTGAGGCATCCGTTTTGGATACCGGCTTGACAACCACCGTCACGTCCGCTTCCAAACTGCGATGAGTCTCGATAAGGCCGGAAAAATCCATACGGTAGAGATGGTCTCCCGCGAGAATAAGCACGTCACAAGGGTCGGCAACTTCTATTTCGAACATTTGCTTACGCACGGCATCCGCCGTCCCCTCATACCAATCTTCACTCGAAAAAGTCTGTTCTGCCGCCAGGATTTGCACCCAACCCGAGTGGAAGAAATCAAAATGATATGTTTGAGAAATGTGTCGATGCAACGATACCGAGTTGAACTGCGTTAATACAGCAATCCTTTGAATCCCGGAATTCAAACAGTTGCTGAGCGGAATATCTACCAGGCGGTACTTGCCACCGATAGGTACGGCGGGTTTGGCGCGCAGCTTCGTGAGCGGCCACAAACGTGCGCCGCGCCCGCCGCCCAGAATCAAACCGAGCACATCGGGATGGACCATCGCAGGATATTCTCCTTCAATTTGTTAATTTCAAACGCACTTAACTCATTCTATACCATAATCTTCAGGCAGGGTATTAAACGAGTGATTTTGAGAGGAGAGGAAATATCCAAAAGAGGCAATCTCAATCCGATGAAAAAACCAGAGCCGGCAGCTTCCCCGCATTTCATTACCACTCTCCATTGATACAGACGCGCAAGCGGGGATCGTACCCTTTCATTACGTCTTCGCAATTCATCGTCAAGGTCGTTCAATAAAAAGGTTGCTGGCACGAAAAACCATGATATATTCACCAAAAGGAGGAGGGCAATGAACAAAAGGGGATTTCTATTGATCGTGTTAGCGCTTATTGCGCTGTGTGTTTTACCTGCAGCTTGCACACCTTCGGGACCTTGCTATATTCAGCCAAACACACCACTCACGGCATACCGCTTGCCGGACGCTACGTCCGATGTCTTCGGGAGTTACCCTCCGGTCGACACGTACGAGGCGTTGGCTCGAACCGCAGATGGATGGGTGGGATTCGATCCCGGCATTGCACAGGCAGCCAATATTGGGCTTGCCCATCATCGCTGGGTGCAATTTAATGCATTCGTCTCAACCTCCTGCCTGGACTCGGTTGACCTTGTGACACTCGAAGACGTAATGGTTGATATGGCCGCATCCGGCCATTAACCAAGCCTGGGGGTCTCCGCCTCGGTGCCGAGGCGAATAACAGCACGACCCTTTAGGCCGGTGTGGTTAAAATGCCTGCGCGCCTGACGATGTTGCTGCAACCAATGGGGAAACCAATCAATGTATCTTGGCATCATCGGAACGGGTTTTGGAGTACGACACGCCGAAATTTACGCTTCTTTTCCCGACGTTGAAGTTGTGGGCATTTTAGGTAGAGACAAGCAAAAAACCGAACAAACCGCGCGTATGCTTGGCATCAGCGGCTATACCGATATCAATGCGCTGCTAATGCATCCCGATGTGGATGCTATCGATATCTGTTCGCCTACACACGCGCATGGGGAGCATGTGCTTGCCGCGCTCGAACATGGCAAGCATGTGTTCTGCGAGACACCTGTAGCCTACACGCTTGCGGAAGCCGAGCATATGTCACAACGTGCAGCATCCACCGACCGGTTGCTGCTGGTTGCACTGTATGGCCGCTTTGTCAGTGAATATAGATACATCCACGATGTCATCACCGCAGGCCACCTGGGAAAGCCAAAAGCCGTCTTCGCCAATCGGCGTACGCCGGCGATTTGGGGAACCTGGGATGAGAATTTCATCCTCAATCTGATGCTCCACGATATCGATTTTCTATACTGGACACTGGGAAAACCGGTGGCCGTAACGAGCCATTCACTTGAAGATCAATGGCAACATGTATGCATCGCGTTGGAATACAAGCACTGCAGCGCAATGATTGAGGGCTGTGGGATTATGCCGCCCAGTTTTCCGTTCAGCACGAGTCTACGTGTTGTCTGTGAAGATAGCGCCATGGATATGCATTGGCGTTGGGGTGGCACAGCACCAATCAGTGAAGTGATCAGATATTCATCAAGCGGCGAGCCCGAGATGCTTACCATTCCGGATTACGATCCATACGAAGCGGAGTGCAGGTATTTCGTTGATTGCATACAGGGAAAGGCAGATCCCGAACTCCTGGGAATCAATTCCGCCATCGATTCACTGTGCATCGCGCTGGCCGCCAGGAAATCGGTTCAGGAAAACGGCAAGAGAATTGCGATCTAATGGGTATGCGGACAGGGCAGAAAGCAGATCGAGCGAACGAATAAGTTGGTAAAATCCGTAATCGAAAAATCACCATCACATGAGGAATCGCAGATGACATCGAAATCAATGGAAGAAACGAAGGACAAACGTATCGCTATCATCCTGGGGCTGTGTACCCTGGTGCTTCTCGTGGCGACCGCACCACAAATTGGGTTGACCTGGGACGAGCCTGCCTACATCGCGGCATCCGAATCCTATGTTGAGTGGTTTGGGGAGTTGGTCACCAATCCAAAACAAGCGCTCGATCAAGAAACGATCGACTCTTACTGGGAAATCAACCACGAACACCCACCGGTTGACAAGATTTGGTCGGGCGCTGTGTGGCGCCTCTCTCGCCTGATTTTCAACGACCTGGCTGCGCATCGCATGGGCAACATGCTGCTGGTAGCCGCTTTAGTGGCGATGCTGTATCTGATCGTTGCAACGGAATACGGACGCACTGCGGGATTCGTCGCCGCTGCAGCATTGTTAACCTTGCCGCGGTTCTTTTTCCACGCACATCTGGCTGCTTTGGACATGCCGGCAGCAGTAATGATCTTCGCCGTGCTTTTTGTCTTCTGGCGAACCAAAGACCGCACCGGGTTGTGGAGCACGATTGGCCTGGGCGTGGTTTGGGGATTGGCCGTGGCGACAAAAGTCAATGCCGTTTTTGTGATGCCGATCCTGTTCTTGTGGCTGCTGATATTCAAGCGGGAAATCCGTCTATTTGTTCGCCTGGTGTTATCTAGTATTATCGCCTTCCCAATCTTCTTGCTTTCGTGGCCCTGGCTCTATCCCGCAGTATATGAGCGAATAGATGAGTACATCCGCTTCATCACCATCGACCATTGGGAAATCGGTCAATTCTATCTGCACGAGTTCCATATGCCACCACCCTGGCATTTTCCCTTCGTGATCTTGTTTGCCGTCGTGCCCTTGACATTGATGCTGTTTTGTCTGGTTGGGGTTGTCAGGACAGCAGTAAAGAAAAAGAATCGCGGCTTGGGCACGCTGTTCTTTTTCAACGCGCTGGCTCCCATGATTGTTCTGTCCATCGGCGAAAGCATGGTCTATGACAACGAGCGCCTATTCATGCCAACCTTCGTCTATATCGCCGCTTTGGCCGGGACCGGCCTGGATTGGGCACTGAGCGGAATCCGGAACGGATTGAAACGCATGAAAAAGGAATCACTGATGCGGCGGGCAACAGCGATCTTGATTCTGCTCGTATTTATCCCGCACCTGGTGTTGGCGTTTCCTCTTTATCCGCATTTGCTTTCGTATTACTCGGAAGCCATCGGTTCCCTGCCAGGGGCCAGACGGATGGGTTTGGAAACCACGTATTGGTGTGAAACCTTCGCCGAATCATTGGCGTTTATCAACGATAACGCAGAGGCAGGAGACAGCGTGTGGACCGATCCGTGGAGTCACGACATAATGGTCTACTACCAACTGCAAGGTCGTTTACGGGATGATGTCTGGATCGCCACGCCGCCGTATGCCACGAGCATCTTAAGATCAGATGCGCGGCTAATTGCAAGAGAGTATTATGAAGCCGATTTCGTTGTCTTCCAATACCGGCAAACCGCGATCGGCGAGGACCCTGCGTCAAGTCCGATTCTGGCCTGGGTCGCCTCGCGCGAGCCCGATGTACGTATCAGCTATCTCGGCGTCCCGTTGCTGGATGTTTATCAATAATAAATCCGCCTGACAATCAGCTGCAAGATTCGCAACATCGAAAGACTCGGCTTGGATTTATTGTGGCATAATCTTCCACTCACGAAAGTGACTGGCTGTGAGTGATCGTTCGGGGCACTTTACGTTGTTCGACCTGCCATAGAAAACCCAATTCCTCAAGTTTACTGCAGTACGAAAGGCTGCAGAACCATATCATGAATATATTGGATCGGCTAAGAAAAACTCGTATCAATACATTACTTCAAAATGCTCCCCTTCATCCCTTCTTCCTTGCCGCCTATCCGGTTATCAGTCTTCTGGGATTTAACATCGACCAGGTCTACACGCGCGATGCAACCACGTCCCTCTTAATCTCGCTGGCCTCCACGGCATTGGTGCTCGTCATCCTTCGGCTGTGTTTCAAGGACTGGAAATTGGCCGGGCTGCTGACCAGCCTGGTGGTGGTGTGGTTCTTCCATTATGGTCGCCTATATGCAATTCTAAAGGAGGTCCGCCTATTTGGATTCTTAGTCGGACGACACCGTTATTTACTCCTGGTTTGGTCATTCATATTTGTTGCTGCGATATTCTGGTTATCAAAGCGAAAGCGAGTAAATCCAGACCTGACGAGGTTGTTGAACCTATCCGCCGCCATCCTTCTTTGCCTTCCACTCCTACAAATTGGGATCTTCTTTCTTCAAAACAATTCCCCTTCCTCCACACCAGCGGATATTGCAGACGAACCAATTATCTCTTGGACAAAAGACTCAAGCCCACCTGATATCTACTACATCTTATTGGATGGGTATACTCGTTCGGATGTTCTCGAAGAAGTATTCGATATCGACAACACCGCATTTCTCGAGGAACTCCAAGAAATGGGGTTCTACGTCGCTGAATGTGCACAAAGTAATTACACCCGCACGCTGCTCTCACTCTCATCGACACTCAACCTGGAATATATCGACTCCTTCAAGTCAGATATTTCACCCGATGAAAAACCAGACTGGCTTTTGCCCTATTACAAATACAGCTTGGTCCGTCGGCAATTGGAAGGATTGGGATACCAAACGATTGTATTCAAGAATCCATGGGAGAGATGGATATGGGAAGATGCTGCTGTCGTCTATCGATCGAGCGGCACTGCGCTTCTATCGCCGTTCGAGTACATGTTCATAAGAACGAGAATTATGAGAGCCTACCTGGATTTACGAGTATCCAGAAATCTTGAACTCCTTGACTACGAGAACTACGAAGATACTCGTTACGCTCTCGAGCAGCTTCCCAATGTGCCGAACATCCCCGGACCGAAGTTTGTGTTCGCCCATTTGGTCATTCCCCATTCTCCCTTTGTTTTCGGGCCCAATGGAGAAAAGGTCGAGATCCCTTACGACGCTGATGCAGGAAACATCTACACGGAGGAGAACGGGAAGCGGGGTTACCGTTACGCAGTAACTTACATCAACAAAATGATGCTCGAGATCATTCCATTTTTCATCCAAAACTCGACAACCCAACCGATCATTATCCTCGCGGCGGATCACGGGACACCGAGAGAAGGCACGGAAAACGCCGTCCGAATACTTGCCGCGTACTACGCTCCTGAAGCAAGATCGCAATTTTACGAGACCATCACGCCAGTGAATGTATTCCGCATATTATTCAATGCCTATTTCAATACGGACTTTGATTTGCTGCCGGATAAAAGCTACTTCTCCGCGCAAGGTCAGTATTTCAATTTTATAGAAATGCCCAATACGTGTAAGGTAACGGACTGAGTCTGTTACTTTTGGTGGAATCCAAATCGTTGTACGCTGGTATATACTTTAACTAACCTTCCCCAAGAGGAGTTCATAATGTTTGTTAAAGAGCATATGACTCAAAATCCCGTCACTGTCTCGCCCGACACTTCCGTCCCTGAAGCCTTGCGCATCATGCGGGAAAATCAGGTCCGCAGGCTTCCGATCCTCGATCGACATGGAAAACTGGTCGGCATCGTCACGGACAAGGCACTGCTCCATGCATCACCCTCGCCAGCGACTTCACTCGCAGTGTGGGAGATCACGGAACTGTACACCAAACTCAAGGTTGAGAAGGTGATGAGCCGGGACGTCGTTACGATACCTGAAGATACCCTGTTGGAGGAAGCGGCGCGCATCATGGTCGATAGCGAGGTCGGCGGGTTGCCCGTTATGCACGGCGACGAACTCGTGGGGATTATCACTGAGTCAGATCTCTTCAAGGTTCTCCTGGAGTTACTCGGTGGTCGGCGGACAGGCTTGCGTCTTACCCTATCGGCGACCAGCGCGAAAGGCACCCTGGCAAAAATCGCCAATGCTATTTCCGATATCGGGGGCAACATCGTGGGACTGGGCGTGAGCGAGTTAGAGGATTCTGGACCGGATCAACTGGAGATCATGCTCAAGGTTCAGGACGTGGAGAAGGAAGCGCTCGTCCAGGCAGTCAAACCCGTTGTGCAAGAAGTACTCGACGTGCAGGAGATGTGATATCAAGCGTACGAACGGATGCGGATCGAAGCGCACAGCATTTTGTAAAATCACTTCCTGCAAATCAATCGATTCTCGCAATTTACCGCTTCGCCGGGAGTCTACCGATTGCGGAGGAAGTCGAATTTACTTTTTAATACGCATCGTGTTCGCCATCTCACGGCCCACATAATAGATTGCCGCCTGCCCCGTTACATGCCCGATGAGGAGAAACTCGAGGAATATCGCGCCAGCCAACACAACCAGATGGATTGTCCCGCGCGCATTATCGATCTCCTCGGAGAGAACTTGCAGGTCGTCTGCCAATTCGGCGAGAGTCTCATCCTTGCTTCCGAGGTCCTCGGTGAAGGCCTTTAAATCGTCGCCCGCAACTTTTAATGCGCTGCCCACATCTTTAATACCGGAACGTATTTGACCAAGTTCATCGCCGACCCGACGCAAGTCATCCGGGAGGGGCTCGAGGCTGTCTGCCACTTCAGAGATCGCTTCGTCGAGAGGAATCTCCGGCGCGTACGAAACCCCCGTGAGGAAGCTGATCTTGGCAAGGTTTCGCAAGACTTGATCGATTGCGCCAGCACCTTCTTCTGCCGCTAATAGTGCGTCGTGCGTATCGTCGATAATCTGAGGCGCCTGATCGCCGATCAAGGATGCGCTCGAATCGATCAGCGGACCTGTATCCTCTATACTGCTTTCAATGCTGCGTATCGTTGTTTCTGCTGTACCGAGTACGACTACGCCATTATTGATCGTGGTGTTTATTTGTTGAATGGAATCGGAAAGACGCGTTGTTTCTTGCGCCACCGAAATCAATCGCTCATCCACCCAAGATGAAATTCGAGCGGTGAGAAAGGGGATCAGCAAAATTCCCAGAAAATCCATAACAATACCCACTACGCATGTAGTCTGAACTGCTCTGCCGATCACTGATTTCAGCGATTGATTTCTGAAAATGCCGGTTTTCTTGCGGATCAATGGATCGTGATCATCAATCAACGTATTAGCATGTAATTGTGCTGCATAATCCGACAATAATTGCTTAACAATGTCTTTCTTTTCGAGATGGTATAGATTTTTATTAGCTTTGCGTGCCATTCTAAGAAGCTCTGCCTGGTCTGCCTGGCGATAACGATCCGCCTGTAATGCGATAAGCACCAGCTGGTTCTTGGGCGTTTCCCGAAGGTTTTTAATACCATACGCTTTAAGCGAGGTGAGCAATTCCTGTTTTGGTATGGTTTCCAGTGCATGTAAAGCATGAAGAAGTCTAAGGATTTCCTGCGGCTTCAATTTCGCTGTCCCCGGAATCCTCTTCTGTGTAGCCAACTCGCGCAATTGCCTGCCGGACAATGAATCGAAATCTTGAAAGTCAGTCATTTTCCCTCCACAGCATAGGTACAACGTTTCCGCAATACGGATAGGCGCGTGCCCGTGCTTCGATACAGTCCAATGAGGAGCAGGGTGATGCCCCGAGAAGCTCTTTCTATCATAACTGGATTCTTTTCGTTGGTGTGCCTCATGTTAGTAACACGCGGGCAATCCAGGCTAGACAAACCGCATGAGCGGCGGTATGATATGATTTGTTTTCATGAATTACATGTTTTTTCTTGGAGAGTGTCATGCCAAAATCGGAAAAACGACGCTTCTACGGCTCGGTCACGGTCAGCGAACGCGGGCAGATCGTCATCCCTGCAAAAGCCCGGCGCGATTTTAATATCGAGGCAGGTGACAAACTGCTCGTGGTTGGCGATTTGGATCGAGGTATCGCCATGGCCAAACAATCGATGGTCATGGGGTACATGGAGGAAATGTCATCCATGCTCCATGCCACAGAAGAAGATGATATAGAAGATTCGCAGTAACACTGCGAAGAGCATCTCTTTATTGAAGGATTTCTCTAATGATGATTTGCGGTTTTCGACAATTGGCCAATTCACAGGAGGTTTCCGCCGGCGGAAAGGGCGGCACATTGGCAAAACTCTATCGGGCGGGCTATCGCGTGCCTGATGGATTCATCGTCCTGCCAACAGCTTTTTCCGGGGACGAATTGGTTGACGAGGCATGGGAACAAATCCAGAAACACAGCGCACATTTACGTCGAAAAAACAACGATGTCAAATTTGCCGTCCGCTCTTCTGCGCTGAGTGAGGATTCGGCACAGGCATCCTATGCTGGAGAGTTCGAGACGGTCTTGGACGTAGAAACGGATACGCAAATCCGTGATGCCATCTACAAGGTACGAGGTTCACGGCACAGTCACCGAGTGCAAGCCTACAGCCAGGCGCAAATCCTGGATCAGAAAGACCACGAAATTGCCGTTATCGTACAGCATCTCATCCGGGCAGATTTCTCGGGTGTGCTCTTCACCATCGACCCGGTGACGGGGAATTGCATGCACATGACGGGCAATTTCGTCGAAGGAATGGGAGAGAGACTGGTTTCCGGACAGACCAACGCGCTAACTTTCACACTCGAACGGCCCAAAGGAACGTACCTCGGTCCAGTTGAACTTGGCTGTCTCGCCCGTTCGCTTTACCGCAATGCTTGTAGGTTGGAGAAAGAATTGGGTTTTCCACAGGATATCGAATGGGCAATTGCGGGAGGCAAACTGTACATTCTGCAATCTCGTCCCATTACAACCTTGAACCCCCACAAAGCCGATACTGCCGAATGGAACGACAGTCTTCGGGGTCATTTCCTGTGGTCCGGCGCCAACCTGGTCGAAAACGCACCGCACGTAATTACCCCCTTCTCCTGCTCGTTGCGTAAAGGCCTCACATTCAAAGGGGTGGATTTGAGCGACGGTTCTTCAATGGGACTTGATGGATATCCACTGGTAGGAATCATCGGTGGCCGCGGGTACATGAACCTGAGCGTCCAGGTTTCTGCAATTCGTCCCTTCTTCGGTGGAGATTCCCGTAAGGCACTCGAGCAGGTTACTGCTTTTTGGGGAGAGATACCGGAGGAATTGGAAATCCCGCTCATACCGATATCGCGACGAACATGGTGGTTCAAGGTGCTTCCGAGTATCGCCCGTATGGGCATTAAACTGGCGCGCATGCAGAAGAAGATGCCCCAATTCGTCGCAGAAAACCCGCAGTGGTGCACCACTATGCGGCAGCGTATCGGTCAAGCCGATCACAGAGCCCTACACGAGTTATGGCATGATGAAATCACACCGTACTCCTTATATGCTTTTTTCATCGCCAATGCCGCTGCGGCGGACTTGCCCCATCGTCTGGAGAATGAGCTGCGAGAGACGATTGGCGCGGATGATGCCAATGCACTGCTTTCCAATCTCAGTGGTCTCACGTCCCCCTTGGAGAGTTTAGGGCCGGTGATCGGCCTCAGCAAAGTGGCGCGCGGCGAGATGAGCCGCCAAACCTACCTTGAAGCGTACGGCCATCGAGGCGAGAACGAGATCGAATATGCCTGGCCGCGCCCCCTGGAGGACCCTGCCTGGCTCGACCATCAACTCGATGGGTTTACGAAGTATCCGATGGACATCGAGTCACTTATGGCCAAACAGAAAGCTGCATATCAGGCTGCATGGAAGCGTTTCTGCGAACGCCATCCGCGCAAGGTGAAGTCGATGCAAATGCGTCTGCAAAAAGCCGCACAGGCTGCACATCAGCGGGAAACCGTACGCTCAGAGTCGACTCGCTGCTCGATGGTGATTCGCGCTTTCGCCCTGCGCGCCGGAGAGCTGACCGATCTCGGAGACGATATCTTCTTCCTGACCATAGCGGAAGTTCTTACTCTGCTTGCAGGTGACGATATCGCGCGCCGATTCATCCACAGTCGAAAAGAAACCCACGAACGCTACCGCGCCCTGCCGCCATACCCAACGATTATCGTCGGCCGTTTCAACCCCTTCGATTGGGCGGCGGATGCGAATCGGCGCAGCGACATTTTCAATGCGAATGCCCCGATCGCTCAAAGCATCCAGGAGGAGAGCGATACCATCACGGGCGTTCCCGGGGCGCTTGGAACGGTCGAAGGGATCGTGCGTAGGTTGGATGCTCTGGAAGACAGCGAGAAATTCCAGGCGGGGGAAATCCTGGTCACCACGTTGACCAACATCGGCTGGACGCCGCTTTTCCCGCACGCAGCGGCGATCGTTACCGACCTGGGCGCACCGCTCAGTCACGCCGCCATCGTGGCCAGGGAATTGGGCATCCCCGCCGTGGTTGGCTGCGGTGACGCCACGATGCGTCTACACACCGGCGACCGGATTCGCGTCAACGGCGGACAGGGATTGATCGAAATTCTCGAAACTGGAAAACCATCCGATATGAAGTTGTAATATCAAAAACGATCATCTGACCGACATATGTTAAATCAGCGTTACTCCTGGAACTCGGCATCGTGTACGCGAAAAAAGTACTTTTTGGAACATTCAACGAAATCCACCATGCATGCCCTTTTTTCCATTACGTATTCGAATTCGCCGGCTCCGAGAGGGACATCGAACGTGACATAGGTCCTTGGGTAAAAGGTTAAGTAGGGGGTGGTTTTATTCCCGCATTTCATCGTCGCATCCAAGGGCATTTCGCCCGTTTCATCACCCGCGGTGAGTTCTTCGACATGCAGGGTGAGTGTGAAATTATCACAACTGCCCGATATTTTGGCTAAAGCGACCCCCTGGCCTTTGATGTCGCACGACCCGGAATCTCCATGCAGGGTACCTTCGTTGGAATAATCGAAATAGCAATTGACTTCACCGGTCACCTTGGATCCGGAAATTTCGACCATGCATGTCACCGTTCCCCCGCCATCGATCTGGCCGAATTCCTCTTGCCCGCCAGGCGCCCAAGCCCAGCTCTCGAACGTCTGGACTTCCATAAATATAGGACCTTCGGGGCATGAACTTATCGGCGTACCCTCCCCGGATAAATCCCCAGCCGATCCGGCGGCCTCTCCGAGAGCCTCTCCCAATTGTCCCGAATCCGCAGATGAATCTCCCTGCTGCGCAGATCCATCTTCCGTTGAACCCATTGACCCAGCCGTGCTGCAAGACACCAGCATACTAATCGACAACAAACTCAAGAGAACAGCAATCCCCCAGATTTTTGAACGACTTGAAGATTTAAGCGACATTGATTCCTCCGCTTCGATTGCTTATGGCCTGCTCAATATCGGCAAACGTAGAATTCCAGGATTCCAACAAACGTTAATGAAAACGGATTCTATGGCACGAATGGATCTCTGCGCAGAATACCACTGGATTCCAAGCTGAATTTGATCTCGTTATTTGTATCATGCTTTTTAAGTATCTCATAGGCCAGCTCAACGCCAGAGTCACCTGCAAACGCATACCAGAATCAATGACACAGCCAGCGACTAGTTCAATACGGGCATCCAACGCTGCACTGCAGATTGTTAATTGTATGTCGACGGTGAGGAACACCACACACACGGATTCCCCGTTCAAGGACAAGATTCCACAGGTGCGGGGCACGGGTTACAATATGCCGACAGCGGAAAAAATCCGCCATGTGCTGGATCTTTTCAGTCTGGCATGTATGGATATCCTACTGTGCAGTTCCTAAACGGGCCAATTAATAATAGCTGGCAAGATCAACAAGCATATACATGGAGAAATATGAAATGAAAACCGTTCGTGTAGCACTCATCGGATTTGGAAACGTAGGCCAAGGTTTCGCAGAAATCCTCCGCGATCGAAGTGAAAGGTATGCAGATATTTTCGGTCTGGACATTCGCATCGTCGCCGTCAGCGATTTGCACTTTGGCGCGGTTTATCATCCGGACGGCCTGGATCCAGCCTCATTATTATCCATGATTCAGGAGAACGCCTCGTTCGCCAACTTCGCACCCGCCGACGAGACCGGATGGGACGCTGCAGCAACGATAGCAAAATGCAATGCAGACGTCATCGCAGAAATCAGCTTCACGGATTTAGAAACCGGCGAACCTGCCACGAGTCACCTTCGTCAGGCACTAGAAAATGGCAAACACGTCATCACGACAAACAAAGGTCCCCTCGCCTTGCACTTCGAAGAACTCAACCGGCTTGCGCAAGAGAAAGGCGTGCAGATCGGATATGAAGGCACGGTGATGAGCGGAACCCCGGCCTTACACCTCGGCACGGACGTGCTGCGCAGCGCGGGCATTCGAAAAATCGAAGGTATCCTCAACGGCACGACCAATTACATTTTGACCGAAATGGCCAAAGGCCTTTCCTATGAAGCTGCACTGCAAGAAGCGCAGCGACTTGGGTATGCGGAAGCCGACCCGCGCGGCGACGTGGAAGGTCACGACGCGGCCGCCAAGGTTGCGATTCTCTGCACTGTCCTTATGGGTAAAGCGATGAAACCCGACCAGGTTGAATGCACGGGCATTACCGGCCTGGATCAGGAACAAATCCGGGAAGCGCACCAGAACGGACAATGTTGGAAATTGATCGGCAGTGTTGAGAAAATCAACGGGGAAGTGAAAGCAAGCGTGAAACCGATCTGTCTGCCCATGACTCACCCATTTGCCGCGGTCAACGGCGCCACAAACGCTATTCACTACACCACAGATTTGCTCGGTGAAGTAACCCTGATCGGACCTGGCGCAGGGCGAGTGGAAACCGGATTGGCGTTGATTAACGACTTGATTTCAATATTTCGGGGTTCGTAGAAGCATAAAATTTGATGTATGAGCGAATGAAGCGGCTTGAGTTTAAGCCGCTTCATTTATTCTTCTTATACATGAGATTACTCATACGCCAGCGACTGACGTACGCTGACCTGCGTGGCGCGCAGCGCCGGAAGGATGCTGGCCAGTGAAGAAAGCGTGACCACAACCAGCAACCACAACAAGACGCCCTGCACGGAGTAGGTGAACTCAAGGGGCACGCGAATCAGCGTATCGGCAACGGCATCGCCGAAGAGTTGCGCACTGGGGTAGCTTAGCGGTACCGCCAGCAACCAACTCAACAGTGCGATGAACAAGCCCTCTCCAACGACAGACAGCGCCACGGAACCTGAAGTGGCGCCTATGGCGCGCATCATGCCGATCTCCCTGGCCCGCTCGACCACGTTGATCGACATGGTGCTGGCCAGCCCCAGACTCCCCACAATGGCCGCCAGTGTAGCCCCAACCATCAAGATGTAGACAACACCCGAAAACATCGACTGATCGTTTTCGCGTTCCTCGATGGCGCTCTGGATTTCAACACTGTTGATTCCCGCTTCACGCAGTGCTGATTCCATCGTATTTCCGACGCGCAGCTGGGTTTCCCGATCGTGTAAATCCGTTCGACCAAGTATTATGTTGCCCGCGCTGCTGTCCCCGGCCTCATCCAGCGTTGCATCCAGCGTAACGAAACTCTCTCGCCCGCCATTACGCATGCCGACTACCAGACCCACGATCGTCCAGGTGGACTGCCGTCCGTAAAGCACAAGTTCGATTTCGTCCCCAACATGAATGCCCTGTTCCTCTGCGATGAGCCGATTGAGTAGAATGGACTGCTCATCCTGCGCTTCGAGGCCGCGGCCTTCCACGATGCGCGGGGAGAACATGACCGAGTTGGCTGGCACACCCCAGAGGTACATCTCGCGCAGATTATCTTCCGGCAGAGAGATCGCAGCCCAGTTTCCGCTCCAAACCTCCACATATTCCAACGCTGGCAGCCCTGCTAGCGCCTGTTCCACGACCGTGTTTTCATAAACCCGGTCGAGCTGCACCTTCACATCATGTCCCAGGTCTGAGAAGAGAGATTCGAAGGTGTTGTCCATCGAATCTTTGATGCTCATCACTCCTACGAACAACGTTCCGCCCAGAACCAGTGTTGAAAGCGTCAGCACGACGCGGGCTTTACTGCGAAATGTATTCCGCACGCTGAGTACCAGCGGTCGTGGCAGACATCGAATGCGTGCGGCGATTCGATCGAGCGGACCCGCGTGCTTCGCATCTCCCAGGCCGCGTGACCCAATGGCTTCCCGAGCTGTTTTCCGGGCAGCGGCAAATACAGGCACGAGCGCGCCGAACAACGGAACAATAAAAGCAACGCCAATTTGAATGAGAATCGCCCGGGGTGCAATCTGGAATGAATCGAGAGGTACGTTGAACGAGTCAAGCGTCCAATTGGATATCAGATAAGTGACGATGACGGCGATCGGCACGGAGATGAGCAACGCTACCAAACCGTGGATCAATGCTGTAGCCAGATAAATTCGTATCACGCGTCCGGAGGTGGCACCAAACACCTTCATCACGCCCACCTGCCAAACCTGGCGTGCGATGATGGCATTCATCGTATTGACAATCAAAAAGCCACTTAAAAGAAGCGAACCGATCCCCATCATCCCCATGATGAGCATCACCGTGTCTACCTGCTCTTGCGCCCAGTGGACATCTGGATCAGTGATGAAGTAGCCTTCCCCTTTCATCGCAAAGCCCTGCATTTCCAGATTCTGTCGAAGCCGCAGTACGGCTTGCTCTGCAGCCTCCTGCGAGAAAGTCTCGAGCCGGAGAAACAGTCCATTAAACCCCTCAGGAAGCCCTGTAAGATGGGCGGTCATTTGCGGCGTGGCATAGAACGTCCCCTCGCCGGTGTACTGCGGCGGAGGTACGATTTGCCCTCGCGCCACGCCCTCGACGGTTAGCCGATGCTCCCCCTGCCCACTCTCAACGATTATCGTCGTGCCGGACGATATGTCGTAGTAGTTGGCGGACAAGCGCTCGACGGTTAATGTCTCATCCGCAGGCCAGGCGCCGGAGATTAACTCAGCGCGGTTCATATGCTGCACATTGTAGTCGGCTCGTGTTATCAACCTCATTTTTCGCCATTCGGATTCCCCCTCGAAACGCCAGCGAAGCTGATCCTCGCTGATGCCCTCCACATCAGCGAACTGTGGATCGGCTGCAATCGAAGCGACGAGGTCTTCATCGAGGCGGTTGACCATCCAAAAACGGATGTGGGCCATGACTGCCGCCTGATGCGTTTCAATCATTCGTGAACGCGTAAGTTCAGACATGCCGAAAGCGATTCCAACCGCGTTGATGCCGATTGCCAGGGCGAGAATAACCAGGATCGTTCGCGCCTTGTTATGCGATAAATCCCGCCACACCTTGCGTATCGAAATATTCATTGGATGGATCCTTTGCAAAATTCCATTGGAGAGTCGGCGGTGCAGTATCGTTCGATACTGCACCGCCCGATAACCCTCCAGATGTAACTGATATTTTTGATTTGCCTTTCGAGATTTACTCGTAGGCCAGCGTCTCGCGCACGCTCACGCGTGTGGCTTTCAGTGCCGGCCACAGACTGGCCAAAGCCGAAAGCACGAGAACGATCGCCAGCCAGATTACCACTCCATCGACTGCATATTCGAAATCCAACCCGAAGCCGATAACCGTTTGGCCGATCACATCGGTAAACAACTTGGAACCAGGGATACTCAATGGCACAGCAATCAGCCATGAAATCAAGCCCAGGAGCACTCCCTCCGCCACGAAAATGCCAACAATCGATGGCGAAGAGGCCCCCACCGAACGAATGACCCCGATTTCGCGTAATCGCTCGACGACGTTGATCGACATCGTGCTCATCAATCCAATGCTGCCAACTACGGCCGCCAGGATTGCCATCGACATCAGGGTATACGTTAGTGTCTTGAACATATCCACATTCTGTTTACGTCCCTCGCTGAGGCTCCAGTAACCCGTTGTTCCAAATCCCTGCTCCTCGTAAACGTCACTTAGCTTCTCCGCAACCTGTTTTTCAGACTCTACGCCCGGGTGCTCAACTTTTAGCTGTACGAAGTGCACCAGGTGTTCGACAGCAGCGGCATTTGCTAATGCGTCGAAAGTTACGAAGAATTCATAACCACTACTATCTACATCGAGTGTGATACCGGCTACTTTCCAGATGGATTCATTGCCAAGAATCGTAAAGGCGATTTCATCACCGGCTTCGACAGCATATTCCTCAGCAAAAACACTCGTGATCAACACTGCACGGTCATCACCAGAAGGCAAGTTATTTCCACTGATGATGCGCGGGCTGAACATTTCCGAATCTATTGGTACGCCGCGCAGAGAAACCTGGATGTTCTGGCCACTATCAAGTGGCGTGGTCGCCACACGATAACTGGACACTTCTGCTGCCACTACACCAGGTACATCTTCGGCTATGGTAGAGAGATCTTCTGGATCGTAGGCTTGATCCATGTACACCGTGACGTCATCACCAAACAAATCGAAGATCGAGTCAATTGTGGATTCGAAGGACTTATCCACGCAGAGAATCATGGTAAACATCACCCCACTCAGTACGAGAGTAATCAGGGTCAACGACACGCGCGCTTTTCGACGAAAAGTATTTCGCAGACTCAACGCCATCGGTCTCGGTATCCGGCGGATACGGGCTATCAATCGATCGAACCAGTTCTCTCCGAAGCCATTGCCGATTCCGTGTCGACTCATAGCTTTGTGCGCCGTGATGCGTACGCCGTTAATGATAGGGACCAGGGCTGCCAGGATCGGTACAGTCAAACCGATCAGGATTTGCAGCGTGACTGTGCCCGTATGGATGTGGAATGTTGAATGCTCGATATTACAAAGATTCAGCATAAACACCGCAAGCCAATTCGCCCCAACGACGCCCAGAGGTACTGCAATCAATACAGCCAGGAAACCGTAGATGAATGCCGTCATCAAGTATGTTCGCACGAGTTTATTAACCGTGGCACCCACCGATTTCATCACGCCGATTTGCCAGATTTGCTGGGAGATAAGTGCTGTCATGGTGTTGATGATCAGGAAACTACTGAGACCCAGCGACATCACACCCAGAACCGTCCAGATCAGGAAGGAAGAGTCGATCAGCTCCTGGTTCCAGTGCACTTCCGGATCGGTGATGTCGTACAACTCGACACGGAAACCCATTAGTTCGAGTTTATCCTGCATCCGCTGGGCCGTCTGGTGTGCAAAATCTTCCGTGTATTCATCAAGCCGGACACGCAGCTTGGTGAATTCCATCTCGATACCGGTGATTTGATTCGCGGTCTCCGCTGTCGAGAAGAAGATCGCATTGCCTCCCCAGAGTGGGGGAAAAACCATGTGCTCGCGCACTACACCCACCACCGGGTACTCCTGCTCGCCAGCGGCAGTCTCAATGATTACAGAAGAGCCGGAAGAAATTTCGAAGTATTCTGATGCCAATCGTTCAACAACAAGATTGTCTTCCGCAGGCCATTCCCCATCGACTTGTTCGACCAGGTATACATTCTGATTCTCGTAGTCGCTGCGTGTGAAGAGATATCCATTTTGCCATTCTTGCTCACCTCCAAGTTTCCAGTGAAACATTGCATTGCGTTCGCCTTCCACCGCGACTACATGCGTCTCTTCGAGCAGTGCATCGACTGCTTCTTGACCAAATGGACCACCATAGAAAGTGATCTGATCGGGCAGGACGGCTTTATGCGATTCAGTCATAGCCTCTCGCATCACGCCGCTGAGGCCGAAAGTCAAACCGAGCGCGAAAACGCCAACGGCCGTTGCGAGAACAGCCAGGACCGTGCGTGCTTTATTGCGCGCCAGATCACGCCACAATTTGCGCCAGGTAACACTCATCGACCGCCGCTCCCATTCCCGTTGGCCTGATCACGATCGATCTGACCATCAAGCAGATGCAGTACACGATCCATCCGATCCGACAGACTGCGGTCGTGAGTCACGATCATGAGCGTCTTGCCTCTTTCGACGAGTTGTTTGAATAGTCCAAACACACCATTTGCTGTTGCTCGATCCAGATTCCCCGTAGGTTCGTCAGCGACGACAACGGGAGGATCATTGGCCAGAGCACGAGCGATTGCAGCGCGCTGCTGCTGTCCACCACTCAAAGTGCTGGGCAGCTTATTCGCCTGATCGGCAATATTGACCTGATCGAGCAGTTCCATCGCCCGCTGCTTTCGCTGGCGGCGGGGATACATATTGCAGAAGTCCATGGGCAGCATCACGTTTTCCGCAACGGTCAGTGTTGGGAGCAGTTGAAAGAATTGGAAAATGACGCCCACATTTTTACCGCGCCAACGGGCGAGTTCGTTCTCGCTGAGCCCATGCACAGCTTGCCCTCCCACGATAACCTCACCTGCCGTGGGCCGATCGATACCGGTGATCATATTGAGCAGTGTGGACTTGCCAGAACCCGAAGGGCCAACCACGCCAACAAGTTCTCCGTCCTTCACTTTGAGCGATACATCAGTCAAGACCGTTACGTCACCAGCACCTGTTTCGTACGTCTTCACCACATCGCGCAGGTCGATGCGCGCACCGTTATCGCGTGTCAGAGTATTGTTCGTATTCATGTTTCCTCCTGATGTTTATCTGCCTTGGGAAGGTAAACGTAGTTTTGGGACGATTCCCACCCCGGCAATTCTCTACCCTTTACGCAAGATTGTTTCCAGGGTTGCAAACGAATTTAGCCCGGGCAATAGCCACATTCAAGATAAATTGATGGAGACTTGAAAACAACAGCCGGAGCTAAACAACGCGGGGATCAGATTTATACAAAGAACATGAAGCTGTTGGGGGAGGGCGAAAAAGGTGAGTTAAGGAATGACCGATGTCAACGGATCATTGGTTACTTAACCCGAATTGCAAGACGCGCTCTACCTTCCACATGGATACTCAAGTCGGTCAATCGTTCCACAACAATATCGCAAGCCAATGCTTCCCGAGAATGGGTTGACGCGACGGCGATCGCCTGCATCCCCGCTGCTTTCGCCGCCGCAATTCCCGCAGGCGAGTCCTCAATGACTACACAATCTTCGACTGCCACACCCATGCGTTTGGCTCCCAGAAGATAGGGTTCAGGCACCGGTTTTCCCTGCCTAACATCATCGCCGCTGATGAGTGTTTCTGGAATGGGCAGCCCGGCTCGATGCAGACGCGCCCGAGCAAGCTCCTGGCTGCCGGAAGTCACAATCCCCCACACATGCCGGGGAAGACCCTGCAGTATCTTTGAAGCCCCTTCGATTCGCACAATACCATCTGTGTCGGCGATCTCGATCATTTCGAATCGTTTGGCTTCCTGTTCAATATCCAGGTGTGGCGCAATTTGCCGCATGGTTTCGATCGTCCGCAAACCGTGCGCCACACGCATCAGCGCTTTCATATCCAGGCCGTGCTGGCGCGTCCAATCATCCCAGTGGCGTCGGATGCAGCTCGTTGAATCGATCAGCACGCCATCAAGATCAAACAATATAGCAGCGCACACTAGTTGTGCCATCTACATCTACGCCGTTGGCTTTCCGGGGCTATCCGTTGTATCAATGATCGTCATTTATTTAACGTATATAATCAAGGTACGTAGCCAGTATCGTGCCAGATTAATCGATTTGAGTTCTGGCCTTGCAAGCATATTTATATCAAATGCTCATCTCTCTCACTGCACCAAAGCCAGGTAATACAGGAGTTCAGCAACAGAAGGTTTTTTTTCAATAATGAAAGGCTTGTTAGCCTATATTGTTTTCCAATTCAGCCATATTCAATTCTGCAAAGTCTTGCGCATATTCCTCCGTTTGAAAATCAAAAACCACTTTGAGATCATCCGTCGTGGGGGATGAAACCTGGAAGACGAGGTTATGATCCAGACAGGTGGTTTTTTGTATTTTCTTTACCACCGTCTTCAATATGATTTGATAGAGTGCATACCCTCCTGTTATGAACAAGGCATACAGAAGCACAGGGAGTAGGTCGGAGGATACATCAATCATAATTGTTAATATTAGCGGTATAAAACAACAGATCGCAATGATACCCCATTTCGAATTCTCAGCGATTTTCATGTGCTTCTGGCACCTAAAACAATAAGGAATCTCCCACTCCATTGGAAAGAATTCGTGAATTGTTACTGATCCTCCTCCTTCTGGTCTTCTTGCAGACCATCTTGCTTTATGCTCAAGCTTGTACGTCCCCAAAGCAGTGCCATCTTTTTCGTTACAACATGGGCATCGATCAGGCCAGGTAATCGACCCCATCCACAGTTGATTGTCGCGCAGCTCGTATGGAATAGAGACAGAAAATGGATATTGTTTTTCCTTGGACATGACGTCCTCTCTTACTTTGTGTGTTTTTAAAATCCTTGCTTAACTCACATAATAATCGCTAATTCATTACTTCCAATGACTTCATCTGCAATCTTTCCCACTCAATTGATATTCGAACGCAATCTTTACTCAATATCCATCAGATATGGTCTGATATTGCCGACTCACAAAATCTTTCCACTGATGAACCATTCTATTTAACATGGATCATGATGCTGTCCGGTGAAATCATCAGATCGATGGTAATTCCCGTCTTGACCATCGTGACCGAAAGGATCTCGCCATCCAAACCTTCGAAGACGTTATCTTCTTCGAAGCCCAGGTCTCGCAACACGTTGAGATAATCTTGCAGTACATCTGCATCTTCGGGCTTGCAGCTGATCATAAAATCAATACCGGGGATGATACTGGTAATTTCACAGCGTTCGGGCGACGGAACCAGTCCTTCCAGTTCCTGTGGCCACTCCAGAGCCGATACGTCAGCATGCTGCTTTTCGGTGGTCAACATCAACTCCGAGGAAAACAAGTATTGCACGACAACCGCCATCGTCCCATCAGTCAACGGCATGATTTCAGTTTCATTCATAGACACCAGGTTCGGATCTTTATAGAAGCCCTTTTCCATTAATGCCTTGATGTAATCCTCGAAAACAGCATCGTCTTCGGGTTTACACCGGATCGCGTAGGTGAAATTATCCTGGCCGGTTGAGAGTACGCTAGTTAAATCACAACGCTCGGGTGGCGGTACGAGATCGTTAAGCTCCGTAGGCCACTGCGGAGTAGTTGCGGCAATTGCCTCAGCCTCGAATCCCGAAGTATAGATATCATATGTGGCCATATTGCCACCAAACTCAAGACGCATGTGGTATTCGCCCTTGGTAATATCGACAGCGTCGTACTCCCCCTTTTGAATCCGCTCTTTGGAGTCGTCAGGATAGCGCTCGTCTACATAGACGAAAAAATCCAACTGGAATCCTGCTTCCTGAAGGGCGAGAAGATAACTCGCGATTTGGTCTTCCGTTGCGTTGTCATAGAAGATGCGGATGTGAGACTTGGGATTTTCACTCACCAACGAGATCTCCCCTTGCAGTTCGGGGATCTCTGCTGGGATATAATCGGGCCATTCCCCGCCGGGAAAATGGATGCTTTCCAAATCATCGATGTCCGCAAGTGAAGGATCCTCTTCATCGAAAAAACCGGAGATGTCTGGGATACCGTTTCCCCCGATTTTTTCGGATTCGTTACACCCACATAGCAGTAAAAGTACGCCGAAGAGTAAAAAGGTTGTCATTTTCTTCATGCTAACCTCTATCCATTCCTTTAATTTTCTTTATCACCCTGTGAAACGATCTACAGATAAAGCCTTATTTCACACAAGTCCCGATTAATTATCTCCGGCTTGCCACATGCGAACGGACCTATCCCAGCTACCGGAAATCAACGTCGTTCCGTCCGGAGAAAAGAGAAGCCCTGAGGGCGAATCTTCATGACCATCTAACGTAACCAGCAATTCTCCCGTAGAAGCATTCCAGATCCGAATGCGACCGTCTTCTCCTCCGGCAGCGAGAATCTCCCCGTTTGGGGATAGCGCCACTGCAATTGCGAAGCTGCCTTCATTGTCAAATGCTGCCAAGCTCGTACGAGCTTCGATATCCCACAAGCGAGCTTGCATATCGAAGCTTGAGGAAGCGAGCCTCAATCCATCGGCGGAATATTCAAGATCCGAGATACTATCCTTGTGTCCATAAAGGGTGCCTACCTTTCTATTTTCTACCAGGTCCCAGAGGTAGATGGCACCACTATAATCCCCAATGGCCAACATCTGTCCATCCGGTGAATAAACGATTTTGCTGAGCAGTCCATAGGAAATCCCCTTCAAGGTTGTTTCCAATCGCCTGGTCTCAATATTCCAAATTTTTACTGTGCTGTCCAGGCTGCTGGAGGCGACTGTCTCCCCGGTAGGCGAATAATCGACGCTCCAGAGCTTATCACTGTGTCCGATAAACGTACCGAAGACCTTCCCCGTTGCTCGATCCCAGAGCTGCACGACACCGCTTTCATAGGAACCAGACACAATCTGCGAACCATCCGGGGAGAAAGCAACGCCCTGTATCCGATCACGGTATTCACTTCCTTCAAGGACGATTTCAAGTTCCCCGCTGTGCAAATCCCACAAGTAGATGCTCCCCGTGTACCCACCGCCGGCTATGGTTTCTCCGTCAGGAGAGAGTGCGAGACTGACGATATTCGAAATGTTTACGTCTTCAGATTGTAGAATCGCAACCTGCTCGATACTCGCTGCATTTTCGATCGTAATCGATACCGGAGACGGCGTAGAAGTGGGTGTGGATTGCAGAGTCGCCGTAGAAGTAGCTGTCGGTGTCCCGGTGGGTTCTTCTCCAACGGAGGTGTCATCTAACGCATTTCTGCCAGCGTTACACGCTGTTAGAATCAAACCCAGTACCAACGCGATTTGGATTAGTCCTGGAACTGATCTTCCTACCAACCTGTGTCGCCGAAGTGTATTATGCCCATTCACTTTAATAACCTTCATCGATAACTCCCCACCTCTTTTGTTCGAATTTCAGAATTTCATTATTTTCCGCTTCAAGACTTTTCCACGGGATCCAACTCCAACATTCTAAGCCCTTCTTTGGCAGCATCACGCACTTCCTGGTCTTCATCCTCGATTAATGCTTCCAGTCCGGCTTTTGCCCGTCGGTCTTTGATCTTTCCCAGTGAAACGGCCGCGGCAGCACGCACTTGCACATCCTTGTCCTTTAGAGTCCTTAACAATGCTTCAATCGCCTTGGCATCGCCAATTTCGCCAAGTGTCTTCGCAGCTATGATGCGGAAACGGTTTTCCCGATCGTAGAGGGCACGCATGAGCGGTTTGACGGAACGCGGATCCCGCGTGTCTTCGAGAAAGCTCAGCAGTACGCCGCAACGTTTGGCATGGTCAATTGGATCGATGTACTTTGCTCTCGAAGAACGCATCTCTCGATCCATTTGCTTGATCTCTGCAATCGTTGCATCGACCTTGTGACGGCCGAGAGCGAGTATAGCCAGAATGAAGGGTGTGAAGATGATGCTAATCACACCAATTTTCCTCGATCGACCCAGGCAAAGAGACAGTTCCCGGCGGAGGAATGTCCCTGCTCCGAAGGTGACCAACCATAAAATGACAATCAAGATAATATCGCCAAGCTGCGCTTCTGTATACAAAAATGTATACATCGTTTTCTGAACCGCGAGAATGAATACCGGAAATATCGACAACGCCACAAGCCGCAAAAGCATTTCATATCCGCTATTTGTGTAGCGCGCTGTGCTGACAATTTCCTCCTCCTCGACGCGCTCTTTCTTACCCCAGATCGGTGGTTGTCCAGTTTCTGTGAACTTCTGAGATTCGCGTGCCATGCGGCGCACGCGCAGCGCCAGAATCGCCGGATAGGCAAACGGGATAACAAGCATCATCACGATTATCAAGGCTATCGCCAAAGGGGATGAGTCATCTGGCGAGTCCATCAGGGGACCCATGATCGCCATAAAGGGCATCGATACCATTGCCCATAAAAATACTTGCGTAAGACAGCCGACCATTATCCCATTGCAATCTTTGACCCCCAGCCACGAAGGAAGGATGATCTCGGATAGGTATAGGCGCAGCTTATCGGATGTTGAGAGTTGATCCCAGGTCGGCAGATCTGTGTCTAACACCTCGCCACAGGATCCACATTCAATCTGCGCCGGTCCAATTCGGCGGTTTCCGAACTTCTGTTTACACTTCGGACAATACAAGTATGTCATTTTGTATTCGATACGTCCCATGATAGTTCTCCTCCCTTTATTTATTCGAATCTATGTTTCCGAAAAGAAATAATTACCACATAAATGAAGCCCGGTATCCGAACGCCAGAGACAAACCGAGGCGCCGTTTCCATCGGACCATGCCATCACCTGGCCACATCCCAACTGCGGCATCACATCGACGGTGAAGAAATGAAATCCGAACTCGAGGGTCGTCCTTTCGAGATTGGATTGAACGAGTTTGCGAAAGGATTCTTTCGTCCCCGGGATCAAGCGCTTCGATCCCCAGGCACGCTTGAAACCTTCGAACTCGATTTCGATGCGCTTCTGATCCCAGATGGGAATGGAGGGCAAAGCCTTTTCAAATAACGCATCCGTTGCTTCTGTGGCCGAAGTGGTTTGTACTCGCTGCATCGCATTTATCTCCTTCCTGCTTTCATAATAGTTGCTCAGAAACCGGCAAATCTTTTTTTAACTCATCCCGGATCTACTCCCGATTTCGCTCACGCTGAAGGGCTTCTAACGCTGAACGGGCGTTGTAGCCGCCGGTCAGATTTCCCGCCACATCGACTCTCCCGGCCTCGGGTAACGGCTCGCTGATCACGGTGCTTCCCTCAACGAAGTCCGGTGAGGCTGCCAGTGTTTGATAATCAACACTCGCTTCCATGGCGATACGTATGTCGCCAAGGATCTTTTTATCAAAGGATTGGATCGCCAGGCAAAATACATTTTCCATGCCGTACACACTTGCGTACGTGTCGCCTTCAAAAAGAAGGCACCCGGCAATCTGCCCAACGTCAATCGCCTTCCAGAATACTTTCCAACATTCCATTCCGTAGTCAACGGATTCGACTTTATCGACATCGAAACGTATCCCCAGTGCGGGCATGTTTGGAATCATCTCAATCTCCTAGAAATACCTGGGCGACGAGTCCATTCGCCAGTGTCAGAGACGCAAAATATCTCCTTCTATCGCTGTTGTAATTTGCTCTTTTGAGACGGTAAACCCAGAAGCCTGAAGAAATGCATGAAAGCAGTCCGGGCCCGAACCCGAGTATCCGAATTTGAAGATAAAATCACTGGGCAGGCTTACTTCCTGACGTTCACATTCAAGCACGATACGACAAGGATTCTTCGACTCGAGCCTCACCGCGAGCAGCCGACCAAATTGATTAGCAACATCGGCCGCGATCTTTCTGCCTTCTGCTTCATATGCCATAGGATTCTTCCTCCAGGATCATGAATTAGGTGTCGCTCGCAGCGGCACTTTGCCTGTTTCCCACCAATGCTTGGCATCGGCGGCCGCGACTTTCATGTCGAGGCCTCGTTTTCTCGCCCCCTGCTCGCACATCAAAATGGGCGCAAAGACCCCGGCGCCGGCGACGAGGTAGGAACCCATCTGTTCCGATAAACGGTGGATCTTCAACTGCGCTTCTGCTTCCGTGAGACAATCCCGCCGGAAGTCCACGACTTCCTGTGAAACATAGATGTATCCTTCGCCACGTTTAATTGTGGCACCCGGGTAACCACATGGACAGGAATCATCAGAGCAGAGGGCGCTGTCCATTTCGTTTCCTGAAACCTGCATGTACTTCATCTTTCCAGCCTCCTCTAATCATCGCTTTTGACACTACTAGTCGACCCAACGTCTTCCACGTGCCATCTTCGATACCTGTTCGTCGTATTCGTCGGCCGTGATAGCGACCTGGGCCACAGCGACGAACAATTCTTCTTCATCCAGATAATCGCCGAGAAGCACGTGTGTGTACCAGATGCTATTGTCCTCGGGATTGAGAGAAAACTTACCGAACAACAGGTCGTTGTTTTTCTCGGCCAGAAAACGGGTAAGTTCAGCCGTGACTTTCTTTACGTCCAGGGCAACAGGTGCCATGACACTCACCAAGGTCTGCTCATTCCAATCAGACAGGACGATTGCCACGACGGTCGAACCTTCGCGAATCCACAGGTCCCCACTCGGTCTGACTTCGTAACTTAAATTCCTCTGACTTAAATATTTTTGGATTTTATTGCGTAAGGCTTCTACTTTTTGTGATGGCTCTGACATTTCACCTCTCCTCTATAATGTAGGTCTTTGCTTTGAATACAAAATCTCCGCACGACAGCGTGAGGTCTTGAAATCTGGTTCAATACCTTCAGCGTGGATTTACGCTCCGGATTTGCCACAGATTCCTGGCGCCACACTGCGGACAAGCGGACTGCTTGACCTGCTCGAGATCAGCGCAGTTACTACAGATCGCATAAATGTTGTTCACTGGACAAACACCACAAATTGCAACCTGTACAGTGCCTCCACCAAGCATGATCGATTCCTCAAACATCCTTCCACATTTTCGACAGCGCATCGATTACCCTCCTTTTGCTCGGTCTTTTTATAGGCCATCTTATTTCACGTTCATGCGTTGTATGAAATCCTGTCTGATTGAACTCAATCGCCACATAACGATGGCGGATCGATGAACAATCCGGGGATTTGGCAGATTTCCTGTGGCACACTTCCAATAAAGT
>DAOUEK010000073.1:0-13388 GCA_034430425.1 Anaerolineales bacterium | reverse complement strand
CTTGCCGATCTTGAAGGAGTTGACTTTCAGCCAAAAATTCCTGGCTTCTTCACAATTCTTCGAATACCTGCAAGCTTTCCGCATTGGAAGGCATGCCGAAGCGGTGCGCGAGGAACTATTCACATTATCGGGGGCTTGTGCGATCTTTCGTCGAGAAGTCATCCAGCAGATGAACGGCTACCGCGGTCGTACAGTATCCGAAGATACGGATGCCACACTAACGCTGCAACGTGCTAAGAAGCGTGTTGGATATTTACCGCAGGTCCGCATCCACCTGGCGCCTGTGATCACCTGGCGGGAGTTATATTCCCAACGAGTCCGCTGGCAGCGAGGTGAAATCGAAGTCATGGCCGTAAATTCTGATTTGCTGGGGAAACGAGGCCGATTTTGGGGTTGGACCATGCCGCGCCGGCTGCAAAACGATCATGCTCTGGCGCTGCTGCGGTTGATCTGGGCTTTTCTGCTGCCCTTGTTTCCATTCTTCGGCTATTCGCCGACGGTAATTGCGCAAGCTGCGGCTTTACTGTATACACTGTACGTATTAACCGATGCGTTGCAAATGTCGGTTGCTTGGCCAGTATGCACACGCAGCGAGCGCCGTCTACTGCGAAAATCGGCCTTGTTTTTGCCATTACTAGCTTTGTATCGAACGGTTGTGTACTTTTTCCGCTTGAGTGGAATTTTAAAGGCTTTGAGTGAAGAACCGAGATGGACAACACAAGGGGATTGGCTAGGAAATATTCGGCTGCAGGAGTTGAAGCGTTCCGTCGCCTGGTTGGGAGGGGTCGTAGATATCTGGGCAGATTAAACTGGAACCGAATCAAGGATAACCATTCCGGGCCAGCGATGCTTGTAACGCTGGCCTTATTCATGTTATTGATCGGAGTATGGTCAAAAGGATATCCCATCGGAACCGATGCCTGGGGACACATCACCAAAGCGGAATACCTCGCTGATCAGGTTCGCATGGATGGCCTGGGTGCGTATTTCTCGACAAGTTGGATGCCTAATTGGTACATGGGAGATGCCTTCCGTACGTATTACCCCCCACTAACGACATTGGTCTTAACCCCGCTTGCTTATCTGTCGCGCGATCCGGCTATGACTCACAAGCTGTTTGCCACATTGGCAATGTTAACCTTCGCGCTGTTATGCTATGTTTCACTCAATCAAACGAGTGGCCCGTGGCCCGCCGCCTTGGGAACGATCCTGGCGATGTGGGCGCCGTATCAATTGCGAACCCTCTTCTTCGAGGGGAATTATCCGCGCGTACTGGCGTTACTCGCCATGCCTCCCATCGTCCTTTTTACCCAACGGTTGCTGGATCGAACACGTCCGAAAATGCCTGCTGTGACAATGTTGGCTTTCTGTTGGTCCTGGGCAATCCTCGCTCATCCGCAACAGGCGCTTATCTTCGCCATTGGCTTCATGATTTATGTAGTAATGCGGTTGTTCATCGATCCGGATATACCCTTGAACTGGGCGGTGTGGTGGCTGGCGGGCGTGGTCGCTGGTGCGCTTCTGGTTGCAGTCTGGATCCTGCCCGCATATGGTCGTGGGGAAATCCCCCAGGTTCCTTACCTCCCACAGGAAAAGGTCACACTGTTTTCCACCTCGATCGGTGACATTCTTCCCATGGCAGATATCAAAGACGGTAAGATTCTCTTTGGATTTGGCGTGATTATCATGGCGCTCCTGGCTGCCACAGCAAGACCCGATAAAAGCCGCAGCGCCTGGGTTTTCGCCGGCATCATCGCCATCTGGTTGTCTGTGGGTCCGAAAGGCGTGCTTTTCAATTTATTGCCTTTAAGTTCGCAATTACTGCCGGAGCGATTTTTGAATTTCGCAACCTTTGCACTGGCCATGGGGGCATCGGGCTTGGTGCCCATTGGAAATCGTGCCCGCTGGGCACGAATACTCGTGATCCTGGGCGCCGTTTTCATCGATTTCTTCCCTGGCTGGGGGTTGATTGCAAATCATCCCTATCCCATGGATCAAGCGATTCTATCTGAAATCGATTGCCCGCAATATCAACCGGATTGCCGGATTGCATTACTGACCTATCCCGAGCCGAATGCTTTGGAGGTGTATTTTGCGGGTCAGGATGAGAGTTTGATTAATGGTTGGGCATTGGAAAATACGCCGCATCACAGGGCTTTACGGCGTGTGCTTAGCGCCACTGAATGGAGTCCGGATTACCTGCAGCATATTCTCTCGTTGTGGAACGTTAGTGTGGCCGTCATTGGAGGCGAACGGTCTGGTGTTGAATTTGCGCGTGCTTCCCTGGATGAGATGGGTTATGAATTTCAGCAAATAAGCGGGAAGTACGAGATCTGGATCGACCCTCAACCCGGGGGAATGTTACAAAGCATCCCAGAACAACGCATGCTCCTGCTTGGTGATCGACTACCGCCATTCCTAATGACCTATCCCTTTGCTGAAGAGGCACGGGAAGAGAATCTTTCGCACCTTTCACCAGACGAAATGCAGGAGTATTCTGCGATCGGTTTGTATCGCTTCGAGCATTCCACGAGCGCAATCCATAAAGACGATGCGCATCTGACCGATTATCTCGAAGATGGAGGACGTGTGATCCTGGAGTTGAGCGGTATGGAGGAAGTATTTGGCCGGACTCTGGATTTGCTTGGGGTGAACGTGTTGCGTCTCTCCTTTCCGGTGACGATGCGTGTTCGGTGGGCAGATGAACTTGGGGAATTACCGACGGCGCTGCCCTTGGACCTTGTGGCTCCGGAAGGGTGGTCCGGCGCAATCTATCAAGGACTCGATGCTGTTTACGGCGAGGTCGAGTTTGGCGACGATTGGTATCCGATCCTGGGGTATAAAGATTTCGCTGACGGACGCGCCTGGTTTGTTGGTTTGAATATTCTATATTATGCACAGCTTCGAGGAGATGAGGAGATTGTAACGGCGATTCGGGACTTAACCCTGGAGGAGCTTGAAATCAACCAGGACGTACTCTTGGAGCCGGTATCCTATTCGAATTTCGAGGCGTATGGAAGGAGTCTCTCCTTTGAGACGGATTTGGATGATTCGCTCGAAAAGGTTTTGGTCTCTTACACCTATTCGCCACGCTGGCGTGTAAGTGTTGATGGAGAAGAAATTCCGTTTGCGGTGTACGAAAATCTCATCCAACTTTCACTTCCACAAGGCAAGCATGAAATACGGATTGAATATCAACCACTTGGTACGATCTGGCCGATCCTGGGTTTGTTCATCAGCGTTCTCGGTGTAATTGGATTAGTGGCGAGTGGTGTGATCGAAAGGCGTCTCTTCGTGCCGGTACACGAAGGGATGACATCTTCGAAAGAAGACGAGATCGGGAAGTTTGCGCCCTGTGCGACTTGTGGTTTTCTATTTGCCCGTCTCGGGCCGCCCACGCCGATCACCTATCCTTTCCAGACGGTGAATTGCCCGATTTGTGGGCTGCGTATGGATGACGAAGGCTTTCAACCTGGTGAAGACCCATCTGAAGATGAACGGAAGCGGAAGTTGTCGGATTGGCTGCATGAGAATGATTACGATCCGCAGACGGTCCACGAGAAGTGGGGTCTAAAGGAAGGGGATTTCTTTGGAGATTCAGGAGATGCATTACGGTTCGAATTTCCCCCGGCTTGGGAGGCGGTAGATGACCAGTAAAATATTGATTGTTGACGATACCACTGAATTGCTCTTTTTCCTCGATTACATCTTTCAACGCAACGGTTTTGAGGTCGTAACTGCAGCAAATGGGAAGGATGCGATACGCCTTGCCAAGGAGACCCATCCCGATGTGTTGTTGGTGGATGTGATGATGCCGGGCATTGATGGTTTGGAAGTTTGCAGGCATTTGCGCCAGGACCCTGACATGCGTGATGTTCCCATTCTGTTATATTCTGCTGCAGTGGGTGAGGAAATACGTCAAAAAGCAACCGATGCGGGTGCGAATGAATTTCTGGGCAAAACCATGAATCATGAAGAATTGGTCACCAAGGTACGTGATTGGCTTGCGTCCGATATTTGATCAGATGAATACATAAGATCTGCGAATACGTTGAGTAGGCGCACAAGGGAGGATGGAAAGCAGAGATCGCCTGGGGTAGTAAGTGCGTTGCTTCTCACAGAGCACGAGACGCTCACAAGGATGTGGGCGTTTTTCATTGACAATCTCATTCGAACAATCGAGCGAGCGCGTCGCGTGCAGGCCAGGGTAGGGGGGTTAACGCGTCGGCGGTGCGCATAGCCACGCCTTCGCCTTCAACGACACGGCCGATCACGAAAGCAGCTACACCAATCGTCTCGATGGCGCGGAGTACGTGGTCCGTTGCATCGGGTTGAACGGCGAGTAAGAGAGCACCGGAGGCAATAGCTTCCAGCGGATTTATATCCAATTCATTACAGATTGATAGCGCTTCCGGGGGGATGTGGATACTTTCCTTCTCTATTTCGATTCCCACCTTAGCCGCAGCAGCAAGTTCCCATACGCCTGCAGAAAATCCACCCTCGGTGGGATCGTGCATCGCGTTCACACCTTTAATGCCCGCAGCGGCCAGTGCTTCCGGAACGACGCTGATGCCGGGGTCATAGAGAAATTTCCTTGCTCGATTGAGTAGATCGGCCGGCAGCGATCTTAACTCATCGGCGAAGTCATTGGCGAGGATACTGGTGGCTTCGATGGGTATACCTTTGGTGAGCAGGAGTAAGTCTCCCGGGCATGCGTCCTGCGGTGTGATCAACGAATCTCGATCGACTTCGCCGACCATGGTGCCAACCACGATGCATCGATCGATTCCCGTTGTGATTTCCGTATGCCCGCCCACGAGAGTCGCACCAATACTCTGGCAGGCTGCCTCGATTTGACTCAGGATCTCAGCGATCCGGGTTTCGTCGAAGCGGTCTTGGGAGAGAAGAAAAGTGGCGAGGAACCACTTTGGATGAGCGCCGGTCGTTGCGACATCATTTGCACTGACGTGGACGGCGTACCAGCCGATGTTTTCTGCGGTGAAGGTGATTGGATCGGATTTCAACACCAGGGCGCGGTCGCCGAACTCGATCACCGCGCAATCAAGACCGATTCCCGGCCCCAGAAGTACACGTGGATCCGAAGGTGCGTGTTGTTCCAGCAGCTTGGATAATACCTGCGGCGGGAGTTTTCCAGCAGGAAAATTGGTCATAGCAGAGGTGCTTTCGTAGTGAAAGAGCCGCCCAATCGGACGGCTCTCTCGATGGCTGCGGCATCCTTACTCATCACAGAGGAGGGATGCCGCAGCGTTAAGTTTGCCACTCTTACTCATGGGCACCACCTCCTCTATACAGAGATAGCGAAGGGGAATTGAAGTATTCGACCTCGGTAAAGAGTATCTCACAGCTGGCCTGGTAAGTCAATCAGAGAATCAGCATGGCATCGCCGAATGAATAGAAACGGTAACCAGCCGCGATGGCGATCTGGTATGTACGCAGGATCTGCTCGCGCCCGGCGAAAGCACTGACCATCATGAGCAGCGTCGACCGGGGTAGATGAAAATTGGTCAGCATGACGTCGACGATCTGAAAATCGAATCCGGGGAGGATGAAGAGATCCGTCTGACCTTCGTATTTCTGGATCGGTTCGTTTCCTTGCACCGCTCTTGCCGCAGTTTCCAGGGCGCGCACACTCGTCGTGCCCGCGGCGATCAACCTGCCTCCGCGTTCCTTGCATTCATGGATGGCATTCACGACGTCCTGGGAAATTTGACACCACTCCGAATGGATAGGATGGGATTGGGGATCTTCCACGGAAACCGGCACAAATGTATCCAGGCCAACATGCAATGTAATCTTGGCGATGCGCACACCTTTTGCCCGGATCCGATCCAGTAGATCTTGCGTGAAATGCAAGCCGGCTGTCGGCGCCGCTGCCGAGCCGGGAGTCTGCGCGAAAATCGTCTGATACGAATCCGGGTTTTCCAATTTTGCGTGGATGTACGGCGGCAGCGGCATCTCGCCGATTTCTTCGAGCGCCGGAGAAATGGGTTGTGAGAAGCGAACTTTGCGCCGCGGCCCGCCAAGATCTTCTTCGATTTCCGCGATGATCCCAGTGGGAAGAGTGAGGCGACGACCCGAGTGCAACCCCTTCCCGCCGACTATGGTTTCCCACGTTTGAGGTGAGAGGCGTTTGAGCAGCAACAACTCCACGTGACCGCCCCCTGGAAGCTTCTTGCCGTGCAGACGCGCGGGGATGACACGAGTCTCGTTTAATACAATGACGTCATTTGGGGTAAAGAATTGAGGGAGATCTCGAAAGATTTGGTGTTGAATTTCACCATTTTTCCGGTTCAAAACCAGAAGACGAGATGAATCTCTTGGATCTACCGGGTGTTGCGCGATCCGATCGGAAGGCAGCTCGTAATCGAAGTCAGAAGTACGCACGGTCGGTTTACTTGAATAGCCGCAGGACCAGATTGAGAAGCAGAGTCAGGATCAGGCTAAGTACGATCGAACTTGCCAATGGGATGAAGCAGCTGGTGTTCTTGCCGAATTGAAAGTGAAGATCACCGGGTAAATTGCCGATCGATACGCCACTGCGACCAAGAAGCCACAAAATTCCCCCAATCCCAAGCAGGATCAGGCCTGCAACAATAAACCACTTCGCATACGTCGACGTGTCTGGCAGCATATCTATATCTCGGGCAAGCGGGGTTGTTGTTTTTTCGGAGGGGCGAGTTTGAGATGCTCGTATGCACGCGGCGTAGCCACACGGCCTTGTGATGTGCGGTCGATAAAGCCCAATTGCAGCAGGTAAGGTTCCACGACATCCATTATCGTGTCCGCTTCTTCACTGATGGAAGCGGCGATCGTCTGCAGGCCGACGGGTCCACCGTCGAATTTATCGATGATCGTTGAGAGCACACGCCGGTCGGCGTCGTCCAGACCGGCATCATCAATTTCGAGCAGTCTCAACGCCTGCTTGGCATTCTCACTGGTTATGCGGCCATCGCTGCGAACCTGGGCGAAATCCCGCACTCGCCGCAGTAAACGCAGCGCAACACGCGGTGTACCGCGAGCACGGCAGGCAATTTCCGTTATGCCCCCGGGTTCGATTTCCACATCCAGCACTCTCGCCCCGCGCGATACGATAGCTTCCATTGCTTCGGGTTCATAGAAATTCAACCGATGTACAGCACCGAATCTGGCCCGCAATGGCGCAGTGAGCAAGGCCAGTCGGGTTGTTGCGCCGACGACGGAGAAATGGGGTAGTTTGAGACGAATCGAGCGGGCACTCGGTCCTTTGCCAATGGTGATGTCGAGGGCATAGTCTTCCATGGCGGGGTACAGGATTTCCTCCACTGCCCGACCCAGGCGGTGGATCTCATCGATGAAAAGGATGTCGCTGGATTGCAGATTGGTGAGGATGGCGGCGAGATCACCAGCCCGTTCGATCGCCGGTCCGGATGTCACTTTGATATTCACGCCCATCTCGTTGGCCAGAATGTGGGCCAACGTGGTTTTTCCCAGGCCAGGAGGACCGTAAAAAAGAACGTGATCGAGTGATTCACCGCGGCCTTTGGCAGCCTGGATGAGAATGGTGAGATTCTGCGTCACGCGTTCTTGATTGATGAGCTCGTGCAGCATGCGCGGACGCAGGGAAGGTTCGTACGAATCCTCGTCCCTGCGGTTTGGTGTAACGATACGTTCTTCTTTTTCGGTCACGGAATGGATTATACCGGAAGGTATCTGCGGAGCAAACGAGATCGGCTATTCGGCCGGCTGTATGTGTTTCAATTTCTGCCAACTATGAGACCCAAACAGCGGTTCAAAACCCAGATCTACTTTTTCGTATACTTCGGGGGGGATTCCAATATCGGCGAGGTAAAGTTCTTCATCATATTGCCTCAAACCGGTCTTGGGCAGCGCGAGAGTCAGGGTTCGTTCGGAATCCGTGATGATGACACCCGGCGCATCGCCAGTTGTAGCGTTCATCCCGGATGGAATATCCCGCGAGATTCCTCGAGGGGCCTCCCGATTGCAGATTTCGATCAATTCCTGCACTCGACCATTCGATGCGCCGCGCAGACAATAGCCAATGAATGCATCTACGACGAGAGCTGCGCTTCGGATCGTCTTTTCTACATCCGCTTGTGGTACGAGAGCAACCTGTGTGGACCGGAGAATCTCGAATTGTGCCAAAGCCGCGTCATGTAAATATTCAACGCTGTTTGCCAGCACAAGAGAGACTTCAAGACCTTGGTTGTGTATATGCCGGGCTGCGCACATACCGCCACCACCATTCCCTCCTGGTCCAGCCAGGACGGTCACAGTTCGATGTCTGCTGCCCAGCATGGCAAATGCGTTTTCTGCCAGTGCCCTCCCGGCATTTTCCATCATTTGCAATATACTCAGATTGAATTCCTCGACAGCGATTCGGTCGATTTGGCGCATTTCTTCTTCAGTTACTGCGGGAACAGGAAGACCGTGTTCGGTTTGGAACATCGCAGGTTTCCTTAGTTAACAACCGGATTTCATTGGATGATCGTTGTGTTCTGCACACCCGCGTAACCACTTGCGGCCTTCTTCTCCAAGTAAGGAATCCGCCGCCGCAGGTCCCCAACTTCCCGGTTCGTACAATTCCAAAGTCTGTCGGTTCTTGCCTTTGGACGCGCTGATGAATGGATCGATCAATTTCCAGGCCATCTCAATTTCATCAGCTCGGGTAAAAAGGGCAGCATCTCCGATCAGGGCATCCAAGAGCAATCGCTCGTAGGCTTCGGGTATGGCGCATTCGCCGAAATTATCTACATAATGGAATTCCATGTCGACCGGTTTCATTTCCGCAGCGGTGTCGGGCACTTTGGCATCGAAACGCAGGTGAATTCCTTCGTCCGGCTGGATACATAACGCCAGGATGTTGGGCGAGATTTCGTAATTCTTTGGTAGAGGGAACATGACGTGGGGTGGACGTTTGAAGTGGATGATGATCTCTGTGGTCTTGGCAGCCAGTTTTTTACCGGAGCGCAGGAAGAAAGGGACTCCTTGCCAGCGCCAGTTTTCTATGTCGAATCGGATGGCCGCATATGTCGGGGTGTCTGAATCCGTTGCTACATTTTCATCATCACGGTATCCACGATACTGTCCTCTGATCAGGTATTGACCGATTTCGCTCTCCGAAGGCGGACGTATGGCGTTGAGCACTTTGATTTTTTCATTGCGCAGTGCATCGGCTTGAAAGGTTGCGGGGGGTTCCATGGCAACAAGCGTCAGCAGCTGCAGCAGGTGATTCTGGAACATATCTTTGATGACACCGACATCGTCGTAGAAGGCAGCCCGATGTTCGACACCGACTTCCTCCGCTACGGTTATTTGTACGTGGTCGATATAGTTACGGTTCCAGACGGGTTCAAAAATGGTGTTGGCGAAGCGGAATACCAGAACGTTTTGCACAGTTTCCTTGCCGAGGTAATGGTCGATGCGGTAGATCTGGCTTTCATCGAGGTGGGCATGAAGAGCTTGGTTGAGCGCTTGCGCTGATTGGAGGTCAGCGCCAAACGGCTTTTCAATCACAACCCGACAACAATCCGGCCCTGAGTTTATCAGACCAGCTTGTGCCAAACCTGAAACGATATCTGTGAAGTAGCGTGGGGGCACAGCAAGGTAATACAGCCGCTCGCTTGGGCTGTCTTCCAGAGAAGAGAGGGTGGTGTGTAAATGTTGGTAGTCTTCCGCAGCCGATAAACCACCGCGAACGTGATGCAGGTATTGGGCAAAGAGTTCCCATGCACCGGCCACTTCATTAAATTGCATCTGGGTTTCCACACCTGCCTGCATACACTCTCGAAAGACATCGTCGTCCCACTCCCTGCGTGTGTAGCCAACGATCCTGAACCGTTCCGGGAGCCTACCTTTCAGGTATAGGCTGAAAAGCGCCGGAAGCAGCTTGCGCGAAGTCAGATCACCGGAGGCGCCAAAAATAACGATCGTGTTTGGTTTCGTTGACATAGATCTCCCTCTCGTAATGGTCTTATATCATAAAACACACGATCTCTCTTCATTGAATTCACTTCAAACTTGGTGTACCATTCTTGCCGTCTGCAAGCGCAGCGATTGGATTTAACGTTGAATTGCGGAAAATTTTTCCATTAAGAGTTAATCATGTTTCAAACCGAGTTGGTCCTATCGTTGCAGTCCTACGCTTCTGATTTCTTAAACTTTTTTATGAACGCGATCACAACACTGGGTGATGATAAATTGCTGGGAGGTGTACTTATTATCATCATCTTGGGTATTAACTATCACAAAGGTCTCACTATTAATCGAATATTCTTCTGGGGAAAAATGTTAAACGATGGTTTGAAGGCTGGCTTCAATCTCCCTCGCCCCAGGTTCGTGAACGCGGAAATACAGAATCTGCAATTCACAGATGACCCTTTATCGAGCTTAAAGGCGTCAGGGTCCAATTCCTTTTTCGGTCTTCTGGATGCGGAGGTGGTCAACGCATTTCGGATGAGCGGATCTGCCAAATGGGGCTTCCCTTCAGGCCATGTCGCAGACACAACGCTGTTATGGGGCGGCCTTGCACAGCAGTTCAAGAAACGTTACCTCTATTGGCTCGCGCCCGCCCTTATTGTCCTGGTGGCCATCTCGCGGATGTATCTGGGCCGGCATTTCCTTGCCGATGTACTTGGCGGAATGATTTCAGGCGGGATCGTCTTGCTCTGTGCTCATTTCTTATTATCCCGCGAGTGGTTACGCAGCCGATTGACCGATATTATCCGTCTTGGCACCATGTTCGCTGTTCCATTGGTGCTCGCCCTCTTGTGGGCTGAGGTTTTCGGCAGAGGCGCTGGTTTGTTGGCTGGTGTGAACGCAGCAGCACTCACGATTGCAATAAAATTCAAGGGCGCTCCAGATGATGCCGGTACGTTTGCTCAACGTGCAGCCCGCGCTTGCATGGGAATCTTGTTTTACTTCCTTGCGATGATGATGATGGACGGGATTCTTGAATTGACGAATCTGGATGCGATTGTCTTTATGGATGATTTTCTTGTCAGCGCAATTTCAGTGTTTGCCAGTGTTTTTGGAGGCGTTGCAGTAGGACTCCGCTTAGGCTTTTTCGGAAAAGTTATTCCGGATGCGAACTAGGATCATCCTGATCAGTTAGCTAGCTCATACCAGGTAGCATAGGTGCAGAAATGGAAGCAAATCACTACCAATGGACCACGAAAGATAAATGTCTGTACGCATTAGCCATGATTCCGTTTGTGATCGGTTTTGTCGGAACCGCATATATACTGGCTACCCACTCGATTGTCCTCACGCTCCTCTGGCTAGCTTTCTATCTAATCACAAAAGTGTTTCAAGCCGGTTGTTGTGTAGGATGTCCATATCGGGGCAAATACTGTCCAGCGTTGTGCGGTGTTTATCCGGGCAATTTTCTCTCCACCATTCTCTACAAAGACAGGCGGTTTGATCAGGTTTTTTTCGAACGCAATGCACAACTTGGTGAACTCATGCTGTTTGTATGTGTCGTCTTTCCGTTGTATTGGCTTTTCCGTACAGGCTGGTATTTTGTTTTGATCTACCTGCTGCTCCTCGGAATGCATTTCATGATCTTCATGCCCACGCAGTGTGAGAAATGCGCTTACAACACAACCTGTCCCGGCGGCCAAACGTGGTTGAGCTGTCGGCATAGGTTTGGGTTTCGAAATTAATTCGTCAACCGTGGCGCGTAATGAGCAATGACCAGGATGAGAAACAAGGTCAACCAGGTCCTGATTAACGGAGTCATCCTGTCATCCGTTGCTATATCCCTTCTCATCGATGACTTCCTCTTCGGTATACCGGTAGAATTTGTGCTTACCAATATTCAGGCCCAAATCCTGGCGGGTGTTTTTACCGCAATGCTCATTGTTGTATTTTTGTTGGTTGCCAGAGGTCATCGCTGGGGTTTCATCGGCGCGGGCTTACTCGGTGGTTTCCTGGCTTTGGCGGGTATCTTGAAACACGTTCCTTTACTGCTGCAGCCCGGTCATTATTGGAGTGGTTTGTTCTCGGAATTTCTGATTTGGGCGTTGATCGTGAGTGGCGTTACTCCGGTGAATGTATCCTGCCAGGCGATTCGATCCTGCAGCTCGTGATCGAAATCTATCGCCTTATGAGGGAACGAGTTTATCAAGACATGGAACAAGAACAAACAAAAAAACGAGATCGAACGTACTATAAGAACTTACTTCTGTTTACCGCTTGGCTGATTGCCATCGTGGCGTTCCTGCTGTATTTCGGCCTACCAATCCGCAATGCCTACAACGCCATGCATCCACACCGCTATCCAATCGGGGATGCTTCACCAGCCGATTTGGGGTTGGTGTATCTCGACGTTACACTCGTGACAAGCGACGATCTGGAACTATATGGCTGGTATATCCCCTCCACCAATGGAGCTGCAGTGATCCTTGTGCATGCCTTCAACGGCAATCGCACGGGGATGATCTACCATGCCGAACTTCTCGCCAAGAATGGATACGGTGCCTTGCTTTATGATACGCGCGCGCAAGGTGAGAGTGAAGGGGAAGTATATGCTTTGGGGTGGGAAGATAATTTGGATATCGAAGCGGCTTTGGATTATCTTTTACAGAGAACCGAAATCAATCCTGAGCAGATTGCGGTACTCGGTCTTTCCGCTGGTGCGAAGGCGTCACTGTACACCGCCACGCAAAACGAAACCATTTCGGCAGTCGTGGTCGAGGGCACACGCTGGCGTACATATGAAGATATGCTGCTGGCCACTGACCCGGAGTGGTACATCTGGCTTCCCACAGAGTGGCTAAGCTGGCAGTTCGTCGAATGGGTAACAGGGATACATGATCCGATTCCATTGCGTGAGGCCGTTCCGCAGATTACTTCCACACCGCTGCTGTTGATCACAGCTGATGCCGAATTGGCCACCAGCCAGGCTTATTATGAATTAACCCGGGGTCCGGCCACGATCTGGATCAGAGACGAGGGCGGTCATCAGATCGATGCGTTGTTTGACGAACCCGAGGAATATGAGCAGCGAGTGATTGGCTTTCTAAATCAAGCGCTGCTTACTCAAAGTGAATGACCTGATGGACTTTATCATCTCGCCAGGAGATGCTATTTCCACAAGAAAATTATGATGAAGATGATCGCCATGGCAATAAAGACGATCAAGTTGCAGGCGCGGAAGATGGTGCCTGCATTGCGAATCCAGTCCGACAGAGGCATTTCCTCTCCGCTTTTACTATGGACGGTGAAGTTGGGAAGTCTGCCGGAACGGATGGAAGTCAGCCAACCGGCCTGTAGTTTTAGATCGATATCCGAATCACCCAGTCTGTAGCTTGTAGTTTTGGATAGATCGAATGTGTATCCGCAGGTCGGACAATGAACGCGATCATCCG
>DAOUEK010000072.1:0-8716 GCA_034430425.1 Anaerolineales bacterium | reverse complement strand
ATTCGTTTTCGCGCATATCAACATACCTCACGAACCGTATATCTTCGATAAATCTGGAGAGTTTGTTCCCAATCAGACGGATGAAATTGAAGGGTATCGCCAGCAAATCGAATACGTAAATTCAAGACTCCTGTCCCTTGTAGACATCATACTTGCCCAGTCAGATACTCCTCCGATTATTATTATCCAGGGGGATCATGGGAGTGGAGAGACGATTAACAATTTCCAACGAATGCGGATATTGAATGCGTATTACTTGCCTGATGAAGGGACACAAGCGCTATACCCGCAAATTTCACCTGTAAATACCTTTCGTCTCGTTCTTGATTTGTACTTTGATAGTGCCAAAGATCTGCTTCCGGATGTGAGTTATTATTCACACTGGCAGGATGTCGGTGCTTTCGAGGTCGTGCCGATCACACGGCAAGGTTGTGAACCTTGATGGTTTCCGTCTCATGCTATTTTGGATCAAATTTTCCAACCACCGCGCAGCTGACGTACCGGCTCCATGGTGATAAATGCATCGGGATCAATTGCAAGGATTTCACCTTTGACTCGCCGGATCTCTCTGCGGGGAATGAAGGCAAGCATGATGTGAACCGTGCCCTTCATTCCCAATCCCGAAAGTTCTGTGACCCCATAATCTTGCTCACGCAGCTGCATCGTCAAGGCTTCTCCCAGAGTCGATGAAGTAATGCGCAGTAGAATGTGCCCGGGCGCTATTTTCGATTCGATCGCCATCCCGAGAACATTTCCAAAAGCGAAACCCAATGCATAGGCGGCAAGATTCAAGAGATTATCAAGGTCGCCCAAAACACCCGCAACGCCGGTCACAAACAGAGCGGATTGGAAGAGGGCAAGCAGCCAGGATGTTATTCTGCGGCCTTGCACGATGGACAACATGCGTATGGTCGATATGGTCAGGTCGCTCGTGCGTAAGAGAAAAATCAATAAGGGGACCCATTCACCGGGCAGTGCAGACCAGGCCACAGTGGGCGTGGGGGGAAGCTCGTATCCGCCGAATTGAACGAAGCAGGCGATGATGATGGTTATTAGAAGCGTGAAAATGGGGTAGCCAACTCGCATCGCATCCAGCCTCCCGCCTTCAGCCTCTCCAATAACCCCGGTGGATGGGGCGAATGTCTTCAACGGTGACGAAAGCATCGGGATCGAGTTCGGCGATGTTTTTCTGTACCGCTCTCACCTGGCGGCGTTTCACACTGCAATTCAGGACAGAAACCGTTCCATCTTTCCCTCTCGCCGGGATTTCGGTCACAGCGTGGCCGGCCTGGCGGATGGCCTCCGCAATTGCACTCCCGCGACGGGAGCTGATGATGCGGATATGGCTGAAGCCGATGGCCAAACGCTCTTCGATCAGCATACCCAAGACGTTTCCCGTGGCGAAACCACCAGCGTATCCGACAAGGTTAAAAATATTATCCAGGTTGCTGAGGACGCTGGTGATGGCGACGACCCACAGCGCGGATTGGAAAAATCCCAGGATCCACGCCAGCGGTCTGCGGCCACGGATGACGAATAAAACGCGCAGCGTGTCCAGCGACATGTCTGTCACACGCAGAAAGAAGATGACCAGGGGCATAAATGCCGGGTGGATTTGAAGTAGATCGAGCATCAGAATTATTCGTCCGTATTATTTATTCTTGTTATTCGGGAGCGCCGGCAGGTACATATCAATAACATATTCCTTCACCATCCGCCGCATACTGAAATGCGGGGCAAGCGTTTGAATGGCGTGTTTCACCCGTCTCAGCCACTCACCTGGCAAGCCGTCGGCCGAGCGCTGGTAATAGAGTGGGATGATCTCATTTTCCAGGATTTGATAGAGGCTTTCGGCGTCGGCATCGTCCTGGGCTTGCGGATTATTGAAATCTTCGAGCGTGCCAATCGCCCAACCGTTTTCGCCGTCGAAGCCCTCACTCCACCAGCCATCCAGAATCGAGAAATTGAGTACTCCGTTCAAGGCAGCCTTCTGGCCCGAGGTTCCGGATGCTTCGTTCGGACGACGGGGCGTATTGAGCCACACATCCACGCCCTGGGTCAAGTAGCGCGCCAGGTTCATATCATAATCTTCGACGAACACCAATCGACCGCCATTCTCGGCGCGTTTCACTTGTCGATAGATCTCTTGAATCAAACGTTTTCCCGGTTCGTCAGCAGGGTGGGCTTTTCCTGCGAATATCAGTTGAACGGGCATGCCCGACTGGTTGAGCAAGCGCAATAAGCGATCCGGGTCGCGCAGAATCAAATCGGCACGCTTGTAGGTGGCGAAACGGCGTGCGAATCCGATCGTTAATGCATGGGGTTCAAGCAGCGCGCCACTGGTAATGACCTGAACGGGATGATCATCTCCTTGCAGCCACTGTGGGCGGGCACGTTCACGAAGATAATCGGTCATCTTGCGTTTAAGATGACGACGAACTTCCCATAAGGCACGATCGGGTACACGTTCGATGTATTCCCATAGTTTGGGGTCATCAATGCGAGTCTCCCAATTCGCTGCCAGATATTCTTTGAAGAGTTCGCCCATTCGCCGTGCCACCCAGGTGGAAGTGTGTATGCCGTTTGTGATGTGGCAGATCGGGACCTCTTCAACGTTTCTATCCGGCCAAAGGAAAGACCACATTTTCCGCGCCACGCCACCGTGGATCTTGGAAACGCCGTTGCAATGCGCTGCCATGCGAAATGCCAGAATCGCCATGCTGAAGCGTTCGCCCCATTCCTGCGTGTGCAAGGCAAGGTCAATGAAGGCGTTGCGATCCAGGCCGAGCTGCGGCCAATATGTTCCGAAATACTGATCGATCAACGGCAGGGGGAATTCATCGTGTCCTGCGGGTACGGGGGTGTGGGTGGTGAAAATTGTGCTCGCTTTTACTTTTTCAAGCGCGGTTTCGAACGATTTCCCGCTGGTGGTCATCTCGCGGATTCGTTCGAGCGCCATGAAAGCTGAATGGCCTTCGTTCATGTGCCAGGCACAGGGGTTGTACCCCAGGGCGCGTAACGCTTTTACGCCGCCAATTCCGAGTATGATCTCCTGCGATATGCGTGAATCGATTTCGCTTGTGTATAGACGGGCGGTTAAGCTGCGGTCGGCCTCGAGATTCTCTTCGATGTTCGTATCCAGCAAGTAAAGCGGCGTTCGACCGACCTGCACCCGCCACATACAAACCTGCACATCACGATTGGCCAGGTTGACGTTAACCGTGAGTTTGTTGCCGTGCTCGTCAACTACTGGGAAAACGGGCAAATCCTGAAAGGAGAAGTTTTTATATTTGGCTTCTTGCCATCCGTCTTCGGTGATGTGTTGTACGAAGTATCCCTGGGTGTAGAGGAAACCGACCGCCACGAGTGGGATGCCGAGGTCGCTGGCTTCTTTTATATGGTCCCCGGAGAGAACCCCCAGGCCTCCGGCGTATATCGGCATCGTTTCGTGAAGTCCATATTCGGTCGAGAAATATGCGATCGGCTGGTTGATCCGTTCGGGATACGTGTCGGTATACCAGCTTTGCTTGTTGTCCGCCATATACTGGTCGAAAGCTTCCAGGACTCGATCGTAGATCTCCAGATACCCTCGATCCTGCGTGGCTGCATTAAGTTTTTGACGATCAACTTGCCGGAGAAATCGCACGGGATTGTGGCGAGTGCTTTCCCAAACAACAGGGTCGATGAAACGGTACGCGCGTTCAGCTTCGCTGTACCAGGTCCACCATAGGTTGTAAGAAAGCTCGGATAAGCGGTGGATTCGCTGCGGCAGGTCGAATTGATTTGGTGGTTTCTGACTCAAGTACTCATCAAACGGCATACGTACACATTCTCACATATCTTTCTGACTCGAAAACCTCGGTATGATACCATGCGAGAATCTCAACGTCTAATGACTTTTGTAAGGGGTCATGATGGTGATCACCTGCGAGCTGGAAATACTTCACGAACCGAGTTCGGAAAAAGGGTTGTGCGATATTACGTTTTGTTTTGGTCTTTGGCTGGAGAGGTAAGCTGGGATGTCGCCATGATCGCGAAGTCGGTAAGCACCTGACCTGTTGGCAGTCGATAAACGCTAAACGAGAAAACCGTCCTTCTTTCGAATAGGAGGATTATGTACATCACTCTTCGTGTGAGACGCCTTCAAAGAGATCCTTCTCTCGTATACGGCCGTTCACAGGGGGATGGGCGCGCATGAAGCCTTCGTGCCGTGCGAAGAGTCGGAAGATCCAGTTTATAAAACCGCCGCCGGGGGCTGCATTCTGACTCGAGTGGCAGGCAGAAGCGCGCTGCTTGGCGTCGAGCGCTTTGCTGATATTGATTCTGGCGTGGATGGGGAAGTCTTTTTCGGCGACTTCGACCAGATCGATATCTTCATTGCGGCCAAAACGACGTGGGTCCTTTCCGAACAGGGGCATCAAGCGAACGAGCATTCGCGTCGCGCCGCGCGGGAAGGTGTGGTAATACAATTTCTGCGGTTGATAGGGAGTTAATCCATCCGGAAATAATTGTGGGTTCCCCGCTGCGTGAAAAGCTTGGGCGCAGGCCTGTTGGATGGCGATGTGATCGGGATGCCCGTAGCCGCCGTAGGGATCGAAAGTGATCACCACCTGTGGGCGAACCTTGCGAATTACAGTTGCCAGGCGCGCAGCGACTTCTTGCAGCGGTGCGGCAGCGAGAGCTTTCGGATGGCGATTGTCCTCCGAGCCGGACATGCCTGAATCGCGGTAATCCAAAAATTGCATTTCTTTCAAGCCCAATATCTCGGCCGCGCAGCGCAGTTCATCTTCGCGCAACATGGCGATATCCTCATAGCCCTGCAGCAATTCGTCTTCCACATCGCCCACTTCGCCGCGCGTGGCGCAGATCAGATGAACGTCAACGCCGCGCCGGGCGTAGAGTGCCAATGTGCCGCCTACGCCAAAACTTTCGTCGTCGGGATGTGCCATAACGGCCAGCAGTCGCAGGGGGGCATCCGGAATCAATGTATTTATTTCTCCGCTCAAGATTTAGTCTTGGGATTAATCATTCTCTCCAATGATTTGTATCACAAGCTGCCGCTCTCTGGGACGAACATCGAAGTCGATGAAGAGGATCTGCTGCCATGTTCCCAGGGTCATGCGTCCGTCGATGACGGGAATAGAGAGCGATGGTTTCAGCAGCGCGGCGCGCAGATGGGAATGGCCGTTGCCATCTCCCCAGCGCAGGTTGTGTTTGTATTCCCTGTTGGGCGGCGCGATCTCATCCAGGGCACGCTGCAAATCAGCCAGAGCGCCGCTTTCGTATTCGATCGTCGTGAGTGCGCTTGTCGACGAAGCGGTGAATACCGTAACCAGGCCGTTCTGCACACCGGTAGCGGACAGCGCTTGTTGAACCTCCCGGGTGATATCGTGCGTATCGGCATGACCATGGGTCGATACTTGAACGTAAGCACTTTGTATCATGCGATCACCTCATCACGTAAACGATTTCTGCTGGTGAAGTTTTCCATTTTATCTATGGATGCAGTGGGAAAACGGAGCAGTACGATCCATACCAAACCCGAACTTCAATTCCTGCGTGATTTCTTTCTGGTTGAATTAAAAAGGGGAAGTTGATCGAACTCGAGCTGCGTTCGGGTTTGCCCCTTCCCGGAATCTTTAGCGCGGCATTGTGCGTCGTCCGCACGCGCGAGAAGCGCTTCACTCGTCTGGTCATCCTGGCGAAGTTGTGAGATACCGGCGCAAAAGGTCAGCTCCGGGATCGTCGCACCCAAATGCCGGCTGTAAGCGGACAGCGCTTTGCGGAGTTTCGCCACCACACCCTGCGCTCCGCTTATCGTCGTCTCGGGCAGCAGGATGGCGAATTCATCTCCGCCGATGCGAGCCAGCAGGTCGGTCGAGCGTAATACGCCCGAAAGCGCCAGCGCCGCGCCGCGCAGGATGTCGTCGCCAAAAATGTGTCCGAAGTGGTCGTTGATTGGTTTGAAACCGTCCATGTCGATGAAAACCAGGCTTAGTGGACGGCGGTAACGTCTCGCTCGTACGAATTCCCGATCCATTTGATCGAGGATGTGACGGCGGTTTGCCAGACCGGTCAGCGGGTCGGTGAGCGCCAGTTGTGTTATTTGCTCGGTTTGAGTGGAGAGGCGTTCGAAGGTCTGGCGGATGTATTGCGACAGTGATCGCAGGATTCCGGCGAAACCGAAATACAGGGCTGCTTGCCCAATGAGGAAGAAGATACCGACCGATCCATCGAAATTCGGATTGGTTTCGTTGTAGCGTAAATGTGCCCGCAGCCAGGCAAAACTGATGGCGCCGAAAGAAATTCCCGCGACGATGAATGCGGATTTCCCGCTCTGAATAATGCCGACGAGTAGAATGCCAACGAGATAGGCAACGCTGAGGATGTAAATTTGATCGGGGAACAAAATCGTACAGATGAAGGTGAGAATCAGGATGAGCGTACACAAGGTCTTTGCGGCGAGATCTACATTGCCCTGGCGCAGCATTCTGAAAGCCACTATTCCGATCACGGCGAGGATCAGGATAATGCTCAGATCGATGGCCATCATGGAGATGGAACGATCGGAGAGCAAGAATGTGAATACGAGGTCAGCGATCAACCACATTGTGAGAGCGGTGTAATAAACGATAAACACCGCCTGGGTGAGTTTCGAGCGGAATAGATGACTCTCCGGGTCGTTTCGCAAGAGAAATTCGTCGAGAGGGTTGTTGATCACGAGGGTCGTTCCATGGTTTCTATTTTGAGCCTTGTCCTTCCTGGGGGATCGCCAAGCCAAGAATATTGTAACCTGAGTCAACGAAAAGTACTTCACCTGTGACGTTTTTTGCCAAGTCCGATGCCAACCAGACTGCCGCTCCGCCAACGTCTTCTATGGTGATATTCCGCTGCAGCGGTGTCAGCGAGGCATATTGGCGATGCATATCTTTAAAACCATTAACGCCGGAAGCGGAAAGCGTGCGAATGGGGCCAGCCGAGATGGCATTGACACGAATATTCTGTCGTCCGAGATCGGCGGCCAGGTAACGCGTCGAGGCCTCCAGTGCTGCCTTCGCAACCCCCATGAGGTTGTAATTGGGAATGACTTTCTGGCCACCATAGAAAGTGAGAGTAAGCATCGAACCGCCATCCTTCATCAGTGGGGCAGCAGCTCCCGCAAGTGCGATGAAGGAATACACACTGATGTCCATCGCCAGCCGGAATCCCTCGCGGCTTGTGTTGTGGAATCGGCCCATGAGATCTTCCCGATTGGCAAAGGCGATAGCGTGTACGAGGATGTCAATCTGGTCGAATGCGTCTTCGGCTTTGGTCATCACGGCTTTGATATCTTCATCTTTTGTGATATCACACGGCTCTACGAAAGAGACACCGATCGAATCGGCCAGAGGTTGAACGCGACGCTCCAGACTCTCTCCCGCGTAGCTGATGCCAAGGCGGGCTCCGTGCTGGTGAAGTTCCCGGGCGATACCCCAGGCGATACTGTGGTCGTTGGCGACGCCAAAAATTAGTGCGGTTTTACCCGATAAGAGCGTCATTTACCTGATCCTCCTATTATTTAGCAACACGAGACGAACGATTACGAGAAATTGTGACCTGCAAAAGACATTACCAGCACATCACAGTTGATGTGAAGGTTGGTAGTCTGACGCAAGTTGAATCCTTTAATCCATCAGAATGAAACAGAATCAGGCTGCTTAGAAATCCTCAGCTAAAATCCTGTCCCGAGCCTGCAGGGGAGTATCGTCGGCGGCGAGGATGACTGCGCCGGCCGTATGCACTTTGGGAAGGATTTCGCTGATATAAACGCGGGCCAGATCACGTTTGCGTTCGGATTGGAGCGCATCCTGAAGCACTAACCAGGAGTTGACAACATATGCGGCGATGTCGGTTAGTTCGACAGCGTAGTAATCAATGATGTCTCGCTCTTTCTCCTTGAGAACATCCGCGGCTTTCTTGAACAGGTCGGTCGCTTCGATCAATTGCTTTTTCAGGCCTTCCAGTTCTTTGCCATAATCCTGCGCTGCCCATTCGGCAAGCCGATTGTCCAGGGCATGCCCGAGGAGTTTGCCTATCGCGGCCACAACCTGCATCTGGCTGGTGCCTTCGTAAATGTTGGTCACGCGGACATCGCGGAAATGACGTTCGACATTGAATTCGCACATGTAACCTACCCCGCCATGGATCTGCAGCGCCAGGTAACAAACCCGGTTTGCCATCTCGGTGGTGTAGTATTTGGTCAGTGGGGTGAGGGCATCGGCCAAATTGGAAGCCACTTTTGCTTCCTGGCGCAAGCTTGTATCACCTTCCGCCATGCGTTCCTCGTAGGCTTTGAGACGATCTACCCAAACACCGGCTTCACAGATCAGCGCCCGACTGGCTTCCAGCTCGGCGCGCATCGAGATCAGCATGCGAGAGACAGCCGGCAGATTTATGATGGGTTGACCGAACTGTATCCGCTCGCCAGCATACTTGTAGGCTTCTCGGTATGCCGCATCTGCGATTCCCACGGCTTGCGCACCAACTGCCAGGCGGGCGCCGTTCATCAATGCCATGGCGTAACGGATTAATCCGAAGCGACGTTTGCCGATGAGCCAGGCCGGTGTGTCGTTATATTGAATTTCGCATGTGGGCGAGGCGTGAAGGCCAAGCTTGTTTTCGATGCGTCGAATACGCACGCTTTCGTCTCTTTCGATGACAAACAGCGACAGCCCTC
>DAOUEK010000071.1:0-10982 GCA_034430425.1 Anaerolineales bacterium | reverse complement strand
CATCCATTTTAAGTTCGCGTACGTAGAGACACATAATTCACCTCCATGTAAGAATTTAGTCGTATCTCTACATAACATCGGAATACCAATAGGAAAAATTTTAAAAGTTAAACTAACTTTTTGGAAACGGCACTAGCATTCCCTTGGGATGCGCCGCCGCGTCAGCCGAGAATACGACGCAATCAATACGCGGAATGCCCCGATCTTGTTTACCGCTGCGGATAATCACTATGCCCTCGCCCAGTTCGGCACGCTTGTAACGTCCCATACTGCACCATTCGTACCCGTCGGGTTGGCCCCAGTTCCACACCTTCTCATGTTGTGCGCCGTTCACGATGGCCTTGAGTTGAATCGGCCCACCCTTGCGGTGGACCCATACTGTGAACGCCTCGCCAGTCTCGGGCAACTTGGCCTGGACCAGAGACTGGTATTCTCCGTCGCCGGTGGCCGCTTTCCCGCCCATGGCCTCGGCATCGTTCACCAGCTCGCCGTCCGCGCACGCGACCCCCGACAACATCACCCCTGCCGGCGCGCCGGGAATCGTGTCTGCGGCTTGGGCGACGGACACCAAGAACGCCCAAGCCGAGGCCAGTAGCACAAGGGCCACACCCGCCAAACGATAGTTCACTTGCATTCTCATGGGTAGTTCTCCTATTTCATGATAGGTCTGATTTCTCATGAGGTGTTCCTATTTGCTCACTGATAATGGTAAGAGCTAATTTCAGACGGTAGCAAGCGCGAGTGTCAGTTTCAAGGTTGAACAGTCACTGAGAGCTTCTGGCCGCCCACGGCGATTTCATGCCGGCCGGATTGCTCCAGTATGAATGGGAATCCCAGCGATTCTTTCCGGCCAGCACGAGCCCAAGCCCAGCGGAAGGCGGTTGGCTTGCCGTCAACCTTCAGGAACACACGGCTGCCATCGAGGAACGTGTTGGCTACGCTCGTCGTGACTGTAAACCGCTCGCCCGCCTTGATTTCCTTTGGCGAAACTGCGAGCGCGGCGCAGTCGAAATCGCTTTCCACATTCCATCCGCCCACTTCAAGCGTGGGCTTGGCCCTGCCGGCGTCTTGCGTCGCAAAGGTGGCGGTGACTTCGCGTGACTCGCCTGGCAGCAAGCTGAAGTAGTTGTCCTCCCACAAGACCGGCAGAATCTCCTCGCCATCACGGCCCCACGTCAACGCCAGTTGGACGAAGAAAGCGATTTGTTCGGTGGGATTGGTGACTTTCACCCGAGCGATCTTCAACGCGCCGCGGGCCTCGATTTTACAGGTCGCCTGGAGCTTTACCGGCGGCAGCGAGTGCAGCGCCCGCAGGGATCCGCCCTTCTGCGCGGGCAACCAGTAGAGGTTGTCCGAAATCCGTTTTCCGACGGCGTCGCTCAAATCGAGCCGGACGAAATAGACGGGCGGCAATTCCGGCAGTTTGGGTAATTCAAAGATGTCGCGATACGTATTCGCGGCCACCTCCGCGTTCTCCTGCTTTTCGAAGAGTACACGCATTGAGGGATCCAACACGCGGGCTCGCACCTTGAGGCCGCTCCGCGGTTCGAGCGAGTGATTCACCACAGTCACCATCGGCTCAATCAATCCGAGTTGGATGTGGACCGGTTCGTTAGCGCGCTTGATGAAGTAGTAACTCACCATCGGCTTCAGAAACCAGTCGAAGATCTGCCACTGCACATCCGGCCAAGCGGAATTGATCTTCCACTGTGTGAACCCACTGGTGATGTCCCACAGCCGATGACTGACGGCTTCGAACATGGCGCGGTGCTGATCGGCCGTGGCGAGGTGCCCCTGCCAGATGTAATCACCCACAGTGGCCGGCTCCCCGTACACGCGGCGCACGGCGGCATCGTAAGGCTGGTAATACTGATTGGCGCCATGATGGGCCCAGGCTGCATCCAAGGGGAAGGTCGCGCCGGGAGCCACTGCGCCTAGGTTGGGGATGAACTTCTGCAGGCTGCTAAGAGGCGGCAGGGAGGCCGAACCGGACTCGGTCATGAACATCCAATTGGGAACCTCTCTTACTCTCCGGTAATACTCGGACGGTTCTTCCCAACCATAAGTGTTGTACCCGAGGTCCGTCATCCCCGTAGGCATGTCCTCCCGAAACCACGGCTGCACTTTGTCCGGGGCCACGTTGGGCATGCCGTTTGAGGGAACCCAGAAGCGGCTGCCGTCCAATTCGATCACGCTGGCGCGCCACGGCCGGTAAACCTCCTCGCGCGTTAAGCCCTCGTTGCTCGCCATGTAGAAGAGCAGGCTCGGATGGTTGCGGTAGCGCTGTAAAATGTCCCGCGAGCATTTGATGACCAAAGGAACGTCCTCCGGATATTTCGAGCCGGTTTGCATCCAGGAACAGCCATAAAAGCATTGGCCGATCATGACGCCGTAGCGGTCGCAGGCATCGAAAAAGTAGTCGGGGGGATTGGCGATGTCCTCGAAGTAGATCAGATTCAGGTTCGCCTGGGCGTAGTAACGGATCTCGGTATCGACCCGCTCCGGCGTCCAGTCCCAGAGGGCGTCGGGCTGGACATAGCCGCCCCGGGCGAAGATCTTCTGACCGTTGATCTGAATGCGGCGGCCGTAATGACCGTTATACTCGTGCATCTCCGATGTGATGTGGCGGACCCCAAAGCGCACCATCTGCGTGTGGGACACGCTCCCGCCCGCCACGAACTGCAGGCTCAGGTCATACGGAGGCTGCACGCCGTAGCCGTTCGGCCACCAGAGTCTCGGATGCTCCATCACGGGCGCGGGGTCGAAGGCCACCTCCTTGGATTCCCCCGCCGAAAGGGTCACCGGCATTTCGAACGTCAATCCCGCTTCCGCCATCGATCCCTTCAGGCTGCCGCTGATCGCCTGCTCGCTGGCATTGACCAGGGTCGCCGATATCTTCAGCTTGGCGCTGTCAGTCCGGGGCAGAGGCAGTTCGGTTACCACGAAGGGATCGCGAATGATCACTGGACCGCTCGTTTCCACCCACACGTCCTGCAGGATTCCCATGTAACGGTCCGGAATGGACGGAAAGCAGTCGTAGCCGCCAGCCAGTTGAACGGCGAAGTCCATAGGGCCATCGCTGACATGGTCCTCGAAGCGGTTGCCCGCAAGCGGAATCAACTGCGGGCCGGGCGAGCCTACGTGATCCACGGGCCAAATCTTCACCGCCAGGCCGTTCAACTCCGCCACGGCCCAGCGCGACACATCGAAGACGAAACGCTGGTTCATGCTGACCATTTGTTCGCGGTCAGCGACCTTGTTCCCGTTGAGCCACACCTCGGCCCGGTAGTTGATGGAGTCGAAATGCAGCCACACGTGCCGGCCAGTGGACAACTCGGGCAAGGTAAACTCGTGCCGAAACCACCACGGATCGCGCCACGGATCCCGTTTGTCCGGCAGGTGACTGAACTTAGCCAGGTCATGCTTGGCGTTGAACTCGTCGGACGAATCCGGGATTTGGTAGGCATTCAGGCCAATCCGAAGGTCCGGATAGACGCCGGCCTTGGTAAGCGCATTGAGAACAGTGGTCGGAACCTGGACTCGATGCCAATTCTTGGTGGCGCAGCCGGGTTGCGACAGGTCCGTTCCTGCGCCCGGCTCAAGGAACGACGATTGCATCATCCACTCCCCAGCCAGGTCCTCCCGCTGTTTGGTCTCCTTCGCCGCCTTTGCGGGGGCCTCCTGCTTTCCCGCAGCGGACGCAACGAACACCCACGTGAAAGCCAGCAGCATGATTACCACGTTCGCTAAACAGTATTTCACTCGCATTCCCATGGATAGTCCTCCTATTTCATGATTGGTCTGATTTCTCATAGTCTCGCCAACTTGATGACGCTTCCGCCGGGCGGGGCGTCGTACTGATCAACGCCGCTGCCAGCCTTACAAACTCGTGTGGATCGAGGTGCGGCATGGCTGTGGCGCCTACTCCGTCAAGATAATCTGCCATGCCTGGTTTTCCTCGACGTTCCCGATCGTGAGCGTTGCGTCATTGCCGTTTCGTTCAAACTTGCAGCCCTTGGCCAGGGGGATCTGGTCTTCTTTGAGAATCCCTTCCAGGTCGGTGCTTGGGATAATTCTCACGGTGATGCTCTTCATGGGCATATTCTTGAGTTGAAGGGTGACCCTCTGCGAGTTCTTTTCGATGCTGCCCAGGAGAATCTCCGTCCGCCCGGGCGATCTGCTCGCCAGTGCGGCTAACATTTTGCCGCCGCCCTGCACTGGCACCCGCGTCTGTCCTTTCGTCCGACCATACCAGCGGTACACGTGATAGACCGGGTGCGGCTGGTGGTCGCGAGTGACGATCCCGCCGAGGTAGTCATCAGCCTTGCCCCAGTTGGCCCTGCAGGCGCGATCCACTTGGTACACATTCTCCAGGTAATTGAACCAGATGATCGCCCGGCCGGGATGCAGGCACCCGGGCTTATCGGGGCCGGCGCCCCATTCATCGCAGTGGATCTCCTTGATCTTCTGGCCGGGGTACTCGCTGATGAACTCACGCATCTTTCCGAGCTGCCACCCGGCCTGCTCGGGGAAGCCGGCGTCCCAGCCGGTGTAATGCCAGGCCAGGTAGTTGCATTCGAGATCGTTCTGGCGGCAATAGTCGAGAAATGGGCGGTATTTGTCGTAGGCGGGATAGGCAAACCCAGGCCCACAGATCTGCGCCTTGGGGTCGGCCTCGCGCAGGGCCTTGAAGGCGTGCGCATAGAGCTCGTAGTACTTCTCGATCGGCTTGTGGCTGATATCCGGCTCGTTGACCGGCTCCCAGATGATCGTGCTGGACCGGGCGCCCACCTGCTTCACCAGTTTCTTCGCGTCCGCCTCGTAGATGGCCCAATCCGTCGGCTGGCTGTGGACCAGATCGCTCATAACGAGCTTGTAGACGCCGCCCAGCGACTCGACCCGATCGACGGCCGCCGGCAGGCCCTGGCTGATCCGGCCCCGATACTGGTGCCCGATGCGCCACAATGAGATATTCAGCGGCCGGAGGATCTCATCAGGGGTGGAATCTCGCAGGCCGCCGAGGAAGCCAACTCGCGGCGAAACAGGCCTCCCTTCAGCGGCGAAATCGATAGTCAGTATCCTGCCGTTTTCCTCCACGGCCGCGGTGGTTTGCGCCTGGATAGCCGTGACTTCTGCGTTGAGCGCCTTCGGTGGCTGATTGTCCGGAGGCGGGCCAAACGGCGGCGCTATAGGGGCACGGGGCGTTCCGCCGCCGCCCCTGTTGTCTTCGGCGTTGTTATCGACAACCATAAGGTTCGAAAAGATCTTCTTCATATCACGCCCGAATGGCGTTTCCGAGGTGCTTACATAATCCATCTCCACGCCCCATTTCTGGAGGACTTCGTCACGCACCCAACCATGCGCGCCGTTCTCGACATCGATGCAAACTGCGCTCCACCCCGTGCCATCAACCAGGTAAATGCCATAATCCTGACACGCGCGCGCTATATATTTGGCCACCTCGGTCTCAAAACCTGTGCCGGCGATGTCAAAAGAAGGAAGAAGCGCACAAAGTGCGCCATCGCAAAAGCCGGTGGTGACTATGTTCCTGCTTCCGGCATCATCGTGGGGTGCAGGCCAGCGATGGCCCGATCCATGCCGCTGCACGGCCATCTTTAAGGCGTGATGGATCGGCGGTGCGCCTGGAGCCAGTTCGCCCATGCGAATAGTGCCGCCGATTGCAGACATGCCGCTGCCGCCATGCGAGCCGGTGATCCCTTCTCCGTAAATATCACTATCCTCAAATTTATAATGAGAAAGTGCAGGTTGATCCACAGCGCAGCGAGTAAACGGTTGGGTCTGTTTGATAGTCCTGCCGTCGGACATTAGTACTGCCAGGCAGGCGTTCGACAGAGTCTTGGGCCTGTGCCAAAGAAAGCTTTTAGGAATTGGAGCGCTGAACAGGAGCCCACCTTCAACTACACAACGGTCGCGACCCCAATTCCAATCGGCAGTATTGAGCATGATATCCATCATGGGTTCCTTGGGAGTCAGGATAATAATATCATCATCAAGATAAAAAGTTTTGACTTGCCCGTTAGGATACTGCGATTGATATGACACATATTTCGCATTGCTGCCGATGGGCGTATTCCAGATTGAATTCCGGGAGAACGGCCACAGGCAGGGATTGCGGGTAGCAGGAAACTTGTAGGGATCACTCCAGGTCGATGGACTATCCTGAGTTGATGGTTTGTCCTGACTCCAGCTATTAGATACAGAAAATATGAATAGAGAAATGAACACTCCGATTTCTATTGTTTTCATAATTCTCCTTGTGTTTTAGCATCAGTTCATGAATATGATCGCGCCAGGCTACAACGCTTTTATCGGTACGTTAAGAACAAAGGGATCTTCCGTTTGCTCGGTTCGTACCGCCCATTGCACTGGAGACTTCTTGCCCTTAATCTGAATTTTCATAGACAAATCGATCCCTTTGTCGGCATGCTGTTTGTCAGCACCGGCGAAAAGAGGCAAAGCATATAGTTGCATTACGCCTGGCGTGGGTTCGCCTATCGGCAATGCCAAAGAGCTTTCGCTGCCGTCGGGAAAACGAGCCAGAATGGTGATCTGTCCGGGAGGGGCGGAACAACCATCATTTCGCAAACCCAAAACAAGCTCATCCTTGCCCTGTGCAATTCGGCGTCGCCACACTATGGAAGGACGCAGTCGGTAGCCAATTCGTTGTTCCAGTATTTCGTAGATATCCCGGCAATGCTCATGAGCCCATATCGTATCCCAGGGATTAAACCCAACTGCAACGTAGTTTGCGGCGATGTCAAAGTAACGCTGTGGAAGCGGGCGAGCCTCCTTGGTGGATTGCTGTAAACGAACCCCTGGAATAATCGTTTCCCATACCATGGCGCTTCCGGGTTTAAGGCCTTGGGCCAAGCGGGTTTCGGCTGTAGAGAAATTCGACATGAAACTATCGCGGCGAGGCCAGCACATACCTTGCTCAAATGCGCGTTGACCGGCTGCATAATCGGCGGTGTGCAGCCCCAGAGCGGCAGGTGTTCTTGGAAATGCGTCCAGGTGATCGTGAATCAGCCGTTCAATAACTGCCTCCACTCGCTCGCGCGGAGGCTCATAATTTGTAACGGGACCATCAGGCGCGTAACGTGCATAATGATGCATTTCACCCCAGAATCCATAACCCGAAACATCAACATATTCCAGAAGTGGATGTGCATCGAACTCCGTACCCAAAAGCGAAACAAATTCGCCCCACCAATTGAGGTACTCGTTGCTGTACTCGGGAAAATACTTCGGACGGGGACCGGGCACATTATCGCCATGCCAGTATGGGATCATCTTGAACCGACCCTGCAAAAACTCAGGCAAACCATTCTCTGCCATACTATGCGGCGAACAATTCATGATGCGAAAACTCCATCGCTTTCCATATTTGTCGGCCGCATCCAGTACCCATTTCCATGCTTCAGGCAATTCAAGTCTTCCTCGCTGTTTTTGCACATCTCTCCATTCAAACCGGAGGTAAAGATTGTCCACATAAGGTAATTCCATCATGCGGTTGAAAGTCGCCCGATCGAGCGGCCGAGGAGGCAATCCCTGTGTACGGTTCCATTCTCCCCCTGAATAACCTACATGCATGTGATCAGAAAAAACATAAGCATTCACACCCATACCAGGATTGGGCACAGGTCCTTCGGCCGGATCAAAATAAGCCAGGTGTCTTGCCGCCTCGTCTGCCCGATGGATCCATTCCTCTTTTGGTTCTTCTTGCACGGGAGTGCCCCAGCTTTGCAGAGCCAATGCGCTTGTTGCCATCGCTGTTGCTTTCATAAAGTCCCGTCGGCTCACACCAGCTGCACAATTGGAGATCATGAACGTCATCTGCAACTCCTTTAATCTAGGTCTTTGACGCACCGGAAGCCAATGGTGCCGCACCGGTCCAGGCCGGACCACATGAGCAAGAATTTGGTGGCAAAGTTGGCAGCCCGTGGGCCGCCGTCCACGTACCAATTGGAGCCGCGCGGGGAAAAGAACGAGCCGCCCCGAATAATGCAAAACCGCGTCCGTCCGTCGCTGCGCTCGCTTTCGGTCCACTGCCAGACGTTACCACACAGATCGTAACACCCGAAGGGCGAACGGCCCAAGGGGAATGCCTTCACCGGCGTGGTTCCGCCTGATTGACCGTCGTTGCAGCAGTCGGGCTGCATTTCGTTGCCCCACGGATAGGTGCGACCGTCGGCGCCTTGGGCGGCATATTGCCACTCTTCCTCGGTTGGCAGCCGCTTGCCCGCCCATCGGGCGTAAGTGCGAGCGTCGTCGAGGTCCACATACACGACCGGGTGGTCTTCCTGCCCGGCAGGGGGCTTACCGCCGGTCCAGTGCTTGAGAAAGTTCTCCGGGTGCTTCGGTTTCCATTTCGTCACCTTTAGAAACTTGGCGAACTCAGCGTTGGTCACCGTGGTAAGGTCGATGGCGAAACGCTTGAACTCGACACGCCGGCGGAACGTCACGGTATTGAATCGGTAGGAATCGGTGAGACGGTGCCCGCGGGGTGGCGCGGACTCGTAGTAGCCGCACTCCCGTTGGCGCATCTCGATGGCCAATTCCAGCGTGGCCGGAGGAACTTCCACCATGCCCGCGGGCGCCTGCTTGGCCCTCGCGGTTGACGACACAGCAATAAGGCGCGTTTCCCGAAGTGGACGGGCAGCGTCGAAATCAGCGCGGGCGTTGGTCTGGCGCTGCTGCTTCAAGAAAGAATCAAAGTCACTGCCCAGTTGGGCGGGCTTCCCGGCGAGGATGCAACCGACACCGCGCGCCGGGAGGCTGCCATCAACCCGCAAACGGCTCTCGAGCGCCTCCGGGCGAAGCTCCTCGCCTTTGATCAGGTCGCAGACTTCTTCGCCCGATCGCGTTTCGATCTCGAACAGCCGTCCTGACACCGGTTCGTTTCTACGGTTCACCAACGTCCACAGCCGCAAGCCGTGTCCTTCCCATAGGCTGGCATACAAGCCCGGCTGGTCGGTTGGCATCAGCGGAGTCCAGTTCTCACCGGAAAAGAGCTCGGTATAGTGCCGCTGGATCGGCAGCATGGCGCGCAAGATGGACCGGTCACGCGGACTCCAGGGGACCCACGACCCAAAGACATTTTCCCACACCATCATCCCGGAGCCGTTCATCCAGGCGGTATGGAGTTCGGCGGTGTGGTCGTAGTCCCACCGCTTGATTTGGTGCTGAATATGGCGGCGCTCGAACCATTTGTTCCGCAGCACGCCGGGCACTTCGCTGTCATTGAACCATTGCGCCCAGGATCCGTGATGATCGTGAACGTTCTCCAAGGGCAGCGCCCCTTCGCCCTCCAAAATCGCACCGGGCCGCACCGCGTCGAGCCGGGTCCGGAATTCGCCGGAGCCTTTGTTCATCGTGTCGAGGAAGATGCCGTCGGCCTCGATGGCGGCGACCATTTCGGCGAGCATCTCCAGATCGCTCTTTCCCTCTCGGCGCGTGCCGGTATCCCAGGGATTGTAGTCGATGAAGACTTTCACGTTGCGCCCGTGGCATCGGCGACTGAGCTCGCGCAGGCCGTTCAGCCCGCCCGGCATGTCGCGGTAGAAATCGAACTGGTTGCGATCGTCCACGCCAATCCGCGGATAGGCGTGCCATAACACGAGGCTGTCGTAGCCGCCGAACTCCCGCCGGCCGTGGTCAAGGAACGCGTCCACCGTGTAGGCACCTGATCGCTGATCGTAGAAGGTCTCGTCGCACATCATCAGGAAGCAGCAGGTAAACGACGAGGCTGCCCAGGCGAACTCCGGCTTCCAGTAGGGCGCGTCATTGTAGTCCAGCCGTTGCTTCGTCTGCTCGCGCCAGGCTTGCAGTTGCTCCCGGAAGGTGGGCCAGTCTGCCGGATTGGTGGGCGCGGGGATGATATTCTGGTCCGGTTTGAATTCCCAAGGTCGTGACTCAACAGCCGCGAGGATGGGTAATCCCCGCCAGACCGCGACGGTGGCAGCACCTGTTATACCTCGCTGGAGAAAGGAACGACGCGAGAGTTTCGTAAGCGGTTGAAGAGCGTGCATGGATCTAATGTCCTTTCGATTCATGGTATCTTCACGACACTGCGGAGGGCGATCACCAGCACGGTCAACACCAACAGCGCCGTTTTCCGGCGTCCGCTGCATACGTTTGTTCGTTATTATCTTAATGACTCTTCGCAATTTGAAACTCAATTTTCGCAAAACTCAGTGCGGCAAGCACGACGGAGTAGGTTCCTTCGTGGGATCTGAGCACTTCGATTCTTGACCCCACCACATCAGAAGAAGCCACACTCGATTTCGCAGTATAGGTTGTCGTCGTTCCTACGCTCTCGATGCCCACACCGGCAATCCGAAACGACACGCGGCTACTCTGCTCTTCGGGGTTTATGGCCGTGACAGCCAGTGACCGACCATCCGAACTCAAAGATGCGAAGATGTCGCAAGGTCTCATGTTGCCTGATGCTTTGACGGGAAGTCTACCGGCATGAGTCGTCAACATGGAAAAAACCCTGCCAACCGGCGTGAGTTCTGCCCTTGTCGCCAGCACCCTGATTGCCCCCTCGTTGACTGGCTGAAAATAGCATGATCCTTCAATACCGATTCGGTTTGCCTCGCGGCAGAGCATGTGTAGTGTCACGGCCGCGTAAAGTGCTTCCTGGATGCCAGGGGCTCGATTCCATGCTTCCCACACGTTCCACTCGTCGTAGAAGATGGTTTTGGGCCGGAGCGACGGCGCCTGTCGGTCGATTGTCGCGCGCAGTCCTTCCAAGCCGCTGTGTGTCAGCTCCAATGGTGCGCGTGCCGTTTGAGTCATTGTGGCCAGGGGCTCGGTGTACTCATGATATGAGTAGGCATCAAGGATGCTGCCCGCCCGGGCCAGTATCCTCTCCGTCCACGCTTGCGTGCCGAGCAACGGCCACTTCTCGTGTACCCCATGCATGCCACTGCCAATTATCCGAATGGTCGGATCGGTTC
>DAOUEK010000070.1:0-27443 GCA_034430425.1 Anaerolineales bacterium | reverse complement strand
AACCATGCCCTTCAGTTTACTACGGCTTACTTCGTTTCACGATGCAGCGTGTGTTTGCGACATCGTGGACAGTACTTCTTAAACTCTATCCTGCCAGGATCGTTTCGCCGGTTTTTTTCCGTCGTGTAGTTACGCTCCTGACATTCTGTACATTCCATTGTTACAACCGGGCGAACACCCTTCTTTGCCATTTTTCACCAACAACGCGATCCAATAGTGATGGAACACGTTTTCCTTTCGTTTAATCCAATATCTCGGTGATCACGCCCGCACCGACTGTGAGACCACCTTCTCGGACGGCGAAATTCGAGCCCTTCTCCAACGCCACCGGTGTGATCAACTCTACTTCCAGATTCACATTGTCGCCCGGCATGACCATCTCGACGCCTTCCGGCAGCTTGATCGAGCCCGTCACGTCCATCGTACGCACGTAAAACTGTGGTCGGTATCCATCGAAGAACGCCTTGTGCCTGCCCCCTTCTTCCTTCGTCAGCACGTACACTTCACTCATGAACTTCGTATGCGGCGTGATCGATCCCGGCGCTGCAATCACCATGCCGCGCTCCACCTCATCTCGGTCGACACCTCGCAGCAGCAAACCCACGTTGTCCCCAGCCTGTCCCTGATCCAACGTCTTGTGGAACATCTCCACGCCGGTCACCACCGTACTCATCGTCTTGTCGCGCAATCCCACGATGTCCACATTGTCGCCCGTGTTCACCATTCCGCGGTCGATCCGCCCGGTTACCACCGTGCCGCGACCCTTGATCGAAAATACATCCTCCACCGACATCATGAACGGCTTGTCCGTATCACGCTTCGGCTCCGGAATGTACTCGTCGACCACCCGCAGCAGCTCCTTGATGCTGGCGTACTCCTGCGCTTCCGGATCCGTGCTGTCACTTTCCAATGCCTTCAACGCACTTCCGCGCACGATCGGAATCTCATCGCCAGGGAATTTGTACTCCGTCAGCAGCTCCCGCAGCTCCAACTCCACCAGCTCCAGCAGCTCCTCGTCGTCCATCATGTCCACTTTGTTCAAGTACACCACGATCGACGGCACTTCCACCTGGCGCGCCAGAAGCACATGCTCCCGCGTCTGCGGCATCGCACCGTCCGGTGCCGCCACCACCAATATGGCGCCATCTACCTGCGCCGCACCCGTGATCATGTTCTTGATGTAGTCCCGGTGCCCCGGCATGTCCACGTGTGCGTAGTGCCGTTTTTCCGTCTCGTACTCCACGTGCGCAATGGCAATCGTAATGCCCCGCTCTTTCTCCTCCGGCGCATTGTCGATCGAATCAAACGGCCTGAAGTCCGCGCCTCCCGTGAACGAGCAGTACTTCGTTATCGCGGCCGTCAAGGTCGTCTTGCCGTGGTCAATGTGGCCGATCGTACCCACGTTCATGTGCGGCTTTGTGCGTTCAAATTTGCCTTTCGCCATGATCCTAATCTCCTCCGTTAGATTATCACGGTTGATTCTTGTCCGTTCAAGAGCCCTCAAGGGGAATTGAACCCCTGACCCCGTTCTTACCAAGAACGTGCTCTACCGTCTGAGCTATGAGGGCGATCTCCCGTGTCTTGACATTCGAGACGATTTCATATCCAACTTGCCTGACACGAATCATCCTTTAGTGGGCGGTGAAGGATTCGAACCTCCGAAGGCGTATGCCAGCTGATTTACAGTCAGGTCCCTTTGGCCACTTGGGTAACCGCCCAAGATTATGCTTTATATCCAGTTTTTCGCCGCTCCGAGACTCCCGAATTCCTATGCTTTTACCCGATTACGTCGAAACTGCTTCGAATCGGAAGCCGACGACGGGAGTCGAACCCGTAGCCTACCGCTTACAAGGCGGTTGCTCTGCCATTGAGCTACGTCGGCATGACAAGAGAAGTGCGCCTATCCTGCACGGCGCAACTTCAATTTTACCAAAGCCAATCATTGCCGACAATGCGTGCAGAGTTTACCAGCAATTCAAATCATCGTCAATATAAATCGAACTCGGGCTGACGTTTCGTTGTCTGCTTATGGGAAATAACCGCGCTTTTTCCAGATGGTGTACAGCGCAACGGCGGCTGCAACGGAAGCGTTCAAACTATCAACTTTACCCCGCATTGGTATTCTTATCAGGTAATCACAACCTTTACGCACCAGGGAACGCATGCCCTTCTGCTCGCTTCCGATTACCAATGCCAGCCCACGCTTCAAATCAGCGTTTTCAACGGGTATCGCATCTGGACGATTTTCAAGACCCATAATCCAAATATCGGACTGCTTCAACAAATCAATTGCTTGTGACAGATTGGCCCTGGCCACACGTAGATGCTCGCTGGCACCCGCCGAAGCTTTGACGACCGCCGGCGTTATACTCGCCGTCCTTCGATAGGGAAGTATCACACCATGCACACCCACTGCCTCGGCCGTACGTAAAATCGCGCCCACATTTTGAGGATCTTTGAGTGCATCAAGAATCAACAGACAGGGTTCTTCATCCTGTGATTTCGCAAATGCCAGGATATCCTTCAGCGAATCGTAAGGATACGCCTCTACAGATGCGATAAGTCCTTGGTGGTTGGCGTTTACTCCTTCAAGTTCGGATTGCGCGACTGGTATCACAGGGATATTGGACCGCTCTGCCAATGACAGTACGGAATCCAACACCCCCTTGTCGTGAATATTTTTCCCGATGCAAATCCTTTTGACCTTGCGCTTCCGCGCCCGCAACACCTCATAAACCGGAATTCGCCCGAAAATCCATTCGGCCTCACCCGACATCATCCCTGTTTACCTTTCAAAATTAAAAAGGGTCTGACTTTCAACTCGTAGATATGCATACAGCCAAATTTGGCATCGAAAGGTTACCCGATCCGCCAGATCGTGCCGTCCTTTAAATCCTCGACGTTGACACCCAGCGATGCCAGTCGATCCCGGATCGAATCGGCAAGATCCCATTGTTCGATCTCTCGAAGTTCGTCGCGAACATCAACCAATAATTGAATAAACGGTGTCGCCTCAAAACCTTCTCTTCCGATCTCCTTCAATTGCAGGCCGAGCACGCCCGAGAGTTCCCGGATTACACTTTGCCCCAACGCAAGTTCCTCGTTTCCCGCTCCCGAGTCCCGCGCCTGGTTGACGACTTTAACCAGCTCGAAGATGTGCGACAGCGCTCCCGAGGTGTTGAAATCGTCATCCATCGCCTTTTCGAATCCAGTGCGTGCCTTTCGTGCAGCATTTGAGATTTCTTCGCCCAACGATTTTGGCGCATTCCCCTCTTCCATAGCAGATCGCAATCCGTTTCGAAGCCGATCGAGAGCTCGTTCGGCATGATGGATCACCTCATCGTTAAACATCAACGGACTGCGGTAGCTGCCATTAAGGATCACCATGCGCAGCACATCGCCTTCGTGCTGGTTGAGAAACTCATCGATGTTGTAAACGTTGCCGGTGGATTTGGACATATCTTCGCCACCGAGCTGCATCATGCCATTATGAACCCAATAGCGGGCAAAGACTTTGCCGGTATAACTTTCCGATTGCGCAATTTCGTTTTCATGGTGCGGGAAAACCAGGTCGTTTCCTCCTCCGTGAATATCGATCTGCTCCCCGAGATGATGAAGACACATCGCCGAACATTCGATGTGCCATCCTGGCCTTCCCTGCCCCCACGGACTCGGCCAGGAAGGTTCCCCTTCCTTTGCTGCCTTCCACAAGGCGAAATCCCCGGGATCTTCCTTGCGCTGATCGACCTCGAGGCGAGCCCCTGCACGCATATCCCTTAATCCGCGCCCGGAGAGACGACCGTAATCTTCATCCTTCGTAACCCGGAAATAGACATCACCATCTATTTCATAGCCATAACCTTTTTCGATTAATCCTGAAACCATATTAATGATTTCATCGATTTCTTCTGAAACCTTTGGTTTCACATCTGCAAGTTCTATATTTAAGTCTTGCAAGTGCTGGTCATATTGATCCGCAAATTTCTTTGCCAGCCCTAATGGATCAACCCCTAGTTCATTCGCACGAATGATTACCTTATCATCCACATCGGTGTAATTCATCACGTGGCGCACCTCATTGCCATGGTATTCCAGGTATCTTCGAATCACATCGAAGACCAGAGAAGACATTGCATGGCCCACATGCGCTTTTGCATACACCGTTGGGCCACACACATACATACGTACCTTTCTATCCTCGATGGTTTGAAAAGGCTCCTTCTCACGTGTCATTGTGTTGTAAATCTTGAGAGTCATCCCTTCCTACTCCAAATCCTGTGTGTGATTGCTGTTATTTACGCCATGTGGTTTTGAGAAGATCATTCGACCGGCCGCCGTCTGCAGCACTTTTGTTACGACCACAGGAATGATTTCGCCGATATAGTCCTTGCCATCTTCCACAACGACCATGGTTCCATCTTCAAGATAACCGACACCCTGGTCGATCTCTTTACCTTCCTGAATGACTTGAACATCAATGGTTTCGCCAGGAAGATAGACCGCTTTTACCGCATTCGCCAGTTCGTTGATGTTTAATACGATCACGCCTTGTAATTCCGCAACACGGTTGAGATTGAAGTCATTGGTCAGAACCGGACAGCGTAATTGTTTGGCAAGGATCACAAGCTTGTCATCCACAGATCGAACACCTTCAACATCAAGGTCGGTAATTCGAAACGAGATGCTGTCATCTTTTTGCAGCTGATTGAGAATATCCAATCCCCGTCGACCTCGTTGACGACGAAGGCTATCCGATGAGTCGGCAATGTGCTGTAACTCATTCAACACAAACGAAGGAACGAGCATCGATCCAAATAAAAAGCCTGTACGAGCAATATCCGCCACACGGCCATCAATAATTACACTCGTATCCAGGAGGATATTACGATCGACCGGCCAACCCGATTCGCTGCTTCCACCAAAAGATAATCGGTTCCCCAAAATATTGAAAAGCTCATCTTTCCGCATCACAAAAACCGTTACACCAAAGTAGCCGAAAGCCAATGCGCCAATAAATGGAAAAATTTGGCTAAACGGCTTAGGTAGTAGAGAGAGAGGAAATGAAATAAGTGCCGCAATGATCAAACCGATGATCAAACCAGTTAACGCCGAAAGGAGACTCCTGGCAGATACTTGGGCAAGCGCGGACCGAATGGAACGAATGGGCCGGATTGTAATGTAAGGCGTTACGATTAAACCGATTAAAGCCCCCACCATCGTAAACACGCCCGACCATAATAAGGGATCATCACCTGCCAATTCAGCAAGACTAACGCCCAGGTACAAGCCGCCGACACCGATCAACAACGCACCAAGAAGACGAAAAGGTAATTCTACGCTCATAGTTACCCGCCTTTTGAATACAAAAGGGTGAACGCCCGGTTTCGACGCTCACCCTCTTGAGAGCTTAATATCATCCACTGAATTCTTACGTGTCGTGAATTACAACTCACGACGGTATGATTGCTGTGTAATCATGAATGAAGATGATAATAAATGAAACCGGATCAAAGGAAATGAAATGACGCAATGGTCTCCCTCGACTATCTTAATATATCATGCGCCTTTCATCCATGTCAACGCAGCATAAGCTTGGCTGGCATATACCGCAGTCTTTATCATACCTTTTTGATCCAGTTCCATCGAGAGTAAACAAAAGCAGGAGAGCTTATTACAGTACTCTCCTGCTCCAAAATACAGTTGAGCTTCAATATCTTATGGCAATGTACCGATCACCTGGAAACTATCAAGGATTTGAGTGAGCGCATCCCAATCGTCATCCGACGTTACGGGTATCTGCACCACGATGATGAAGGCATACTGATCTTCTTTGGAGACCACGGAAAGGACAATGAACTCTGGACCACCGGAGCCTCCACACTTTTCAAAAAGATCGTATTTTCCTCGATAGAGGAGGTCTTCGTAACTATCTCGTAATACGAAATCACAGGTATCGCCATAGAATTCTCGGTAATAATCCAATATCTGAATGTATCCACCGAGTTCAGCCAAATCGTCCGAAGCGCTGAATAATACGCCCGGTACTTCCCAGTCATAGAACAATTCGAGATCGGAAGCGGCCCGGATAGATGCTCCAATGACTTCGCCATCTTCAATCCATGGACTGCCATCAATATCGTACCAATTCGAAGGCACGGTGACTTGAATGGAAGCATAATCATCTGTGATTGTTATATATCCATCACCACCAATATAAGCAGGCGCAATTTGCCCAATGACGGCGAAACTGGCCAATATATTGTCGGCAGCCTCCCAATCCGCATCTGACAGAATCTGAATTTCCACGCCCACCATATATGCTTGTGGATCATCCGACGGCACGACACCGGCAACGAGATATTCTGCGATCCCGCCACATTCCGCATAGTAATCGAGGACGCCCTCGTAATATCCGTCCGCATATGCCTCACTGCTTACGAAGTCACAGCTTCCCGCCAGATTACTACCCACCAATTCCAAATAATCATCCACGCTAAACTGCTCATCCAAGCCTGTTGCAAAAATAAACATACCTGGTTCAAACCAGGTCCCTTCATAGTCGTCGATGTTTGCGGACGCCGTAAGTGAAGGACCAATAATATCGCCATAGTCGTCCGTAAGCTGCGTACCATCGACCTCGTACCACTCCACGGGCACATTCACTTGTAAGGATTCGGTATAATCCGTTATCGTAACGTAGCTCGAATAGCTGCCAGCTGTCGCGCCACTACCCGAAGATCCACCGGAAGATGTGCCACCCGTTGTTTGGCCGCCGAATGTGGAAACCATTACCAGCGATCGCCCGTTGATTTGCCCCTCCAGGAGTTCACTCGTAGCATAACGCAACACTTCCATACTTAAAGTCGCTTCATCTCCATGGGTACGCAGGATGTCGCAGTAATCCGCCATCGTCCCATCTGTTGAAAGCACCAGGTCCTCGAGAGTGATTATGATATCCCCGGGCTCAACGCCGGAAATATCGGCTGCTGATCCCGACTTTACGGAGGATACCCATATCCCCGATATGGTCCCGTCATCACTGACAACAGCAACGCCGTTAATGCCGATGCTGTCCACATCTTCACCTTGTCGTAGAGTCTCGACCACGGGCTCAGCTTCATCCGCCTTGATGGCATAGAATTGATTCAATCCCACGAGTGAGTGCGCGTAGTTCACTCCAACGACTTTCCCATTAATATCGACCAGTGGTCCACCGGAGTTGCCGAAATTTATTGTCGCATCGTGTTCCAATACATAATTGACGGAAGCCCAATTCGATTCACCATCCGCACGAGCTTTGGATACGATCCCTTTTGTAAGGGTGAATTCCGGATCACCAAATGGATACCCGGCCGCGTAGACTTCCAAGCCAACATTGACTTCATCGTCGTACCAACTGAGATACGGAAAATCATCCCCATCGATGTCGATCACCGCCAAATCCGAACACTCCGAGACACCGAGAACGGTTGCATTTCGCGGTTCACTTTCACCAACTATGTATACCCTAAGCAATGCTGCACCTGTGACCACATGATTATTGGTGATTGCGATGCCGGAGGGATGAATAATAAAACCCGAACCGCCTCCAGCCGAATTGACCTGCAATCCGAATTCGGGATGGATAAAAGTCCCCTGCGCTTCGATCCTCACCACTGCATTCTGAACTTCTTCCAAACTTGAAATCGCTCCAGAATTCAAAACGGCAAGCGGATCATCCGAGAGGTTCTCTCCGCTATCCACATCTGCCCCTTCCAATTCATTAGCATCACTTGACGTTGAACATGCCGCCATTAAAACAATCATCAGAATTACCAGCAGGTTCACAGCTTTTACATTACGTATCGACACAACACACCTCCTAATCGGTTTGTTCATTACTTCATCGTATAAAATTCGATTTCCACGCAATAACTTCTTGTCACTTTCCGAGTCAGAATTCCCAACCTTTACTATCTATTGAAGCTGGTTGGATAGTTTGAAATCCGACTTCTACCATACGTATCGCCAGGAGTCATTCACCAAGCATAATCACCTTCAATCAGTATAGAAAAGCGAACCGGTCCCGAGCAAGCCTTTCGGGCTTACAAAAAGCTTTCAATAATCGATTTTTTGAAGTTCCGATGCGGTACAATCACGATTTGAGGAAATCATATGCATATATTGTTAACTAATGATGATGGTGTGCACGCCCCCGGTCTGCTCGCCCTTGTTGAACCATTAAACAGAATCGGCAATGTAACCATTTTTGCGCCCAGCACAAATTGGTCGGCATCCGGTCATGTAAAAACGATGCATAAACCCTTGCGAGTTTGGGATACCCAACTCGCAGACGGCACACCAGCGCTCACGGCGGACGGCGCGCCATCGGATTGTGTTGCACTGGCCTCGCTTGGTCTGATCGAAGAGCGCATCGATCTGGTTGTTTCCGGGATTAATCCAAATGCCAATATCGGCCACGATCTTACCTACAGCGGCACCGTGATGGCCGCGATGGAAGCGGCAATTGCAGGGATTCCCGGTATCGCCGTATCACTGGATTCTTCACGAATACATCAAGCTCCTCTCGAGTACGCACCGGCTGCCGAAATTGCCTACACACTGATACAACAAATCATGCAGGGTGAGCACCCGACTGACATGCTTTTAAACATGAACATTCCCTATCAGCCGCTCGAAAATATTCGAGGTGTAGAAATAACTCGACAGGGGACTCGAGTATATAACGACGAGCTTGAATGTCGTGTAGACCCACGCGGTAAGAAATATTATTGGATCGGTGGAAATGAACCAAGCGGCCTGGATAACCCAGGCACGGAATTCTGGGCACTTTCAAACCATTATGTCTCGATTACGCCCTTGAAATTGGATCTCACGGCAAACGAACATATTCCAAAATTCACCGATTTGAATCTAAAACTTGCGTGAATCAAAATCCCAAAAATATTATCCCTGGTGCTTTAATACTCAACAGCACCAGGGATAATTAATTTCGTTAAAATTTCGAGGGATCAAGGGATACATCATTACCCCTTTGCAGAAACACCCACAGGCTCCACACGCACCGTGGAAAATTTATACTCAGGAATCTTCGCCACAGGGTCAATATTACTGGGCGTGAGGATGTTCGCGGCAGCTTCCGCATAGTGAAAGGTCATGAACACTACACCTGGCGGAGAGCGACGGGTAATACGGGACGATGCCGATACTTGGCCACGCCTGGAACTCACGCGGACAACTTGACCATCCATGATACCCAATTGTTCAGCATCATCCGGATGAATCTCCACCTCAGCCTGAGGGGCGAGACGATCAAGCCCGGGAGATCTTCGTGACATGGTCCCCCCATGCCAATGAAACAACACCCGTCCGGTTGAGAGAACAAAGGGGAAGTCTTCATCTGGAAGCTCGGCCGGTTCTATGTAGTCCACCGCGCTGAACAACCCTTTTCCGCGCACGAATTTTCCTGCATGTAAGATGGGCGTGCCAGGATGCTCTGAATTTGGACAAGGCCACTGCAGGCCACCCTCGTTTTCCAAGCGCTGATGGCTCATTCCAGTATACTGTGGTGTCAAGTTCGCCAATTCATCGAATATTTGCTTGGGATGAGTATATTCCCAACCGGCATCCAAACGATTGGCCACATCGGTAATGATCTGCCAATCTGCACGACCTTCCCCACGAGGCGTAATCGCCGGCCGGATAAGTTGCACCCGACGTTCGGTGTTGGTGTACGTGCCCGCCTTCTCCGCAAAACTTACGCCGGGGAGAACGACATCCGCAAGTTCAGCCGTCTCGTTCAGGAAGATGTCCTGCACAACCAGGAAGTCAACCGAAAGCAACGCCTCTCGCACGTGATTGAGATTGGGATCAGAAAGCATGGGATTCTCACCCATAATGTAGATTGCACGCACCTTCCCTTCAAGCGCCGCGTCCATTATTTCAGTTACCGTCAATCCGGGATTCGGACTCAATCGCTCGAAGTCTACATCCCAACCGTTGGAAAATTTCTTTCGTGCGGCCTCGTCTGCCACTGGCTGATATCCGGGAAAAACGTTGACCAAACCTCCCATGTCGCAAGCGCCCTGGACGTTGTTTTGCCCTCGCAACGGATTGAGACCGGTTCCCGGGCGACCGACTTGACCGCACAGGAGTGCGAGATTGGCGAGGGACTTAACGTTATCCGTGCCGGTTGTATGCTGCGTTATTCCCATCGCCCAAAAGATCATCGACGCCCGAGATTTTGCGTATAAATGAGCAGCCTCGACAATTTGATCCACGGGAATACCGCAAATCTTCTCCGCCCGTTCAGGCGTCCACTCGCGGACAATCGCCTCGAATACTTCGAAATTTTCCGTTCGTTCTTCAATAAAAACTCGATTTTCGATACCGTCTCGCAGAATGACGTGGGCCATGGCGTTGATCAAAGCCACATCCGAACCTGGCCAATGCCGCAGATGCAAGTGGGCAAACTGCGACATTTCGATCCTTCGAGGATCGATGAGGATCAACTTACTGCCGCGTTGACGAACCGCTTTCTTCATTTGCAAGCTGAGCACCGGATGTGTCTCGCTGGTGTTGCTGCCAATTACCAGCAAGACTTCTGCATTGGGGATATCACTTATCGAGTTGGTCATTGCACCAGATCCCAGCGTAGTGGCCAGACCGGCCACACTGCTGGAGTGTCAAAGACGGGCGCAGTGATCTACGTTATTCGTTCCGATAACTGCGCGAGTGAATTTCTGCAAGAGGTAATTTTCTTCGTTCGTACATTTCGCCGAAGTCAACACTGCAATACTGTCAGGACCACTCTCATCACGGATATCACCTAATCGCGAGGAGACGACATCCAACGCTCGCTCCCAGTCCGTGGGATTGAATTCCTTATCCCGGCTTTCTCGCATAAGTGGACGGGCTAGACGATCGGGTGCATGAATAAAATCATATCCGAAACGACCTTTCACGCATAAGTTGCCGAAATTCACAGTGTTATCGAAGCGACCCTCCACTCGAAAGACCAGATCGTCCTTCACGTGTAAATCCATTTGGCAACCCACCCCACAATAAGGGCAAGTGCTATGAACAACATGATCCGCTTTAATCATATACACCTCCATCATCCAGATGCGGCCCTCTTATTGATTGTTGATCCCGCCCCTGCTTTTGGGTTAGTTCAAACACTTCCTCTGCTGCTACACCTTGCTCAAGAAGCAACTCGCGTTTGGCCTTTAAAGCTCCTGTTGGACACACTCCTACACATTGCCCGCAGAAAACACAAACCGTTTCAGGCAGCGGCTGGTTGAAAAACGTCGCAATCGAAGTGTTATACCCCCGTCCATTGAAATTAATGGCGTACGTGTATTGGGCATCTTCCGCACACACCTGCACGCACCGCCAACATAAAACACACTTGGCGTAGTCCCGCACATATACGGGATTGTCGTCGATCGGTTCTGGTCTACGTTCGATGCTATCCTTGAAACGCTCCGGTTCTGCAGCGTATTCATCCAGGAGTTTGATCAGCTCGGGGCTTTCCGATAAATCAACTGTGGATGCCAACATCTCCAGGATTGTCCGTCGTGCTCTTTTTACGTTCTCGGATTGAGTGTGAACATTCGCTCCCGGCTGGGCGGCAGTGACACAAGCAGCGGACAATCCGCGACGCCCTTCGATTTCTACGATACAAAGCCGACACAACCCATTAGCGGTCGTGTGTGCGAAGTAGCACAGTACGGGAATTTCGATGCCCGCTGACTGTGCCGCCTCCAATATCGTAGCACCAGCCTCCACCTGAACTTCTATTCCATCGATGGTCAATTGAATTGTCTCTGTCACGGATACCACCTTTCCTTAATTCGCTGGATCAATAAGGATGGAGTCAGCACTACCATTGGCAGCTATTTACCAGCCGTACTTACGAGTGAGGTCTCTCGACAACCTAATCTTTCTGGATGCGCATACACTCGCATCGAGTTCCTGCGCACATAGCCAACCAGTGTGATCTTCCAGGTCTGCGCCAATAGCACGGACATTGATGTTGGCGAGTTCCGGGAGGCAATGATCGGACAACCCATCACGGCACCCTTCCGCAGCATTTCCGACGATACGCGCCCTGTTGTCAACAAGATTCGACCTTCCGTCTCGATGCCGTTCAACAAACAATACCCATCCAATTTATCGATCGTATTGTGTCGTCCCACATCTTCTGTTACAAACAACAGTTCTTTGCCATCTGCAAGACCAGCTGTGTGGACACCGCGAGCTCTTACATGCAGGCTTTCCGGTCGATGTAGTTGGTTGAACAATGTAAATATAATTTCAGGTTCGATCTGCAAGTCATCCTGAAGAGGCTGGATATCCTCGAATGGATCATGAAAAGTTACCCCATCCCCACAACCGGAAGTGATAATCTTGCGTTCGGGCAAGTGGACCTCGTGTTTGAGCCAAACCTCCACACAACATCCATCATCACTGGTGTGGATGTGCTCAACATCTTTGTGGTTGGCAAGAAAGCCTTCATTCTTGAGGTACCCCAACGCCAAACAGTCTTGTTCTTGAGGCGAACACATGATCGAAGTCACTTCGACCCCATTTACGAAAATCGTGAGCTTCGCTTCCACGATCAACTCATCCGACTTCCGACGCCAATTCTGCCGATATTCATACCACTCGGTCACGATCGAACTCGTATTCATCTTCCCTACTCACCGTTGCTTTAGATCATCGATTACCGTTAAGAAAATAATGAGGCCATAACTTCATGGCAGATTGAATCGCTGTGCCCGCCGTCATCCCCAAGCCGCACAGAGACGCATTTGTCATCGTGAAAATTACATCTTGGAGTGCGGTTACGTCGCTTTCATCCGCAGTTCCTTCTGCGATTCTCGTAACGATTTCTAGCTGACGTTGGGTACCCAGTTGGCAAGGGTAACATTTTCCGCACGATTCATGGGCAAAGAATTGCGCCAGCGCAAGGATGATTTCTCGCAAATCCCTCGACTGGTTGATTGCCATCACCACACCCGACCCAAGCGCCAAACCCGCAGCTTTCATTCCTTCGAAACTCATCGGCACACTCAATTGCTTGGCAGTGGCAAAAGCACCCGCTGCGCCCCCGATTAACACGGCTTGCAGTTCGCCTTTCACGCCGCCGGTCATTTCGATCATTTCGCCGAGTGAAGTTCCAAATGCCGCTTCATAAACACCTGGATTGGCAACATCACCAGAGAGACAAAACAGCTTTGTGCCCGGCGATTCTTCCGTCCCCTGCGATCGGTATTCTGCTGCACCATTGGCAATGATCCATGCCGCCGTGCAGAGAGTCTCAACGTTGTTGATTGTGGTTGGTTGGCTAAACAAACCATGAGTTGTCGGAAACGGGGGTTTGAGGCGAGGATAACCGCGTTTACCTTCGATAGACTCAAACAAAGCGGTCTCCTCACCACAGATATAGGCTCCCGCCCCGGAACGAAGCTCGATATCAAAGCTGAACTCCGAGGCGAGAATATTCTCGCCCAGAAATTCTGCCTGGCGCGCTAGATCTATCGCACGTTGAAGGATACGCCGTGCCCGCGGGTATTCGCCCCGGACATACAAATATCCCCTTTTGGCGCCAATCGCATATCCGTTGATGGTCATTCCCTCTATGATCGCGAAAGGATCGCCTTCCATCAGGACGCGATCTTTGAACGTCCCGGGTTCAGACTCATCTCCATTGCAAACCACATATCGGGATTCGCTATCCGTCGCTGCTGTATACTCCCACTTTAAACCGGTCGGGAATGCAGCACCACCCCGTCCGACAAGTCCTGAGTCTTTAATCTCAGCGATCACATCTTCGGGTTTTAACGACTTTATGGCCTTCTTTAGACCCGTAAAGCCACCGTTTGCCTCGAAAGATCTAATATCTCCAGGGTCGATTTCACCACAACGCCCCGATAACCATCGTGGAGCACCACCAACCGTTCCCAATGATGCTTCCTCTGGATTCTTGATCCAGGCTGCAGCGTCCTGGGGATCAATACAAGCAACCGGCGAATCTCCGACGAGTGCCGCCGGTGCGTGATCACACAGTCCCAGGCACTGCACTTCTTCAACCATGTAGCTGCCGTCTGCGGACGGTTCGTTGACATCAACACCCAGGTGCTTGCAGGCGGTTTCCACAGCTTCTTTCCCACCTGCCATGGCGCACATCGGGCTGGTGCATATGCGCACGATCGTCCCCGCCGTCGGTCTGCGATAGAACATTGAGTAGAACTCAATCACTCCGTGAATCTCCGCCAGAGAAACATGCAATCCACGTCCGATGGCAGTTACAACGTGTTCTGGCAGGTAACCATATACATGCTGCGCTTCAAATAACGCGGGGAGGAGCTGCTTACGACCCTGTGAAGCGTATTTTGCCAGGATGGGCTCCAAGCGGTGGAGATCAACGGATATATTCTCTGTCACACTGGCTCCTTTTCACTAGGTTGAAAGAGAAATGTATCGCTATTATATATTGTATACACTTCTCCATATCGATCTAGCAACCAATCTCATTGCCATTATACTCTTATGCGATTTGCCTGGACTCAAGCTCTGGCGTAGAATCTCGCCATGCCTCTGGCACCAGGATCCATCCTTCGTGATCGTTATCGCATCGAAGATCAACTCGGCAAGGGTGGTATGGGCGCGGTCTACCTAGCGCACGACCTCTCCCTCGACCTGCGCGTGGCGGTCAAAGAAAATCTGAATCTCAATCCCGATTCCGAAGAACAGTTCCTTCGTGAAGCCCGCTTGCTTGCCGAGCTCCGTCATCCCAATCTACCTCGCGTCACAGATTACTTCATCACGGAAAGACGCCAATACCTGGTGATGGATTACATCGCCGGTGAGGACTTACACGCCCGCACACAGAAACAACCACCCAACGTCAATGAAGTTCTCAACTGGGCGGATCAAATCTGTTCTGCGCTTGCCTACCTGCATGCGCAATCTCCACCGGTGATTCACCGGGATGTTAAGCCAGCCAATCTCAAACTCCAACCGGATGGCAGCGTCGTACTGGTCGACTTTGGTTTGGCAAAAACATCCGACCAAGCGATTACAGCCACCGGCGCGAGAGGGCTTACACCCGGCTTTTCACCTCCCGAACAATACGGCGCACAACGCACAGACGCGCGCAGCGATCAATACGCATTAGCGGCCACGCTATACAATCTTTTTTCGCAGCAAAAACCGGCCGACAGTATCCAACGTATGATGAAGAAAGAATATTTAAAACCCGTTATCGAGATGAATCCAGCCGTCCCTGATTACGTCAACGCTTCACTCCAGCGTGCATTGTCCCTCGATCCGGATGATCGCTTTTCTACGATCAAAGAATTCCAGGCTGCGCTGCGCGGTGCCTTGCAAGCAGCAACAGTTCGTGCCCCGACAGAACCGGTTGAAATTGAACTTGATAAAGGAAAACGCAGGAACGCTTTTCTCGCAGGTGGTGTTATCGTCGTAGCACTCGTCGCTGTCGGCCTGGTCTTCGCTTTCGGTGACCGCCTCGGAATTACTCAATCCGGAGAGACCCCTACAACAACGAATCCATCCACAGCAACCGCAACGGTCGCTTTCCCGACCGCAAGACCAACCGATGCTACCGATGAAACACAAAGCGCGCTCTCCGTACCCAGCGACACACCGACTGAAGAAGTAACCCCTTCACAAACGCCAGTCATGATTGGTGAGGGTGGTCGAATCGCTTTTGTCAGCGATCGAGGTGGCGATATCCTTCAAATCTGGACCATGAATCCAGACGGCAGCAATCCCCGCCAACTCACGTATGGCCCGGGCGATAAAACCCAGCCCAAATGGTCGCCTGACGGAACGCGTATTCTCTACGTCACCGATGGCGGCCAAGATAACTATGGCAATGATCTTGGCAGCGACATTAAAATCATCAACGTAGACGGAACAGGAATCGAATGGGTGGTCCACAGCCCTGGTGACAACACCGATCCGACATGGTCTCCGGATGGCCGCTACATAGCCTTTACCAGCACGCGGGTCGCCGACAACCGGCAGGTATATGTCATCGATGCGACATGTCTGGAAGAGCCTGAAGGTTGCTTGGATACCAAACCAACTGGAGTTTCCTGTCACCCGGATTTTTGCGCCGTCGAATACTCTCCCGAATGGGCTCCGTTGGACATTTCACCGCCGAGTTGGCTTCCCAGCAGCTACAATCTGGCCGTTATCGTTTCCATCAACACCGCGCCAGCCAAGATTTTCCTCCGTCCACCGGCTGATGTCGTTCCCATCGATTTTAACCGCAGCGACCAGATTGTTGGCGTCGACCACGTTGCCTGGTCTCCGGACGGCACGATGCTTGCCTATACCTGGTATGTGAACCGTGGCGTCAATGAAATCTTCGTCACGCCACTTGAAGATCGCGGCGCCACCTGGACTCGATTAACGGAGAGTAATGGCAATCGAGAGCCATGTTTTTCCCCCGACGGCAAGTGGATCGTCTTCACCAGCACCCGCGATCAAAACCCGGAGATTTACATCATGATCTCCAATGGGACCGGGGAGGAGAATCTCACCAACAATCCCGCTCGCGACATGCAGCCAGATTGGCAGCCATCAGCGCAGTGAATCTCCACTATTGGTTACACAAGAATATATGACCCACTAATCGAAGAGAGCGTCGATGATCTTGGAATGATTTAACCAGTACGTTATGAGAATTCTTTAATGCAAATCCTCACTGTAGACATTGGCACAGGGACGCAAGATATCTACCTTTTTCGCAGCGGCTTGAGCATTGAAAACGGTTATAAAATGGTGCTGCCTTCTCCCACCATGCAGATCCACGATCGGATTCAAGCAGCCACGGAACATCGGGAGGGAATACTGCTCACCGGCGTCAACATGGGGGGAGGTCCCTGTCATTGGGCGGCAAAAGCGCATTTGCACGCGGGCTACCCGATATTTGCCACGCCAGAAGCAGCGCAAACATTCAACGACGACCTTTCATGGGTAGAAAACGAATTGGGGATAACTATTGTTTCCGAAGATGAAACAAATCGTTTATCCAATATTATACAAATCGAACTATACGATTTTAAAATTCAGCCAATTGCCGAGGCGTTCGGCAAATTCGGGATCGATCTCAATCCCCAGGCTGCTGGTGTTGCGGTATTCGATCACGGTGCTGCACCACCAGGTATCTCTGATCGCCGCTTTCGTTTCGATTACATGCGTGAGCGGATAACCACCGAGAACCGCCTCTCGAGTTTCGCATTTCTCGCTCAGGATGTTCCCGCACGTATGACCCGCATGCAGGCTGTCGTGAAAAGTGCGGACTTACTTGATTGCCCACTCGTACTTATGGATACAGCTCCCGCTGCTGTGCTCGGATCGATGCAAGATGCCAATGTAAAGGCTCGTAGTCGTGTGATGATTGTCAATATCGGCAACTTTCATACGCTTGCATTCCGCATGGGGCCTTCCGGCATCGAGGGTGTTTTTGAACATCATACCGGTGAAATCGATGCGGCTCGTCTTGAATCAATGTTACGAGCATTCGCCGGGGGAACATTGCGCAATGAAGATGTGTATAACGACCAAGGACATGGCGCCTTGATCCTCCATGATCAACCCCTCACTATTTCCAATGGAGAAAAGCCGATTGTTGTCTGCGGTCCTCGTCGTTCACTCCTGCGGAAATCCAATCTGCATCCATACTATTCTGCACCATTCGGCGATATGATGCTTAGCGGTTGTTTTGGGCTCCTGGCCGCGATGGCGAACCGCATTCCAAAAACGTCACCTGTGATCCAGGCTGCACTTACCGGTGAAGAAAGAGGATTAACACCCTGGGAGATCTAAATCACCACATCTGGTATGCTCACAAGGAAATCGAAACGCCATCAGGCTAAACAGTGGATTTTTAGATTCATTCACCAGAAATTATCAGGCATTCTATATCTAACACGGATTGGGCTATAATCACAATCGTAAAAGGAATCATGAATGCAAGTTGGCCATCAATACACTCGTTTAAAAGGACATTGGAGGCTCAAAGGGAAATGTTGCGAGGCTTCTTAAAATCGGGTTTGCAGATCACGTTGGCAGTCAGCCTGACAGGTGTATCCGCTTCATGCCAAAAAGCCCCGGCCACCCTCGCCCCTCATGCCGTTACTGAAACGATGCAGGCTGCTGCAACATTAATCGCCAAGAGAGAACGAACACCATCCACCCTTACATCAGCCCCACTTGAGATTTTCACGCCCGCAGCCACACTTACTTCCACCAGCACACCTACAATTAGTATTGTCCATATCGATTTTCCCGGCCAACCTGGAGCACATACTAGCAGCCTCTCGGATCGTTCCACGGCACCTCTCGCAGAAGAACAGCGCGCCATTGGTGATAACTTCGAACGGAATATATTTGAGCGTCCCTTCGATGCTGAGAACATGGAATACCTCGCTTATATTGATATCGCACCTGGTGCAGAATTACGCCTCGACCCTCCCTGGGTATATGTATCGATCTTTCTCGAAGGTCCACCACCAGAGAATTCTCAAGCCATATACGCTGTCGAACTTGATCTCAACATCGATGGTCGCGGGGATTGGTTACTCACCGCAAGTACTCCGCTGAGCGATACGTGGTCGACTCAAGGTGTACAAGCCTATCTCGATGCAGATAGCGACGTCGGCGGGGAGACGCCAACCCATGCGGAAACTCCCCCACACGAAGGCAACGGATATGAAACACTTTTATTTAACGAAGGAAGCGGGATCGATCCAGATGCAGTATATTCGCGGATCCTGCTGGAACCTAAAACGACTGTTCAATTCGCCTTGAACCATTCAATCATTGCCAATGATCGGACCTTCATGTGGGGGGTTTGGGCATTCGATGGAAATATTCAACCGGAGTGGTTCGAATATAACGATACGATGACCCTCGAGGAAGCTGGATCGCCCATTTCTACGAACTCGAATTACCCACTCAAGGAACTTGCAAGCGTCGATAGTACTTGCCGTTGGGTTCAAGGCATCGTTCCCAGGAAAGACATACCAAGTACTTGCGGATACCAGCCCTGATCTTCAATCCTCGCAACAACCAAACCACAGACATCTTAATCAGTTAGTTACACTGAAAATAATCTGCTCGCTTTCGGCAAGATTCCCGGCACGATCGTATGCCCTGACTTGAAATACGTACTCGCCCTGCGCTGTCAACGTCCATCGTGTGGAATACGGAAGGTCGTCAAATTCTACGATCGCGGCGCCATTAACATAGAAAACTACTCGCTCCACCTCGATTGCATCCTCAACCTCAGCTTCTAAAACGATCTCTTGTGATTCTTTTAATGTAACCATCAATCCTTGCTGGGGTGATAGCAATCGGATTTCGGGAGGGATATTATCGACCGTGACGTAGATTTCCGAACTGGCGATCTGACCATCTTGAAAGACGGCGACGAGCTGCAGCGTAAACAAACCATTCAAATCACCCGTATCCCAGATTCCGAGCAAGCCATCTTCGACCAAATTGCTAGCATCCTGGCCAAGTTGAGTCCAGCGAATCGGGTTCAACCCGCTTCCGTACTGGAGCCGATAGAAATCCATCCCTTCAGGAGATGCATTTCCTCGAATGCGAACTTCGCCTCGAATTGTAGCGAATGACACGGGAGAGGAGATATTGATCTCCGGAGTGCGGCTATCCGATTCGTATACCGTGTCATATTCCTTGGGTGGGGTTGGCAATTCTTGACTCTTCGCCCAAGCCTCAGCCCCGTGTGGCAAAATCATATATACCCGCTCTTCAATTAAATCTACGGGGGTCATCATGGTCGCCAGTTTTTCAGTCTCTCGATTCACCAGATACGGCTGGAATAGATTGTCTTGCGTGGTAGGCTCCGTACCATTAATAAATGTCTCGCGCACAACCGCAGGACAATATTCCGTGGGCAACAATCCGGAAGGATCACAGACATCGAGATGACTGATCCCCGGTGGTGAAGTCCATCCTGTTGCCGGGATATTCCGGGTTGCGTAGCGGATGACAGCATGCCATATCGCTGCCGCGCCGTTGAGGGCGTCGATATTATACATCTTGTCACCATTCTTGTTCCCCATCCAAACACCGACCACCATTGAAGGGGTAAAACCGATCGTCCAATTGTCTTGATTCTGAACCACGATTCCCGTTTGTACTCCCGCAGGTCTACCGATATCCAACACCCCGAATTGTCCATATTCAGACCAACGCGCAGTCTCATCACTGAGGATATCGGCGATAAGATATGCCAACTGTGAACTCAACACGGCTTGCACCTGATTAACCGAAGAATAAATCCAACGGCCAGATGCATCCTCCACTCTGCGGATTAAAATGGGTGAAACAAATTCCTTCTCTGCCGTACCTGCATCTGCGCGAACGGAAACGCCAGCCATTTTCCCGGAATTGGCGAAAAGACTATAGGCAAAAGTCGTGTCAAGCAGGTTTGTCTCCAAAGTCTCAGAAACCTCGATTACACTACTGCCTGCAGAAATTTCCTCCAGGTTCCGGAGGCCCATCAATACAGCAGTTCGAAGCACTCGCTCAACACCGACAAGATCTACCGTCTGGATCGCTGCCGACCTGTAAGAGTTCGCCAGTGCAGTTCGCATCCGAACCGGGCCATGATAATCAAACCCGTCGGCTTCGAAATTATCCCCAGAGATTTCGACGATATCAGCTGAAGGAGACACATCCAAAACCATCGATCCGGGAGAATATCCTTGAGCAAACGCTGTCACGTATATAAAGGGTTGGAAGATGCTGCCGGTAACTCTTGGCTGCAATGCGGGACCCAGCATGCTTAAAATTTCACCTGTATTGGTATCGATTACCACCACAGAAAAATCTGCGACATTGTGATCAATGCCCAGGTCTCGAGGCCGCAGCGTCGGAAGAAGTCCGGCTGCGACACATGCAGATTGATCCTCTGCTTCTACCACGAGTTCCAATGAACTCCCCGAGAGCCGACCTTGGTGTGTTTTCGCGGCACACTCAGCTTGAACCTGGAGATCGTAATCTATCGTCGTGATAACGCGTAAACCGCCGCGATGAAGTGCATTAGGGCCCAGGATCATCTCCAATTGTTCCCATGCCTGCACTACGAATTCATCCGTATCTATTGAAAGGCTTTCGATCTCTCGCTGCACTTCGGTTTGAGAACGCAATGCGGTATCGCCAAGCGACTCATCGATCATAGCCAATTGAACCATCCTGTCGATGATTTCTTTCTGGACAGTTTGGATTTGCTGTGCGGTGCCGCTCAATGCAAGATCCGGTTCTTTCAGAAAGGCCGCCAGGATCGTCGATTCTGCAAGTGTCAAATCGGAAGCATGCTTGTTAAAGTAAAGAAGCGAAGCAGCATCGATCCCATACGCCATGTTGCCAAAATGAGCGCTGTTTGCGAACCACTCCAGGATTTGTTCCTTCGAGTATCGATGCGTGAGATCGGTCGCCAAGAGTGAACTCCGAAGAAAGTCGATCCACTGCGATTGGGGCTCTGCCTCAAGCGGCAGGAGGTATGCGATGACAAGCCGCTGTGCAATACCTGGAGCAACTGCGCCATTGTTTTCTTTCCGGATCATACTCCCAAGAAGAGAAGCAAACGCACCCGGATCGTAGCCCGGGTTTGTCCAAAATGTCTCATCAATTGCAGCGATCATCGCATCAAGCGCATGATTGGGAATGGTCGATACTTTTCCTGGAAGAATAGGTATCCATTTACGGTCAACCGTCTTGGGATGATCAAACTCAAAAAGCAGATTTTCTCCACTGCGGTCATAAATACCCACCGGTTGGAATGACTCAGCCCCAGGAGGCCCGAATGCAAATTCGATATCCTCCACCGCCGGGAAACCTGCAGTGAGATTGGCATACAGGACAGCGAGAACGATCAGCAATGTGCCAGCGATTACAATCGCCAGGATAAAAACCCACTTGAATACATCATCGCGCGGCGAGGGTCCGGGTGCGCGCGCACGACGTCGCCGAATGATATCCGTCGCAGATGTCATACTGAAATTCTACTCGTTTCCCTTCGTCAGGCTATAATAGTGCAAGTCTTGTACCTTGAGCAACAGCAACCGCCTTTATGCCGCGCCGCGGTTGGCATTAGATATCTTGACACTGTATCGTTTTTCGGTGGTTCATTCCAATCACACACAATGGATTCAGCTGCCAAATAACTGCAGAAAAAGCATCGAGGTAATGATCCAGCCAGGACGAAAATGTTGTTGGCTGAAATTTGATTAAACGGAACCGACATGATACCGCATGATTACCACATCCATTCCAACTTCTCGTGTGATTGTGAAGCAAGTATGCTGCATATGTGTCAGGCAGCCGTGATGAAAGGTATTCCTGAAATCGGTATCAGCGACCATCTCGATTTCCATCCTCAAGATGAATGCTGCAGCCACTTCAAAGCTGATGCATGGTGGAATGAACTCGAGCGATGCCGAAGGACCTTCAAAGGTTCTCTGACAATCCGCGCTGGACTTGAGATTGGAGAACCCCATCGCTTTGCAGATGCGATCGAACCGCTCCTCGAACAATATGCATGGGATTATTGCCTCGGATCCTTGCACTGGGTCGGCGACCTTTGCGTATTTGACCGCAAATATTTCGATCGTGAGGCGGATGTTGCCTATCAGAACTACTTCACCGAGCTTTTCAATATGGTCTCCCATGGAAACTTTGATACGCTCGCTCATGCAGATGTTGTCAAGCGATACGGACATGATATATATGGCTGGTACGACCCTTCCCCGTGGGAGAAGGAAATTCGCAGGGTGCTCCGCAAATGCGCTCAGCGGGGCATCGCCTTGGAAATCAATACGAGCACACTTCGCCGGAATATCGGTGAAACCTCCCCCCGGCAACCCTTTCTCACCTGGTTTAAAGAGGAAGGCGGACAGTGGCTGACTTTGGGTTCAGATGCACACGAACCCGATCACGTCGGTTTTGAACTCGATTCTTGTGTCACCAATATACAAGAGGCAGGCTTCAACGCTCTCGCCCGATTCGAATCACGTAAAATTACGACACTTGAATTATGAGAATTTCAGCAGCGGAACGTATTTATGTGAAATACAAAGCAAGCTGATTGGGATTCCCGCAACCACAACGATATCAGTCCTTCAATACAAATCCTTTTCGACAACGGATCAGGGCGTAAGAAAACCCGACCAGATAAGTAAAGTGCTGTCAAATTCCACAATAAAGGGACATCGTATGATGTATCACCGTTATTTTTTCCACTTAGTACTTAAGGATTATTCCCGATGAACTCCTTCCCTATATTCTTCATGCTATACTCGAACGGAATCTATCATTATTTACCACTCAGTGAGATCGATCCTGGCAGATGGAAATGCTTTGATTGGGGAGGTTAGTCAGGAATCGATATCCATATGCGATAAGGAATCAATCGACGATCAATTTCCGCAACGAGTATTGAATGTGTCATCAACCGATTTTTTCTATATGAGGGAGGTGCATGATGGGGAAAAAGAAAAAGAAGAAGAAACAGAAGGAAGAAGTAACAAGTCAATTTTCAGATAAGCTCACTCTTGAACGAATAATGCTCATCGTCGTATCCGTTCTTCTCATTTTTGCCGTCGGCTACATTGCCATTTCGAGTTTAACCAAATCGAACGCTGGCGAGACGACAAACGTAGCTTCAGGCGATGTGCAAGATACAGGAGAAGAATCAGAAGATCCTGCAGAAAGCGAACCTGTTGAAAGCGCACAGCAGGATGAAGAGGCAGCGTCCGAAGGCAGTTCGGGGGCAGCAACGCCAACACCAAAACGGCTTGCACTCGAACCTACTCAAACCCCCGCAGAACCCATCTCAGAAGATGACCCTCGCAACTTGCTCGATCTAAATATTCCTCTCGATACATCGTCTTTTACTGATCCCGTGTGGTACGAATACGACACCGAAAATGCAACCTACGAACTCAAAGACGGTCAACTCGTTGGAATCGATCATAAACCGGAAGAGAAAAATACCTATTATTCCGAGACGCGTATACGCCAATTTGCCAACGCATATGCAGAAGTCACAGCGACGAACGGCGATTGCATCGGCAAAGATTCGGTCGGTATCGTTATTCGTATCGACGCCGACTCGTTGCCCAGTGGTTACACATTCGAAGTATCCTGTGACGGAGCGTATCGGTTGCGAAATCTTCAATCAGCTCCTCCGAAAGGCGTGTTGGTAAACTGGACACCGTCTGATGCCATTAACACCGGGGCTTTCGCCTCCAATCGACTTGGTTTTTGGGGGTATTGGGGGAAGTTTTACCTGTTCGTGAACAATCAGCTGATTGGAGATTTTTTCGATAGCAGTTACGATGCCGGCGGAGATGGATTTGCAGTTTATGTACGAGCCTCACAAACCTACGACCTGTCTGCCAGCTTCGATGATTTCGCTATTTGGGACATTCCTTTCCACTAAAGAGATCGAAACAACGTTTTGATCTAGTTGTGAGTGAATTGCCAATCGATAAAAGGCATATCCAATTAAAAACGGATATGCCTTTTACTATTCACCAGGCTGATTCCTCCTCCCAATAGCATCCTTTTAATGTATGCTTGATTAACATCAACCAACAACGCGTTTTTCAACGGGCTAACGACAATCTATGAAAGTCTCTAAACATCGGATCCTCCAATTCTCTACCATGTGTGCACTTCTGTGCTGCGTCCAATTGGCTGCATGTACACGCATCGCCCAAGAACCTTCTCGGGATTCCATCTCTACTTATGTTTCCCATACACTTACCGCCGCGCCATCCCAACCCCCAACGGGAACACCACCTCCCACCGGCACCCCAATTCCGACACCCAGCGTGACACCAACGGCATCTCCAACAGAAGGTCCCAGTCCCACAAACACACCGCCTTCATTTCCGCAAGATGACCCGCGCAACGGGATTAACCCTGCGGAACCTCATTACATAGATAATTTTTCTTCCCAACTCACCTGGTCTGGTCCCAATTTCGAAGGTGCTAGTAACGTATGGGAAGATGGCCGGATTCGAGCCACCGATTTGCTTACCGATGCTAATATCTGGTGGAGTACCACAAGGCGTGAAATTGATGCCGTTAATGTCTATACCGAAATCACAGCCGAAATCGGAGAGTGTCGAGGCAAGGACAGCTATGGCTTCGCCGTGCGTGTGAGCGGCGAGGTGCGTAATAGCGGCACATCACTCGAGTTCTCCTGTGACGGACATTATCGTGTACGCAAGTTTGATTCCGGAAATGTGTCCATCTTGGTCGAATGGACTCCCTCGGAGTTGATACAATCCGGACCCGAAGCCGAGAACCAGATGGGCATCCTTGCCCAGAACGATACGTTACACTTCGTGGCCAATGGAGAGATCCTCGGCTCGATTAAGGAAATGTATTATCAAGTGGGCACATATGGCATCTTCGCAAGCGCAATCGAGACACCGGGCGTCACGATTTACTTCGATGATTTTAGGCTGTGGTTCATTAACCCATAGCCGCATCTCCATCCATGTCTCGATATAGATTCCCTGCCACACACAATTCGTTGTATCCTCTATAATAGGCCATTCAAGCATATCCGAAATAACTCGCTTCACACCAAGCGGGTAAAATTCTCGAAGTGGAGTTGACCCGTTTCAACCGGCCGTATCCACCCGGAGGACCTACACCTTGCACAGGTTGAATTTGAGGTTTGCGCAAATCAAAATATTACACGCAATGCAGCACAACCACACCGCTTCCAAGTCGCTGCTTACGATCATAATCTCACTCACACTTTGGGGTTGTGGAAATTTCCAATCACCCTCAGCAACCAAAATCGAACCGAGTTTCCCCACCGCATCGCCAACTTTTTCATTCCCAACCCTTATTCCCTCCTCCACACCAACAATTAATCCAATATCCACGTCCACCCCATCAGCGCTGCTCGGTATCGGAGGGATGCGATTTCAAGCGGATTTCGATTCTGATCGAGGATGGGACTTACGGGAGACAGATCGAGGTGGTTCCAGTATTCATGATGGCCGCCTCAATTTGGCTGTACGACAACCGAATGCATTTTTCTTTATCCGCACACCTGCCCCGGAACAAAGCGACTTTTATTTTGAGGTGAGTTTGCACAGCGAAGTATGTGAGGATGGCGACGAATATGGCATGATGTATCGCCTCGGTCCCTTTTACGATCATTATCGCTTTACAATAACGTGCGAAGGCCTGACTCGCGTATTACGCGTTTCCGAAGAAGAAGAGATGGTTCTCGTCCCATCGACACAGACGTATGCCGTCATTCCTGGTTTACGAGTCGATAACCATCTTGCCGTTTGGGCCTCAGGCTCCCAATTTCGTTTCCTGATTAATAATCTTGAAGTGTTTTCAATCCAAGACGAAGAATTGGAGACAGGCGGTTTTGGCTTATTCGTCCGCTCCAGGCGCAGCCAGCAAACGACCGTTTCCTTTGATTACCTATATATTAGTGAAATCCAACAAGAGGCCACACCCACAGAAAATTCAATCTCCGACACAACACTGTAGGAAAGACATGACCGATAATAAAAAATTTCAAAACCGATTAAACGATTTGGAACCAAAAGAGTGGCTGAAATTCCAAAAATCCTGGTTCACCCACAAACCCCCGCCGCGTCGAAAAGATGTCTTGCTCCATCCCGCAAAATTTCCGGAGACGTTAGCACAAAGTTTCATATCATTTTTTACCAAAAGCGATCAAACCGTCCTCGATCCGATGGCAGGAACGGGTTCAACACTAATCGCTTGCTTACGATCAAATCGCAACAGCATCGGTATCGAGTTAAATCCATCGTATGCCGAGATCGCCCGGACAATAATAGGCGAAGAGCGAGAATTGCTAGGTAAATCTGCGGCGGAATTCCGCGCCGAGGTCATCACAGGAGATGCATCTTCAATCGCAGATTATGATTTGCCGGTCATCGATTACATTCTCACCTCGCCGCCCTATTGGGATATGCTTCATGCCCGCGGCGCGGAAACACAACGAAAGCGTCGTGCTTCATCCAACCTGGACGTTGTCTACTCAGATGATCCTGCCGACCTTGGGAATATCGAAGACTACGACCTATTCATTGATAAGCTGGTTTCGATATATGAAAATCTACAACCCATCCTTCGACCGCGTGCCTACCTCACCATAATCGTAAAGAATGTAAAGAAGGGAGGCCGAATTTATCCTCTTGCCTGGGACCTGGCGTTACGACTTGGCGAAATCTACACACTCAAGGATGAAAAGATATGGTGCCAGGACGATATTCGCCTTGCGCCGTATGGCATGGGAAACGCATGGGTGAGCAACACGTTCCACCATTATTGCCTTCAGTTCCGCTACGAACCTGATCTTACCT
>DAOUEK010000069.1:0-34326 GCA_034430425.1 Anaerolineales bacterium | reverse complement strand
TGATCAGTCACTCACGCTCTGAATTCATCATCGATTACGCACAAATCCTGCCGCAAGTTGCACAGGCCAATGTTTTGGCGCGCGTCGTGATGACGGCCTTCAATACCAAATTGCTTCTCCGCGCCTTGACGGAGCACATGTCTCGCTTCGAAGCGGAGCACGGCGAAATCGAACTTCCGGAAGGCACCTCACTGGTGGATCAATTATTTAAGGGTATTCCACCAGATACGCCAGATTCAAGCCCCACAGAAGAAGAGTAAACCCATGGATAAACTCGAATCCATCGGCGAGCAAATCCGTGAATATCTCGAAATAAAGAATGCAGCGCGTGATCGTGCGCTGCAACAAACGCGTACGATCATTCGTCATTGCTCGAAAGCCATTCGAGCGGCACATCGCAACGAACCTGAAGTATGCCAGGATAATTTGCAGGCGGCTACCGATCTCATCGCAACACTTAAGGATACACTGGCCGAATACCCCGACCTGTTTCATGCCGGGTACACACGCAGTGCGCTGAAGGAATTTGTAGAAGCCAGTATCGTTCAAGCATTGCTCATCGACCAGGCATTACCCACCCCCGAAGCTTTGGATGTGGACTGTGCAGCCTACCTCGGCGGCCTGGGAGAAGCGGCGGGAGAACTGCGACGCCGCGTCTTGGATATTCTGCGTCACGACGAATTTGCCGAAGCAGAGCGATTGCTCGGATTTATGGACGAGATCTACGGCTTGCTCGTTACGATCGATTTCCCTGATGCCATCACGGACAATCTGCGCCGCATAACGGACATGGTCCGAGGCGTAACCGAGCGCACACGCGGGGATCTGACCACAAGTCTGCGGCAACATGAGTTAAAAATGGCGCTCGAATCCGTTGAGAAAAAACTGGGATCAGCATAAGGCGTGGCCGACAGAAATATACGTGCCTCGGAAATCGTAGAGTTCTTATACTGCCAACGTGCCTGGTGGTACACCCAGCAAGGATTTCAATCCGATGACACCCAAAGCCGCCTGGCCTTGGGGAATCAGTTTCATGGACGGCACGGACGGGCCGTCATTTTGACGGGATGTCTGCGCATATTGGGTTACGTTTTTCTGGCTGCGGCGTTCGTCTGCAGCATCGCATACCTGACCTCCTTGCTGCTTGAGTGAGATATGCCGATTATCATCTTGATCTTGGTTGTGATGGGTTTGATCGTCCTGCGCCTCGCAAAGCGACAATATGCACTTGTCGGTCTTCCGCCTGGTCGCGTTGTCTACCTGGATACTTCGCAATCGGTCCGCCTGCAAAATGCGCTCTACGATCCCGTCACCGGGCTTTCCGGCAAACCGGACTATTTCATTCGGGATCATGATGCCATTATCCCCGTTGAATTAAAATCAGGGAGAGCTCCTCTTCAACCTTATCCAGGACACATACTGCAATTGGCAGCATATTGTCGCCTGGCTGGCGAAGTCTATGGTCAACGTCCTAAATATGGAATCATCAAATATGCAGACAAATCAGTGGCCATCGATTTCGATTCGCGATTGGAAAACCAGTTGCTCGATGTCATTGCCGAATTGCGGCGATGCGAGCAGCACATCCCGGCCCGTTCACATGATTCGGCCAGACGATGTCGAGCATGCGGTCATAAAGAGATTTGCGATCAAGGACTGGACTGAAAGCGAAATCCATTAACCCTCAGCTATAATACAAAAGATGACTGTGGATGCTTATATCCCTCAACGTGTTGCCATCGTCTCTCACCCCACTGTAGAAGCAGCGGGGGAATTGGCGGCTGAGATTGCGGAATTCTTCGAGTCACATAATGTAAACACAACCTGCGCGGCGCTCTACGATGACGACTTACGTAAAAACGTGACGAGTGGCAATGTCGATTTGTTCCTGGCTATCGGTGGTGATGGAACGATGCTGCGTGCCAGTCATCTCTGCGCGGCGCCGCGCGTGCCCATTCTGGGAATTAAACTGGGACACCTGGGGTTCCTCACCGAAGCCGCCCACGATAAATGGAAGCCGGCCGTAGAACGAGTATTGTCCGGAAGCTATCGTCTGGAGGAGCGCATGATGTTGCGTTCCGTTCACATACGTGATGGCAAGCATCTCGGCGCATGGGAACTGCTCAACGAGGCGTTCATCGGTAGAGGTGAGATGGCGAGGCCGGTGTTCTTGCGCACCGAAATCGACGGGCATTTTTTAACGACCTACGTTGCCGACGGCGTGATCATTGCCACCCCAACCGGCTCAACTGCCTACGCACTAGCAGCTGGCGGGCCTATTCTGCCGCCAGAGCTTCGCAACATACTGATTATGCCAGTGGCCCCGCATTTTTCCGTCGATCGGGCCGTTGTTCTGCATGAGGGTTCATGGGTCCGTGTTGAGATACACATGGATCATCAAGCGGCACTCAGCGTCGACGGCCAGGCGCCCGTTCCACTCAAGGATGGCGATCAGATCGAGGTGCGCGCCAGCGAACATTCCATATTTTTCGTGCGATTTGAAGAAGCGGATTATTTCTATCGCAATCTGACTGCATACATGAACACAAATCCTTCCACTGGAGACGAATGATGACCGACGAGGTCATGCTCTGTGTTAATCACCCCAATCGTGAAACCCGACTACGTTGCAATCGCTGCAATCAACCCATTTGCGCTGCCTGTGCAGTGCTGACACCGGTTGGTTATCGATGTCGAGCGTGTATACGAGGACAGCAGAAGGTATTCGAGACAACGCGACAGATTGATCTGCCCGTTGCTTTCGCCGTATCTGCTGTCGCGGTGCTTATAGTAGCAGCTGTCTTAAATTATTTGGACTTCTGGGGTTTATTCGTTGCGCCGGTTGCGGGAGGTGTCATCGCCGAAATCGTTCGTTGGTTCACACGCCGCAGACGAAACCAGCGCCTACCACTCGTCGCAGCGATCGGCGGAGGCATTGGCGTTATTGGTTATTTGGGCTATATAGTTCTTTCCGGCCTTGATTATTATTTTGCTTCGAGTGGAATCAAATTGGCCATTCTTGGCAGCATTCTCTCTTCCTTGATCTGGCCTGTGGCACATGGTGTGTTACTCATCTCCGCGATCTATTATCGTTTGAAAGGGATTCGTCTCTAATTTTTCCATGCTTATAGAATTACGCATTCAGGATTTTGCGATTATCGATGATCTGAGTCTGAAACTGGCTCCGGGTTTCATCGTCTTTACCGGAGAAACCGGTGCGGGAAAATCGATTATCATCGACGCCGTGGAAATGTTAATGGGAGGACGAGCAGACAGCACGATGGTGCGCAGCGGTGCCGAGCGCGCCTTGCTCGAAGGGGACTTTTCATTGGAACCCGCCATTCGAGAGGAGGCGCGTACGATCCTCGAAGGCGAGGATTTACTCGATGATCCCGATCACGTCACAATCGGACGGGAGATCAGGGCGCAAGGCCGCAATATTTGCCGAATTAACGGCCGCACGGTGAGTTTGTCTTTACTGCGCGAACTGGGCGAGCTGCTGGTCGACCTCCACGGTCAATCCGAGCATCTCAGCCTGCTGCGTGTACGAGAACATCTTCAGCTTCTCGACCGATATGGAAAAGTCGATGTATTGCGGGTTACATTCCGAGAGGCGTACCGGCAGTACGAAGGTGTTCATAAAGAACTGAACGATTTACGCCGGCGAGAACAGGACGCCGCCCGCCGTTTGGATCTGCTCAGCTTTCAGATCAACGAGATCGATTCGGCTGCACTTCAAATTGGCGAAGACGAGTCCCTGTCCGCAGAACGCACCCGCCTGGCAAATGCAGAGCAATTGGCTACGCTTGCTGAAAAAGCGCTTGCGCACCTGGATGATGCGCCGGTCGGTGTAGACACGGTAACGGAGCTGCTCGGTAAAGTCGCTCACGCGTTGGAAGGATTGGCGAAGGTTGATGAAAACATGCAGGGCGTGCAAACGGAAGCCCAGACCCTGATCGAACAGGCAGGCGAACTCGCGCGAAGTGTACGCCGCTATCGGGATGAGATCGAGTTCAATCCCGAACGCCTGGACGAGGTGGAAGAACGATTGGGCATGATCCGTTCTTTGCAGCGCAAGTACGGTGGGACGATAGATGAGATACTCGATCATGCCGAGAAAGCGCGCCAGGAACTCGAAACTATAACGCATGCCGAGGAACGCATTCAAAATCTCGAAGTTGAAAAAGAGAAGAGTCTCAATCGTATCGCCGAGATCGGAGACGAACTCTCGCAAACTCGTCGTCAGGCCGCTGAAGCGTTATCCGGTGCGATTGAAGCAGAATTAAGTGATTTACGCATGCAAGGCGCACAGTTTGCCGTCGATCAAACATGGACCGACGATCCGCAAGGAGCACCAGTTGGCGACCGCCGCGTGGCGTTTAACGCAAACGGCCTCGATCAAGTGGAATTCCTTGTCGCTCCGAACCCTGGTGAAGGTCTTAAACCCCTGGTAAAGACCGCCTCGGGTGGAGAAACCTCACGCTTGATGTTGGGTTTGAAAAGCGTTCTGGCGAAAGCCGATCGCACACCAACGCTGATATTCGATGAGATCGATCAAGGCATCGGAGGCCGCGTGGGAGCTGTCGTCGGCCAGAAACTGAGAGGCCTGGCTCAAACGCATCAAGTCCTATGCGTCACACATCTCCCGCAATTGGCGGCTTACGGGAACCAGCATTACAAAGTGGAGAAACGTGTTGAAGGGGGAAGAACGATAACCATCGCGCGCTCTTTAAAGGAGCCCGAAAATATTCCCGAACTGGCATTGATGCTTGGTGGCGTTACTGAATCGAATCTGGAAAGCGCGGCCGATCTGCTTCGCCAGGCGGCAGAGGCTCAGTAAATTTACCGTTCAACGAACTGGAGTAAACAACCGTCGGCTAAGCAGAGACCTCGTCTTTAATCTCGATCGTCGAACCCTTGTCATACCGCTGAAAAACGATGCCCTCTTCCTCGTCGTGATCGACGAGGACTGTGTCGCCCTCTTTGAACTCGCCCTGGAGGATCTTCACCGAAAGCGGGCTTTCAACATGTTTCTGCAGCGCTCGTCGCAGTGGTCGTGCGCCGAAGGCGGGATCGTAACCTTCCTCCGACAGCCAGGTTCTGGCCTCCTCGCTCAACTCCACGTTCAAGCCGTATTCAGCCAGACGTTCTCGGATTTGTTCCATCTGCAAGTCCACAATCGAAAGCATTTGTTCCGCGCTCAACGGAGAGAAAATGATGATTTCGTCGATGCGGTTGAGGAACTCCGGTCGGAAGGTGTCTTTGAGCGCCTTTTCGATTTTCTCCTCCGACTTGCGCTGATCGTCCATTCCGCCCTGCCCATGGAAACCCAGCGTGCCCGAATGGGTGACGAACTCCGTGCCCAGATTGGAAGTCATAATCAGGACGGTGTTGCGGAAATCAACCACGCGCCCTTGTCCATCCGTCAAACGCCCGTCGTCGAGGATCTGCAGGAGAGAGTTCCATACTTCCGGGTGTGCCTTTTCGATTTCGTCGAAGAGGATAACCCGGTACGGTCGACGGCGAACGGCTTCCGTTAGCTGACCACCCTCCTCGTATCCGATGTAGCCTGGAGGCGCCCCAAAGAGACGCGAAACGGTGTGTTGTTCGCGGTATTCACTCATGTCCACCCGCACTAACGCCTCTTCGTCATCAAACATAAATTCTGCCAGCGCCTTCGCCATTTCGGTTTTTCCAACGCCGGAGGAACCCAGGAAGATGAATGACCCGATCGGTCGTTTTGGATCCTTCAATCCGGCACGAGCGCGCCGGATGGCATCTGCCAGCGCATGGATCGCTTCTTCTTGTCCGACGATTCTCTCGTGGAGCCGTTCTTCCATGTGCAGCAGTTTCTCCGCTTCGGTTTCCATCATCTGACTGACCGGAATACCCGTCCACATGTGAACGACTTCTGCGATATCGCTTTCATCGACCACTTCATCCAACTGGTGTTCTGCCTCCCAGCGGTCACGTTTCTCGTGAAATTCCGTTTCCACGCGGATGCGTTCAGCCTTCTTTTCCGCGGCACGTTCGTAGTCCCGTTCAATACCGGCATGCTCTTCTTCGGCCAGGAGGCGATCAATCTCGGCCTTCGTCTCCTTTAAGTCATCCGGAAGGGAGTAAAGCGCCACACGCAGTTTTGCGGCGGATTCATCGATGAGATCGATGGCCTTATCCGGAAGATGGCGGTCGGTGACATAGCGCTGCGAGAGTCTGGCGGCAGCAACGAGCGCTTCATCGGAAAACCGCACCTTGTGATGCGCCTCGTAGCGGTCTCGCAGTCCATGGAGCATCTCGATGGTTTCTTCAACCGATGGCTCGTCTACGTAAACCGGTGCGAAGCGTCTTTCCAGTGCGGCGTCTTTTTCGATGTGTTTGTGATATTCATCAAGTGTCGTTGCGCCGATGCACTGCAGTTCGCCGCGAGACAGAGCGGGCTTCAACATGTTAGAGGCATCCATTGCACCCTGCGCGGCGCCCGCGCCAACAACGGTGTGCAGCTCATCGATCATGAGAATAATCTCGCCTTCTGCGCGTTGGATCTCCTCGATGGACGCCTTCAGGCGCTCCTCGAATTCCCCCCGGAAGCGTGAACCTGCGATCATCGCGCCCAGATCCAGGGAAACCACCTGTTTGCCACTGAGAATTTCAGGTACGTCGTTATTGGCGATTTTCTGTGCCAATCCCTCGACGATAGCCGTCTTGCCCACCCCTGCCTCGCCAATCAGCACCGGGTTGTTCTTGGTGCGGCGGGAAAGGATTTGAATCACGCGCAAGATCTCCTGATCTCGACCGATAACCGGATCGAGCTTTCCCTCTTTGGCTAGCTGCGTCAGATCGCGAGAGTACTTTTCCAATGTGCGATAACGTGATTCCGCTTTCCGATCGGTGATTCGCTGCCCACCGCGAATCTCTTTAACCGCGTTATACACCCGGTCTTTGGTGATATCTTCTTCAACGAGCAAACGCGAGATCGCTGTATTCCTCTCGGACAGAATCGCCAGAAAAAGGTGCTCCGTAGAGATATACTCGTCCTCCAGACGGCTGGCTTCCTGATTGGCCATATCGACCACGCGTTTAACGCGCGGCGTGATGAATATCTGTCCTGCGCCGCCACCATAAATATTCGCTTTCGGCGTGCCGCGCAGTTGATCGTCGATCCGTTCGGTGAGGGAGTCGATATCGACGTTTAATTTTTCCAATATCTGTGTAATCACACCTTGGGGCTGCTCGATGAGTGCCAAGAGAATATGTTCGGTGTCGATTTGATTGTGTCCATAGCGCTGGATTATCTCTGCAGCGCGTTGAGCGGCATCTTGCGCCCGCTCGGTAAAGCGATCAAAACGCATCATGAGAACCTTCCTTATGTGCACAACATTATCGGTGCACAGCTTACCCCAATTATATCTACCAACAAGGGATGATAGCATAAGAAACATATAAGAGGCCACTAAACACCACGCTTATATGACGCTCAACCTTTTTCGCCTCAATCCATAGTTGTTTTGTAGGGCAGTCGTAAGGTGGAAAATGTCCCGAATGTCCTATTATTGCTTTATGTATTACGTGTCCCGGCTCGGGACACACATTTTGAGAGGGTAAAGAGTCTCGCAGCTATCATAAAACCAAGGGGTAGTACCTTTAGCAGTTGACGTTAAGAACCGTTCTGTGTTCATATCCACCCACTTACAGCTGCTGGAGTGTGTTTATGCAATGGGGTTAATCGTGCAAATAACGCCTGTTATGCTCATCTCACTGTTCGCTGCAGTGACTACTGCACTGATGGCGGTTTTTCTTTTTCACAACCTTTCAGTGCCGAAAGCAAGACATGCGGTAACATTTCTCTGCGCTTCCTGCGTCATCTGGTTGATTGCGGACGCCATGAAATCCGCCAGCCCTGCATTTTCATCCAAGTTGTTCTGGGAACAAATCCGCTTCGTCGGCGTGTTCACGCTTCCAGTATCGTGGATTTTGTTTATCGCCCGTTACACTGGAAGTGATACATGGATCTCACGCAAGGCAGTGGCCGGCCTGAGCGTAATTCCCATCACATCCATGCTTCTACTCATTACCAATCCCCTGCATAACTTGTTCTGGTCAAGCGTCTCGATGGAAATGAGCGCGGCATCTTCGATGCTGGCAGTGGTTAACGGTCCTGCCTACTGGTTGCATCTTGCATATTCCTACACGCTTCTTGGCATCGGCACATTCCTGCTGCTTCGCATGTTTACACATAGCAATAGTCTCTGGCGCCCACAAATGGTACTTCTTGGCACAACCGTATTCGTCGGCTGGGTGTTCAATATCCTTGAAGAAGTCGGTGTGGTGGATATCCTTCCCTTTGATCCCACCGCTATGGTTATGAGTATTCTCTTGCCTATCATGGCCTGGGCAGTTCACAGATTGCGCTCAATTGCGGTTCTGCCGGCGACGCGAGGAGCGATCATCGATGGCATGCAGGATGGTGTCATTGTCCTCGATTCGAGGGGCAAGATCATCTACCTGAATGCGGCCGCAAAAGAATTGTTCGACCATAACGACTCAGATAAGATCGAAGAAAGTATCGAGCGAGTCTGGCCGGGTTTGTGGGAGATATTGGATAATCTGCCAGGTACTGCAGAGTTAACCAACGAGGTCATCGTGTATCGGGGTGTCGAGGAATATACCTACGATGTGCGTATATCTCCGGTGAGGGATTGGTCTGACCAGATATTGAGCCGCCTGATGGTGGTCCGAGATATCAGTAAGAGGAAGCGGGCGGAAGCAAGAGTCCTGGAAAGCGAAGAGCGCTATCGCCTGTTGGCCAAGAACTCCACCGATGTAATCACCCGCCACGATCCCCACGGCGCTTTTCTATACGTCTCACCCGCCTGCTTGGCTACGCTGGGATACGATCCAGAAGAACTGGTCGGGAAGTCGCTATTCGACTACATCCACGCCGATGATCGTGAGGAGGTGCTCAAGGCGCATGTCCGTATCTTGTCCGAGCCCAGGACGCACACCATATCCTATCGTTTACGCCGCAAGGATAATGGCTACATTTGGGTGGAGACCTCCAGCCGCACTATTTATGCCTCTGGCCGCGATGGAGGCGGACCAAATGAGATCGTCTCCGTTTCGCGAGATATCACCGAGCGGAAGTCTGCTGAGGATGCACTGCTCTCCGAGCGCGAAAGGCTGCTTATAACCCTGGAGAGTATCGGTGATGGGGTCTTGGCTTTAGATGCAGATGGTCGTGTGGTGCTCGCCAACACGCAAGCCGAGGAACACCTTGCGGCCTTGGCTGGTGTGGGAATCGGCGACGTGCTTACCTGTTTGGGGAATCGATCGCTTGAATACTATTTGATGCCTCCAACTCGCGGCAAAGCTTGCCACGAGATCAAACTCACAGAACCGTCCCCCCGATTCTTTGAAGTGGTCGCTCAACCCATGGGGAATGGATCCAAATCGAGTGGCTGGGTCCTGGTCACGCGAGATATCACGGACGAACGGGAAACCCAACGCCGCGTCCAACTCCAGGACCGGCTGGCCGCTGTTGGACAACTGGCGGCGGGAATCGCGCATGACTTCAATAATATCATCGGCGCAATCATCCTGTATAGTGAGATGGTGCTTCAAACCCCCGACCTCGGCGAGAAAAATCGGGAACGCTTGACAACGATTTTCCAACAAGCCGGACGTGCAGCCACGCTTACGCACCAGATACTCGATTTCAGCCGCCGGACCGTAATGGACCAAGCGCCGATGGATTTGGTTTCTTTCCTCAAAGAGACCGAGAAGTTGCTCTCGAGAACCCTGCGTGAAAATATTCAGCTCAAATTGAACCTTTCGGACACCCATTGCGTGATCAACGCCGACCCGACTCGCATTCAACAAATCATCATGAACTTGGCCTTCAATGCGCAGGATGCAATGCCCAAAGGTGGGGAGCTCTGTTTTGATCTTTCTCGCATTCGCGTGCTGGAAGCCAAGCCTGCACCTTATCGTGATATGGGAACGGGATCGTGGATTCAATTGAAAGTTACGGATACCGGTGTGGGGATGCCTCCGGAAATTACACAGCACATATTTGAACCATTTTTCACCACGAAAGATCCAGGAGCCGGCAGCGGCCTGGGGTTGGCACAAGTCTATGGGATCGTCAAACAACATGGGGGGTATATCGACGTTGAGAGTCATGTTGGCCAGGGAACGACTTTCGATATCTACTTTCCAGCCCTCGAAGTGCCGGTTGAACAATCCACCACTCTTCCCGGGACATTTACCGCAAGCGGACATCAGGAGCAAATCTTGGTGGTGGAAGACGATGAGGCCACGCTTAACGCCGTGTTCGAAATTTTGGAGACATTAAACTACCGTGTTTTTGCGGCACGTGATGGACGCCAGGCCTTGGAAATTATTGACCAGGAAAATGGGAGTATCGATTTGATACTCAGTGATCTGGTACTTCCCGAGATGGGCGGGGTGGCGCTGTATCGGGAACTCGAAAACCGCAGCATCGACACAAAAGTCATTTTTATGACCGGATACCCACTTGGCACCGGCACCAAGGAACTTTTCGATTACAACAAGGTCACCTGGATCCAAAAACCCATTCGCTCGGAAACGTTGGCGAACGTTATCTACAACGCCATTAACGGCAAGAATTAGGCAGCTGGCGAATTAGATTGTCCTTCACCGCAATTGCCAAGCCATCCCCGGCAGGAAATACATGGGAAATCAGGTTTTGATCAGCCGCAAGCCGCTGGTTAAATCCGCGCATGATTTGGGTCCTGGCTTCTTCATTATTGGGATCTACGATCGCTCCGTGGCGGAAAACATTGTGTGCCGCAATCACACCGCCCGGTTTTGTATTGGCCAGCGCCCAATCCAGATATGCCGGATACCCATCTTTTTCGGCATCGATGAACACGAAGTCGACAGGACCATCTGTATCGAGCTCGCGCAGTAACTTGTGCGCATCTCCCACAAGAACCCGCGTACGCTCTTCCAGGCCGGCGAGCCGAAAATGCTCTTCGGCGACTGCGGCGTGATGCGATTCTTTTTCCAGCGTTATCAGGCGTCCATCAGGCGGTAATCCTCGTGTGATCCAGGTGCCACTATAACCGCCCAAAGTGCCGATCTCTACCGCGGTACGAGCGCCGCATGCAGCGACCAGAAATTGAAGAAAGCGGCCCTCTTCGGGTTTGACTGAAATGGCTGGAAGACCTTTTTCCGGGGTCTGCTTTCGAATGAGTCTCAGGACTTCGTCTTCAACCGCAAAGGTTTCGCGAAGATAGTTCTCAAGGGCTGCGTTATACGTTGGCATTGCACTCTCCGATCAAATTCAGTGTAATTCACACAAAATTTCAACAGCATGGGGTCATTTTCGGACCCGGCACCTTGAATTATACCTTCGCACTCCAGTAGAATTCCGACATGACAACATCCATTGCAAAAGCCCTGCTCGCCTGGTACGAGCAAAGCGCTCGCGATTTGCCCTGGCGAAAGATACGCGATCCATATGCGATCTGGGTTTCTGAGGTCATGCTGCAACAAACACGGGTGCAAACTGTGTTGCCCTACTATCAACGCTGGATGGCGTCTTTTCCCACGATCGACATCTTGGCAGAAGCCGATCTCGACCTCGTCCTCTCGCGCTGGGAAGGTCTGGGTTATTACCGCAGAGCCCACAACCTGCATCAGGCCGCAAAGTACGTAGTTGCGAATTTGGGTGGAAAACTGCCTGAGAACATTGATGAATTGAACCAGCTGCCGGGGATCGGGCCCTATATTGCCGCGGCGATTGTCGCGTTGGCATTCAATCAAGATGTCGTTGCCCTGGATGCCAACTTGCGCAGGGTGATCTCCCGGGTGATGGACCTCGATCTCGACCCGCGCACGCCGGAAGGGGAACGCCAGGTTCGAACGTGGGCGCTTAACCGGCTTCCCGGGGGAAGCGCTTCCGAATTCAATCAAGCCTGGATGGATTTGGGATCCTCGATCTGTACGCCGAAATCGCCGTCCTGTGAGGAATGTCCGCTTATTCGGCTATGTGAGAGTTACGCCAACGGTACACAAGCGTTGCGTCCGGTGCGTTCACCCAAATCCCCGATCCCCCATCGTGAAGTGGCAGCGGGAGTTCTCTTTCGGAATGGAAAAGTGTTGATCGGACGCAGACCACAAGATGGATTGCTGGCGGGATTATGGGAATTCCCGGGAGGCACGAAAGAGTCAGGGGAAACGCTGCCGCAATGCCTGCAGCGAGAATGGCAGGAGGAACTTGGGGTTTCCGTAGAAATCGATCGTTTTCTGGGGAAGTTCGAGCACGCCTACACTCATTTTCGTATAACGGTCTCGGCTTATCTCTGCCATTTGCTCGGCGGAGAACCGGCAGCACTCGAGCATTCGGAGATCTTGTGGGTTTTACCCTATAATCTGGGCGATTACCCGATGGGAAAGATCGACCGCATGATCGCACACTTGCTCGTTTCCAATAACGGGATTTCAAACCTGAAGAGAGAATAATCCAGGGAGTATAAATAAGGATTCCAGCATTGGATCTGCACAATGAATAAACTTCGAAATTCGTTGGTTTGGGTTTTATGAAGTCATCCAAGCGCGCTCGCCGGCTTCGATACCTGTCAGCATTCATCCTGGTTTGCATTGTGCTTGTTATCATCTGGCTGACCTACGATCTTCCAACGCTGGATCGCATTTCACAAGCGCCGCAGCTGCCAAGTATTCGTATCACCGATCGCCATGGGCGCCTGCTGTACGATTTGATCGCAAACGAAGGTGGGCGGCATACGCTTGTCTCCATCCAGGACATTCCCGTAGAGCTCATCAACGCAACCGTCGCCACGGAAGACAGTACGTTTTACGAGAATCCGGGCGTGGATTTGCGCGGCGTCCTGCGCGCTCTGTGGATCAATTTGCAGGGAGGCGAGACTCTCTCCGGAGGAAGCACAATCACCCAGCAAGTAGCGCGCAATCTCTTACTCGAAAGCGGAGAGCGAGAACAGCGTACGCTGCGGCGAAAATTACGTGAAAGCATCCTGGCCTGGCAGTTGGCGCGCCACTTAAGCAAGGATGACATCTTAGCCTTATACCTCAACCACATGTATTACGGCGCCATGTCCTACGGCGTCGAGGCGGCCGCGCAGACGTATTTCGGAAAATCGGTGACCGATTTGGACCTGGCGGAAAGCGCGCTCCTGGCGGGATTACCGCAATCACCCGTGCACTATAACCCGTTGACGGATCTGGACAAGGCAAAGGAACGCCAACAAGTGGTTCTCGAGTTGATGGAAAAGCAAGGCTATATCACCGCCGAAGCGCGTGCGCTGGCAAGCAGGGAAAAGTTCGTATTTGTGGCCAGTCCCTACCCCATCGAAGCGCCTCATTTCGTGCTCATGATTCGGGACGAGCTTGGAGAATGGGTCGCTGATGATGTGCTTTATCAGGCAGGAGGGCTTACCGTTCGCACGACTCTGGATCTCGATTGGCAGCACCACGCCGAACGTATTATTCAAAACCAGCTCAATGCGCTTAATCAGGCGGATGTCGATTCGCCTGGCGCGGGAATCGGGAACGCAGCACTCGTTGCTGTGGATACTCAAACCGGCGAGATTCTGGCCATGGTTGGAAGCCCGGATTACTTCGATCCCACCACGTACGGGGCGATTAATATGGCCTTGTCACCACGTCAGCCGGGTTCGGCCTTCAAACCACTGGTATACGCCGCCGCCATAGATCCGCACGGTGAACAACCGCTTACTGCGGCCACGATGATTTTAGATGTGTATACCGCCTTCGTCACTCATGACGGCTATGCCTACGCACCGGTCAATTTTGATCATCAAGAGCATGGTCCGGTTTCCCTGCGCCAGGCACTGGGCTCATCGTTAAACATCCCTGCAGTGCGTGTGCTCGATGAGGTGGGTTTGGAACCCGTGTTCGAGCTGGCGAGACAACTTGGTATAACGACTTTCGGAGATCCCGATCACTATGACCTTTCACTTGCATTGGGCGGCGGGGAGGTACGGCTGCTCGAACTCACCGCCGCCTATGCTGCCTTTGCCAATGCCGGACAATTCGTCTCACCGGTTGCCATCCTCTCCATCGAGGATTCACAAGGCCGCAGTTACTATACACCGAGTCCACTTGAAGCCCGTCAAGTCCTCGACCCGCGCGTGGCCTGGATAATCACGGACATCCTCAGTGATGACGATGCCCGCTCGATTGGCTTCGGCCATAACAGTGTGCTGCAGGTCGGAAGGCCGGCCGCAGTAAAAACCGGCACGACCACAGATTTCCGCGACAACTGGACCATCGGTTATCTGCCCGATCTCGCTGTTGGCGTTTGGGTGGGCAACGCGGATATTAAACCCATGTTCAACGTGACCGGATTGAGCGGCGCGGCGCCAATCTGGCATCAATTCATACGCACAGTTACAAGCGGTGTGGCCGAAGAGTCTTTCGTTCAGCCGGAGGGATTAATTCGCCAGGAAATTTGTGCCCTCTCCGGGCTGTTACCGGGTGAGGACTGTACCTACAGACGCTTCGAATGGTTCATTCTTGGCACGGAGCCCACTATGCAGGATAATCTCTACCACAGGGTCACACTCGATCGCCAATCGATGTGTCTTGCAGACGAATCGACCCCGGCGGATCGGATTGTGGAGCGAGTCGTACTGGATCTGCCGCAGGAGGCGCATCCCTGGGCGGCGTCGGAAAATCTACTGCTTCTGGAAGATACACGCTGCGCACAAATACCTTCAGACTTTGGAACAGAGTATGCAACGGAGCAATTACTGGTACTTTCGCCCGATGCAAACACGGTATATCGACTCTCCCCAAGTCAACCGATGGAATCACAGCGAATACAAATCGAAGTCGGCAGCGATCTGGAATTGCTTCTGGTGGATCTCTGGCTGGATGGGACCCAGCTGACTTCTATTGACGAACCCCCCTATCGCATCTGGTGGCCGCTTGAAGTTGGCGAGCATGAACTCTGGGCAGAGGGCCTCACACAGGAAGGTGAAACGATCCGCAGCGAGACGATTCGTTTTGCGGTGGAACCTGCGGAAGAATGACTGAAATCTTCCTGAGAAACACCGCAGATAACTTCTACAAATTATCACAATATAAAGGAGACGCCCAAATAGGACGTCTCCTTCGATAGTCGAGCGACTATTGGGTCACTTCGAACAACGAGCCTTCGCCGCGTCCATAGACCTCCGGGAAGTAGAATTCCTGACCCGTGGGAGGAATGACGTGATAGATACCCGGCATGGCCGCGCGCACGAGATACACGTACTCATATACGCCGGCGGGGAGGTAATCGGCGGAGATTACAATTTTCTCGTCCCGCAGCTCGACATGATCGAAGTACCACCAACCCCATCCTGAAGTACGCACATCGTCGTAATCATATCGCGGCGGGGCACTTTGTTGCGGACTGGTATTAAGCGATTGCGAAATCGCCTCCAAACCTGCCGGCAAGTGATCTTCGATGATCACGTAGTGCAAACTGTCAGGCACGATGATCGTCAGGCGCACCAGGAAGTTTTCACCCTGTGGGATGGAGGTGATCGCTGTGTTGCGATCATCGGGGTGGAAGTAGCTGCGATTTATGGTAATTCCCTGGCTGAACGCCTGAACCTCTTCGACAGGCATCGACAACGTCAGGTGAGACGTGTAGTAGAGATTTCCTGGTCCAGCGTTGCGGGCGATCGTCAGGCGGTTGACTTCATTGATATTCAAGTCTTCGAGCTCCACCTGGTAGTCTGTGGTTGTACGCATCGTCTCTGTATTGGCGACTCCCCCGCCAAGACTCTCTCCGTTTAGTGCGGTGTCAAAGAGGTAGTCGGGTTCCAGATCGCCGCTTATTTTGGCCCAGCGATTGAGTGCCAGCAGCGCCCAAACCGTTTCTTGTGTGCCTCGCCAGCGACCCTGGCTGCGGTTGGCCATCAACCAGCGGACGGTGGATGCGTTTAGGGCATTATCGGGATCGATACGCAGCATGGTGTCGAGGACGATAGCGGTTGTGCGTGTGTCTGTATTCCAATTCCAGTGGTCCCTGCGGATCTCATTCCAATGGGTTCCGGTTGCGGACAACGCAGCTTCGCTGACGAAATCAGAGATCATTATGTCCAAGCGCGGATCGTCGTCGTCGATCATATACAACGTCTGTGCCAGGTATGCCTGTGCGTAAAGATCCAGAGATTGCCGTGCCTTATACAATTTAACTGTCTGGCTTACCGCAGCCCGATCTGCGCTTGCCAGTACATACAACAGATACGCCTGGCGGTTGAGCAGATACGTCGATTCAAAACTCTCGATGGGTTGGAGTTGTTCTTGGAGATAGAGAAGCGCATCTTCAAGCACGTTCGAGCTGACTTCATATCCACTGGCATCCGCTTCGATCAAACCCTGGACGACATACGCGGTGGTTAACGGATTGCTCTCCGCCGTCGACCACCATCCCCAGCCCCCATCGGCATGCTGTTGATTGTAAAGGCGCTGCAGGGCAGAATTGACTTGCTCGTCCAGGTTGGCCTCCAGTTCAGGATCGGAGATACCAACCGCTTTGAGTGTGCGCATGGTAACCACATTGGGCAAGAACCGCGAAACGGTTTGCTCGGTGCACTCGTATTGAAAATGCTCGAGATACGTCAATCCGTCCGCGAAACCCGCGGCGAGGGACGGCGTCAGACGGACGGTCAGGTAGCCCTCGGCGATCTCGTAGTTCGGATAAACGGGCAGGCTTATAGCTTCCGTACGAGAGCCTGCTTCCGTCAGTTGGCCACCGGTCCCCACTGTCTCGGGAACCTCGTAGCGATAGACGGGGATCCCCTGCCCATCCAGCGTTCCCAGCGTGGGTCGGCTTGCATCAGCGTAATCCGCACTTCTCGCAGTGAAGACCAGGTCCACCCGCTCTGCATCGTCCTCGATGCGCACCTGCCATTCTACATACGCCTGTTCTCCATCGCGGATATAGACATAAGACCGGGCCGGTGACTCGATCTGCAGTCCCTCCGCTTCGAGAGACACGGCGGGTGCAACGGGCCGTCCCGTGTTGTTGTGCACGGCCATCCCAAGCGTCACTTCATCACCAGCCACAAAGAAGCGAGGCGTTTGCGGACGTACAAGCAGCGGCTTGGTGCTGACGATATCGATGGTGTTTTCCCCCACACGGGTATCTTGCGTTATCGCGCGAGTATCCATTCGCCACGTTGTCAGATTGTCCGGCAGCGTGACGGTGACGCTGGCTTCGCCGTTTTCATCCGTGACCACCTGGGCTTCCCAGAAAGCGGTATCTGGAAAATCCTCACGCACTTCGATAACTCCCAGGTCGCCGCCTCCCCCTCCGCCTCCCTTGGCCTGTTCGACGATCTCTTCGTTATACGTATCAATACTCATGGTAAGCGGCATGGCAGTGAACACGGTAAGACTGCGCGTGTCGTAAAAATAATCGATTATGGGCGGCGCATTCGGATCCGAGAGGGCTAACAATGCCAGGTCCACGAGCGAAAAGGAAAGTTCCGCGCGCGCCGGTTTCCCTGCATGATCTGTCGCCTCGACCGAATAGGTTACGCGGTCACCCGGACCGGCTTCGGACTTGTCCGGCGTAATCTCGATGTTAAGCGTTTGTTCACGGGTATCGACGTTGATCTCAGTAAGTCCCATGCGATAATCCGGAAGCGGAGAGGTCTCATCCACGCCTTTGATGAGTACAACGGAGAGATAGACGTTCGGGGCCATGTCGGCGGTGATGGGCAGCGCATAGATTGTGCTGTTTTGCTTTAATTCGATCACCTCCGCACTGCGCACATGCCCCCGCTCGACAGTCACCAGGGCATAGACGGAACCCTGGAAAGGAGATGTGATCAAGAATTCGGCTGTATCTCCGGGTACATAGCTGTCGCTGTCGCTGACCAGGCGCAAGCTGTGGTCGTTGGTACGACGCCAGGAAATATAGCCGCTGCCCGAAACCCACAGATATGCGGAGGAGCGTGCATCCGTTCCGCGACTGTCGATTCCCGCGACTTTCACGCGGTAGACCCCGCCGTTGGGCGGCACGAAGCTCACACTGGCACGACCTTCGCCGTCCGTACTGGTCTCGATCGATCCCGTCACAGGGATCTCTTCGACCGATGACGACCAAACCGAGCGTCCGAATTCATCGATCTCCTGGACGCTGTTCCACCGGCGTTCTACGATTTCCGCCGTAAGCGTTTGATCGGCAATTGGATTTCCGTACCAATCCAACACAACCAGGTCGAAGGTTTGCTCTTCATCCGCACGTCCGATGTAACTTTGCGCTTTGGCGCCAATGTAGAATTCGCTCCAATGTGCGAGCAGCTGTGCTCGGCTGCTGACAGCGTTGCCTGATAAATCCGTTACTGTGGCTTCGAGTGTCAGACGCTGACTGAAACCCAGTTCGCTCAGATCGATGGGGAGCGCGATCTGTAGTTCACCATTTTCATCGGTGACGCCTTCCCCCTCGGCGATAATCTCGCCCGAGCTGTAGGGCTCGTCGTAGAGGAAATAGAGGTCGTTCTCGAAATCGAAAAATTGATAGCGACTGAACTCCCCGGATCCTCGGAAAAAGTAGGGCTCGGTGTAAAGAACCCAATTTACATCTGCGTTTGCGACCGCACCGCCGGAGTAAAAGGCAGTCTGGACTGTTGCTTCAAGCGTATCTCCTTCGAGAAGATGGCTTTCCGTCGAGATGACGTCGACTTCGAATTCGGGTTTGCGATACTCGGCCACGCTGAACGATCTGGATCCGATAGTTTCTTCTTCCCCGGGAAAACGGACCTGAATCGTGTAATAGCCTAATGCAGCCTCACTGTCCAAAGTCAGTTCGCCGTCGAAGCTGCCGAAAGACGAAAGGGGCAGCGTATTCTCATAGATCTTCTCATCGTAGTTGCTGATCGTCACCTCGATATTTTCTTCAGAAGGAAGACTGTAAGCGAGGTCATCGTTCATGCGTACGATGCCCTTGAAATACACTGTATGGCCCGGACGGTAAAGCGGGCGATCGGTATAGATATAAACGGATGGCTCGGGTTTTAAGTAGTAGTTGGTGTAGATTCCGTAATCACCTGGATAGACATCGATGCCCATATAATTCTGCCCGAAGGCAAAGTGCCCGTTGCTTTGAACGATATAGAAACGTTCAATATAGCGTCCCTCGGGAACCGGGAGGTCGATCGTGGCCAAACCGTCGACATCGGTCTTTGATGATCCGATCGGTCCGAGAGTTTCTTCATATTCATAGGCATTGATGAGTACATTTTCGATCGGCTCTCCAGTTTCGAGATCGGTCAACCACACCAGGGCATCCGACAGCGTGGTTTTAATGGTCATATTTGCTGTGGCGACGATGAATATGCGAGCGTCGAGCCATTGCGATGGATACGCAATGTCCTCAGAGTTGATGCCCAGGAAATACATGCCGGGGGATAGCGATTTGCCTTCGCTGTCCCGCAACTCGATCTTCTCGAGATTGTATTCGTCACGCGGGCCGGTCATGGCCTCGGTCCAGGTGTTGATAACGCTGCCGGGAAACGGCCGGTAATCGATGTTCGAGGTTCCGGCCGCTTTGAAATTGACAAGATTTTTAACATCGATTGGATAAAGGGAGAACTGGACCGTATCCACATTGACGTAGCGCAGATAGATATCGTGATCCCCCTGGGCGCGGAGAAGCGTATATTCGCCGGGCATCTGCAGCCACGCCGATGGTTCCCTTGCTGCAGTGATGAAATTGACCGTCATGCCTTCGCGAATATAGTTGCCGTGCGGATCAGCCATACCAGAAAGAATCCGCACCTGGTAGGAAGTCGAGGGCTCCAATCCATAGATTGTCATCCTGCGGTTGTAATAGTTCCAGCTGAGTTCCCCTTCCGGACGAGGCGTGATGACGACACGATTCTTGAGGGTTTCCTGATCCATTGGGGAGGCGAATTCGATTGTAAATTGATCGGAAAAGTAATCTTGAACCTGCCCGTTCGCCGGTGTAACGCGCACGATAGCCGGTGAAAAGACCGTATAGAATTGAAAAACGAAGCCTTCCTTTAACCTGCCTCCCTCGAGGGCTTCGGCGCTGTTGTCCAAGTTCAGACTGTAGCCTGTACCCAATTCCAACAGGCTGGTGGGTATGAAGATCATTTCCAGGTTTTCTTCATCCCAATCAAATCGTCCTGCCACCTGGCGATAATCGTTGGCCATCATTAAAGAGAAGGCGCTTTCCGTGCTGCTGCGATCCATCGGTTGACGGAACCTGACCGAGAAAGTTGCGTTCAGGGGCATATCGCTGTAATTATCCTGAGGGCGCGTGATCAAACCGGGAATGGCGATGCTTTCCACAGTAGGAGCCTCCGTGGTGAATTGCCAGGAGACGCTTTGCGTTAACCGGCTTTCATCTGCGCCAGAAACATCTCGCAGACCAGCAGGCACACTTACGGAGAATGTGGTATTTCCAACGAGCGGTTCATCCGGGCGAAAGATGTAGGTCGATGTATTCAGCCATTCGCCCTGTCCAGCGACTTGGGGTGAAATCGAAAGCGGCTGCACCAGATCGGCCTGGTCTTCGGAAGTCACCAGGGGGACCACGGGTCGATTGAACATCGCCGTTATCAAGCTGCTTGCTTCGACTCCCGTGGCGCCATCTACCGGAAATACCTGCGTGACTTGCAGGGTCGTGAGGGTACTGAAAAGGACGCTGCGCTCGCCGGCCAAGGAAACGCCTTCGGCGCTGGTCGCACCAGTCCCCACAATCGCCTCGTAGGTCGCGTCAGGAAGCAGGTCCTCCGCAGGGTCGAAGCGCAGGGTGCGTGCATCCGGCCAATTGATCTGGCCTGCGATGGAATTGCCCTCGGGTCCGATCAATTCAAACGCGGAGGCCGTAACCGCGCTGTTCATGGCTTGATCGAAGTAAATTACAAGGTCGGAATCGAGTGAGGTTTCCTCGCCCAGGGGGGGATCCTGTCCAATTACACTGGGAGAAAGCGGACTGCCGTCATCCACAAGTTTGACCGGCTCGGCTGGTACGCCTTCGGTTGATTTCGGTGTCTTCCCGCCACATCCGCTGACGATTAACATCAACAAGATGAATATAACAAGAACTGATGCCTTCCTACTGCGGTTCATTTTGGAATATCCTCCCTCGCCGTTGCGGTTTCCTGCAACACGGAACAGGTCCTTCGTATTGCCAACAACTTGCTTCCACATGACGGCTAAAGTGTAGCATGATTGATGGCCTATCGAACAGACATAAACCGTATCGAAAGGCCATTCTCAGCCAGAAATAGTACTCTGCGGGGGGTTGACTCCCCAACACTCCTCTGGTATGGTGGTCAGACCAGTCAACCAGTCATTGCTTATTGGAAGGGCGGCAGCATGAAAATCCACCCCGTGGAACACCCAACCTTAGCACAAGTCGTAGCCGGTAGGTTAGCAGCGTCTATTCTGGATGGTGATTTAAATCCCGGTGACAAACTGCCCTCGGAGCGCAACTTGATCAAACAACTGAACGTCAGCCGGGCAACCTTGCGCGAAGCGCTGAGCGCGCTCTCCGAGACGCGACTGATCGAGGTCAAGAAGGGGGTCGGCTCGTTTGTTCGGCCGCTTGACCGGAGCAACTACGCCCAAGCCACAGAGTTGGCACTCGTCCATCGCGTGCGCGGTGTACGACTCGGCGAAGCGGTTGTGGACATCGATTCGGAGTCAGACAAAGCAACCCCTTCTGAAGACTCTACGGATAGCCCGCGACCGATTCGTGTCAGTGCAAGTACAGACAAACCACTGCGCATCCCCAACCTGCGTCAAGATCGACTGGGAACATTTGACTTCATCTCGTGGTGGGAGCGCGACAAAGTAAAAGAAGCGAAGGTGATGATTGTCGGCGCCGGCGCCTTGGGCAACGAGGTCGCAAAAAATCTGGCCTTGATGGGAATCGGGCATCTCTTCATCCTCGATTTTGATGTCATCGAAGCCGCCAATCTTTCGCGCTCCGTGCTGTTTCGAGAGCGCGACAACGACCGGCCGAAAGCAGAGATCGCAGCCGCACGCTTGCGGGAACTCAACCCCGACATTCAAATTCAATATTTGAATGGTGACGTACGCACGCAAGTTGGCCTGGGTGTCTTCCGTCGTATGGATGCCATCATTGGCTGCCTCGATAACCGCGAAGCGCGATTGGCTGTGAATCGCTTTTGTTATTGGCTGGGAAAACCTTGGGTGGATGGCGCGATCCAGGAACTGCTCGGATTGGTGCGTGTGTTTGTGCCGGAGGAGGGGGCTTGTTTTGAATGTACCTTGACGGAGCAAGCGCGCAGAGAGATATCCATGCGATATTCTTGCCCGCTTCTGGCTCGCGCCAACATTCTCCTGGGCAAAGTGCCCACAACGCCAACCATTGCCTCGATCATCGGAGGCATGCAAGCCCAGGAGGCGCTGAAACTGATCCACGATTTGCCCGTCGAGCCCGGAAAAGTGGTTCATTTCAACGGAATGACCAACACCATGCACACCACCAGCTATGTGGAGCGTGAAGACTGCGAAAGCCATTGGATGTACGGAGAGATCGTTGAGCTGGACAAGCGCGCCGAAGATACGACTCTCATGGAAATGCTCCAGATCGCGCGCGGAGACCTCGGACCGGATGCCATCCTGGAACTAGATCAGGAGTTGGTGCTCGCCCTCGAGTGCCGTAAATGCGAGACGGTCGAAGAGGTGATGCTCCCGATCTCCGAGGTCAGCTTTGATGCGGCACATTGTCCCAGCTGCGGCCTGGTGAGACATGTCGGGATGACCCATGTAATCACCGGCGATGAGCCGTTCCTGCACCGCACGTTGAGTTCATTGGGTGTTCCGCCATTGCATGTGCTCCGATCGCACAATGGACAGGAGTATCGTTTCTATGAGTTGAGTGGGGATCTGAGGGAGACCCTACATTTCCGCCACTTCGAACGATCGGCCGTAAAACTCAATTCGGAGATTACTTCGCTGAAGGAAAGACCAGAAATCCCTGAAGAGGAGAACGCAGCGCGCGGTCGGGTGCGTTTGCATGAATGAGGATCCCGTGAGTGCACAAACACAGGCGATGGTATCAAGTGTGAATTCTTCATCACGTACACCCTTATACAGCGGGGTAGCCGTGACCGGCAGCGCCTCGATCGCGGCCGGACTGGGATTCTCTGTCGTCTATATTCTCAACGAAGCGATCGACCCCGTTGTACTTACCGTGGCGAGTGATGTAGGTATGGGACTGGCTGCAGGCCTGGCAGCCCGTTTCTCTCTTCCTCGACGGAGCGCAGTACTGCGATGGCTGGTGGCATTATTCGGTCTTTGCACGGGATTAATTTTCATGGGTTGGCTAAGTCGCGGTTTATTGGGCGTTAACCTCATCGATCGCGTATCCATGGCGCCGGATTGGGATGGACTACAGCGTTTTGCGCTGGGCGCATTAGCAGCCTGGCCAGCAGTCAGCGCCTGGAACAAAGTACGAAGGAGACGCCGGATTCCGTCACAATCGAGCAGCTATGCACCAACAACAGGACGAGTTGTGCGGCGCCGGGGAAATTCGCGTGGAAACGCCCGAGTAAAATCGAAACGCGCATTAGCGATGAGTGTGCCAGCGACTTCGAGCCGGACACATTCGGGAGGGCACACCAGGCTGCACAAATCGCGCCCTCAAACCGCCACCACGAAAAGCAGTCGTCGGACGAAACGAATAAATTCCTCGATCCGTTTGGCAACGAAGGTGGAACACCGCTGTCCATATTGTCTTGAGGAAGTCAATCCCAACGATCCACGAGGGGTCGTTGAGTGCGAGACCTGTCACACCCTGCATCATGCGGATTGCTGGGGCGTTACAGGCACCTGTCAGGTGCCCCATCACAACGGTTGATCAGGTGTGTTGATACCGGAAAGGAGATGCAATGCCAGATATCACAGTAACGATTGTACTGCCCAGTGGTGGTGCCCGAACGGCCGAAGTCCCGGACGACGTTGCAGTCAGAGATCTGTTAGCTGAATTGGTTTCGCTTCTCGATCTGCCGACAGTTGGTCCGGATGGCCGTCCCATGGGTTACCGCTTGGACAGTAAAGCGCTGGGCCGTGAATTGCGAGAAGACGAAACGCTTTCCGATGCGAAAATACCGGAAGAGGATCGTTTGATCGTCACCACGGACATCACCGCCGGAAAGGTTTCGCTGGATAAGAGCCCTCGTATGCGTCGTTTGCGCGGGGATTACGAACGCATGCGCGAATTACAGGGCCGCACGTCGCTGATCAGTTTCGAAGCGCAATCCGTCCACAAAGGTGTGCCCCCGGAGCGATACATCGTTACTTTTCGCTGCAAGAGCATTGTTGCCGTTAATAAGCACGGCGAGCCGAAATTTGGCGAACATCATCAAGTGGAAGTCTATCTCCACAATCAATATCCACAGCGCTGGCCCGGGCTTAAATGGCTAACGCCGATTTGGCATCCGAATATCAATCACATCAACGGAAGTGTATGCATCGACGCAGCTTGGTGGACTGCAGCGCGCTCTCTCGATCGCCTGATCATCATGCTGGGCGAGATGCTGCAATATAAAAACTTCCACGACGATCCTACGAAACCTCCGTTTCCCTGGGATCCGGAAGCGGCTCGCTGGTGTCGAGCCTACCGCGCGAAACACTCCAATGCCTTCCCGGTCGACAAACGTGAACTCATGCGACCGGAGCGGGTGAAGTTGAGTGATGAAACGAAATCCAAGAAGGCCAAGATCCACAAGAAAGCGAAAGTCCAGAAAAAGCCGAAGATTAAAAAGACACGCGTGAAGTTGAAATAAGCGTTACCAATATTGTTTGTGTGCACTGCGATCGCATGCAAGTGTAGTGAACCAAAAATTCTGCAAGGAGGAAATGACATGGCAGACATTCCCGTAACCCTCGTCTTACCAGCTGGTGGCACGCGCACGGCAGAGGTACCCGACGATGTCATCGTGAAGGAATTACTTCCCGAATTGACGACTTCATTGGAGCTCCCGACGGTCGGGCCGGATGGTCGACCGATGGGATATCGCCTCGATAGCAAAGCGTTGGGCCGCGAGTTGACTGAAGACGAAACCTTGGAGGCTGCGGGCGTCCCGGAAGATGATCGTTTAATGCTCACCGCGGACGTCACAGCCGGATAGGGGCACGTTCCATGATCTTAGAGCGCCGCGTGAAGCGAGCCAGAAAGGGAGACAATGTCCGAGTCTGAATCAAGCGTCAGGCTGTTACCAGCCAGCGATACAACCCCATTCCGTTCCAGAGTTCCACAGCAGCTGTTGTGCTGTTGGCAGCCTTCTTTCGATGATGGCAAGAAGCCATTGGTTGCTGTCTTTGTCACTTCGGAGGCTTTTATACAGTTCACAGAACACAGCAGAATCGACCTCGAGAACGAAGTCGGCGGCGGCCTGGTCGGCAGCTGGCATGTTGATGCACGGACGGATAAGCAGTTCGTTCTTGTTGAGGGGGTCATCCCGGCTCGCTTCACGCGGCAAGGAAGCGCTTTTCTAACGTTCACACAGGACACCCTGGTGGCCATGAACGAAGACCTCGAAGAGCGATTTCCCGGAAAACAACTTGTCGGCTGGTATCACACCCACCCACGAATGGGAATATTTCTCTCGCATTACGACCTTTTCATCCACGACCACTTTTTCAGTGAGCCCTGGCAGGTTGCTCTGGTGCTAGAGCCACACACAACGATCGGCGGGTTTTTCATTCGCCAGGAGGATGGCCACCTCGATCCCAATCGCTATTTTGGGTTTTGCGAAATCCTCGACAATGGCAAACAAAGCGTCGTCGATTGGCGCAATATGAGTCAGGCGGACGATCAGCCGGCCGAAGATGGAGATGAAGACAATGAGTAGAAGGATGAGAGCATATAATTATGCTGTCCTCGGCGCCATCGGCGGTCTGATTGGCTGGCAACTGAGCAACATCCTGGGGCTGTCTTTTAGCCGCAGCATCTACCTCAGCGATATGATCGTCGGGGGTCTCCTCGGGGTATGCCTGGGCGTACCACTTGGCGCGGCCGAGGAGCTGATGAGCTTAAGTCCGCTGCGCGCGCTGCGCGCCGGATTGTATGGCGGAGTAGTTGGGTTGATCGCTGGTGGAATTGGACTTCCCGTTGCCGAAGCGATATTCCAGATCGTGGGCGCCGGTGGTATTGGCCGGGGAATCGGATGGGGTTTCTTCGGAATGCTCATCGGCCTCGCCGAGGGCGTCACTGGCGGATCGCAGATGTGGAAAGGCGCCTTGGGCGGTGCGCTGGGAGGCTTTATTGGCGGAACGTTACTCGAAACGGTCAACTTCTGGGGAGAAGACCTCGCCTCGGGAAAGGCCACAGGCCTCGTGCTGTTGGGGGCATTTATCGGCGCGCTGATCGCCCTGATCGTTGTCCTGCTTTCTAGAGCATGGTTAGAAGTAACCAGTGGAAAGCTCAAAGGGAACACGTTCATCCTCGATAAGTTCCTGCCCGAAGGCGGACCGACGGCGATCATCGGCAGCAGTCCGCTTAAATCGGAGATCGCACTTCCGGATCCGGATGTCGATCCGCAGCATGCAATGTTAATCGGCGCAGGAGCCCATTTCACCCTGAAAGATATGAGTTTGAGCGGCACGTATGTCAATAGCCGTAAAATCGAGCGTACACAGTTGGGGAATGGGCAAACCATCCGTATGGGCAACACGTCGCTCAAGTATCACGAGCGGAGGTGAGATGATGTCATATAGAAGAAGAAGCCTTTCAATCGGGATCATGACCGTGTTGCTGGCGGTGATGCTTTTTTCACCAGCGCTGGCCCAGGAAACCGACGATGCGGAACCGCAAGTGATCATCACCCAGATCGACACTTCGCAGTTCCCCTCCGTTACAGTGTATATCTCTGTCACCGATGCTAACGGTGAACCGGTGGGCATCGATCCTGGCCGCTTGGTGATCCAGGAGAATGGCGTAACGATCCAGCCGGACCAGATGCAGGGAAACGCAGGCGTTGTCGACGCACTCACCACGATACTGGTGATGGATGTCAGCGGCAGCATGTACACGGCAGATAAATTGAACACGGCCAAGGAGGCCGCCAAGGCATACGTCGATCAAATGCGGCCCGGGGACCAAGCCGGTCTGATGAGTTTCAACACCGAGGTGGTCTATGTAAAGCAGCTCACGCCGGATGTAGACAGTTTGAAAGCTGCGATCGACAGCCTGGTCGCCGAGAATGATACCGCTATGTACGATGCGTTGGTCGAGGCGGCGGGATTGTTGGATCCGGTCATCGGACGTAAAGCGATAATCGTCTTGACGGACGGCATGGATAACGTGAGCCAAAATGATCTCGGAAACGTGATCGCGCGCATCGGCCCATCCGGCCTTTCGATATCCACCGTCGGTTTGGGGAATCCGGAAGACCAGAATGCCAGCCTGGCCGGCATCGATGAGCCGGCACTGATTGAGCTTGCCAATCGAGCGGGGGGTGAATATGCCTACGCCAATGATGCGGCAGGATTGACCAGCTTGTACCAACGCTATGCACGTGTGATGCAAAGTGAGTACGTCATCACCTACACCTCACCCGGAGAACTACGTGACGGTATAACCCGACAACTTACCGTTTCATTGGCAGAAACGGGCAGTGCAGCGGAAGCTGCGGCATACAACCCGGGTGGATTGGTGCCGGAAGTTGGCGAGCCAGCCAGTTGGAGTGTCTTTCTGACCGCCCTTGCGGTTCTGCTGGCAATGCTGTTCGTGCCAGTAGTCGTCGGACGCCTGATTTCCCGGGCGTCCTCGGCGAAACTTCCTGCGCGAAGGAAACAAAAACCCAGAATCAAATTCAAAGACAAACAGATCTGAGGGGGCGACGACCGGTGTATCCGCGGCAGGGTGCACCGGTCTTTTACTATCAAGCCCAGATTCAACGCCAGATGGCTTATCCATCCCAACTTTCATGTCTCGAGAGCAAAGCAAGAACAAATCCTTCCTAACACTTGTAGCGCCCATGACGGGATAATGGTATCTTGTCACAAAAGGAACACCTGCATCGTTACAGTTGCCAGAAACCGATATTCGGAGTTCTATGATCACGATCGGTTGCACGATCGAATTATTGGTTCGATATAAAGGTTTAAGGAAGGAAAATCATGAAATCTAAATCGTTTTTTCCATTCATTGTGCTCTTTGGGATTTTATTCGTGGCACTCGCGCTGCAGGGCTGCTCCCCTCCACCTGTGTGTGGCGTGACGGATTATATCGTCACCAAGTCCGATGACACCAACGATGGAGTCTGCGACGCCGATTGCTCCTTGCGTGAAGCGGTAATTAACGCCAATGCCTGCGCGGGACATCAAACCATTCACCTCCCCGCAGATGGCTACACCCTGACTCTGGTTGGTGATGGTGAAGACGCGGCAGCCACCGGCGATCTGGACATCACCGACGACGTGACCATTATCGGCACCGGGGTTCCTTCTGTCCACGGCTTGCACTCAGATCGGGTATTTGAGATCTTCAGTCCGGCGGTGGTAGTGATAGATCACATCATCGTGATCGATGGAGTGGAACAGCTTGGAGCGGGAATCTACAACCACAGCGAGTTGACCCTGATTGGCTTGTCTATACATCACAATGAAGCCATCGTTCCTCCGGGAGGCGTAGGGACCTCGGCCGGAGGTGGTATTTTCAACGAAGCCGGTACCCTGATCCTTGACAACACACAGGTGTTTTCGAATGTGGCCGACCACGGAGGTGGGATTCATAATTTTGCGACCGCCAATCTGGTTATGAATGGGGGGATCATCAGTCACAATACTGCCAATCAAAACGCTGGAGGGTTGTGGGTCAACGCGGCCAGTATGGCCGATCTGCATGATGTGACGATCCAAGCCAACACAGCCGCTGTCAGTGGAGGTGGAATCTATAACGCCGGCACTCTTGCCTTACGGGAAGTCGAAATCCTCGAGAATATCTCCGATGGGATTCCCGGTGGCGGCGGCATTTACAACATCTCGCCGTCTGACCCTGTCCTTGGGGATGCCGCGATCAACATGCAAGACTGTCTTATTGCAGAGAACGACGGTGGCGGCATACTCAATTTGGGCATCGTGAGCATGACGACTTCGACCTTACGCGACAACATATCCAGCGCTTCGCTTCATCCCGGCATCGAGAACGGCGGCGAGATGATAATCGATTTGAGTCTCATTAGCGGGAATCAGGTTAGCGGTCTGGTCAGTGGTCCAACGGGTGTTTTAACGGTCACCGACACCACGATCACCGAAAACACAGGCGGGAACGGAGCCGGCATGATCGTCGCTGGCGTCGCCACCATCCAACGCAGCACGATTAGCAACAACATCGCCACCTTCACCGGTGGTGGTATAGAGAGTCAGGGCGGAAATCTCCAATTGTTCAATGTGACCATCAGCGGCAATCAGGCCGGCAATGGAGGCGGAATTATTCGTCTGGGTTCGCCCTCGGATCCCATGGTTTACGGCACACTGGTGATGAGTGACAGCACGGTCACCTCGAATCAGCCGAATGGTCTCTGGGACATCCACGGCGGGATGACGATCAAGCGTTCGATCGTAGCAGGGAACGTGGGCGACGACTGCGTCGGCGGGGTCATGCTTTCTGACGGCTACAATCTGGACGGCGATGGCACTTGTGCCTTCTTCTCGGCGGGCGATCTATCGGCGGTCAGCCCCCTGCTGGGCCCGTTAGCGGACAACGGTGGACCCACGAAAACTCATGCACTGTTACCCGGAAGCCCGGCGCTGGATGCGGCCAGCGTCACTTGTTCGGCGACGGATCAGCGCGGGGTAATCCGCCCTCAAGGCGCGAGCTGTGACATGGGAGCGTACGAGGAAGACGGAAGCGGAGCGGCAGACTCACCTGATACACCCACCCCGGTACCGACCGCAACACCTACGCCGGAACCCATCCCGCTCTCGATTAACTTTAACGCCGATCTATACCTGCTCGAGAAAGGCGCTTGTACGAAATTGCACTGGGAAGTCAAGAATGCCGAAAGTGTCTTCCTGGACAACGAACTGGTCGACGCTCTGGGCGCACGGCAGGTCTGCCCCGTACAAACCACGACCTATGTGCTGCTGGTAATTTCAGCCAGCGGAGAAGAAGAAGCCTACGTGACCATTGAAGTCGAAATCTTGCCGGAGCCTCCGGAAGCGCCTGGACGATTGCGCGTATCCGATTGGGTTTGCGATCCCAAGCTGTATCGGGCGACCCTGGAATGGTTCGATCTAGCTGACAACGAAAGCGGCTATAAAGTGTATCGCAACGGAGAACTGCTGGCCACATTACCCGCCAACTCAACCAGCTACGTGGATAATCCTCCTTTCGGTGGGCCTTACACCTATGATGTGGTAGCCTTCAACGACGGAGGTGTCTCGCCAAAGGCATCCGTGGTTGTGAAGAGCTGTAACGATTAAAAACAAGATCGTTTGAATGGTTCGATAGGCGAACATTGAATCAACGAATAATCCCCTGGATATAGAGTTTCCCAGGGAATTATTTGTTAAAGCCGGCGAACTCATGATATGCTGATAGTTGTCTGTCACAAAAAGCACATCTGGTGCGTTGTAGATATAGGAAAGCGTATTAGAGCCTGTTCCTGTATTTGGAACTCAGCATGGCCAGATTGAATATCTTCATTGGAGGAAAACATCATGATATTTAAACAACGACCACCTTTTCTTTTGATCTTTGGCGTCATACTCCTGTCGCTTGCTTTGCAAGGATGTGACCCCGCGTATTGCGATTCGACATTTGTGGTCACGAAATTCAACGACACCAACGACGGGGTTTGTGACGGCGACTGCTCGCTGCGGGAAGCCGTGATCGGTTCCAACGTCTGCTCCGGAACGCAAACGATCCAACTTCCGGCCGGTTCTTACCTTCTCTCCATCGCCGGGACCGGAGAGGATCTCGCCGCCACCGGTGATTTAGATATTACTGAAGATGCCATCCTCGTCGGTGTGGGAGCGCCGTCCATCAATGCCAACGGCATCGACCGTGTTCTCGATATTCACGGCTCGGCAACGGTGGAGATCTCCACGATGATGATTCAAGGGGGCGAGGAACAATTTGGCGCCGGCATCCGCAACCAGGGATCGCTGACCATGCATGGCGGCGTCGTGTCAAACAACACCTGTGTGTTCCCCGAAGGGATCATGGGGGGATCGGGCGGTGGGGGAATCAGCAGCGACGGCACGTTGGTTCTGGAGAATACCCAGATCCGGGAGAATAGCGCCGACATGGGAGGTGGAATCCTGATCACCGGGACCGGCACGCTGGACATGAGCGGCAGCAGCGCGATGATCAACGGCAACATCGCCCACGAAACCGGCGGCGGTCTGGCTGTTGGGAATGGCTCCGAAGCCACACTAACCGGCGTAGATATCTGGCGCAACGAGGCCAGCTACGATGGCGGGGGGATTTTCAACGCCGGCAAACTAAACCTGAACCAGAACGCCGTCTATGAAAATACATCTGGATATGTCGCGGGCGGTTTAATCAACTATTACGGCGGAGAGGTCTGGGCAACAGAAACCCGCTTCGAGGACAATAGTGCAGATCAGGGTGGCGCGATCCAGACTTCCGGTTTGGTCACGCTTTACCAGAGCAGCATTACGGATAACCACGCTACCGGCGGCGCCGGTGGTGGTGTATATGTCGACGCTGCGTTTCCCGGTTTACATCTGCATAACACCACCGTTAGCAACAACACCGCCAGTACGGCGGGTACCGGTGGGGGCATCCACAATAACGCCGGCGATGTCTGGTTGGAATGGGTCACCGTGGCTGAAAATGGACCGCTGGGTATCGTCAACACGGCTGGCGGGAATATCATGATCGAGAACTCGATCGTGGCTTATAACACAGGAGGAAACTGCACGGGTATCGGCCTTGGTTCGGGAGGTTATAACATCGAGGATGGTACTTCCTGCAACTTCACGGGTGGCTCCGACATTTCAAGCACCAATCCGCTGCTCGGGCCGCTGGCCAATAACGGTGGTCTTACACCAACGCACGCTCTGCTTGGCGGCAGCCCAGCCATCGACTCTGCTTCGCCGGACATGTGCACGTCCGTTGATCAACGAGGCGTCAGCCGTCCGCAAGGGGCGCAGTGCGATCGCGGCGCCTACGAGAAGGATGTATTAGTGCCGGCATTCGATATCACGCCCTTTCCAATCGAAATGGGCGAGGTGACGGGCCGGATCTGTTACCCCTCCGAATTCATCCCGCCGCTGACGCTCTACTTCGAGGATGTCGACACCACTCTCGTCAGCCAATTCGATCACAGCGATGGATCGGACAGCTACAGCGTCAATTTATTCCCGGGCACGTATGTGGCTTACGCCTACCGCACGGGGACGAACATCGGCGGTTCGTACTCCGAGGCGGTGTTGTGCGGACTGAATGTGAACTGCACCGATCACACACTCATCGAATTTGACGTGCTGGCCGGTCAGACGACGATGGACATCGATATCTGCGACTACTACGGCGACCCGGGCGATATTCCTGCGCCGACGGGTGGTTCACCGACGGAGACACCAACTCCGTCCGCTTCGATCTCGATTAACTTCAATGCGGACAGCTATTTGATCCAAAAGGGCAAATGCACGACATTGCGCTGGGCGGTCGAAAACGCTGAAAATGTGTTCCTGGATGGTGAGTTGGTCGAGGTCCTGGACGCACGTCAAGTGTGCCCGCAGAAGACAACCAAGTATACGCTGCTGGCAATTTCGGGTGAGCAAGAAGATGAGGCTTTTGTAACCATCGAGGTGGAGATCCTGCCCGAACCACCGGAAGCGCCAACGCGATTGATGTTCGAACGAGTCTGCAACACAAAGATCTACCGGATCACGCTAAGCTGGCTAGATCGAGCGGATAACGAAACCGGCTATCGGGTGTATCGAGATGGGAAACTGATCGCCACACTTGCTGCGGATTCGACCAGCTATGTAGACGATCCTCCTTTTGGCGGTCCGTATACATATGCGGTTGAAGCCTTCAATGAAGGCGGCGCATCTTCACAAGCCACGGTTCAGCCCGACGCCTGTAATCCTGTGCGGTGATATCGCAGATCGGGTAAATCAAAAAAGTAATTTGAAGACTTTCTGGCCAATTAGCCAGGAAGTCTTTCATTTCGAACACCCCTTAAATCAGCCATTCCGAATTCCCGGCGGATGACGAATTGCTAATTCGAATATGACGAGCGTCATCTGGCAAATATTTAGGAAAACAAGTAAAGTAAGGTTCACCTTATATTTAGATATATGGATTACCTTTTAACAATGTCTTAATTTGATAGCAACATGGATAGGCGGTTTGAAGGAGTACGGCCATGACCAAAGAAATACTCTTTGGCGAAAGCGTTGAAATGTATCTAAAAACGATCGCCGAACTGGCCAATCTGCGAGAATTCGTGCCGATAACAAGTATCGCCGAACGGCTTGGGATTGCCACAGTATCTGCGAGTGAAATGATTCACAGGCTGCAGGGCCACGGGCTCTTACATCACACGCCGTATAAAGGTGTACAGCTCACCAGGCGCGGCGCCATTAAAGCAAACATGGTCATTCGGAATCATCGCCTTTGGGAAATCTTTTTGGTCGATAAACTGGGGTTCACCTGGGAGAGCGTGCATGAACATGCTTGCCGGCTGGAACACGCCGTGAGCGATGAGGTCGTCGAGGCGCTGGATCGTTTTCTGGAGCACCCTGAGACCTGCCCGCACGGAAATCCGATTCCCGATGCCAAGGGAAAGATGCTGCACTTGCCAGGCAAGCAGCTTATCAATTTCGAAGTGGGTGAATCGGGTGTAATTCTACGCATCCTGCCGAATGAAGATTATGACGTCTTATGCAACTACCTCGCCGCGCGGGAGATCAAACCTGGTGAAAGGCTCACAGTTGAGGAAATCGCTCCATTCGAAGGACCGATCTCTGTTCGCCTGGGTGAGCAAGTACATGCGCTGGGTCGCAATATCGCCCAGCAAATCATGGTAAGGTCCGAGAAAGAACTTGTGGAGGCCGCGGCGTGATACACGATCAAACGCTGCCCCTGGACCTCGTTTGGGAGGGCGCTCTTGTCGAGTTGGTCGGGTTACGCTCGAACAACAAGTCCAGCCAGCGTCTCGCCGAATTAGGACTGCTTCCAAACACCAGAATCGCCGTACTTAAGTGTACGCAAGGACAACCCTTAATTATCCGGGTGCGCGGCAGTAAAATTGCCATCGATCGACAGACGGCGCATCACATTCTCGTTCGTCC
>DAOUEK010000068.1:0-23014 GCA_034430425.1 Anaerolineales bacterium | reverse complement strand
CGGACGCGACGACGCATTACGACGAGGAACAGGCTACAATGGGGGACATCCCCTTGATGCGCGGGGACGATTTCATCAAACTCGCCCTCGGTGTGGACTAACACCGGAAAGCAGGAGGTCGATCGATGCCGTATGACAGCTGGCTTGCTTGCGTGCGTGGGTGTGGGCGCCGCTATTCGATTTACGACGTGGTTTATCGCTGCGAAGACTGCGGCGGGCTGCTCAATGTGGAACACGATCTTGAGGCGCTGAAGGATCACAGTCCTGCGGAGTGGAAACAGGTCTTCGAACGCCGTGCCCGCACGAACGAATTTCCCTACGGCAGTGGCGTGTGGGGCAAGAAGGAATGGGTCTGCCCGCAGATCGACGACGAGAACATCATCTCCATGTTCGAGGGACATACCAACTGTTTCTGGGCCGAGCGCCTGGGGGCGGAAATCGGGGTGCCCGATCTGTGGATCAAGCTCTGCGGCAACAGCCACACCGGCTCGTTTAAAGACCTGGGCATGACCGTGCTGGTTTCGGTGGTGAATCAGATGATCGCCGACGGGGCGCCGATCCGCGCCCTGGCCTGCGCCTCCACCGGCGACACTTCCGCCGCACTGGCGGCCTACGCCGCCGCGGCCGGACTGCTGGCGGTTATCCTGCTGCCCAAGGGCAAGGTCTCCACGGCCCAATTGGTGCAGCCCATCGCCAACGACGCCCTGGTGCTCTCGCTGGACACCGATTTCGACGGCTGCATGCGCATCGTGCGCCAGCTGACCAATGACAAGACCATCTACCTGGCCAACTCGATGAATTCACTGCGTATGGAAGGTCAGAAGACGGTGGGCATCGAGATCGTGCAGCAGTTCGACTGGGAGGTGCCCGACTGGATCGTGATCCCGGTGGGCAACCTGGGCAACGTAAGCGCCATCGGCCTCGGCCTGGACATGATGAAGAAGCTGGGCTTGATCGACAGGCTGCCGCGCCTGGCCTGCGTGCAGGCGGCGCGCGCCAATCCGCTCTATTTGAGCTACCAGACCGATTTCGAGGAGTACAAGCCGGTCGCGGCCGGGAAGACCCTGGCCAGCGCCATTCAGATCGGCGATCCGGTCAGCTACGAGCGCGCCGTGAAAGTATTGAAGAAATTCGACGGCGTGGTCGAGCAAGCCACGGAGGACGAACTGGCCAACGCCGCCGCCCGCGCCGACAGAAAAGGGATGTACTGCTGCCCGCACACCGGCGTGGCGTTGGCGGGGCTGTTTAAGCTGGTCGAACGCGGTGAGATCAATTCCTCCGACCGGGTGGTGGTGATCTCCACGGCGCACGGTTTGAAGTTCACCGATTTCAAGGTCGGCTACCACGACGGCACGCTGGACGGCGTGGAACCGCGCTTCGCCAACCCACCGGTGGAGCTGCCTGCTGATATTGAGGCGGTCAGCGAGGCCATCGATCGGGCCATCGGGTGAAATCATGGAACAATTTGCATCTGAAATCAGGGCCGTTGTCGAGGCGACTGAGGCTCGGCTGGTCGAAATGTCGGTCGAAGAGGTCGAATGGCGGGATGCGCCGGATAGCTGGTCGAAGAAGGAGATCCTGGGTCATCTGATCGACTCGGCGGCCAACAATCATCAACGCTTCGTGCGGGCCTGCAGCAGCGGGGCATTGGAATTCCCATACTATCATCAAGAGGATTGGGCTCGGGTTCAGCGCTGCAACGAAGCAGAATGGGGGAATCTCGTCCAGCTCTGGTCGGCCTACAACCGTCATTTGTGTCACATCATCGAACGCATCCCTGAGTCGGCGTATTCCAATCCGTGCAACATCGGACAACCGGAGCCGGTCATGCTGGAATTAGTGGTGCGCGACTACCTGCGTCACATGAAGCATCACCTGGGTGATCTTCTGGGGGAGTTGGAATAGGGCGAGTAGTGAATCAAAAAGCAGCGAGACAACTGGTGGAAGACTATATGGACGGTTGGCGAAACAACGATCCACAGAAGATCGTAAGTACGCTGTCGCCGGATTGCATTGTGATCGAATCCCATGGACCAACCTATCGCGGGCCTGGGATTGTGCAGCAGTGGGCCGAAAGCTGGTTCGGTGAGGGCAGCAAAGTTGATCGCTGGGACATCACCAGCTTTCATTATCTTGAAGACGCGGCGGTCTTCGAATGGGATTTCGTATGTATCGTGGACGAGAATGAATACCAACTCCAGGGCATCAGCATCGTCGAATTGGACGATGATAAGATCGTCGCCCTGCGCGAGTACCGCAGAACGGAGATCCCCTTCGACTGGTCGCTGTAGAACGAAGATGCGGCTAGATATCCAGATCTACCCCACTCGTGTTATGTGAGGATAATCCATGTCTGACACGCTTATCATCGAGTTATCCGTGAGAGAGATCGAGCGTTACGCCCAGGATTTGATCGCCTTGATCGAGTCATTGGCGGACGAGCAGCTCTGGTCGGTGGAAGGCGGCATTCCGAATTCGATCGGCACGCTGGCCAGGCATCTGACCGGCAATCTCAACCATTACTTCGGTGCGGGGTTGTTGAAGAACGGGTACGTGCGCCATCGGGAGGAAGAATTCACAGAAACCGGTCTGGCGAAGGACAGGCTGATCTCGGAGTTGATCGCGGCCGTGGAAGTTGCCAGGTTGTCGGTTGAAGCAATCGACATCGAGCGTATCCATCAACCCTACACCACGCCGTGCGGCAGAGACTATGAGTCGCTGGCCTACCACGTCCTGCGCATGCTGACGCATTTCGTGCTGCACTGCGGGCAGGCGGATTACGCACTGCGGCACGTCCGCTAAGGCGCCGTAGTACTCGCCGAACATAAGTTAATTAATAAAAGGACCAACCTTGAAACTGCTGGAAATCGTTCGCAGGCAAACGCAGCCGGGGCCGTGGGCGGAAGGGGAGAAGATTCCCTGGCACGACCCGGCATTCAGCAAGCGCATGCTCAAAGAGCACCTCTCCCAGGAACACGACGCCGCCAGCCGCTGTTTCGAGATCATCGATGGCCAGGTGCAGTGGATTCACGACCTGGTCCTGCAGCAAAAGCCGACGCGCATACTCGATCTGGGCTGCGGGCCCGGGTTGTATACCAGCCGGCTGGCGAAACGGGGGCATCGCTGCGTGGGCATCGATTTCTCGCCCGCCTCCATCGACTACGCAAAACAGCAGGCAACAGAACTTGGGCTGGATTGCACGTATATCGAAGAAGATCTCCGTGCGGCGGATTTTGGCTCGGGCTATGGCCTCGTGATGTTGATTTTCGGGGAGTTGAATGTCTTCCGACCGGGCGAAGCCAGGGAAATACTTGCCAAGGCACATGGCGCCTTGAAACCCGGCGGGTTTCTGCTTCTGGAGCCGCACACCTACGAAAAAGTCCTGGACATGAGCGCCCAGCCCGCTTCCTGGTACGCCGCGGACAGCGGTTTGTTCTCGGACGAACCCCATCTCTTCATCGAAGAGAATATATGGGATGCGGACAACCAGGCTGCCATTCAGCGTTTCTACATTATCGATGCCGCGACGGGCGAGGTGACCCGCCACTCCGCAACGGTGCAGGCCTACACGGACGATCAGTATCTCTCCATCCTGCGAACATGCGGCTTCGGTCAGGTGACGATAGATCCGTCCTTCGAGGGGCAGATCTGGACGACGACGACCGGTCTGACCGTCATCCTGGCGCAGAAATAGGCTGCATCCCACAGTATACGCTTCGGCATTTCATGTAGGGGCGCACCAATGTGTGCGCCCTTATGCGTATGATGGAAAAGGGCCTAGTCGGCTCCTGCTGTGAAATCATGGGGTTGACGCGTAGGGATGCCCAGGTGGGGTGCCCGCAGATTGGTTAATGCCACGTAGGGGCGGGTTTCAAACCCGCCCCTACATTGATATTAAGCGTTACTCCACGATCAGCCAGTCGCTGCCGCTGCGGCCGAAGACCTCGGGGGAGTACATCTCCTCCGCCTTGGCCGGCGGTACAACGAAGGTGCCCGGCGTGGTCGCCCGCGCGACGTAATCGTAGGTGTACACGCCGTCCCAGAGCAGGGGGGTGAAGGCTTCGGCGCGTTCGTCGCGCATGTTCTGATGTTCGTACCACGGCCACCACCACCACCAACCGTAGCGGTAATCCGAGCTGTCCGGATCCTGCGGAACGCTGCCGGACACCGCCAGCGCGGGATTGACGATCTCCAATCCGGCCGGCAGCGGATCGACCAGCGCCACGTGATAGCGGCGGTTGTCAGCGACCATGGTGATGCGCACACGCACGCGAGTGCCGGCTTTCACGTGCCAGATGCCTTCTTCGTCCTTCCAGACGTCATCGGGATCGTCGACGGCTTCGTACTCGCGCGTCACCACGAATCCCATGTCGAGTGGATCGAGCCACAGGTCTGTCGGTGCGTAGCTCAATCCCAGACGATAGTACAGGCGTCCGGTGCCGATCTTGCTCAGGATCAGGTCCTGTGTCACGCCGCCGCCCAGCTCTTCATCCACCAGGTATACCATGGGGATGTTGGTCTCGTGGCGTTCGGCGCTGTAGCCCTCGTATTCGTGTTCGCCAACGTAGGTGTCGCCCAGCCAGATGCGCGCCACGAAGTCGGGGGTCTGCGATTCATAGGTATTGAAGTAGCGGTCCAACGCCAGCAGCACGAAGACGTTCTCCTGCGTGTTGCCCCAGCGTCCTTTCGTCCGATGCGCCAACAAACCGGTGACCAGCTTGGGGATCAGATCGCTTTCGGGGTTGTCGAGGATCAAGGTATCCAGCAGGATGGCATCCGTGCGGCGGTTGGAACTGAGCAGCAGGTAGGTTTGATCATGATAATACGTGGTGAAGTTCGCCGCACCGGCGGTCTCAACCACGCGGTTATTGATGTAGAGCCGGATTTCTTCCAGCTCGGCAGCGGAACTGGGATCGTCCACCAGAGTCTGCCAGATCCAACCAACGGCATCGAGGGAAAGGTTTTCGATCCCGGCTTCGCTGAGCAAGCTGCGGGCTTTTGCGGTATCCCGATCGCCCATCAAGCTGCGAACGTAAAGGGCGTAGGCGCTCAGCGTCTGGCGGGTGCGCAGGCTGTACCAGTAGGGGTAGTGACTCTCGATGTTCACCAGGTAGTAGAGCACGCGCTGCTGCATTTCTTCCGGCACTTCGTAGCCCTTCAACTTCGCCCGCTGCAGGGCGTGGGCCACATGGATGGTGTTGAAGGGGATCGAATCCTGCCCGCGGCGCCAGTAGGGGAATCCGCCGTCGTAGTTCTGCAGGCCGCCCAAGCGTTCGATATCGCGCACCACGGCGGCTTCGATCTTCTCAGGAGCAGGCAGCCCATCGGCTTCGAAGGCGGTGAGTACGTCGCGCAAGGCAGCCACGCCCAGGACCCGGGAAGCCAGCTGCTCCGAACATTCATACGGATAGGCTACCAGGTAGAGCACGGCGTCGGTGAGTGCCTGCAGCGCCGTCGACGAGGTGCTGATCTCGAGTCCGCCGAACTGTGGGAAGACGTCTTCCGGCGCGGCCACGGGTTGGGCGATGGCGCCCGAGTCGATCACACCGTAGGTGGCGAAGGCCTCGGTCGTGGCCGGTGTGTAGACCGGCATTTCAACCGAGGCAGCATCGGCGAAGTCGCCGGAGACCGCCGCGATTTGCACCCGGGCAGTGCCGGCACTGTCCGTATTGGCCGGGAAGCGAACTTCGACTCGATCGTGAGCGGGGACTTCCACGCGCTGGCCCTGGCCGGCGCTGAGGATCAGGTTGGATGTCCGCATGACCACGTCTACGGTCATGGGATCGTCGGTTTGATTCTGCAGCACAACTGGCAGTTCGAAAGAGTCACCGAAGTTGAGGAAGCGCGGTGCGGAAGGCCGCACCATCAACGGCAGGCGGGCGGTCAGGTTGGCTTCAGCCTGCCCGAAGCGGCTGCCGCCTGAGTCCACCGCCACGACGATGATGCGGTAGCGTGTCAGGTTGTCGGGTACGGTGACTTCCACCCGGGCCTCACCGTTCTGATCGGTGCGCACGGATGGTGAGAAGTTGGCCAGGGGGTCGAAGTCGATGCGCATGCGGATCGGTTCCGCGCCGTGTGCACCGGTCTCTCCTTTGGCCTCATCCGCGGCGAAAGATTCCATCTCTTCCATCGGTTCGGCCATGGGGGCTTCCGCTGCGTAGTCCATTCCATCCGCATCGCCGCCTGCTCGCATGGAGTCGGTTGCGGACAAAGCCTGCATCATATTGGCAGCATTATCGCTGTCGAGCAGAGTCAGCGGATCGACCAGCACGATGCTGGAACGGCCGTAGTAACTGCCGAGGTCTGAAGAGCGATTACTGTAGAAGATGGAGACGGGGTCGGGGATGATGTAGTTGGTCAGGGCCAGGATGGCTTCATCGACCACGACCACAGCGACTTCGGCATCCGAGACCGCTACTCCGTCTGCGTCGATCAATTTCAGTTCGATGGTGGTTTCCCCGCCGGGTTCCAGCTTCGTTTCCTGCGGGCTGACTTCGAGCTCCAGCGTGCGTTCGAGCGGGGGGATGCTCAGATTGAGTTGACCGCTGGCGTAGGCCGGCCGGGGCGGTATGCCTTCGATGGTCTCGCCTTCGTTGTCCGTGCGGTCGGCGGCGCCGACCACATCCACCTGAACGTGCAGGTTGGGGATGTATTTCACTTCGATCGGTACTTTGAGTGTGATCGTGCCCTCATCGATGGTGAAGCTTTCGGTGTAGAGAATGCCGCTGCGGCTGACGGTCAGCAAGCCTTCAGCGGGTGTGAAGGGCGGCTGCACCAGAATCTCGGCCACATCGCCCGGTTGGTAGCTGTCTTTATCCGGGATCAGCGTGACATCTTCGCGTTCGACCTCGCGGGACGGTTTCTGTTCGCCGCCGCTCACCCAACGGGTGACCTGGCTTTGATTCTGGCGGCCCATCTCGTCGTTGACCGTGGCGGTGATGCGGTAGCGGCCGCCGAGCGGGGTTTCGAACTCGCAGCTGACGGGTTCTTCCTGCGAACCGACGGTGCATTCCTGTACGTCGGCGTCGACCTGCTGCCAGCTGCCGTTGACGTACTTCCATTCAACTCTCGCCGCGGTGACGTAGATCGGCCGGTCGATGACCGGGTTTCCGTCCAGATCGGTGACGATCAACTCGATCTCCAGTGGTTCACCGCGTTCGACGAAGTAACGATCGCTGCGCAGTCCCACGTACAGTTCTGCGGGGTGCACCAGCAGACTGGTGCTTCCCGACCAGGCCTGTCGGTTGACGTCCATGACCGTCGCTTCGGCTATCACGCTGAAGGGCTGCAGGAGGTCGCTTTGGTCGAAGTCCATACGCAGGTAGTGGTTTCCGCTGGCGTCGGTCGTGCCGGAATACATCTGCACCTCGCCGCCTGCGCTGACGGGTTCGTCATAGTAGTACCACCACGGCGTCCAGCGGCCGAAGGTGAAATCCGACCAGTTGGGTGGCTGGTAACTGCTGGGAGAGGAATTCACGTACCAGGAGACTTCTGCATTGGGCAGCGGATCGCCGGCGTAGTACCTGGCTTCGACGGCCACGATGGCGTGGTCGCCGACGAAGTATGGTCCGGTAGTCTCGTTGCGTGCCGTGACTTCGAACTCCGGCCGGCGGAACTCCTGGATCTGGAAGCTGTGATAGTAGTTTTGGCTGTCGAAGTTATTGAGACTTCCTAAGGCGGTGAAATACACCTGGGCGTATCCCAGATTGGCGTTCTCGGGAATGGTGAAGACGAAATCGAATCCACCCACGGCATTGACCTGGACGGTACCGCTGCCCAGTTCGTTGCCCTGCGGGCCGGTAATGGAGTAATTCACTTCCGATAACCCGCTGCCAACCAGTCCAACATCGCCGTTCTGACCGCCGCCGATCTTACGCGTCCAGCCTTTGAAGTGAACTTCTTCTCCGGGGCGGTACATCTGGCGGTCGTCAAAAACGTACCAGCGCAATTGGTCACTCACGGAACGTCTGGACCAATTGTCATTGCCGTAGTAGGAAAGTGAGCTGGGCAGCAGGGCTTCATCGGATCCCTTGCTGGCCACGAGATAGGAGACTCCGCCCGCGGGGATATCGAAGCGGGCCAGGCCGTCGTTGTCGCTGGAGACGCGCTCCCCGCCGGGCTGGGGTTCGATCTTCACGCCGGAGAGGGGTTCGCCATCCTGGAGCGCCGTGGTCCAGACGATCATTTCGCTGTGATCGACGAAGGCGTCCACGCCGATCTGGCTGATTTGCACCCAGACCTGGATGGTCTCCCAATAGCGGTCTTCCGTGTCAAACAGGCTGCGGTGCGGTCTGGCGATGACGATGAAATGGCCGTAATCGCCCTTCAAGTGTTCGTTGAGATCAATACTCAACTCGGTGAGTTTATCCTGGGTGAGATCGAAATCGCGCGTCTCATCCACCAGGCGTTTTCCCGGCGGGTCGGGCGGCGTATCCGTGCGTAGGTATTCGTAGAGGTAGGTCAGGAAATCCGGCCAATCGCCGGGTTCAACGGCGTAGATCTGCAGGTCCAGTTTGGCGTAATTAATCGAATAGAGCGACAGCGCCGGTTCTTGTGCGGAAGGATCGAGGGTGATGAAAATTTGATCGGGCCCCATGAGTATGGGCTCGGCCGATCCGACGCGAAAGCGCAGGCGTTCTTCATCGCCCAGCGTCTGTCCGAAGATGTCTTCGATGTCCGCCGAGACGGTGACGTAGTAGGTCGTGCGGCCTTCTGTAACGCCGCGGATGGTGATCGTGTCGCCGTAGATGCCCACCGTAACGGCAGGGATCTCAGGTTCGATGGAGAGCATGCTGGCGTCGAACTTCTCCCCGTCCAGGGGGTTGTTGAATTCGATGAAGAAGGGCGTCAGCGGCGGACATTCGTTGTCGTACCACGAGCAGCCGTGATCGACGATGGTCAGCGGTGCGTAGGTCTGGAAACCGAAATACTGCGCCGACTGCGTAAGCAGCGGACCTTCGGCGGAGGGTGTGCCGGGTCCGATGGCCACGGAGATGCTCGCATCTTTGGGCAGGGACTGCAGGGCTTTAAACGCCAACCAGCGGCCTTCCTGGGTGTATTCCACCATGCTGCTGACGACTTTGTCTTTCTCGATCTCCTCTTCCGTGGCGAGTTTTACGGCGATCTCCTGGCCGTCTGCGGTGACGACAATCGTGTCCAGTACGGCTTGCGGATCGATGCGTTGATCGAAGGAGGCAAAAAAGACTGGATCCAATGGCTGAGGGTCGATGGAGGGATAAGTGCGCTGGAGGGTCACGGTTGGTGTGGTGAAGGTGAATTGAACGGTTTCTTCGAGCACAGCGCCGGTGGCCGATTCGATTCCGGCCGGTATGGTGACGGTGTATTCCGTGGCCATGGGCATGCGGTCGATCAACTCGGAATCGTATTGGAAGTTGAGCGTCTTGGTGCCCAGCCAGCGCCAGGTGCCTTCGAGATCAGGTTCGATATCAACGGGGACGTCCTCTTCGGCCAGATCTTCGATGGTGGTCAGGGGGACCATGGGCTGGTTGAAGGTGACGTTAACGAAAGGTGCGATGGGAATCTCGCCCTCCGGTGAGTAACGCAGCACCTCGAGGGGACTGGGTTCGACTTCCTCGGGGCCAAGGGCGGCTTCGTCTGGCGGGAAGGGTTCGTCGATCGTCTCTCCGGGGCGCGGTGGAGGGATGATTTCATCGGGAAGACGGAAATCGACTTCGTCCTCCGGGTCGGTTTCGATCTCGGGCAAACGGGCGAGGATCAGCTCCGACTCTCCATCGGAGAGCGGTTCGCCTGTGGTTGCGGGCAGGTTAACGATCTCGTCGGGTTGATCCTGTCCTTCGCTGAGTTCGATGTTCAAACCCGCGGCGATTGCCTCCGTGGGCTGAATGGTGACGTCGATGCTGATAGGCGTTTCATCCGCTGAGGGGGTGCCTTCTTCCGGACCGCCGCTGATGATTTTGGTCAGGCCGAAAATCGACGCCACGAGTGCCGCGAAGGCGATGGCGATGACGGCGATGATACGCGTTTGACTCCAGGTGGGTTTGGGATCGGTTTCCATGGGTGCACGTCTCCTATTGGAAAATATGAGGCGTAATCGCCTCCATCTTAGAGTAAGACGCCGCAACGCGCCATTTGGTTCCCCAAATCCCCGGCAAAGCGGCCCATGAGCTTGATACCTTATGGGTTGGTGAAATAGGCTGCTGAATGATCCGTCCTTCGACTTCGTGCGCTGCGCCGCAGCGCGCTCCGCTCAGGATGATTACAGGAATGAAGGTTTGGGTTTCGGGTTCCCTCAACCCAACCTACAGCTTACGAGCGAGGTGTGTCTTCCTTCTCCAAACGGCGGAGAAACGAAGCGCTTATTTCCGTCAACCGGCTGCGGTGGACGACCAACAAACTGGCGATAGCGGTCGATATCGGCGCCGCCGAAATCAAACCCAGCGATCCGGCCAGCGTTCGAACCACTTCCTCGGCGACGAATTCCAGATTGATCAAATCCGAGAATCCCTGCCCGGACAGTGTGAAAAGCACCAAAGTCGGCAGGGCGGCTCCGGCGTAGGCCATGAAGAGCGTGTTGATCATCGCCGTTACGTGATCCTGCCCGACGCGCATCGCCCGTTGATAGAGACCGTGCATGTCGAGATTGGGATCCGTGTCGTTGAGTTCGAAAACGACCGAAGCCTGCGTAATGATCAGGTCGTCGAGCGCGCCGAGCGCGCCGATCAACATCCCCGCCAGTACCAGGCCGCGCAGATTGATGGTGACGTCCGAATGCTGCATAATGTAAAGGGCGTCTTCGTTGCCGTAGCCGGTGAGACGGGTCAGGTTGACGAAGAAGGCCACCATCAATCCGGTGAAGACCAATGTGCCAAGCAAGCCCAGGATGGCGGCGTGGGTTTTGAGGGAAAATCCGTAGATTAGATACATTGTGGCCCCCAAAAGGAAGAAGCCGCCGATCACGCTCACCCAGGTGGGGTCGTCCCCCTGTAGAATCCTGGGGATGATGAATCCTATGATCACCCAGAGACTGAGGAGCAAACCAAGCAGGCCGCGTGCTCCTTGTCCGCGGCCGACGATGATGCTGAAGACAACGAAGGCGAGCAGCAGCCAGAAAAGCGAGCGCGTACGAACGTAATCGACGAAGAAGGCGTTGACCGAGCCGTCGGGCATTTGATCCACTTGAACCAGCACCCTGTCCCCGAGGCGCATGGTCAAACCTTCGGGGCGAACCTGGCGCCTGCCGTATTCGATTTGCCGGACCTCGCCTTGCCAGGAGCCTTCAAGGATTTCGACACGAAACACCTGATACGTCTGTGAGATTTCCCCCAGGGTTACTTCACCCTCTTCGACGATCTCCACGATTTCCGCCTGAAACATGTTCTCGCCGAGTCCGATTCGCTGGCCTTCTCGTGTCTTTGTAGAGAGAAGGGCATTCAAGCGCGGCACGATGGTTAAGATCAGCACAGCAAAAACGATCATCATCAACAGCGCATACATGAGGAAGCGACGCATTTCTTTGGTCATCTTGGAGCTCCATAAGTGAAGTGGGTTAAGATTATATTCCAAAGTCTCTAAGATATGATCCGGTATGGATGATATTCCTCGATGGGAGATGGTGAATCAATTCGCGCAGTTTGATGGGTTCGTGGATATAATCCATGGTCGGTTGAAAAACAGAAAGGCCTGGAGCGGATATGAATAATGAACGCTTGAAGCAGCAAATACGTTTCATCAGTGAGATCGACAAGTTAAAGACCATCAACCGTCGTTCGTACATTCTGGGTGGTGAGCGTCTGGAGAACACGGCCGAGCACAGCTGGCACATCCTTGTGCTGGCGATGGTGCTGGCGGAATATGCCAACGAGTCCATCGATCTGCTGCATGTGATCGAGATGCTGGCGGTGCACGATCTGGTCGAGATCGACGCCGGCGACACCTTCTGTTACGACGAGCAGGGCAACCAGAGCAAAGCAGAGCGTGAGATGCAGGCTGCTGAACGTATCTTCGGCTTGCTGCCTGAAGATCAGCGAGAAGAATTTCAGGCACTTTGGCGGGAGTTCGAAGAGCGCAGCACGGCAGAATCCCGTTTCGCCAACGCCATGGATCGCACGATGCCGATGCTGCACAACTACTACGCCCAGGGACGTCCCTGGCAGGAATATGATATTCACAGCGATCAGGTATGCGTGCGGGCGGCGCCAATCAGGGATGGCTCTCAAACGTTGTGGGAATACATCCGAACGGTCATCGAGGATGCAGTTGTCAAGGGGTATCTTTCGGATGTCGATAGAGTTTGAATATTCGATATCGAGTATTACTTAAGCAGGGAACAAATGGACGGGAAGAATGAAGAAACTCAGGATCAACAATCACAGATTATCGGTCGTTGGACAGCCATCGGCATCGCCATAGGCGCCGGTATCGGGGTGGTATTCGACAATATCGCCATTGGCATCGGCCTGGCTTTCGATGCGGCGGTCGGCGCCGCGCAGGTACGTAGCTTAAGCAGAAAAGCGTGATGCGGATTTAGTGGTAAGATTGATTAAATAGAAACGACAATTCCTGAAGGAGATGCGAAAGATGCCATTGCGAGTCGGTGGGGCAGAACTTCTCATCGTTTTGATCATCGTAGTTTTACTCTTTGGCCGCGGGCGGATTAGTGATATTGCCGGTGAGATTGGACGAGGAATCCGCGAGTTTCGCGAAGGCTTGCAAGATGAGGAAGAAGAGACACAGGACGAATCGTAGTGCTTGATTTCTGAAAGAGAATCGATTCCATCTCCGACGGTGTTTGATTGGTGTTTTGTGTATCAATCCATCAATGGAATAGAAAGACCTTCACCCGGGTGAAGATCTTTTTTTTTCGATCGAGATCGACAAGATGATATCGAAGGGGCGGCCCGGCGGGTTGTCTTTAGAATTTGGGTTCTCTGGCTGATGATTTTCTCCATGGATCTGCATGTTTGGGATTTGTGTTGCAGCGGTCCAATTCCCAGTGCAGTGGATTCTGGGTGATATATTGACGTGCAGCATCCAGCGTGCGTCCGTTCCGGATGACGTGTTCCCAGTAGTTGCGCTGCCAGACGGATGTGCCGGGGGTCTGGCGAAACATGTTTATGCGTTTGGTGGAGATGGTTTTACAGGATCCGATCAAGCGCCCGAGAGGTTTGCGTTGTGGATGGGTTATTTTCCCATCGGGTGTGTTTTTACGATGGATAATTGTAGGGGCGGTTCGCGAACCGCCCCTACCAAGTTCGGATAGAACGATGATGCCGTGCATATGGTTGGGCATGATAACAAAGGCGTCCAGATCGACGTGATCGTATTGCCGCGCCAGCCATTCCCATGCATCGGTCACGATTGTTCCTATTGCATTGTGAACCATTACGCTGTCTTCGATGTGGCCAAAGAGGCAATGGTGATCCTGAACACATAACGTGACGAAATAGGCACCAGGTTGGGAGTAGTCGTAGCCTTGTAAACGGATCGAACGGCGATTGTGCGGTTTTGGTGTAGAAGCCATCATTTCCCCCCTCAGCGTAACTATATCCGTTATTCAGCCGGGTTTCAAACCCGCCCCTGTATCTCCGCCCGGGGCAGCCAGATGACGAACGTTGCCCCCTGGCCGGGTTCGCTTTCCACCCAAATGCGCCCGTCGTGCAGCTCGACGATCGATTTGGCGATCGCCAAACCCAACCCTGAGCCGCCCGTCTCGCGCTGGCGGGATTTATCCCCGCGGTAGAAACGGTTGAAGACATGGGGCAGTTCTTCGGCCTCGATTCCCGGACCGCTGTCGGTGACGCGAATCTCTACGCCGTCCCCGGCCGCTGCAGTGCTTATGGTGATCGTGCCGCCCTTGGGTGTGTAGCGCAGGGCGTTGCCGAGTAGATTGCCCAGCACCTGTGCCATGCGTTCCGCATCGATCGTAATCTGCGGCGTGTTGGGCTGTGGTTCCAGGGTGATCTCGATTTGTTTTTCGACGGCGAAGGGGCGTTGGGCTGCACTCGCTCTTTCGAGCAGCGTCTGGGGTTGGACCGGCTGCAGGTTGAGGGTGAGTTCGCCGGCATCGGCGCGCGAGAGCGTGCGTAAATCCTCGACCAGACGGCCCAGCTGGGTAGTCTCATCCCGGATCACATCGAAGGTTTCCGCGTTGGCGGGCAGCACACCTTCCGCCAGGGCGTCGACGTGGCCCAGGATCACACTCAAGGGTGTGCGCAGTTCGTGGGCGATGTCGGCCGTCATCTGGCGGCGCAGATCCTGGGCGCGCGCCAGTTCGCCGCTCATGCGGTTGAACGCCGTGGCCAACTGGCCCAGTTCATCTTTTGAACGCACGGGGACGGTTCGCCCCAGATCGCCATCGGCGACGGCTTGGGTCGCCGTGGTGAGTTCACGAATTGGACGGGTCAGGGCGCGCGAGAGCACAATGCCCAGCAGCAGCGAGAAGATCAGCGCTCCGGTGGCGCCGAAGAACAAGAGACGTGAGATGCGATCCAGGAACTCGATCTCGTTGGGATTCTGGCGAAAGGCCTCACGCGTATCCAAAAGATATCCGATGACCTCGCCATCGAGTTCGATGGGGGCACCATTTTCCAATATGTCTTGCGGGATTATTCTTCCACTGTTGTGGCCGGCTCCCCCGATGATTACATTCCCGCTGCCGTCGGCCATCGTGATGAAGTTACCCGGATGCATTCCTGAACCCGGCCCCTGGAAGGGGAAGCGTTCGGGGAAGGGTAACGAAGCTTGAATGCCGTCCCATCCGTCGTGGGAGCGATAATACTCCACCAGCTCTTTGACGAACGTACCACTGTATTCATCGAAGATGAAATCGCGGAATTCCTTCTGCGTGGTGAGGCTGGCGAAGAGCACGATCAAGCTCACTCCAAGCAGTCCTACGATCAAAAAAGCGATAGAAAATCTTGCTGCCAGGCTTCGCATAATCAATCCCGAGTGAAACGATAACCCACGCCGTAGACCGTCTCGATGTAGCGCGGCTCGCGTGGGTCGGATTCGATCTTGGATCGCAAATTCTTGATATGCACGTCGATGGTGCGTTCGTAACCCTCATAGGCCGTGCCCTGGATGCGGTCGAGCAAATCCATGCGTGAGAAGGCGCGTCCTGGGGTGGAGATCAGCGCCGCCAGAAGATCGAATTCGGAGGGCGTGAGATCGATTTCGCGCTCCCCGACGGTCACCAGATGACTCTCGCGATCGAGGGTGACGTCCAGGCAGCGCAGTATTTTTGCAGTGGGAGCATTGACGCCCACACGGCGCAGTACGGCGCGCACGCGTGCCAGCAGCTCGCGAGGCCGGAAGGGTTTGGTCAGGTAATCATCCGCACCGAGTTCCAATCCGATCACCTTGTCGTCGTTTTCGACTTTGGCGGTGAGCATGATGATGGGTGTGTCAAACTTCTTGCGGTGGGCGGCCATGAACTCGTAGCCATCCATCTCCGGCATCATGATGTCGAGTACGATCAGGTCCGGTTTCTCCTGCCGGGCGATAGAGAGCGCTTGGCGTCCGTTGGCGGCTTTCACCACACGGAAACCTTGCTGACTGAAGTATGCCTCCAGCAGGGAGACCAGGCGTTCTTCATCGTCCACGATCATAATGGTTTTGGTCACGATTCCTCACGATTATCGATTATCTTAAGTGTACCCACAAATACCACTGTCGACCAAATCACTACTCGCTTTCTACGCCGGCGCGTTCTTCAAGCAGTTCGATCAGCGGTTCGACCAGAAACAGATTCATGCGGTTGCCAAAGCCGCCGCCCATTTCTTCGCGGCGCGCTTGCATCGTGGCCATCGTCTCGGGATCGATTTCCCCGGAGAACATGCCTCCACCCGGTCCCTGGCCTTGTCCTGAACCAAACCCGCCGCCTCCGCCCTGGCCCATCGCTCCGCCGCCGGGGAAGTTTCCGGGTTCGAATCCTTCGGGTAGATCCTCGGGATCAAAACCACGTGGTGTATTGGTATATTCCAGACCAAGATCTTCCATCAGGGCTGCGATGTCCTCTTGCGTCGGATTCATTACGGCGATGGCTTCCATTTGTTCTGCGGTCATCGTTTCTTCAATCTGGTCGTAGAGGGCGTCGATCTCCGCTTGTGCGGCAGTATCGCTTTCAGACAAACTCAGGACGGCCTTCCACAGCGGAAGTAATTCCGCAGCTTGTTCAGGCGTCACCGCCAGATCTGTATCTTCAAGCAAGAAGGTGCCCATGGAAAGCTGCATCTGTGGTGGGTAACCTCTGGGATTGAATCCGGTTTCGGATGGTGACTCACTGGTCTCCGTTGCCGATGCGCTGCAAGCGGCGAGTAGTAGAGTCAGGATCAAGATCAAGAGGAATTTGTACGTTTTCATCGAGTTCACCTCGTTATGAGATAGTTTTTCCGTTCAGGTTTGCCTGGCTTATTCATGACGCAGCGCCTCGATCGGGTCGAGCTGCGATGCTTTGTTGGCCGGATAATAACCGAAGAAGACTCCCACGCCGGCGGCGGATGTAAATGCCAGGAGGATCGAGGAGAACATGACCACCGTGCGCATGTCGCTGACCGATCCGAAGAGCCACGATCCGGCCACGCCGGCGAGCACACCGATCAGACCGCCGATGAGGCTCAAGAGCAGCGCTTCGGTGAGGAACTGCCAGCGGATGTCGTTGGGCGTGGCGCCCACCGATTGGCGGATGCCGATCTCGCGCGTGCGTTCGGTTACGCTGACGAGCATGATGTTCATGATACCGATGCCGCCAACGATCAAGGAAACGCTGGCCACCCAACCGAGCAAGCTGCGGAAAGCAGCCGTCGTGGCTTCTTGAGTCTGGATGATGTCCTGCTGCGTGGTCACGCTGAAATCGGCCTCCTCCAGGGAGACATCGTGCCGTTTGGCCAGCAGGAGTTCGATCTGCTGGATGGTGCTGTCCAGCACCTCGGGGCTTTCGATCTCAACGTAGATCACGCGCACATTGTTGCCCACGAAGCGGGCGAACATGGAGGGTGTGAATTTCTGGAAGACTACGGTGATGGGGACGTAAACCTGGGCGTCGAAATCGACGCCGCTCACCATGCCGCGTTCGGCGAATACGCCGATCACGGTCAGCTTTGTGGAGTCCACGGTGACAATCTGCCCGATGGGATCTTCCTCAGCGAACAACTCCTGCGCCAGGTCGTATCCCAATACGGCGATTTTTTGATTTCGATCGACCTCGCGTTGCGTGAAGTAGCGCCCGTCTTCGATTTCCATGTCGCGCACGGAGGGGAAGTCCGCTGTCGTGCCCTGGATGGCAACTTCTTCCAGGGACGCATTGGCGGTTTTGACCGTCTCGGAAGAAGACATCTCCACCACGACGGCCGAGACTCCTTCGACCTCGTCGGCGATGGCGAATGCATCGTCGTAGACCAAACCACCCATGCCGCCGCCGAAGGGGTTGCCTCCTCCACCACGAGCGCCGATGCGGCCGAAGCTGGATGTGACGTAGATTAGATTCGAGCCCAGACCGGTAATCTGATCCTCGATCGTGGCTTCGGTGCCGGCGCTGATGGAAACCATGATGATCACCGAGGCCACGCCGATGATGATGCCCAGCATGGTAAGCAGGGAGCGCATTTTGCTGCCGATGATGCTCTCCCAGGCGACGTTGAGGAATTCACGCAGATTCATGCTGCACCTTCGGTTTCTTGGGCTTGCTCGAGCCGTTCTTCACGATCTGTTCCACACGGCCATCGAGCAGGTGTATCGTGCGCTGGGTATGGGCGGCGATCTCGGGATCATGTGTGACCATGACAATCGTGCGGCCGTCCTTGTGCAGTTCGTCTAACAGCTGCATGATCTCCTCGCCGGAGCGGCTGTCCAGGTTGCCCGTGGGTTCATCCGCCAGGATGAGCAGCGGATCGTTGACCAGAGCGCGTGCGATAGCAACGCGCTGCTGCTGACCGCCGGAAAGCTCCTGCGGTAGATGCTCCATACGGTCTTCCAATCCGACGGCTTTCAGCACTTTCTGCGCCGTCGCCTGGCGTTCTTCCGGGCTGCGGTCGTGCTGGCGGTTGTAGAACAGAGGCAGCATAACGTTCTTCAGGGCGCTGGTGCGCGGCAGTAAGTTGTATGATTGAAAGATGAAACCAATGCGTTCGCCGCGGATATGCGCCAGTTGTATGCGGTCTTTCTGGCTGATGTCCTCGCCGTCCAGGACATAGTGACCTTCACTGGGGCGATCCAGGCAGCCGAGGATGTTCATCAGCGTGCTCTTCCCCGAGCCGGAGGGGCCCATCACGGCCACGAATTCACCGTGTTTTATGCGGATACTCACGCCGTCCAATGCGGCCAGGCGCGCATCGCCCATGCCGTAGACTTTCTTCACATCGTGGGTTTCGATAATTGCTTTTTTGGCCATCACTCGGTCTCCACGATGCCGGTGGTGACTACGTCGCCCACTTCCAGGCCGGAGATGATTTCGGCGTAAGTGAAATCCATGATGCCCACTTCGACCACACGCAGCTTGGGTTGACCGTTTTCGTAAATGAAGACCGCGTATTCGCCCGGCGACAGTTCGCGCAGCGCTTCGACGGGAACCAGGATGGCGTTCTCGGCGCGCCCGCCGATCACGTCCACGGCAGCGTTCATGCCGATAAGCAGGCGGTCGAGTTTGGAATTGCCTTCGCCGTCCAGCCGGACCAATCCGTGCACGGTGGAAATGGGACCTTCGCTGTAGAGGCCGGGATCCAACTGCACCACGTGACCGATATAGACCAGGTCGGGCAGGGCGTCGAAAATCACTTCCACCTCGTAATCCAGGTCGATCATGTCCAGGTCGGTCTCGTCGAGGTAGATTTCCAGGTAGGGCTGGCTTAAATCGGCCACGGTGATGAAGGTGCCCGAGACGGTCTCGCCGATGTCGGCTGTTACGGACATCACCTTGCCGTCGATGGGCGCGATGACCACGGATTCATCCAGGTTGCGCTGCGAAACGGCCAGTTTGGCCTCGGCGTTTTTCAGCTGCAGTTCTGCTTTTTGAATTTCCTGGGCATCGGGACCGTCCTTAACGCGTTCGTAAGCGCGCTCGGCCTCCCCCAGCTGCGCTTTGGTCATGGCGAGATCGGCGTCGAGCTGCGCTTGCTGGATCTCCGTGGGGTGCCCCTTGTACCAGTTCAACTCACGCAGGGCCGAGTCATAGTGATTCTGGGCATTGGCATACTTCGAGAGTGCATTCGCCTTGGCGCGGTTGTCATCCGGCGTGTTGGAATATTTGTCGTAATCGGCTTTGGCGCGATCGAGTTCGATCTTTGCCAGGATCAGGTCGGCTTCGGATGCGGCGATCGTCGCATTGCTGGCGCGGTTGCCCTCCTGCTGCACAGACCAGGTGTATTCGGCTGTCTGCAAGGCATCCTGGGCATCGGCCAGGTTGAGCATTGCCTGCGCGGTGGACAGATCGGCGTTGTCGTAGAGGTTGTCGAGGGTGATCTGGGCATTAAGTACAGCAAGTTGATCGGAGGCCACGCTGGCCTCCAACTGCTCGCGTTCGCCCTGCACGGCGAGCTCATCGCCGACTTCGACTTCATCGCCCGCCTGTACGTTGAGTTCCACGATCGGTCCGCTGGTGGCGAATCCCAGTTCGAATTCGCTGCCCACGATGAGCGTGCCCGTGCCGCTGGCGTAGATCACCAGGTCGCCCTGGCGCACGCGTGCGGTTTGCAGCTCTTCGGATTCGGGATCTTCCTTCTGGCCGAAGGCGGTGCGGGTGAGCACGAATGCGGCGATGACCAGCACCACGATGGCGCCGGCGGCGATGATGATCTCTTTGCGATTCCATTTGCGGATGTCCAACTTGGATAGCATGAGCGTTTCTTCTCCTTTGTTCTGCGGAAAGATGATTTCATGAAGAAGTATAGGGAAGGGGTGTTAGCTGGTGATGATGAAGTTATGAAGGAAATGTGTGGTTGTGTTTTTTGTAGGGGCGGGTTTCAAACCTGCCCAATATACGATATAAAGAGGCGTACCGTTGGAGGAGGCCCGCTGTGAAGACGAAGAAATTCATACTGCCTATCCTGTTATTTGGTCTGCTTTTGTTTTCGGCTTGCGAATTTCCCGGATTTCGTGGAGAGGAGCAGGCGGATCTCCCTGCAAACACATCGACCCCGCGCCCGACTCGTGAACCCATGACGCAAAGGGATACGCCCACGCCGACCCAGCAGTCCGGCACCCAGGAACCTGCGAATGAACCTGCACAGGAACCCACGACCGAGGAACCGGCGGGGATTCCCATCGGCATCGACAACGTGGAGCAGCTCGCCATCCAGACCCGGATCGAATCCGATCTGCATACCGTTGTCTCGACGCTCGAGCTTTCCAAAGACGGCCGCTATCTGGCCTTCGCGCAGTGGGGAGATGCGGAAGTCGACATACGCCTGTGGGATTTCCAGGAGGGGCAATTGCTCCCACCGCTGGATTTCCATACGGCCAACGTAACCGACCTGGTTTTCTCGCCGGACGGCGAATGGCTGGCTTCCTGTTCGCAGTATGGGGAGGTGGCCCTGTGGGAGGCGGGGAGCTGGGAACTGGCTGACAGTTTCTCGACCTACGAACGGGGCGCCTCCGCGCTCGCCTTCTCGCCGGATGGAACCCTGCTCGCCGTCGGCGGTCAGCGCAATCAACTGGGGGTGTGGCGTTTGTCGGATTTCGAGCGGGTGAATTACTACGAATGGTCCGACCCGCATATTGTCGACAAGGTGGCTTTCACTGCGGACGGCAGCCAGTACTACGCCGACACGGGCTACGCCGACGTCACCGCCTGGAACACGGCCGACGGTGAGCTGGTGAAATCCTTCCGCGGGGAAGCCTGCATCGGTGGATTCGACCTGTCGTCGGACGAGAGCAAGCTGGCTTATTCATCCTCCTGTTCCGACGCACAAGAGCCCCACGATCCGCTGGCCCGGGTTGCCGTGCGCGATGTTGAATCGGGTGAGGCGCTGGTGTACGGTGATCGCAAAGAGGACAGCACGATCGTGTATTACTCGGCCGATGACTCGCTCATCATCACCAACAACCGTGACAGGCTGCGTTTCTGGGATGCGGCGGATGGGTCGCTGGTGCATCAGATACCCACGAGTGTACATTACTTTGAATACATGCTTTCGGAGGATGGCAGTTTGCTGATCGTAGGTGGGGGCAGCGGTGATATCCGCATCTATGCGGTGGAAACGCCGTAAGGACGACCCGGCGGGCCGCCGCTGACCGAAATCGATTTCATTACTATGCAGGGGCGGGTTTCAAACCCGCCCTTTCGAGTCGGCTTGTATGTTTCTCAAAAGAAAATCATTCTAAACTAGAAAGGTCTTCGTACGGTAGACCTGAAAGGTCTCCCACAAAACCCGAAAGGTCTCATCTCACCAGACCCCAAAGGTCTTCAAGACCTTTGAGGTCTATAGATTCTATCCAGTGCCGCCTGCAGAAGGCGTCCACGCCGCCAAACCAATCGATCACCTCGTCGCGCTGCAGGAAAGTCGCTTCGCGGAACTGCAGTACGGTGTACGAGGAATATGGCCAATCGCGGAAATCGCGCACCAGACCGTGGCGCTGGGGATTGCGGTGGATGTAGGTGATTAGATGCGCGAAATGCGCATCACGCTTCACTTCCACCCGGCCAAACGGGTTGCGAAAGAGACTTCCGGTTCGCTGGTAGGTTTTGTTGAACGCCTTGGCGTAGGCGTTGAACAGGTTGCCGAATTGTTGGGAGGGGGAATCATATAAAACCCTAAGGGTCTTTGAGACCCTTAGAGTTTCGGATTTAATCCTCACCAAAAAATGCACGTGGTTCTTCAGCAGGCAGTAGGCGAAGGTGTCGGCAATGGGGACGATGTACTTCTCGTAAAGCCGCATGAAATAGGCGTAGTTGCGCTTTTCGATGAAAATGTTTTCGCGATTGTTGCCGCGCTGGAAGATGTGGTAATACGCGCCGGGCCGCAAGGCCGTTGAAGTGGACATGGATTTTCCCCCTGTTCCAAGACCCCAAGGGTCTCTTTTCCACACCCCAAAGGTTTTCAAGACCTCTGGGGTTTTTCTATTCTACCTCGATCCAAAGACCCTAACAAAGACCACCAGCAAAAACCCAAACAGAGGCCCACACAAAGACCCTAAGGGTCTCGCAGACCCTTAGGGTCTTATTAAAATTAATCCGGCAGATCATCCAGCACCTGCTGCATCCGCTTCTTGTAGGCCCGGAACGCCTGGCGCCCCTGCGGTGTGAGATTCACTGAGGAATGCGGCTTCTTTCCTTTAAAGGACTTCTCGATCTCCACGTAGCCGCTCTGCTCCAGTTTGTTGAGGTGCGTGGCCAGGTTGCCCCAGGAGAGCTCACTCATGTTCTTCAGGAAGACGTAGTCGGCGCGCTCGACGACGTACAAATAGGAAAGCAGCATCAAACGCACCGGGCTGTGGATCACCTGATCGATGCCCGCCAGGGAGGAGAGGTCGGGCTCGTTGGATTTGGGGGACATCTCAGACCTCTTCCCTGGAAATGGGGTACTGGCGCAGCAGGCGGATGAAGATCGAAAGGCCAGTGAGGATCATGATCGCCGAGACCGTGCCGAAAGCGATCGGGTAGCCGTGATGCGAGGCCAGACCTTCGTTCCATAAGTACTCGCCGATCAGCGGGGCGGTGGCGGTCAGCAGGCCGTAGAGATAGAGGCGCGGCCAGTCCATGAAATAGCCGCCCAGGCTGAACCCCGCGAGCAGCATCGCGCCGAGTACGATGGGGTAGGTGCTCAGTGGCATCTCGGCGAAGTTGAGGAAGACAAAGATGCCCAGGGCGAAGGCCAGCAGATTGAGGGCAAGCATGATGGAGGTGAAGCGTTTGATTTTGGTCTTGCGCGCCGGGCCGAACTCGGCGCCCCCGAGGCGCGGCCGGATGAGGTTACTGCGCGCCAAGCGGATGAGAAGCCAGACCAGACCGAAGAAGGGCAGGAAGACCGCCGCGCTCCAGAAATCGCCCAGGTATTCACTCAGGTAGGGGGCGATGACGAACATGAGGAAGAAGCAGCCCAGA
>DAOUEK010000067.1:0-42752 GCA_034430425.1 Anaerolineales bacterium | reverse complement strand
CTGCCCAAGCCGTGGGAGATGCTGTGATCGAGCTCCTGAATTCATTGCCGGTGCGCGTCCACACAGTCACCTCGGATAACGGAAGAGAATTCGCCGATCACGAACGGATTGCTCGAGAACTTCGTACGGATGTCTATTTTGCACATCCCTATTCATCCTGGGAGAGAGCCACGAACGAAAACATGAGCGGTCTCGTTCGCCAGTATTTCCTGAAGAAGCTCAATTTTGCCAAGATCACGGATGAGGATATCGAGTTTGTCATGGAGAGACTCAACAATCGACCAAGAAAATGCCTTGACTTCAATTCGCCGAAACAAGTATTCTTCAATCATTCATCCGTTGTTGCACTTGGTAGTTGAATCCAGGGATAATAATACATCTAAGTGATTTCGGATGTGTCAACGTCGAATCCAGCCCGTGATCAAAATCACGTTTGACTTGACCATCAACACCTCGTGCGTAAAATCTGTGGATAACTCGTGATTTCTTGTGGAAAAAGCCTGTATATGTGTGGAAAACTGTTGATTGTCAAGACACGGCAAGCAAGTGCAATGTTGCCCCCCAGAGCAATCCCCCAACGATGATCGCCACCGCCCAGATTGCATAGGCGAGAGGATGATCCTCTTTTCGACGATATACCCAGACACCTGTGAGCAAATCCAAAAACCAGCAGAAGACACCGATCATCGGCAATAACAGCAGGCGGCCGGGTGGAGCAAATGGGTCGGGGTTACCCATTGAATCGAAGCCAAAAGGCACACTTGGTGGCAACGAGCTGGCACGCAGGGCCAGATAACCAAAGAGCAAAAGCGAGAGCACAATGCCGCTGAGCACCAAAATACGAGCCCGAGAGTCGTTCCACATGCGTGCGAGGATGAAATCCGGTCGTTGAGATACAGCCTGAATAGCATCCAACGACCCCATTCTTGCCGTATCGATGAAGTGTTTTTGAAATCCTTCAGGGTCAGGTGGGGAGATTGCCAGGAACCGCTCATTGCTTGCTAGCAACACGATCCCGTCTGCAGATTGTGTGGAAAAGAATTCAACTACAGCATCCTGATCTACATTGAGATGCCCAACGACGCAGCCGGGCCATCGAAATGTGAACTCGGGAGTAAGTTTCTCGTGTGCGACGGATGCCAACTCGAAGGATTGGATCTCGGCGATGGGGATCTGCTCGTAGGCCAATCCCCATGTTAGATAGAATCCTTCCCGGTCCAATCGATAGCGAGCCGTGATCAGTCCATAAATTCGGTAGCTTACCAAAAAAGACAGGGGTACTCCAATGATGGGCAGCAACACCCAGAGTATGATCCAGGCCGACATCGTGGCCGTTGCCAGTTGGAGGATACCAAATACTGTAGCTGATACCAGGATCAATAAAAATGCAGCACCGAGGAGCAAGCCCAGTTTTCTATTCGGTATGAAAATCATCGTCGTTATCTTTTAAAGATTTCCCGTTGATATTGTTAAACGATCACATTATGACCAGAATCACCAGTGAGAATGGGGCAGCCATTTGGGTGTGCCTTCGCGATTAACTTGCCAGTATCACTCCCGCTTGTAAACCCAATCTCGATTTATTCACGATAGACGGGTTCATTCCAGTGGCGATATTTCTCCACCTTGCCGTGTACAACGTCGGTGTTAAGTGCTTTAAGCTGCGCCGTGATCGGGCCCATCTTCCCATCCGCGATCGGATGATGATCGACCAATGTAATCGCGGTGACCTGAGCGGCAGTACCCGTCATGAAGAATTCGTCACACAGGTAGACCTCTGTGCGATCGATTGGGCGCTCATCTACCCGAATACCAAGTTCCTCGCGCGCCAATTGGATGATCGAACGGCGAGTAATGCCTTCGAGAATGTTCTCCGTTACCGACGGCGTGATCAGTACACCGTCTCGCACCATAAATACGTTTTCCGCGCTGCCCTCCGAGACGTGCCCCTCGTTGGTCAGTACGAGTGCCTCGTCGAAACCAGAACGCAGTGCATCAGTTTTTACCAGTGCCGAGTTGACATATGCACCGCTGATCTTGCCGCGGGCAGGGATAGCATTGTCATCGATGCGCCGCCAGGAGGAGAAGGTCACGTGTGCCCCTTCGTCTTTTTCAACATAGCGGCCGAAGGGGACGGAGTAGATGCAAATGTCATCGCGGATGTCATGCAGCTTGACCCCAACAATCTCCTCCGCTTTGTAGATCAGGGGTCGAACATATACATCTTGCCGGTGCTCCTCTTTCCTTAAAAGTTCGAGTACGATATCACGCAGTTCCTCGGGTGACTTATCGATTTTAGCAATCAGGAGTTTCGCCGAATTCAACAGGCGCACGAAGTGATCGATGGGACGGAAGACGAAAAGCTGCTCTTGCTCTTCATTCCAATACGCTCGAATCCCTGCGAAAGCAGCCGTTCCGTAATGCAGCGCATGAGTCATGATGCCCACTTTCGCTTCCGAATACGGCACAATTTTGCCCTGGAAATATGCATAGTTAGGAAGTGTCACGGCATAATCCTCCTGATTGGACAATGGTTTTTGCAATTCATTCGATAATGAAATTATAGGACGGGCACAGGCCAACATCAAGCTATCCAACCAACGAGCAACCTACGATCCATGACAGAACTCTTTGTGCTCCCGTCTTGCATTTTATGAAATAAAAACACCGCTCGCCTCTGCAGGCGAGCGGTGTGCTTGTACGGAACCTGATTTATGCTTCGCGGAATTCACCTTCGACGACGTCGCCCTCTTCTTCAGGACCACCATCAGTTGATGTCTCTCCGCCCATCGAAGGGCCTCCTTCTTGCGCGTAGAGTTGTTGACTGAGGGCATAGCTCGCTTGTTGCACCTCTTCGGTGAGTTTCTTGATCTTCTCCATGTCCTCGCCCTGCAGCGCCTCCTGCAGTTCCTTGACCTTTCCCTCGATCTTCTCTCGGTCACCTGCAGGCACCTTATCGCCCAAATCCTTCAACGCTTTCTCCGCCTGATAGGCCATGGTATCGCCCATGTTGCGGGCTTCCGCGATTTCACGGCGCTTCGCATCTTCCGCGGTATGTTTCTTGGCTTCTTCCACCATTTGCTCGACGTCCCCTTCTGCGAGGTTGGTTGACGCCGTTATGGTGACTTTTTGCTCCTTGCCAGTAGCCTTGTCTTTTGCCATCACGTTGAGAATGCCATTGGCATCGATATCGAAACCGACTTCGATCTGCGGCATGCCGCGAGGCGCCGGCGGGATACCATCCAGCCGAAAGCGTCCTAACGTCATGTTGTCGTTGGCCATGGGACGCTCACCCTGTAAAACATGAATATCCACCGCTGTCTGGTTGTCGTCCGCCGTGGAGAAGACTTCCTTCTTCTCGATGGGAATGGTTGTGTTTCTCTCGATTAGCGTGGTCATCACGCCGCCCAGAGTCTCGATCCCCAACGATAGCGGAGTAACGTCAAGCAGCAACACATCCTTGACCTCACCTGCGAGTACGCCTCCCTGAATAGCTGCACCGACGGAGACCACCTCATCAGGGTTGACGCCCTTGTGCGGATCCTTTCCCGTCAGGGATTTCACCAGTTCCTGGATCATCGGCATGCGGGTCGCGCCACCTACCAGAATCACCTCGTCGACTTTATCCGATTGGATTCCCGCGTCCTTCAATACCGCCTGGAATGGTTTTTTGACCCGTTCTACCAAGTTCTCACTCAACTGTTCGAACTTGGCGCGCGTCAGTTTGATCTGCAAGTGTTTCGGGCCGGATGCATCGGCCGTGACAAAGGGCAGGTTGATTTCCGTTTCTGTCACCGTGGAAAGTTCGATCTTGGCCTTTTCGGAGGCTTCGCGCAGCCTTTGCAGTGCCTGACGATCTTCACGCAGATCGATACCCTGCTCCTTCTTGAACTCATCCGCGATGTGGTTGAGGATGCGATGATCCCAATCGTCACCGCCCAGGTGCATATCGCCGTTTGTCGCTCTTACCTCGACGACTCCATCACCAACATCCAGGAGACTGACGTCGAACGTGCCGCCACCCAGGTCGAAAACCAGGATGGTTTCATTGCCTTTCTTATCCATTCCGTAAGCCAACGCAGCTGCCGTTGGTTCGTTGATGATACGCATCACTTCCAAACCGGCAATCTTTCCAGCGTCCTTGGTGGCCTGGCGCTGCGAATCATTGAAATAAGCGGGAACGGTGATAACTGCCTTCGTGACTTTTTCGCCCAGGTAGGCTTCAGCATCATTCTTGAGCTTGGCTAGGATCATGGCCGATATCTCTTGTGGTGTGTAGTCACGGCCAGCTGCGGGGATCTTCACACGCACGTCATCCGCAGGACCTTTGACCACATCATAGGAGATCATCTCGCGCTCTGTGTCGACTTCGTCATAACGACGACCGATAAACCGTTTGATCGAATAAACGGTGTTCTCAGAGTTAACCACTGCCTGACGCTTCGCGGTTTGCCCCACCAGGCGTTCTCCATTGCTCGTGAAAGCAACGACGGAGGGACACAGTCGACCGCCTTCGGCCGTTGTAATTACCGTGGGATCGCCGCCCTCCATGACGGATACGACACTGTTCGTCGTCCCAAGGTCAATGCCAATAATTTTCGACATGAATTTCACCTCACATTTTCAATTCTCTTCACGCTGCAATGATACTCGATTTGCGCAAGAGGAGTATTAACATCATATTGGATACACATAGGTTCTCCCTGGCCGCATATACATGCATTACGGCTATAGAGTCTCGATAACATTTCAAGGCGCCTTGCTCGCTACAATCCCAAATGCATTATAACTGCGCTTCACTTGTATAAAACCAGCATCCTTCAATCGCTCAACCACGCCGTCCCCCACGCCGCGGCCCGTGCGACTTTTTAGGTCACCCACATAGTGAAAAACCTTTCCGCTGGGCTTTATTACGCGCAAAAGCTTCTGATAAAAATCCCGGGAATACAAATCTCCTGCCAGGCTGAACGTGGGTGGATCGTGGAGAATCCAGTCAAAAAACGATGCATCGAATTTTTCGACAACATCATACGCATCACCGATCAAACGCTTGATCTTCGAATTCTGGAATAACACCCGGGACCATGGATTGAGGCGCGCAATTTCTTCTACCGCCGGATCGAGTTCAATGGTGGTCACGCGCGCGACGTACTTGGCAAGCTCGATCGCCGTGTATCCCAACCCGGTGGTCGTGTCGAGGGCTTGTCCTCCGTGGGGATCGAGTGCCCGGATCTTACTACGCGTGTCCTGCATGGGTTCGATGCCCTTAATCCGATGCATGGGAAATCCCGCCAGCAGCATCGTTGGCGCACCATCGGTGGGCATCAGGCTAATAGGAAGCTGAGTCTTTTGGGAGAACGCCTGAATCTTGTGGATTCCATCTTCAAGCAGCTGGAAACATCCGACGTGCGATTTTACGATCTTGGCCGCATCTGCCCAACTTAACACCTGGCCGGCAGGAAAATGAACGCCTTCCGGCTCGATTCGCGCCTCGATTGTCGTCAGCCCGAGATCGGACGTAACCCAAACTCGCGATTCGCCCGATAATTTTGCCTGCAGAAGAATCTCGGCCTGCCTGGATGAAAGAATAATCAATTCGGTTTACCTCGGGTGTTCTGATAATTTAGTGTATCGCAAATAGGCTATAAGTTCGATAATCGATGCGTAGACGCCAGAGTACTGGTGACAAATCCTGGCAATCCAGGTAAGGATGTTGCTTCTCTCAACATCAGAATGAGTGAGGTAAGGTTCCATGTCTGATTTGCAAAATTTCCGTAAACGCAAAGATGAACTTTTTCTTCATGACCCCTGCAGCCCGTTAACGCCGCAACAAAAGGCTTCGTTTACCGGGTTGAGTTACTTTCCCGAGAATGAGTCTCTGAATCTCATGCTTGAAATCGAGCGTTTTCCCGAAGGAAAGATGGTTAAGATACAGACCAATACGGGAGACGTGCAAGTGTATGAGCGCTTCGGCCGTTTCTCGTTCGAAGTCGATGGCGAGTCTGTGTCCTTGACAGTGTACGCCAATCCGAATGGCTTTTTCCTGCCTTTTGTTGACTCCCTGGCCGGGGAGGAAACCTACCCGGCCGGACGCTATCTTGAACCGGAGCAATTACTGGATGGTCGCTTTCGCATTGATTTCAATCTGGCCTACAACCCCTACTGCGCGTATAACGCCAATTGGTCCTGCCCCATAACACCTGCTGAAAATCGATTGAGGGTTCCCATTCGAGCCGGTGAAAAGACATTCGAAGCAGAATAGTCCTTCTTGTTCATAAATTCGATTAAAAATCTTCACTGCACTTGCAAACGGCGGTCTTCTTCAGGCTGTTCGAGAAAACGTGTCGGATCGTTACAGAGACTGCCAGCCAGGCGATCTTGAGCCAATTGGAAAATCTCCGTCGTTGAATGTAATCCTTGCGCAGGACGTAATTGTCCCGTTCGATGATATCCAGGATACTCTCGAAGCGCGCACAATACCAGTAACCCGCAATCTTGCAGCGCAATACTGATAACTGATCTAGATACTGTTTCCCTATGGAGAAGTAATCCCGCGCCTGCGCAACCCGATTTCGAACCCAGTTCCGAAATGCCGGACTGTTAACATCCTTCAGATCCAGGTCGGTATCGTGGATATATTCGACGGGAATATTGATGTATCCTTCGGATATGTCGGAGCGCATGTCACGCAGCATGTGCGTGATGTGTGCGGCTGTAGCCGAGAAATAACGATTCTTCGAATCCGGATATATATACGTATTGCATACGAAGTACTGGATGGCATCTGTCACGGCAATCCCCAACCGCGCGGCATACCAGGTGAGTTCCTCCTGATAAATTAGCCGTCCTCTTCGCTCTGCGTCGAATTCGATAATGGCGAAGAAATTGTGGATGAATGATTTCAAGCCGCTGTTCTCGCGCGTATCGCTATGAATGAGATCGGCGACGAGCTGCTCTTGCGGTGTCAATCCCTCCACTTGTTCCCGTCGATACAGAGCCGCAATGATCTCTTTCTGTCTTTTGATAAAGGCAATTCGGTCTTCACGGGAACTGGTTTGCTGGTCAACCACATCATCCGCCCAGCGAAAATAGGCATAGGCTTTCAAACAGTCGTTTACCAATTCTTTATCTGCCAGAAAGCAGGCTGTGAAATAGGATTGCTTACTGCTGCTACGCGTTATCGAACGAGCGAGTTGTTCGCTGTCATTCACCTTGTACTTCCTTTTCGTATGGGCAGTTCTTTATACCACGCGGTATCGATGAGACTTCTTAGCCCATCTCGATTTGTCTGATCTGATCACATTTCCGGCGCTTGGCCGATATTGTGATCCTCTGCGATGCGCTCTACAACCAGGTCCGCCGAAACCAGAACCGTCGACATCCCGGTTCCAGGATGCGTGCTGGCACCCACAAAGTATAGATTTTCGTATTGATTATGTTTGTTGTGTGGGCGCATGTACCCCATCTGGAATAGGTCGTGTCGTAAGCCGTGCGTCGACCCTTTGGTTAAGTTGAGCTGGGTTTTCCAGTCCCTGGGAGTCAATATCTTCTCGAATTTGATATGCGCTTCCAGGTCATCGACACCGATACTGGCAAGCCGCTGCAGGACAACCTTCCGCATCTCTTCGGCGACGATTTCCCAATCGAGCGGCTGGTCCTCACTCAAATGTGCGATGGGCAACGCCACCGACAAGGACTCGTGACCTTGCGGTGCCATGGATGGATCGATGCGAGAGGGGGCGTGAACGTAAAAGTGCGGATTCTCGGGAACCGTACCCGGAGAAAACATGGCTTCAAACCCGCTGTGAAGATCCTCGGCGATGAACAAGTTGTGCATTCCGAGTTGGTCGTACTGCTTGTCCACAGCCCAGAAGAAAAGCAGTCCCGAACAACCGTGCTCGCGATTTTCGAGTCGTTCTCCAAGCTGCTCATCCGGAAGGAGATGGCGGTATACGTAGGGCAAGTCAGCGTTGGCGACGACGATGTCCGCCGGTAAATACTCCCCTCCGGGCAGCACGACACCTGTGGCGAGGCGACTATTGACCTCGATCCGCTCAACCGGAGTGTTGAGCATGAAGCGCACCCCTCGCTCTTCGGAGATCTTCCGCAGCGCTTCAACGACGGCGTGCATACCGCCGACTGGATACCAGATGCCTTCAGCAAATTCGGTGTACTGCAATAGAGAGAAGATAGCCGGAGCTTCGTAAGGGCTCAGACCCATATACAGATTTTGAAACGTGAAGGCAAGCTTTAGTCGGGGATCATTAAAATAACGCCCCACGTAAGTCTGGTGGTGTCTTAACGCCCGAAGTTTGAGTAATAATAGGAGATTGCGAAGCGTTAGAAACGACCGCCAGCTGGTGAAATTTCGCTTGACCAGGTATTTCTGAGAAAGGGTGTGATGCGTGTATCCCTCGGATAAGTAGCGCAGGAACCCGGCGAAGCTTCCCGGTTCGATCGCCTCCAACTGCTTCCGCATGGCCAATAAATCGGAGGTTGGATTAAACGACAGCCCGTCTTCAAAGTGGATGTGGTAGCCGGGATCGATGCGTCGTAAATCCAGATGATCTTCGATGCGCTCACCCAAAGCGTTGAATGCGTCTTCGTAAAGTCCGGGCATAAGATACAAGGTCGGTCCGGTGTCGAAACGGTGGCCGTCTTGTTCGATCGTCCCGCAGCGTCCGCCAACTTGGTTGCTTTTTTCTACTACTGTGACTTTACAGCCAGCCTGTGCGAGACGAGCTGCGGTTGCGATGCCGCCAACTCCTGCACCAACCACCACGATGTTCGCTTTCTGCATAACGATTACACTCCAATGTGTTGTTCTCGCAAATCCATTACGAATGGGAATCTGCAGTATCTACGTACCCGCATCTTCGGATGAATGCTTGGTTATCCAACAGCGTGACGAACCGCTTTCGAGCATTCCAATCCTTAGATACGGATGCATTGTAATGTTCCCCTGCGGATATTCCATGACGCAACGCTGACATCCTTCACGGGCTTCGATGTCAGCTTGGGAACCTCCCTGAATCAATAGATCCCCGATTATGGAACACGCATTCTTCTTGCGCTTCGTCTCTAGCGCAAAAACGGTCTTTGATGTGTTTACAAATTACGCATTCTAACACGGGCAAAGCGCGCAACATTAAACCACCAATATCCAAGCGTGTATGATTTCTATACGGCAGATTGGAGGAAGAGTTGCATGCCGGGGACAGCAATCCGGTTGAATGGTGAAGCCAGTTAAGGGTATACGGTTTTACCGGAATCCAATAAAGATTACTTCTCTTTACTCTTTCGTCTCAGATCGTTTGACTGTAAAGCTAGCAATGCGGATGCTGCCAACGCCAGAACCGCACCGAAGAAGAAGGGCGCGCCGGCCCCAAATCCGTTCCATTCCCCGAGGCCCTGCCACAGTATTCCTGCAATAAGGCTCGCCGGGAAGGCCATCAGACCAATGGCGGCGTTGTAGAGGCCGTAGGCCGTGCCGCGCTGCTCCAATGGAACTAGATCGGCCACGAATGCCCTCGCTGCGCCCTCCGTCATGCCGTAATAAATACCATATGCTGCCATCAATACCCAAGCATGCCATTCGGTTTGCATGCGCGCAAAACCAAAGTAGACCAGGGCATAGAAAAGCCAGCCCCCAATCAACAACCGGCGTCGTCCGATGCGATCCGAAAGTGCGCCTGCCGGCGTCGATACCAGTGTGTAAATCAAATTGAATACAATCAGCACGCCCAGTAAGGCACTCACAGAAATACCGACAGATTGTGCGCGCAAGATCAGAAAAGCGTCCGATGAATTCCCCAGCGTAAAAATCACCATCACCAGCAGGAAGACTCGGAAACGACGATCGAAACCCCGCAGGCCAAGACGCGGTGATGGTTTCTCTGCTGCTTCTTTGAGAGCGGTGCTTTTCTGCGGACGTTCTACATCCCTCACCCCAAAACCGATGACGAGTACTGCCAGAACGGCAGGAATCATGCTGATCAATACCACCCATTGAAAAGCAGATCGAGTAAGTTCGCTTTCGTCTCGCTGCACAAGCAGGACGATGAGCAGTGCAACGACCAGCCCCAAGACCGCTCCAGCGGTATCTCCGGCGCGGTGTAGTCCAAAGGCCAGGCCGCGTTGCTTCTCGTCAATGCTGTCCGCCACCAATGCGTCGCGTGGCGCGGTACGAATCCCTTTCCCCACACGATCTATGAATCGCACACCCAACACCCACAACCACCGATCGGCGAAATACAAGAACGGCTTGGCGCAAGTCGATAGCGCATAACCCAGCACCGCCAGTCGTTTCCGCTTTCCCAGGCGATCTGAAAGCCAGCCGGAGTACGCTTTAAGCAAGCTGGCCGTCGCTTCCGCCAGTCCCTCGATCATGCCGACGATGGAAGTACGCACCCCCAACACGTTGAAAAGAAAGAGGGGCATTAAATTAAGCAGCATCTCGGAAGACACGTCGTTCAGAAAGCTGGTGGCGGTCATCACCCAAACGTTGCGCGGTAGTTTTGGTAGAGCAGTGGTCTTTGCGGTGTTCGCTTCATTAATCATTGTTTCGTTACTCGCTTTGGAATTTCTATGTCCCTATCAATATGATTTGACACGCAGATTCTCGCCGACTTGGTCGCTGTGCATTTCAAATTCTTGACCTTGTACGCCAATCATAATCCGCCAACCGGGAGTTTCGACTTGGGCGCACATCTCCCCCTCGTCAGGCAGCCCCAGGCAGGTATCCGGCCAGGTTTGGGCAGTGAAGCCGACAACTTCCACGTCTCCGGGATTCACTTCTAATTCATCCGCAAGAAACCCCACTGCTGCGGTTACGGCAGGTGGAAAGGGTTCGTCAACGGATGGCGATGGCTGCGTGAGCGGGTCGCCGAGCAGCCCATCGAGAAGCATGATCGTTCCGCCATCCGTTCCGGGGTATGCCACGATCAAGCGTCCCGAAGCCCAGATATTGATTCGGTCCGGCCAAAGGAAGGATTGTGAGTCGATGCTGGTCTCTTCGACGGCCAGCGTATCGGAGATCGCTATGCGTGCTTCCACGCTTTCGTATTCGTAAACATAGACGATCGCCGAATTAACCCGAAGGACTTCCGGCGCAACTTCAAGGGTTGCCGTGGCTTCGGCCGACGTCTCAGCCAGTTCGACCCCGGCATCGCGTAGTGCTTCGATAAGATCCTGCTTGTCCTCGATCTCAGCGGATTGAGGTACGACATCTCTGGCGCAAGCTGCCAGACAGCAGATCACGATCGATGCGAAGGTCAATCCAGATTGCACCCAATTCCGACTTTCCAACAAAGTCACCCCTCTTTCCGTTATTCCGGACAACATCCCCAAATCAAATTCCATTTATGAGTGTACATCAACCAGACTGTTATACCATAGTGGAATCGTGCATTTCTCGTAGTTTGGCGAATACTTCATTCGCATCCATCGTTGTTTAGCTGTTACCAACACGGCGACGCTTTCTTCCTGTTCATTTTGGTTGTTCCACTGGGTATAATGGACTCAGATATCCTTTTCGGGGAGGATCCGATGGCAAAGCAATCGAAACCTTCAGCAGACGAGAAACGGTGGGGTGGTTCACCGGAGGAAACGCGCGAGCATCTCCGCTCAGCACGTAAAGAAATACGCGAGGCATGGGAGGCACTCTTCCCTCCCGAGTTTATTGCGCACCGGCGTGCTGCCAGGCGGGAATGCCTGCTGGCGGCGCGTACGCTGATCAATCACGCCCTCGAGCGCCTCGAAGCCAGAGAAAATGCGTAGATGGGCGTTTTTTGGAGTTAAAATCCAGGCCGCGAGGCAGCAGCCCTTTTTTAGATCACGAAGCGAAAACAAAAATAACCAGACTGCATACGAGCCCGGTTAACACCACAATGCCGAAGCCGCGCAGTATCGTTTTGCGCAGTTCGTTGGAACCCAGCGACCAGGCCATGACAGCCTTCGCAACAGTGTTAATCAATGCAGCCAGCACAACTGCGAATCCTGCAACTTGCGGTTGCAATTGACTGTTTGACGCCAATTCCGAAACACTAAGTGTGATCGCATCCACATCCGTCACACCGCTGAGTACACTGGCAAGATAAACCCCCGCCTCCCCGAACGCTTCGTTCGCCCACTGCACTACGATCAGGACAACGACAAAGGCCAGAGCAAAGGTTATGGCAGTCGGTAAACGCAGAGGATTAGAGACTTCAACCGGTTTCCGTTCCCCTTGGTTCTGAACATTTCGTCGACGCCACAGGAAAAATACCAGACCCAAATTGGTGCACAGCATGGCAACCATGGGAATGGCAATGACACGCAGGAGAGGGGTGTGCACGATCGCCACCTCGATCATGATGCGGGGAAACATTACGCTCGAGGTCAACAAGATGCCCTGCGCCAGGATCGACGAGAGTTCCGGATTGCCTTTGCTCCTGCCGGAGAAACTGACGGTTGTCGCTGTGCTGCTCACTAAACCCCCGAGGATGCCGGTGACACCGACTCCTTGTTCGGCGCCCAGGACCTTGATCAACACATAACCAAAAAATCCAATGCCGGAAACGAGGACGACCAACAACCAGATCTGATAGGGATTGATGACGTTAAAAGGCCCAAAATTGCTGTTGGGCAGCAGCGGCAGCACGACTGCCGTGATCAGCAAGAACTCCAGTATCGCCCGAAGATCACCGGCACTCATGCGGCTGGTTAAATTGCGCAGTGTGGGCTTCAGCGCCAGAACCAGTGCTATGATGACACCCAGTGCGGAAGCAAGCTCGAATTCCCCCCAGATCACCAACGCGCCGAGCAGCGGCACGCTTATCGCCGCGACTTCGGTTGTAATTCCCTCCTCATGCTTGCGCACAATCTCCCCCAGATAGCTGGACCATACCAGTAAGATGATCCCAATATATGCGGCGAGGAAGGGCAGCAACCCATAATCTTCAACCAAATAGGCCCCAATTGCGCCGAGTAGTGACATCAACGAAAAGGTTCGTATTCCGGCGAAGTCATCCTCACCAGTACGCTGCTGGACAAACTCACGCTCCAGGCCGATAAGCGCGCCAATCAACAAGGCCACAGCGAAACGCCACCAGGGCTCAAGATTGAGTAAGTTGTTCAAATTAGGTCTCCTAGATTCTCGGCACGATGACTGGAAATACCCTGGATTTCGGTCTTGAGTATACTAAACAATTCAAACGTGCTGCAATTTGGAAATTTGTAATCGCAGGCATGAACTGGCTCCTGTCCTAAAAAGCGCGCGGGAAGAACCAGGGGATAACGAATACTCAGGCGATGCGTGTCTGGGATTCCATCTGTTGTCTTGCAGTTTCAGCCATGCAAGGTCAAGAGTAGTGCAATGGCTCCCAACCCATAAAATACACCACCAAGTGTGTGTTCACCATTGACGTAAAGGAGGCTTCCGGTCAACAGCAAGGCGGCAAAGACAACGGATCCCACGACGCGATTGGCGGCTTTTGTCAATCGCCGGATTTGACTTTCCAATTCCGGCGTGAACCTGGCCGTAACGGTCGCTTCGCCTCGCTCGATCTTGGACAGGGTCGTTTCCATTCTGGCCGGCAACACAGCCAGGGCCCGGATTTGTTCCAACAGCGTCGGCAGCAATTCATTAATCCAATCACCTGTTTCTTCAGTCAATAATCCCTCCGCAAATGGGCGCAGGCTCTGGAAGAAATTAAACTCCGGATTGAGACCGACGCACATGCCCATCAGGATGCTGAGGCAGCGCCCGAGAAATAGCAAATCGGCTGGCATTTGAAAGGGCATTTCATAGAGTACGTCGCGGAACTCGCGCGCTATTTTCCGCATGTCTTCTGGATGTGTACGCATGATCTCGCGCATGCTCTTTCCCCAGAGTTTTCCGAGCATGGCTTCCTCAACTTCGCGGATTCGGTCGATATCCGCGCCCGGGAGCAGGACTCCCAGGCGTTGATAGCTTTGAATCATGCGGTCCACATTGCCCGTTCCGATTGCAATCGCAGCGTCACGCAGCCCTGCTTTGACTTCGGGGGTGATTTGCCCCACCATGCCAAAATCGACGAATACCAAACGCCAACCACCACCGTCGAGGGGCTCTACGAACAAATTGCCGGGATGAGGATCAGCATGGAAGAAGTTTTCGTCGAAGATTTGATGGAGGTAGGTGCGCAGTAGACGATCGGCGACTTCGTCTAACTGCACACCAGCTGCTTCGATGGCAGTATAATCCGTGATCTTGATGAAATAGACATCTTCCAATACCAGGACTTCTTTCGTCGATTGCTGCTGGTAAACCCTGGGGATGCGAACGCTATCATCGGCGGCAAACATCTCGACAAAACGACGGGCATTTTCCGCCTCGGCACAATAATCGACTTCACGCCACAAGGTTTGACTGAATTCTGAAAAGATAGCATCCAGGTCTGCGCGGCGATTGATAGGAGGATAGCGCTTGATCCGGCGCATAACCGTCTGCAGCGCATCCATGTCTATCTTGATCAGCTCTCGAATGCCCGGACGCTGGACCTTAACCACGACCTCGTCGCCCGTGGGCAAGCGCGCGCGGTGAACCTGCCCCAGGGAAGCCGAGGCAAGTGGTTGTGGGTCGATCCAGTCGAAACATTCTTCTACAGGTCGACCGAAGGATGCTTCGATTATTGCCTGCATTGCGGCGAAGGAGTCCGGGGGAACTTCATCTTGCAGACCGGCAAGTTCATCCGTGACGACTTCAGGGAAAACGTCCAGGCGTGTAGAGAGGAATTGGCCAACTTTGATCCACAGTCCTCCCAGGCGTGTCGCCAGTATTCGAAATCGGTGGGCGTGACGCTGATAACGCCTCATGGCTGTGCGCTGCGCCAGGGACCGCAGCCCAATATGACGCAGCAGGAAATCCCATATGAAAACGCTCAATGTAACCCGAGTAAAAAAGAGCCTCACACGCAAGTAACGCATGCGAAGTGGAACGCTGTGCACTAAACCTTTTTCGGGCTTCATCAGATTGACCGCTGTTCCCACTTGGTGTAAAGAAAGCCGATTATACGGGTTGACCTTTCGTACTGCGCTGTGATCGATTTATAAACATCTTCGTCAACTCTGCTACGATGGCCGGCACGACGAGAAGCGGGAGAATCATACGCCAGTGCTGCCATTCAAGTGCCACCGTGTCAAATGCGGTTTGAAAGAATGGAACGTATATCACGATTAACAACAAGAGTAATGAAGTGACCACCGCCGTGAACATGACTTTGTTGGTAAAGAGGCCTGTTCGCAGCATCGGATACCTGTCCGATCGAGCGGTCAGTGCACGCAGTAGCTCGGAGGCTGAAAGGGTTACGAAGGCCATGGTGTCTGCAAGCATCGAACCTTCGGATTGGATGCTGATTCCCAACAGGTAGGCCAGCAGTGTCACTCCGGCGATGGCTACTGTCTGAATGGCGATGCGAATGCGCATCTCGTGATTAATGATGGATTCAGTTGTCGGACGCGGCGGGCGCGTCATCGTGTCGGGATCGCCTTTTTCCACACCCAATGCCAACGCCGGGGCGCCATCGGTGATGAGATTGAGCCAGAGCAGCTGAATCGGTGTTAATGGCGAGGGCAGTCCTGCCAGAACTGCGATGAATATGACCGCGATCTCTGCCAGGTTGCATGAGAGCAGGTAGAAGACGAATTTTCGAATATTGGAGTAGATCACACGTCCTTGCTCGACGGCGGCCACGATGCTGGCATAGTTGTCGTCGGTCAAGACCATATCGGCCGTTTCCTTGGCCACGTCTGTTCCGGTGATGCCCATGGCGATACCAATGTCCGCCCGCTTCAAGGCCGGCGCGTCATTTACTCCGTCGCCGGTCATCGCGGTTACCTCATCGTTGCGCTTGAGCGCATCGACGATGCGTACCTTATGTTCCGGCGAGACGCGTGCGTATACGTCGACTTCCGTCACCTCGCGTTGAAGATCGCTGTCGTCGAGCTGATTCAAATCGGCCCCCGTCAACACTCGATGGCCGGGTTGCATCAAACCGATCTCTTCTGCAATGGCACGCGCCGTGTCGGGATAATCCCCTGTGATCATCACGGTGCGAATTCCAGCCTGGCGCGCCTTCTGGATTGCCGGGCGCACCTCCAGGCGTGGCGGGTCGATCATGCCCATCAAACCCACGAAGATAAAATCGCGTTCCACCTCTTCCGGTGTAACCTCGACTGCCACATCCTGCTCCACGCGGTAGGCCACGGCCAACACTCGCAGCGCCTGCTGCGCCATATTTTCATTCGTCTGCAGGATACGCTTTCGCATCTCCTCGGTCAACGGTACGGCTTGATCGTTGATATTCTGGTATTGGGTGCATAAATCGAGAACTACATCAGGTGCACCTTTGATCGCGGCAACCTCCCATTCCTGAAGTTCGTTGTCATAAAACGGGCTGGCATCTTCTGGATGCGGTTCCTGGATACGATGAACCGTAGTCATGCGCTTGCGTGTTGAATCGAAAGGAATTTCTTCGATGCGCGGGTAGGCGCGCGAGAGACTATCGCGATCTGCGCCAGCCTTTGCAGCTGCAACGACCAATGCCGCCTCCGTAGGATCGCCCACGATGCGCGGTGTCGTTACTCCACTCTCGTCTTCGCTGATCTCTAACTGCGCATCGTTCGCCAATGCACCTACCCACAGCGCGGTTGTGGCTGCGGGGTAGGTTTTAAGATCGATTGCCTTGCCATCCACAACAAAGTCGCCTGCAGGTTCGTAACCGCCACCTGTAATTTCGAATGCAACACCGTCAACCCACAGTCGTGTTACCGTCATTTGATTCTGGGTCAGCGTTCCGGTTTTATCGGAACAAATTACGGTTGTGGAACCGAGCGTCTCGACGGATGCCAGTTTGCGAATGAGGGCGTGTTTCGTGATCATCTCGCGCATTCCCAGGGCGAGGGTAATGGTGACCACGGCCGGGAGTCCCTCCGGAACGGCCGCAACCGCCAGACTGACTGCCACCAGGAACATGTCCAGTGCATCTACGCCGCGCATCCACCCAACAACAAATACAATGCCGCAAATGACAAGGGCGGCCCAGCCCAGCAGTTTGCCAAGTTGGTCCAAGCGACGCTGCAGGGGAGTGGGCTCATCCGTAACCGCCTGCAGCATGGAGGCGATCATCCCGATTTGGGTTTGCATGCCGGTATTGGCCACGATTCCACGACCGCGGCCATACGACACCAGCGTCCCGCTGAAGGCCGTATTCCGGCGGTCTCCCAGGGCGACATCCATGGTCAACACCACACGGGCGTCTTTCTGCACCGGGACGGATTCGCCCGTAAGTGCCGCCTCTTCGATTTTGAGATTTATCGTCTCAACCAGACGAAGATCCGCCGGCACATAATTCCCGCTGTCCAGCAGGACGACATCGCCCGGCACCAACTCGCGAGCCGAGATAGTTTGATGATGGCCGTCTCGGATGACATGAGCTTCCGGGGCTGCCAGTCGGCGCAGTGCGGCAAGGGCTTCCTCTGCACGCCGTTCCTGGATGACTCCAAGTGCAGCGTTGAGTATCACGATCGTCAGGATGGCCACCGCTTCGACGAAATCGCCGAGCAAGGCGGAAATGACGACTGCAATGAGCAGTATGATGACGATGAAATTATTGAACTGCTCCAGGAGCATTTGCCACAGCGTGGACCCGGGTTGTTCGGTGAGTTCATTGGGACCACATTCCATCAAGCGGCGGCGCGCTTCCTTCGAAGTTAACCCGCTTCCGGGGGATGAGTCTAAGGCGCTTACGACATCATCGGCTTCCAGTGCATGCCATACTTTTCCCCCATTCTCGTTGTCACTCCCACTGTCGATTTGTTCAGGTGCTTCATCACTCACGGGTTGGAGAACTCCTCACGTGAAAGTCTGGGGCGCTTGCCCCAGCAAGTGGATTATAGCACGCAGGCTTTCCTGCCAATCTGACAATTCCTTCCCAAGATACGGACACAGATTGATCGCAACAGGGGTAATCGTAATCCATTTTTGTGAGATTCATCCGCACGTCAGGTCGAGAAGCCGGGATGGGCTTAACCATAAGGAGATCAGTTCCGTTGATCTTCCTGATCTCCAATTTCTACCTGCGCAAATTCGAGTTTCATCTTCACATGTGGTTTCTAATTTACATCCGATATACCGTCTTCCGGGTTCAATTCCTGGACCTTACCGCTGGTTATGAAAATGACGTGCTCGGCCAAATTGGTGGATCGATCGGCAAAGCGCTCGAGGTTGTGTCCGATGAACATTAAATACAAGCAGTCGGTTGTTCTCTCGGGATGGTTGGTTATGCGTTCGACCAGTTCGGAATAAAGTGCGTTGTAGTGTTCATCGATTTGCGCATCGATCGATGCGACTTCGTAGGCCAATGCGTCGTCCGCTTCCTCATAGGCCTTGATGGCGCGATTGAGCATGCTGATCACAAGCTCCGCCATCTCCTCCAGACTGCGGGGCAAATCGCCCACGCACTTGTCGTCCATGCGGAGAAAGACTTTAGCGATGCCCGCAGCATAGTCCCCCATGCGCTCCATGTCTCCGGCAAGGTTCATCCCCGCCACAATGGCGCGAAGATCACTTGCGGCAGGCTGCTGCGTTGCGATCATGTGAAGGCAGGCATTCTCGATCTCGTAGCGCATGTTGTTTACGGCTAAATCCCCCTCGATGATTTTCTCGCCAAGGTCAGCGTTTCTCTCGCGTAATGCTTTCAGCGCGCCCAGTATGGCTGATTTGAGTAATTCAGCCATGCTTAATACGTTCTTCCGCAATTCCGTTAGATCACGATCGAATATTGCTCTGGAGCTGGATGATGGACTGATTTCTTTCGATGCCATTTGCGCCATTTCTCCCTGTTCAACGCACATTCTTGGCGAGCTTGAAATAAAATAAAGTGCCTGGTTTATTATGCGCTACTTTGCCTGCGGCAAATCTAAAACGTACGAGATTTCCATTACATTATACAAGCGATATCTTGGATCGCCCAAATCGGATGTGGCGTTCACTGCGTCGGCCAAATGCGTTGGTCGACTGTTTCTCCGCTTTAGATTCGTTACGATGCCCCCGCTCGACGGGGAACTCGTTCGCACTGGAATAAGAGTTCTACGAACAATGGAATGATCGCTCAGTAGAAGTTATGTTGCAGCCGTCGATGGGCGGCGATCCGCGCCGACGGCATGTAAAGCCTGAAAACCCGCCTGATGCAAGCTTCCGTTGGAGACCAGCACACCGATGTTCTTGTCCAACCGACGACCCTGGCCGAAGTCGAGTTGTTCGCCGCATAGATCACTGACTGTTCCACCGGCCTCCTCGACAATCAGCGAACCGGCAGCTTGATCCCAAATATATTCCCTGTACTGCGGCATCTTCGGAGAAAGCAGACGAAAGAGAAGTTCGCCATACCCCGCCGCAAGCATGGCGTATTTCGCCTGGCTGTCCAAACGCACTGGCGGTTGCTGCACGCCCAGACTATTCGCCAATTCGGCCATCTTGTCTTGATCGGTATGGCCGGATTCATAAGAGCGTAAAATCCTCGCCTGGGTGGGATCGTCTACTGGAGATACCTGCAAGCGTTTATACGACTTTCCTTCCATGCTGCGTGCGTATGCGCCCTGATCGCGAACAGCAATCACCACGCTTCCGGATCCGCCGACATCAGGCATGAGATCTCCATCCAGATTGGGACAGCCCAAAGCGCCGACCACTACCTGGCCGTCTTCGATCAGTGCCAGTGCCACGACGTACTGGTCGCCTCGCAAGAAACCTTTTGTGCCGTCGATCGGATCGAGTGTCCAGAAGCGCTGCGTGGGTTGCTGCGCGCCGAAGTCGATCCAGGAGCAGACGAGATCCTGCGTTGCTTCGGGGCGCAAAGATGATACGAACGACGTCACGGCCGAGAGTGTCTCGGCAGTACCAGGCTTTCGCAAAGACGCGCTGTTCTCTTCGCCTACGAGTACCGCGTGCGGGAAAGAGTCTTGAAACATGCAGGCGATGACCGCCTGAGATGCAAAGTCGGCCACCGTGACCGGTGAGCGATCCGCTTTGGAAAGGGCGTCTGTCACCATTTCGGCTTGAATTCGCCTACAAAGGCGAGCAGCCGTCTCGACAGCCAGAATGGCAAATTCGGCTTCTGATTTATAGGCGTTGAACATACAATCTCCGATGTGTGTTTTCTGCATGACCCAAAGGATGGATTCTTTGTCTCGGTCAGCACCGCCGCCAACAAATAAGGTTCATTGCGGTGGTTTGTCGTGGTTACTTGAGCAGCAAATAGATGCCTGCACCCAGCAAACCCAGACCTACCGTCGTCGTGAATGTCAAACCGGCCACCAGAATCCACGGCGCGATGCGTGCGCGCAGGGGTTTGATTTCTGTAGCAGCAATCTGTTGGGTGACTGTCGCTTTCAAGTTCTCCACCAGACCCCACTGTGAACGCCGCAGGTAAAGCACCGCCAAAATCACCATAGCCAGCAGGATGGCTGGGGCAAACGCAAGCGCCAGGCGCATAAATTCTTCATAGGGCAAATATTCGACAACTCGGTCGTAACCCCCGGACGATAGGTTTAATAGAATCAATGCACCAAATGTGAGTAAGAAAGCAGGTACAGCCAGAACGAGAACGGAGCGCACAGTGATACGCGTAATTCGCTCTTGTGCGCTTTCCAACCACTTGCGATCCTCGCGTGCAAAAGCAAACAGCAGCGCAATCAGCGTAAGCGCAAACAGCGCGATGGGTACTGCACCGACGAGAGGCCGCAGGATACGATCCCCCGGCAGCGGTTCGATCAAGCGCTCGAAACGTCCCGGCGAAACGAAAGAAAGTCCCCAAAGACCCACGGAAAACAACAGCGCAGGCACAAGTAACATCAAGTTGATCCGTGCGACACGTTGACTGTTGAGTGTCAGGCGTTTTTTACCCGCAGCAGCGCGTGGATGAGAAGGTATGGGCTCAACGCGTGCGGCTTTTCGCGCGGCGTCGGGTTTCTCGACGGCGTAGAGCGCGGCCAAGACGACGATCGCAAACAACGTCGCCGGCGCAAAGACCAGCGCCGTACGAATGAATGTTTCTCCGGGCAGGCGATTGATCAGTTCACCAAAACGCGTTGGCGCCAGGTAGAACAGGGCCAATGCGGCGATAGAGCCGAGCAACATCGGCACACTGGGAACGAGAACCAAAGTGGCGACCAGGCGTGAGGTATTGCCGGTACTTTTTGCATCCTCGAGCAATCTGCGCCAGTCGAAATGATCTTGCCTGCCGGACATATTCTCTCTCAACCGATGCCTTTCGACACGTCCAAGACGTGAAGTGGATTTCGACGATTCATGCAAGCCAGTGTAACAGGGATTGCCGCCCCGGTCTACTTGACGTAGGCGAAGCGCACATAAAGCGTCAACCCGGCGCATGAATATGCGTCTGGCGGGCGGTGTGCAACCCCGATCTCCCCCAAAGGAACCAATTGACGGTAGAACATTTGTTCTATATAATCAAGATGCCAGCATGTGCTGTGTAGGCTCGCAGCTTATCGGCCTGGTATCGGGAGGTATTTCGTGTGGTTACTTCGTTGGTTGCGATCGGAACGAATTCGCAGTTTTTTCGAACGTCCGCTTGGTCAGACAACGCGACGTGAACGCTACAGGGTCGCTGAGAAGCCGGCGGTCTGGAACGCGGAAGACGAGCGCGCAAAAAAGGTGGTGAGTTTCCCCAAAGATGCCGCGGAAAGCGCGCGTTTGGTAACGCGCCAGGCTTCAAGCAACGGACACCTGACTTTCGAGATGGACACCGAGCTTTCCACACAATTATGGTTGGCGGCGCGCTTGCAGGACATCACGCCGGAAAGGTTGGTGGGCGAACTGCTCACGCAAGGGCTTACGCAGGAGGCCTTCCGCGTGCGGGCGGAGGCCGCGCTGGCCACACTCACGCCGCGCGAGCAGGAGATCGCCTGGCTCACGGCGCAAGGCCACACCAATCACCAGATCGCCGAGAACCTGGTGATCTCGCCCGAAACCGTCAAGACGCACATACGTCACGTGCTGGACAAATTCAACGTGAACAGCAAAACCAATCTGCGCTTGCTCTTCATCGATCTGGGCGTACGCTGGTGGGAGCGGTAATCGCAAGAGGGGGAAGCAAAAGGGGCACGCCTATCCGACCGTACACAAACCTCACGTGTATAATACCCATCTGCAATATGAAAGAGGGTGTGCATGCGTGAAGGCAAGTTGATCGAGGCGACTCCCGAACCACGAACGCGATCGTCCCTGGCAGATGATCTGCGCCACCTGGGGCTCGTGGCGGGCACTATCGTTCTGGTGCACAGTTCGCTGCGGGCGCTGGGTTGGGTTTGTGGTGGCCCGGTGGCGGTGATCCAGGCATTGATGGACGTGGTCACACCCGAAGGAACGCTGGTAATGCCCACACACTCCGGCGACCTCAGTGATCCCGCACAATGGAAAAATCCGCCCGTTCCCGAGAGTTGGTGGCCGTCGATTCGCCAGACAATGCCCGCATATGATCCGCTGATTACGCCCACGCGCGGCATGGGGCGCGTCGTCGAAGTATTTCGTACGTGGCCCGGCGTGCAGCGCAGCGCGCACCCGGCAACGTCGTTTGCTGCCTGGGGAGCGCAAGCCGCCTTTGTGACGGAAAACCATCTCCTGGATTACGAAATGGGGGAGACATCCCCGCTTGCTCGTATTTACGATCTCGATGGCTGGGTGCTGCTCCTGGGTGTGGGGTATGACAGCAACACTTCGTTTCACCTCGCCGAGTATCGCTTGCCCGATCCAAAGCCCTCACGACAGGGCGTGCCGGTCATTGAGAATGGACAGCGCGTTTGGAAGGAATACGACGACATCGAAATCAACGATGATTCGTTTGGTCAAATCGGTGCGGATTTCGAGGAGGCTGATAACGTGTGCATCGGAAAAATCGGTTCGGCGGAATCCTGGCTTTTCTCGCAGCGCAAGGCCGTCGACTTCGCGCTGCAATGGTTGAGAACGCAGCGCTCATAGACTGAGCCTGCATTCTTACGAGTGAATGGGATCGATGTAGAATACAGGAAACCAATGCTTGCATTTGGGGTTTTTACTACCGAGATAAGAATGGCGGATCGATTTTAACGCATAGCCCACGGAGGAAATCATGCTTACGGATCGGATTATCGGTGCTCTCACCTTTCGGCAAGGTGTCTACGCGGAGGTCGAGAACGATACGACCTTCACCACAACAGCCTGGACGATCGTTGCAGTCGCTGCTTTTCTCAGCCAGCTTGGTATCCGCGCACAGAGCAACGTAATAAAGTGGTTGATAGCGACAATCATTGGCACTGTAGTTTTCGTTGTTGGCTTCGCCATTTCAGTTTGGGTTATTGACTGGATTGGACGCGAAGTCTTTCAAGCCCAGGTTGCTTTCGATGAATTGGTCCGCACATTGGGTCTGGCATTTGTCTGGCAGGCTGTAGGGGTGCTTCAAATGCCGGGGAAATTCATTGCCGCCATGAATTGTCTCACTGTACCTGTGTTGATCGCCGCCGGACTGCTGGGACTGGCTGCCTCGCTTATCGCAATAAAAGAAGCCCTGGATTTGGAATGGGTTCCAACAGCCATCACCGCAATTATCGGCTTTGTTGTACTTCTAGTGTTCTTCGGTATCGCCGGCTTCATTGTCGGTATTTTCAAACTGGGTGTGTCAGTAGCGGCAGGATAATTGATCACGTTTGATCAAAATCAGATGGGTAGATACTTCGAGTTAGAATAGTTACGATGTCGAGCGCTGCCTATTTAGGCAGCGCTCTGTTTTATACACAATATACTGGCTTTCCTATATATTACGGATATAAACCCGGTGGTTTTTATAAGGAACGCCGCCCACGTTCTCTAAATCGCTGCGCATCTGCACGGCGGATTCGGCCACCTGGGTCAAGTCCGCATGTTGGTAGCCAAACTCATGGATGGTTTTTTCCACTTCCGAGTAGAGCAACGCATTCCCGCCGCGTCCATGATACTCCGGTAAGACGCCAGCGCCGTTCAAGGCGATCCACTTGGTGCGCTTCATTTCGATCAGGATGTCGAAAATCCCGAAAGGCAGCAGGCGGCCCTTGCTGCGCTGAATGGCCGCCGACACATCCGCAAATCCAAAGAGAAAACCGACGACGTTTTCCCCATGTACGATGATTTTAATCAGGCGCGGATCGGCGACGGTCAGGATCTCGTTCAGAACATAATCAATTTCGTTGTCACTCAGTGGGTAGTACTCCCAGTTGTTGATAAATGTGTCGTTGTAGGTTTTCCCGATCCTCGGTGCCCACTCCCGCAGTTCGCGCTTGCTGCGGAAGCGCTTCACCGCCAGTCCGCTGCGTTTGGCTGCCCGTTCGGCGATGCGCTGAACGCGCTCGGGCAATCCAAATTTATCGGCGCCTAAATAACAAGAGACAAAATCGACTTCCTTGCGAAAGCCAAGTTCGTCCATGAACTTCGGATAATACGGCGGGTTGTAGTTCATCATCGTCATCGCCGGGCGGTGCTCGAATCCTTCGACCAGCATGCCGTAGCCATCGAGCGGACCGAAGCCTTTCGGTCCCACGAGTTGATTGAGGCCGCGCCGCTGTGCCCACGTGGTTGCACGGTCAAACAGCGCCTGCGCGATCTCCAGGTCGCCCTGGCATTCGAAGTAATAAAACTGGGCTTGCTTTTTGTCGTGATAGCGATTGTACGGTTTGTTTTCCAACATCGCGATGCGACCCACAACTTCATTTCCCGTTTTGGCCACGAAGAACTCAGCGTCCGAATGTTCGTAAAAGGGATGCTTGTCGCTGTTCATGCGCGTGGCGACGTCGATGCGAATCGGCGGCACCCACAGCGGATGTCCGGCGTACAGACGGAAAGGAAAATCCATAAAATCCCGCACCTGACGCTTGTCGCGGACGTCCACTTGCTCGATGTAGATCATGGCAACCTCCCGTATGAACTACATTGGATTGTAGCATCGCCTAAAAGCAACTACAATCGTGTAGCATCTATACTTCAGAGGTTGTATGATAATCATCCTTCGCATTACCCGCTGGATCTTCGAGCTTGCCTTTTCGCTGCTTTCGCATCGTGACGTCAGCGGTGTCGAGAACATACCATCCGACCCGCCCTACATCGTCGTGGCCAACCATCTCAGCTACTTCGATGCCCCCTTGGTTTTCACGATCCTCAAGGTGAAGCTGATTACCGGCTGGGCGGCGGAGAAATATCAGCGCCACCCGCTCTTTGGCCCCTTTGTGAGCTTGCACGGTGGCGTATTCATCCAGCGCGGCAAAGTGGATCGCAAGGCACTCAACACTGCGATGGATCGGCTGCAAAATGGCTACGTGTTCGGAATCGCGCCGGAAGGCACGCGCAGCAACACCGGCACCCTGGCGCGCGGCAAAACGGGCGCTGCCTACCTGGCCAACGAAGCGGATGTCCCCATTCTACCCTTCGGCATCGCCAACACCGACAAAGCACTGCACGCCTTACTGCACCTGCGGCGTCCGCATCTCAACATACGCGTCGGCGAGCCTTTCCGCTTGCCGCCGGTGCACGAGGAAACCCGCAGCGCCGACCTGCGCCGCAACACCGACGAAATCATGTGCCGCATCGCTGCCTTACTGCCGCCTTCCTATCGCGGCGTGTATTCCGATCATCCTCGATTAAAGGAATTCCTCGACGATCCCACTTCGTAAACGCAGCAAACCGGATAGCCATTTCTTCATCACAAAACACACAGCAATCTTGAGATGAACCCGTCCCCCCAGCGGGGGATTCAATATCCCCCACCCGGTTCCACCCCCGGTGGGATGGGTTTTTCCTGGTCCGTGGATATTATATAGAACATACGTTCTATTCGCGCAAGGCAATTCACTTCATCCCTGAAGTTGAGAGTGTATGTATGCATCATCAAAGCGATCCGTTTGTGACTTCACAACTACCGTTGCCGGCCGGCGATCCTGCGCTGCTCGAGGCGTTAATGCAGCCGCGCATCGCCCTTTTCTGGGGCGCAACCACACCCACGCGAGCGCTCCTGGCCATGTTGACTGCGTTGGCCGCGCGGGGCCAAGCGCTGCGTGTTTTCGACGGCGGCAACCGCTTCGACGGCTACTTCGTTGCCCGCCTGGCGCGGCGCATGTGCAAGCACCCCTACGCCGCGCTGGAGCGCATTCGCCTCTCGCGCGCCTTTACCTGTTTTCAACTGGCCGAACGCATCGAAAAAACGCCGACCGGTCCGGAGCCGGTCTTCGTCCTCGATCTACTCACCACCTTCTACGATGAGAACGTTCCGCTGCGGGACAGCGAGCGTCTGCTGGAAATCACCATTTCCCATCTGAAAAGGCTGGCGACGGTCAGCCCGGTGATCGTCGGGGCGCGCGAACCGCGCGAGTTGGTTAAAGAACGCTGGGCTTTTTTGGATCAACTGCAAGTTGCAGCCGACATCGCCTGGCTGCTGCAGGCGCCGGAAGCGGCGCTTGAACGGCAGCCGAGGTTGTTCTGACGGGATGGGGAATCGGGCCGCGCATGTCTTGCTCGATTCCTCATCCCCCATTTCCTGTGAGGTAAATCATGGGCCGAACCCTTCCTTCCATTACACAAGCTTTTCTCCACGAACAGCAATCGCTGTCCCGTTTTCGCCGTGCGCTGCGCATTGAAGACCAGCATGCGCTCGACGATCTGCTCGCCGCCTCTCGCCATCATCTGGCCGCCGCGGCCTACGCCTCCCACCTGCTGCCCTTCGAGGTGATGCTTTTGGCCATGCTCGTCGAGGAGCATAAACAGGCGCTGCAGCTTGAAGGGCGCCTCGAGCATCTCGAGAATCTCGTCGAAGCGCTGCAGCATGACGCGGACCAGCGGCTGCGCGCCCCCATCCAGGAGGACTGATGGCGCCCACCTTCGGCTGGATCTTCGACATCTATCCCGCCGCGGACGGCATGGTCGTGTGGCTGCTCGACGAGGACGGCCGCGCCCACTTGCTGCGCGACACGTTCTCGCCCTGCTTCTACGTGCGCGGGCCGCGGCATGAGCTGCGCGCCGTTTGTCGTATGCTGCGCGCACAGCGCGCCCCGGCGAGCCTGCGGCGCACGGAGCGCCTGGACCTGTTCCTCGATCAAGCCGTGGAGGTGCTCGAAGTCGGCGTGCGCATCCCCAGATTGCTGGGGCGTCTATTCCATCAGACGGCCGAGTTCCGTCCCGACCTGACCTATTACGATGCCGATATCTCGCTTCCGCAGCGTTATGCGCTGGCGCGCGACGTATTCCCGCTGGCCTACTGCGCCGTCGAACGGGAGGGAGACCGAATCCGGCGCATCGAGGCGCTGGACAGTCCCTGGGAGATTGATTACCGCCTGCCGCCGCTGCAGGTGATGACGCTGCAGCTGGCCGATCAGAGCCGTGACCCGGGGCGCGGCCACCGCGGCGATTTGCTGGTGGAGGTCGCCGGGGAGACATTTCATTTCCCGCGCACTAAAGGCCGCCAGCTGCTGCTGGGCATGCGCCATTTGCTCGAGCGTTTCGACCCCGACGCGCTGGTCAGCACCTACGGCGACAACTACATCCTGCCGCGCTTGCTCGAACTCTCCCGGCACTACGGCATTCCCCTGCCGCTCAACCGCGACCACACGCAAACGGTGCAGCGCAAATCGGCCTCTTCCTATTTCTCCTACGGGCGGGTGGTTTTCCGCAACGAGCAGCACACGCTCTTCGGCCGCTGGCACCTCGACCGCCAGAATGCCTTCCTCTCCAACGACTACGGCATGGACGGCATCCTCGAGATCTCGCGCCTGACCAACCTGCCCGTGCAGACCACGGCTCGCGTCTCCACGGGAACCGGCATCAGCGCCATGCAGATCAACACCGCCCTGCGGCGCGGCGTGATGGTGCCCTGGCAAAAACGCCAACCTGAAACATTCAAGAGCGGCAACGATCTGCGCCTGGCCGACAAGGGCGGCCTGGTCTATACGCCCATCCTCGGCCTGCACGAACACGTCGCCGAACTCGATTTCACCGCCATGTATCCCAGCATCATGGTGCACTTCAACATCTCGCCCGAGACCGTTGGGGCGACGTGCTGCCCCGGAGAAATAATCCCCGAGTTGGGCACTCGCGTGTGCCGCCATCGGCAGGGACTGGTGCCGGAGACGCTGGCGCCGCTGCTCGAGAAACGCAAACGCTACAAAACGCTCATCCGCCAGCTGCCCGGGGATGACCAGCGGGTCGAGGCCTACCGCCGGCGCTACTCGGCGCATAAATGGCTGCTGGTGACCTGTTTTGGATATCTGGGCTACAAGAACGCCCGCTTCGGACGCATCGAGGCACATGAAGCGGTTAACGCCTATGGCCGCGAGGTGCTGCTGCGCACCAAGGAGTTGGTCGAGGCGCGCGGTTTCCGCGTGCTGCATCTGTACGTCGACGGTCTCTGGATCCACAAACCCGGTGCGCAGCGGCGCCCGGATTACGAAACCTTGATTGAAGAGATTCACGCCGAAACCGGTCTGCAGATCGGGCTGGAAGGAATTTACCGCTGGTTGGCTTTTCTACCCTCGCGCACCGAACCGCGCGTGACCGTGGCCAACCGCTACTTCGGCGCCTACGAAGACGGCTCGCTCAAGGTGCGCGGCATCGAGGCCCGCCGCCGCGACACGCCGCCCTACATCAAGCAAACCCAGCTCGAGATGCTCGATATCCTGGCGCAGGGGGAAGACGCCAGCGGATTCCGCGCAGCCATGCCCGCCGCGGTGGCTTATGCGTCTCAGCGCATACGCCTGCTGCGCGCCGGGGTCGTTCCGGTGAACGAGCTGGTCGTCACCCACCGCCTGTCGCGCCGGCCGGAAGAATACGTCGTGCGCACGGTTGCCGCCCGCGTCGCCGTAGAATTGACCCACCAGGGTGTGGAACTCAGCCCGGGTGAGCGGCTGCGTTTCTTGCTCGTTCCCGGGCCGGAGAAAGCGCGCGCCTGGGAACACATCGATGGCGAAATTCCCTACGATCGGGAAGCTTACAGCGAACTCATGCTGCGCGCCGTCGAGAGTGTCTTCGCCGCCGTGGGAGTCGATCGGGCCACGTTGGAAACCTGGCTGCTGGCCAACGCCGGTTATTGGGGTCCCCCGGGCATTTTGCCGCCGTCCGGTGCCGATATCCGTATGCCGCTGTTGGCGCGCAGCAATTTCATCTGGGTAGGGAAGCGGGGGGCAAGGGCTCAGGCGCAGGATGTGGAAATCCCATCCCGTCTACCGGTGTTAAGCGGACATCGTGGGCAATTGCTGCTGCAACCAGTCAGGACCTCGCCATGAAACGCTCGAATGTATTTGTCGTTATTACTGGATTGATCAGCCTGACGGCCAACGTGTTGGCTGTCGTCAGCTATTTCACCGAGGCAGGCGCCTTTGCTGATTGGCACATCGACCCCGGCTTGTGGATTGCGATTGTGTTCGTGCTCATGGCCTACAGCCTGACGGCCTGGTCGGTGCTGAGTTGGCGCTGGACGCACGGCCGCACACAGGGTGGTAAGCGCAAAGTGCACCGGTCGGCGACCTTCCTGCTCACCGCGCTGGCGGCGTTTCCTTTACTAACCGTGTGGCTATCTGCGTTGTTTTCGCTGGTGATCTTTGCGGAAGCAGCTCCACCGCAGCGCTGGCTGCTAGCCATGGGCTGCGCCTGGGGAGCGACGCCATTTGTAACCCTGGGTTTGATGACGATGAGTGAATTATTGGGACCGTTGATCAGCCATAACAAGGAATAAGGAGCCCGATTTGCTCCACAGGACTTCGTAGTAAATATTGTGCAATTACTCGCAGTGGATGCGGCCAGTACACTGTCTGCCCGTTGGATGACAGCGGTGACAAGCGTCGAAGTTCTTTATTTGACCACCGTCCGGATGTAGAAATTTCGTCAATCTCTTATGTTCCAGATATAGTCTGTCGGGATTGTGTCTGTGGCATCCGTAGCAAGTATAGGCGTCGAGCGAATTGGTGTGGCACGTTGTGCAGGAAGGGCTTCCGCCGCCATGACCAAGGGGAAAATCATCATGTGTGAGAAGGTAAATCGCCGGAACCCAGGCGTCTACGATGTGGCATTCGCCGCATTCGCTCCCAAAGTGCCCGGCATGGAAATCCGGGTCGATGTGGCACTCGACGCAGGCTGCCGACAGCCCGGTGAATTCGGTTTCCAGATGGCAGCTCTCGCAGCTGATGCCCGCGTTACCGCCGATGAGCGGCATGGCGGTGTCCGCGTGATCGAATGTCGTCTCACTCCAGGCCGTCTCTTGGTGGCAGATTTCACATTGAGTCCCGTTTTGCCCTTCGTGCGTATCAATCGTATTATGGCAGGCATAGCATGTCGTTTCCAGACCTATCCACTGTTTATCAATGTGGCAGGATTCACACTGCACGTTCGTGTGCGCGCCGACAAGGGGGTATTCTGTCAACTCGTGGTCGACCGATACACTTTGCCAATCCACCGACGTATGGCATCGACCACAATGCTCTCCCATCTCTCCCCTATGCGCGTCCTTATCCGCATGGCAATCCACACATTGATTGGATGTGGCTTGCAGATCGGCGATACTGGAAGCTTCCATATGGCATGCCTCGCAGGGCACATCAAGATGGGATTCTTGGAGTGGGAAAATGGCCTGTTGGTGATCGAAGTCGGCACCAAAACGGTCGACACCATCGTGGCATCTGAGGCAATCCATATGGAAAATGCTAATGTGCTTCAGCATGCCGGCCGCGTCATTCTTCTCGTGGCACTCTTGACATGCATCGACGTCGAACTCACGCACGCTTTGCGGATGGCACGATCGGCACCCGGGTTGGCTTGATGGCGGCAGCTCGCGGTGCGCCGTGAGGACAAACCCGACATTTTGATGCGGATAGACGACGATATCGAAATCTGTTAATGGCGCTGTGACGCCCTGGTGCTCAGCGTGGCACTCCTGACATGTATGCAGCGTATCGAAGAAACCATGCATGCTTGACTCGATCTTGAGTTCTTCCGCAACCTCGGAGTGACAATCGACGCATCGATCTTGCATACGCTCCTCACTCCAGAAGGGAGCATGGCAGGCATCGCATTTTTGTTCAAGTTCAGCGTGGCTGCGTACTCCACCTTTTGGCACGCTGCTTTCCGTGCTGTTTAGATCGCCCGGATTAAACATCGCGCCTCCGGAAATAATAGCCGCACTCAAGATGGCGCCGATGGTAAGGATCGCTGCCAGTGCTTCCCTTCTGGTTAGAAGACTTAGGAAGTTATTTTTCACGTTAGTATGTCTCATCGATCGTCAACGCATCAAGGTAACGTAATACAGTGCCGCTCCGATGTGCACGATTGCTGCGACGAAAAGTGAAATCCCGATTGGAATATGAACGCTGCGCCAGATCGAAAGCAGGCGGGGGGAGATTTCGTAAGAATATATTTCAATGAGAAGATCATTTCTTCGTTTGCGCAAGGTATCAACCTGGCGTAATTGATCACGTGTCTTTTCGTCGGTCTTTCGCAGGTGTTTGCACCACGCTGCGTTGGCGCGCCAGCGCAGGAACACTCTTCCAAAAACAGTGACGATCCCATTTGAAATTTCCTTAGAAATATAGGGCAAGCTCGACGATTCTTCGGGAACCTGTTCTTGAATTTCTTTTTCTGCATTATCGAGTGCATGCTTCAGATTTTCAAGTGCCACCGCGGTTCCTTCTTGTGTACGAGGCACCGCAGTGTAGATGTATTGTCCGACAAATCCACTGAACACCACGATCCCCGTCATCAAGGCCACGATGCCGGCCAGGCCGTGAAATTCAAAAGCACTATGAAGTAAGATCAAGTATGGACCCACGATACCAGTGAATATATGGATTTGAAGCCAGGTCCGCATTTGACCCCACCGCACCCACGGAAAACGCTTGCGGATAGAGTACAGCGTTTCCGTTGCCAGCATGAGTAGAAATCCTATAATACCAATGCTATGCCCCGTCGGGTCACTTGAAGTGGGGAGACTTGGGCGTGATGCTAATCCCAGGTAAATACATGTGATGAGAAGAATAGCAATGAATGCCAGGAAAATTTCGCGATGAGATCGCATGCAGACTATTTATCCTTTCCCACCGAAATTGAATCATCGACAGTGAAGCTGCTTGCGATTCTTCAATAAAAGGCCGTTCGGAGGCGAAAAGACCATCTTTTTCACAGCAGTGTCGTAGAATATTCTGGACAAGCCCGGATCCCCCCGATCTATGACACGGCTACAAATTGAGTCTTGATTTGCCAGCAGCGTCGAATTCTATTATGACATACTTTTTTCCCTATTAACACATGAAAGCCATCACATTCGATGAGTGCATGGAATCGACGAGCTTGCCCACATTGAAATTCTCGATAATATAAGTCTTATATATAACGCATTGTTAGCCAGCATCATTTGAAACACCAAATTTGATACCAGGACTTCCGATGAGAGATAGGAGACGTGTAATGAAAAAGCAACAATTCATCATGGTTCTGCTCATGACGTTTTTACTCGGTGCATGCGGCCAAGACGATACACCGCAACCAACCGCCGCAATTGTCTCTGAGCCAACGAAGGAAACGTCACCAACTCCAACAGAAGATGCGATCTTTCAAGCTCTCCAGGAATATCTGGGAGAATGGCGTGGAGAATGGCGTAACATCACATTTGGTTCTTCCGGTGGCATCCAGGCAACAGTAAACGCCGAAAAAGATGGCACGCTGTCTTTCACTGTGGATCTGGATGGATTCGTGTTTGGCGCCCTCGATCCTGATCCAATTTCCTACAGCGGCAATTTCGACGCCGCCGGCGTTGTCTTTATTATTCCCGGAGATCCGTTGTTCGGCGATCTATCCATCACTGTCACTGATGATGGTGAAATCGCCATCGTGGGCGAATCGGTGCCGGACGAGAGAATCGAAAAGATCTCCGCTGTCGGGACGGCAACCCCTGAGGAAATCTTCCTCGAATATATAGTTGTCTTTGCAGCGGGTAACTCTGCTGTAGGTGATATGACTCTAACCAAGGACTCCTATTGAAAACAAATTGAAACGGATAGTTTATCTGGATGAGTTCCCACTTGTTTCTGGACGATCCCATGTGTCACAAATCGGTTACTCGTTTCGTTCCAAGAACAGGGTCATCATAGACAAATACTATATGGTTGTCACAGCGTCTCAGAAAGGAATTTGAAATGAATACTCGCAACCGACGATCGTGGATTATCGTCCTGGCAATGATGTCATTGCTTTTCGCTGCTTGTGAGTTTCCCGGCTATCAATCGCCCGAAGAGGAACCCGAAAAAGTACTTACGGAAACCCCTACGCAAGACAGACAGGGAGAATCGCCGTCACGACCAATACCGACCAGTGATGAGCCCAGAAAAGCTCCAACTTCCACAGCGACTCTGGAGCCCAGAGAAGAACAGCGAATGTTGACGGCAAATGTGAATGCAAATTGCCGCACCGGGCCGAATATCGTTTTCGATGAATACGGGTATCTGCTCGAGGGACATTCCGCTCCGGCCATCGGCAGGGCAAGTGACAACAGCTGGTACGTGGCTCAACTGCCAGATCGGCCAAGCCATTGCTGGATTGCCGCCTCGATCGTCACACTCAACGTCGATCCTTCTGTCCTGAGTATCTTTGCCTCGCCGCCCACACCCACACCCGTGCTGGGCTCGATCGGCGGCGTTCTCTGGCACGAGATCTGTGAGTACACCGGTGGACATGCGGGAGAACCCGTCGTGTTGGGACAGGGCTGTGTCTCCTGGGGAGACCCGGACATAGGTGAGTTTGGCCCCAACCAGGTATATGACGGCTTTGAAACCGGTTGGGCTGGAGTCACACTGCACATTGGCAATGGCGCTTGTCCATCGACGGGGCTCGCCACCGCGGTGACGAATGCAAATGGCGTGTACAGCTTCAACGGCCTGCCGTCTGGAACCTACTGTGTTTCCTATAGTGCCCTTACGGATGGCAATGACGTCATTCTCATCCCTGGCGGGCCGACCTACCCGCAGCGCGGGTCAGATGGCTTTTATCAAACGGTCACCATCGCAGAAGGCGAGAACTTGACCAACGTCAACTTCGGATTTGCTTGGCAGTTTTATAATTAGCCTGCTATATCTGGTATGAAGATCCTGTAAATGAAGCGCCAAACTGAATGGCGCTTCATTATTTCTCTCCAATCCTCCATTAAATACCGATCTGGGAACAATTTCGAATATGCTTGAAATCAATTCCCAATTGACGATATCCCCAATATCGTGGTATCATCCGAAAATCCAGTGAGCCGCTTGTGCGCAGGGCGGCTTTAGCGTAACAAGCGGAGGAGCACAACATCAGCGCATCAGAATTTCGGATTAACGAACACATTCGCGCACGTGAAGTTCGTCTCATCGGTCCCGACGGAAAGAATGTTGGCGTAGTTTCCGTTAAAGAAGCTTTGGACATCGCCCAGGACGCCGAACTCGACTTGGTCGAAGTGGCACCGAACTCCGATCCGCCCGTCTGTCGTGTCCTGAATTACGGGAAATTCCTTTACGAAAAGTCGAAGAAGGATCGCGAGGCACGTAAAGCGCAGACCAAAGTTGAGATCAAAGAAATCCGCCTGCGGCCAAAAACGTCAGAGCACCATCGCGGCTTTAAAGTACGTAACGCCAGGCGCTGGTTGATCGAAGGCAAGAAAGTGCGAGTCCGGGTTCGCTTTCGTGGACGCGAAATCACGTATCCCGAAATTGCACTTGAAGATCTGAAGCAGATTGCCGAAGAGCTTTCTGATGTCGGCACGATTGAAATGATGCCCGACATGGAAGGCCGCACGATGTTGATGGTGTTGGCGCCGCTGAAGAGCAAGTAAGTGCAGTAGAATGTTTGACAACCGATGGAAATTCTACCCCGCGGACTGAACGTCGTCCGCGGGTGTGTCTCGAAGGAGAAGACCAGTGGCACGTAAGGGTAAATTCAAGATGAAGACACATAAGGCAACCGCAAAGCGGTTCCGTCAAACCAGTTCAGGGAAAGTCGTTCGCACGGTAAGCGGCAAAGGTCACTTGCGCCGCAATACCCCCAAGCGGACCAAACAACTGTTTTCCAAGATGGTGCCGGTAACGAGCGTGAAACTCGCCAAGCGAGTTCGCCGGTTGGCACCGTATCTAAGTAAATATAAGGCCAACCCGAACGCCCGAACGGGCCAATCATCGTAACCGTGAGAACAAAGGTTGCGGCCGTTGGGTGTACCAAACGGATGCTGCTTGACGCATCGGCGCCCAGGGGTCCGCAGGAGAGATTACCATGACCAGAGTAAAGGGCGGCACCGTTACCCGCCGTCGTCATAAGAAAGTCCTCAAACTCACCAAAGGAATGTATGGCACGCGCAATAACCTGTTTCGACGCGCCAACGAGGCGATGCTTAAAAGCCTGTGGTATGCCTACCGCGATCGTCGAACACGGAAACGAGATTTACGGCGTCTCTGGATCGCGCGCATCAACGCCGCGGCGCGATTGAACGGCACAACCTACAGCCGTTTGATCCATGGCATGAAGCAGAGCGAGATTCGACTCAACCGTAAAATGCTGGCTGATCTGGCTGTGCGAGATCCCAAGGCATTTTCGTCCGTCGTTGAAGCTGCATCGGAGTAATTCTTATCAAGCTAATTATAAAAACAGGACGCCGAGGCGTCCTGTTTTTATATTCACTTCAAATACACATTCCTACAGATCACTGCCCTGAAGGAACGAGTGGGACAAGTTCCAACTCTCCCGGTGCATCCAGCGACGCCGGCTGCAGCACAAACAAGTATGTGCAATTCATGGCACCTGGCAATCCAGCCAATGCTCCTCCAGTAGGAACCTCCAATATATACGCATCTCCGTTTTCTCGATGGACAAAAAAGTGATTGATCTCGGGCGCCGATGTTATCCCGGGCAACTCGATACCACTCGCTAACTGGCAGTCCCCTGTGAGATTAACGTCGATCTTTTCCATCCTGACATGTAGATTCACCATTCCATTCTCGCAGCGGCCTGTAATCTCGGCGCGGATTGGGTATCGACCTGTGTAATTTGTGACCGGACAGCTGCCGCCGTCACTTTTAACGTGTCCCTTCATATCGAGGAATACATCCGCTTCGACATCTGCTTCATTTAACCTCGGGTCATAAAAGTGACTTACATTTCCATCAGATTCGATCAGTAAAACAAATGGGCTTAGTTCCGATGTTTCCTCAAAATAAATTTCAACTCCATGGCTTCTCGTACTAAATACACAGGTATGATCGTACCAGAGATAGTAGCTTGTCGAAGTTGTAGGACAAGACTCACTGGGTCCAGTGATCAAATCGCTTCCATCCGAAGCAGTTCCACTGAGATCGAATTCCAATTCGAAATCCTGCTCGGCGTCGGGTTCGCCGAGATCCAAACCTTCGCCGAATTCCTCTTCTGCCTCCTGTTCGGCAGCCTTTTGTTCGAGGGTCTCTCCCCAACCCATCAAGCCACAGGAAACGAGCAGAACACAGATCATACCAATCGCGAAACCCTTTGCCATCGTCCCACGAAAATCACGTAAATGGTTTACGCGCATAATCCACCACATCCCTTCTTATATTTCGGACGGATCGCTCGGATAAATGTATGCTAAATCTGTAATCATTCTCATTCCTGAAACGTTGCTGAATATCTATTTGTGACACGGATACCAAGACCTGCTTCGAGCTTATGGAGTGAGCCGCTTCAGCGATCTTTGTGGAAGAATAATCAGCAGCCATTCAACTCGCAATCCTCCACTAGCATACAATATCTTGTTATGTACTTCAAAGTCCATCGGGCGCTATGTTGTAACTGCGTATGGAAGCCTATGTGGATTTGATTCTGATGCTACAATCAATAACAGATTGTAATCGTCTGGAAAGAGCCTATGGCCACATTGGTCGCCGAACATAAATTGCCGACGGGCCAGAGTCTACGCCTCATTCGCGGCGATATGACCGAGGAGAAGGTGAACGTAATTGTCATCGCGGCCAATGCGCACCTGCTCCATGGTGGTGGTATCGCTGCCGCACTCGTACGCAGGGGAGGCAAGAGCATACAGGATGAAAGCAAAGCCTGGGTACGGGAACACGGCCCGATTTCACATGCACAGCCAGCGCTGACGGGGGCCGGTTCACTGCCCTGTCGTTATGTGATTCATGCTGTCGGTCCCAGATGGGGAGAAGGGGACGAGGATGCCAAGCTGCATACTGCTGTAACTGCCGCGTTATCCCTGGCGGATGAACGCGGCTGTAATAATCTTGCGTTGCCCGCCATCTCCACCGGCATTTTTGGATTCCCGAAGGAACGCGGCGCAGAAGTGATTCTGGACGCGATTGCCGACTTCTATATAAGGCATCCCGGGTCCGTATTGAAAGACATTCATATCACGTTAATCGATGCTCCCAGCGTTCGAATTTTTACCGCCGCCTTCATATCACGCTGGCCGGATAGCGTCCTGCAGTCATGATCACCTCTTTAAACAATCCGCGGGTGAAGTTGATCCGCAATCTGCAAAACAATCGTAGAACCCGCCAGAAGGAGGGGGTTTTTATCATTGAAGGAACCCGTCTCATAGACGAAGCCATCGCCGCACAAGCACACTTTCAAATGGCCCTACACACGAATCACCTGGACGATCGCGGACGAGGCTTGATTCATGGCATGCAGCGAGCAGGTGCAGAGTTGTTTGCCGTATCGGACGAAGTGATGTCTGCCTGCTCGGACACGGTAACGCCGCAGGGAATCCTGGCCGTACTGCCGATTCCCAACCATCCAATACCCGGGAACCTCGACCTGTCATTGGTCCTCGATCGCATCACCGATCCGGGCAACCTGGGGACGATCCTGCGAACAGCACTTGCGGCTGGCGTGGAAGCCGTACTCTTTACAGAAGGCACGGTTGACGCCTACAGTCCCAAAGTGGTTCGCAGCGCCATGGGGGCGCACTTCCACCTTCCGATGTTGATGACTTCCTCCGCAGAAATACCTCGACAGCTCAAAGGATTGGAACTCTTTCTTGCCGATATGCGTGGGGAGCGTTCCTACTTCGATGTTGATTGGCGCACACCCTTGGGTCTCATTATCGGATCGGAAGCAAACGGCGTGCAGCCTGCTGTGGAAAATATAGTCAATCATCGCGTTCGTGTTCCCATGCCGGGAGCTACCGAGTCACTCAACGCCGCTGTTACGACCGCTGTTATTTTGTACGAGATCATACGCCAGCGAGGAGAGAAATGAAAATTCGCGCTTTAACCGGGTTTTTAGATCCCGGATTTCCGGTCGATGCCAAACGAATCAAGACCATCGCATCCTGTCTGCAGACCTGTAAGGAGATGCTGCAGGATTCTGGCTATGAAGTACAGACGCTGCGTATTGCCACACCGCCACCGGCAGAAATGGAAGCGCCTGTTCCGATAAATCAAAGAGCCGACTTTGCCCGACAACTTGAAGCAGAGAGCTTTGTCAATGCGATCGATTATGCGGCCGTCGGTCCGGCATTGCCGGACGAGCTCGATGGCTATAAGGTTATTCCCAATATACTCGGTGCTACAGAAATCATTTTTACATCAGGATTGTTCGCCGATCCCGAAAATGGCATCTCGCTGTCTGCGGCGAGGGCTTGTGCTCGCGCCATCCTGGAAGCATCTCTGCTAAAGGAGGATGGTTTCTCCAATTTGCGATTTGCATCTCTGGCCAACGTCTCCCCCGGAACGCCCTTCTTTCCGGCCGCATATCACCGAGGCGGAAATACGGCGATTGCCATTGCAACCGAGTCGGCCGATCTGGCAGTTGAATCCCTGCTTGAAGCTCGATCGCTTTCCATCGCACGCCGCCGTCTCGTTAGCGTGATTGAGAATCACGCCGCCTCGATTCAAGTTATTGCGGAACGAGCGACAGCCAAACATGAAACGCAGTTTATGGGAATCGATTTTTCCATGGCGCCATACCCCGAAGAAGCCCGCTCGATTGGACGTGCGCTCGAAGCTCTGGGCATCCCGACCGTAGGATTAAGCGGCACGGCAGCTGGTGTAGCCTTTCTTGCAGACTGCCTCGACCGCGCTCAATTCAAACGTACAGGGTTCTGCGGTATGTTCCTGCCTGTTCTAGAGGATCTTGTCTTGGCCGCATCCGCAGCCAAAAAGGCGATCAGTATCAATGCCTTGCTGCTCTATGCCACGATGTGCGGCACCGGGTTGGATACCATACCGCTTCCAGGTGACGTCAGCGCCGATGCCATCAGTGCCGTTTTACTGGATCTCGGCGCGGTTGCGCTGCGACATAATAAACCGCTTACAGCTCGCTTGATGCCCATTCCTGAAAGTCAACCCGGGGATGAAATTCACTTTGACTTTCCGTATTTCGCTGACAGCCGAGTGATTAACCTTCCTTCGAAACCCCTGGAAGGATTGCTCGCAGGGCCGGAAGTGCTGTATCTCGGCCCTCACCTTTCATGAATGCCGCTCTTGTCGATCGGCAAAGGGTTCGTTAGAATGAATTGGCTTTCGTCACGAATGACTATAGGGATTCGGGACCAGGGAACCAGGGAACGTGATCCCTGTTTTCATTAATCCGGCCAATTTATCTATAACCCAATTAATAGACTGATGAAACTCCTCGAAAAATTGAACGCCCAACAACGTCAAGCGGTAACCGCAGATCCAGGTCCCGTACTTGTTCTGGCAGGACCAGGATCGGGGAAAACCCGAGTGCTGACGCATCGTATTGCCTATCTCGTCAGTCATCTTGGCGTTCCGCCAAATCAGATCATGGCTGTAACCTTCACCAACAAGGCGGCGCGTGAGATGGGTAACCGTGTGGCGCGTTTACTCGATGAAACCGTGGATCAACAAACCGCCGCCCGGTCTGGTGTGAGTTTGGGGACGTTTCATTCGCTGTGTGCACGCATGCTGCGCCGTGAGGCGGAGCGATTGCCCTTCACGCGCGAGTATGTGATCTACGATGACACAGATCAGGAATCCTTAATCCGTGCTTCTTTCAAGGAATTGAACATCGACCCCAAGCAAGTCTCACCGCGGAAGATTCACAGCGGAATTTCACGCGCCAAGAACGAACTCATCGAACTCAAGGATTTCGACGCCGAGAATTACAATACGGAGATCACTCGGCGGGTGTATGAACGTTATCAGGAAAAGTTACGCATAAATAACGCCCTCGATTTTGACGATTTGCTCTTGTTCGCTGTGCGTCTGCTGCAAGAAAACGACGATCTCCGCCTGCAATACCAACAGCGCTACATGCATATTCTGGTCGACGAATTCCAGGACACGAACACCGCGCAATACATGCTGTTGCGAAACCTGGCCGGAACCCAACCGGATCTTTTCGTCGTTGGCGATCCCGATCAATCCATTTACCGTTGGCGTGGCGCAGACTACCGCAATGTTCACAGATTTCGCCAGGATTATCCGGATGCGCAACTGATCCTCTTGGAGCAGAATTACCGCTCGACGCAAACCATCCTGGACGCGGCAATGGCTGTAATCGATCGTAATCCCAACCGGCAGCCGAAGCGTCTCTTCACCGAACGTGGCGAGGGGGTGAAGATCACGCTGCACGAAGCTTATGACGAGAACGATGAGGCTGGCTACATCGTGGATACCATCGCCAATCTGACGCTGATGGAGAAAATCGACCCCGGGGATTGCGCGGTGATGTATCGTACGAATGCACAATCTCGCGCACTTGAGGAAGCTTTTCTCAAGGCGGGCCTGGCCTACCGTATCGTGGGAGCCCAACGCTTCTATGGCCGCCGGGAGATCAAGGACGTCATTGCCTATCTGCGCTTGATTCACAATCCACACGATCAAGTTGCCTTGCTGCGTGTGATCAACACACCACCGCGCAGCATCGGTGCAAAGACGATCGAAGCGTTGCTCGATATTGCCGAACGCTTACAACTTACGCCGTATGAAACGCTTTCCAGCCTGGCGACAAACCCGGACGGGGATGCGGGCTCACTTATTGCCGGGCGGACGAATCGCGCCCTGTCTGATTTCGGTCGCCAGTTGCAAGGCTGGTTTGCACAGCGCGAAGAGCTTTCCATCGACGCATTGATCGACCGGGTCATGCAAGACATCGACTACCGGAATTACATCGACGATGGAACGGAGGAAGGCCAGGAGCGCTGGGCCAATGTGTTGGAGTTGCGCACGGCAGCTCAGGAATTCGCGGCAATGGGATTGACTACTTTCCTGGAGCACGTTGCCCTCGTTTCGGATCAGGATACGCTGACGGAATCGTTGAACGCCCCCACGCTGCTAACGCTGCATGCCGCCAAAGGACTCGAATTTCCCATCGTGTTTATCATCGGTCTCGACAACGGGGTGCTTCCCCACCAGCGTTCCTTCAACGATGCAGAAGCGATGGCGGAGGAACGCCGGCTTTTCTACGTAGGAATTACTCGTGCGCAGGATCGGCTCTTTTTGCTGCGCGCCTTCCGCCGCCGACAGGCTGGTGTCTCCACACTCAGTGATGCTTCACCATTCCTCGATGATCTCCCACCAGACCAAATTGAGGGCATTCATCCCAATCGATATGCGTGGGATCAGGTTTCCTTCCAGCGTCAAACTCGCTGGCGTGAATCCGCTTTACCCGAAGCACGGGCTCACTTTCATGCAGGTATGCGTGTAACACACCCCCAATTCGGTGAGGGAACCGTTTTATCTACGCAGATTGAATTCGGTGATGAAGAAGTAACCATCATATTTGACGATGGCGAGACGAAACACCTGGTTGCGTCCTTGGCCAACTTGGAAATCCTGACGGAGTGAAACCGCATAATAGCGCTCATGGTACCTTCGCCGATTATTACGAATCCAGATCGTTTCGCAGAAATACCACGATGAATGCCGTTATAATTCAACCCGATATATATCCTTTCACAAGGTAGCTTCGATGAAAATTTTTCTTACCGGCGGCGCCGGGTACATTGGTTCTGCCGCAGCTCAGCTTCTGCTCGAAAACGGACATCAGGTCACGGTGTATGACTCTCTCGTAAAGGGTTACCGCGCAGCCGTCCCGGATGGCGCCCGCTTCGTCCACGCCGATCTCGCTGACCGAGAACAATTGGAAACTGAATTGTCCGCCGAGAGCTACGACGCCGTGATGCATTTCGCTGCCCTCATCGAAGCCGGCGAAAGCATGAAGACCCCGGGGAAATTTTTTCACACCAATGTCTCTCTGTCGATCGGTTTGATCGAGGCGTGTTATCAAGCCGGCATCCGCCGCTTCATCCTCTCATCCAGCGCAGCGGTCTACGCCTCCAGCGATGAACCGCTGTCGGAGGACTCCAGGATTGAACCCGTTAACGCTTACGGCCAGACCAAGTTGATGATCGAGGAAACCCTGGAGTGGTATCGCCGTATTCATGGCTTGCACTACAGCGCGCTGCGTTACTTCAACGCCGCTGGTGCCCTGCCCGATCGCGGGGAAGCGCATCAACCCGAATCGCACCTTATCCCACTCGTCCTTCAGGTCGCCCTTGGTCAGCGCCAAAATGTGCAAATCTACGGCAGCGACTACCCCACACCGGATGGCACGGCGATCCGCGATTACATCCATATCAAGGATCTGATCGACGCACACTTGCTGGCGCTCAATGCGCTGCAAGACCGCGATCGGTTGATCTACACCCTGGGAAATGGGGCCGGATATTCGGTACGGGAGGTGATCGAGACCGCGCGTGAAG
>DAOUEK010000066.1:0-3641 GCA_034430425.1 Anaerolineales bacterium | reverse complement strand
TGTCGAGAATATCAGAAAGTGGTTGGCGCAACGACCGGTTGAATTGCGAGACCGACCGTTTTACTGGAACGATCCCGAATGGAATGTTGGCAACTTGCCGGTGGTCGGCGTAACCTGGTTTGAAGCAGAAGCTTACTGCAATTGGCTGAGCGTAATAACAAGCCAGAAGTATGAGCTCCCCAGCGAAGCGCAATGGGAGAGGGCGGCGCGCGGGCCAAGCTCTCGGCTATGGCCGTGGGGGAATGAGTGGGACGCAAGCAAATGTAACAATGGTGAAGCGGATCAGCGGATTGGTCAAACCTCAACGGTTGGTATCTACCCGGACGGAGCCACAGGGGTGGGCGTGCTCGACATGGCAGGCAATGTATGGGAGTGGTGTGCGGATTGGTACGACGAGAAAGAATATCAACGTCGGGCCGGCAGCGCAGTGAATGATCCTCAAGGGCCCGAACGAGGCGAGTGCAGGGTGGTGCGCGGCGGTTCGTGGTACGGCAATCGTGATGGCGCCCGTTGTGCCTTTCGGCTCAAGGGCATTCCAGATGGCTTCTTCAACTTTCTAGGTTTTCGAGTAGTGCTCTCCCCCGGTTGATCTTTTGGTTTCTGAATTCCGGCTTCTGATTTCTGATTTCACCGGAAGGGAAACCAAGCATACTTTATCTGCGAGTTGCAAAACGCATTTTAATAATCGCTAGGTGGCACAATCCTTGCATGCGAATCAAACATATGAGTGTTAACGACGACCTTTACGCAAGAATATGCTCCTTTGACAATATTGAACACGCCTACCGAAAAGCACGCAAGGGTAAGCGCGGCAAAGAGTCAGTGGCTAATTTCGAATACCACCTTGAAGAAGAACTACTTGGTTTGAGAAACTCACTTCTATTGAGAACCTGGCGACCGGGTCGATACCACAGCTTCAATATACATCATCCAAAACGTCGATTAATCTCTGCAGCACCCTTTCGGGATCGCGTTGTTCATCACGCACTTTGTAATATTATCGTACCGTTGTGGGAGCGACGATTTGTCTTTGACTCATACGCCAATCGAGTTGGGAAAGGAACACATCGTGCAATCATGCGCTGCCAGGAATTTGCAAGGCGTTTTCAATATGTGCTTCAATGTGACATTGAACAATTTTTCCCAAGCGTAGATCATTTAATCTTAGAGGAGTTATTTCGAAAGGTTATTAAAAACGAAGCAACACTGGATCTCATATCAACAATTCTTACATCCGGTGCCAATGTGCACACACAATCTTACAAGATGCGCTGGCTTCCGAATGATGATCTATGGGCAACGCATCGACAACGAGGTTTGCCGATTGGCAACCTCACTAGTCAATTCTGGGCAAATGTCTATCTCAATCCACTTGATCACTTCGTAAAGCGTGACCTGCACTGTTCGGCGTACTTGCGCTATGTGGATGATTTTCTACTGTTTGCGAACGAAAAGCGAACACTCAATCGGTGGAAAGAGGCAATCGAGGTGCGTTCTGAACGATTTCGGATGACACTGCATCCTCCACAAGTCTATCCCGTGCGAACAGGGATTCCCTTTCTTGGATTTCGTATTTTTCCGACCCATCGACGAATCAAAAATCGTAGAGGGCTCGCATTCCGACGTCGATTTCGTAAGTTACATGATCAATGGACGCGCGGCCTGATCGAGCGCAGCAAACTAGAGGCATCTGCACGTGGATGGGCAGCACATGCAGCATGGGGTGATACATATAACCTACGTCAACACGTCTTGGGCGAATATAATCCGGCGGTATAGTGAAGGAATCTCCCATCTATTCGAGAACGTATGATCTTGTGTTGTGGTTGATACCACAGGCTATTAAGTTTCCACGCGAACATCGATTTGGATTAGGTGAACGCGTTACTCGAAGAGCGCTAGATTTCCAAGAGACGATCATTGCGGCTGGTTTACGAAAAGGTACCCGTACACTGAATTTTCTTCAATGTGCCGATACACAGTTAGCTCAATTGCGTCAGACTCTGAGAATGTGTAGGGACCTAAAGCTTATCTCGATTGGTCAATATGAGCATGTTGCCACTATGCTTGTTGAGATTGGTCGTTTATTAGGAGGTTGGCAGAAGAAATTATCTAATACGGGACAGGCCGAAAGAGAGCAGGGTGGTGCGCGGCGGTTCGTGGAACAACAATCGTAATAACGCCCGTTGTGCCTATCGAAACAAGAACATACCAGATAACTTCAACAACAATCTAGGTTTTCGAGTAGTGCTCTCCCACGATTTTTTACTGGCCAGAAGCGCTTGGCGCTTACGGGCGCAGGCCGAGGTCAAAAACCGGCGCGGCTAGCTTCCAGCTTGGGTGAGGCGTATTTTTGTATGATCAATAATTGCTCAGGCAAATATAAAATGAGCCTGGTCCCTAGGCACACAGCTTTGGACCAGGTTGTGTTTACCAAGAAAGAAATGTAAGAATAGTGAGGGAGGAGACCCAAAGGCCTCCTCCCAAAGACAGGCATGCAGCCTGCCTGATGGCCAGCTACGGCTTTAATTGGCCTAGAAGGGTGGATCCTCGGCTCCGGATTCTTCTTCTCCGGAGTCTCCACGGATATCGAGAAACTCGATGCGATTGGCGATCAGCTTCCACGCAGATCGCTTTTCACCGTCCTTCTCCCAGCTTTCCTTGACCATGCGGCCCTGGATCGCCACTTTACGGCCTTTTGCCCCGTATTCATTAAGTACTTCGGCGGTTTTGCCAAAGCACTTCACGTCAAACCAGGTAGGCTCGTCTCCGCCGCCAACTGCGACCGATACGGTAGCCCACAGGTTGCCCTCGGAGCTTTCCTTTGCCTCGGGATCTCTCCCCAGCCGACCCGTTATTACGATGACATTCATGTCTATCCTCCGTTTCTAATTGATCCCGCAGGGGATCTCGAATCTTGAGACGGGGATTGCTCCCCGAAACTCACAACGCTAGACTTTTTCAGCAACATTTTTAAGCATTTCCTTTCCGACTGGTCCTCCATGGAGTTCTTCACACTTACCTCGAACCGGACACCAGTCACACTCCCACGCCTCGTTCGGATTTTCCAGAATCCCCGGCAGATCATCCTGGACGTGCAGTGCAACGAGCGACTCGAGCAGCTCCCAGGCTTTCTCGATCGAAAGCGGGGTGACAGGGATTCGGATCTGCTCGGCCATATCTTGGTAGACGATCTCCGCGGTGTCTACCTCAGCGCCGTTTTCCCATAACAGGAGTCGGTAAAGGCTGACCTGTTGCCGATGTCGTTTGTAGGCTCTTGGCGGCCCTGCCTTCTTGACCTTGTTCTTTGTGTGCTCTCCATCTTCACAGTGCGGGCACTTGATCGTCTTGCCGCGCGGCGCCCATTGCCCTTCCTGGATAATGACTCCCGTTTCAGGGCAAGTGAAAGTCAGCCAGGGCCTGGGCACGCTCTTGGTGGTCTTGTAGTCCACCATGTGCCGCCGATCTACCAGGATGAGATCCGGCTGGCCGCTAACCACGATGGTCTTTCCGCTGGGCGAACTGACAGGAATGGAGAAGCGCTGTTCTGCGATCGCATGTTCGTCATCACGCGCGAAATCATGAGCGATTCCATGCATGAGTTGGCCACGGTACGCCCACCACGACTCGGAAGGGCGGAG
>DAOUEK010000065.1:0-38343 GCA_034430425.1 Anaerolineales bacterium | reverse complement strand
CGCCTGGATTTGGCCAGCAAGTTGGGGGCTAACTATCCTATCGATATCCAATCCACCGATCCGGTGGAAAAGGTACTGGAAATTACCCAGGGCATGGGTGTGGATTGTGTGATTGAAGCCGTCGGGCATTATCATCTTTTTGAGGGACAGGAAGCCCCGTTGGCGCAGGCCGTAAAGATGGTCCGCAATGGCGGTCGCATTGTGACCACTGGACTTGGAGATCAGTTGTCAGCGGTCTTCTTTAAAACATTGGTCCTCAAGGAATCTCAGATCATCGCCTCCAGGGTGACGCGAGGAGAATTTCCGCAAGCCATTGGGATGATGAGCCGCGGCTTGTTACATCCGGATTTACTGATCACGGACGTGATGCCTTTGGATGCCATCACCAGCGCTTTCGATCAGGTGGACCGTGAAGACCCAAAAACGATCAAAGTTGTCCTGGAGATTTGAAAACCCGAGGACTTGTCAGAGGCGATCACTGGATCGACCGCTGCCGATGTGAAGCGGTCTTATTTTATTTACTCATTTATTGTGTTTAATTGTCACAAAACGATCTATTACTTCGTTATACTATTGGGTGGAGGTTTTTTCCCTATCAAATACGCTTGTTTCATTAACCTGGAGGTAGATCATGTTCAAAAAGAGTTTCAACATTCTGGGGTATGCTTCATTGATCGCTTTCGCAATTATTCTATTAGGTTGTGTAGGGTGTACTCCTGGGCCTTGCTCGGATACTTTTCTCATTATTTCTATCAATAACGCCAACAGCAACGGCCCGGGTACAGACACGATCGATCTAACGGCGGGATGCATCTACGAACTTAGCCTCATCGACAACACCATCGACGGCAACAACGCCTTGCCATCGATCACGTCCTCCATTGTGATCAACGGAAATGGGGCTACTATTCGGCGCAGCACGGGTGCACAAAAACAGGCCATCCGTTTGTTTCACATTTCGCAGGGGGGCGAGCTGACCCTGAATGACGTGACGCTTCTGGATGGACTGGGCATGTGGCCTACGAATGTCACCGACCTGATCCGCAATTCGGGGGGCGCGATCTTCAACAGAGGGCTTTTGAGAGTTAGCAACAGCATCATCACTGAAAACCGAGCCATGTTGAAAGGTGGTGGTATCTATAATTTAGGGACGATGACCATCGATACCACAACGATCGATCGAAATTCAGCCAACCTCCAGAACATACCCGGTGAATCCGGAGGGGGAATACTCAACGCAAGCGGCGGATCTGCAACAATCACCAACAGCACAATTTCCTATAATGTCGCCAGCCAGTCTGCTGGCGGCATTGGCAACAGCGGTGATCTAACCATCACCAACAGCACCATCTCCGGCAACGAAACGAAGCTGTCCGGAATTGTCAGCGGCGCGGCGCTGATCAATGCTGGAGACGCTGTTATCAGCTACACTACGATAGCGGATAATATCGGTATCACAGCAGGAGCGGTTTTCTCTGCCCCGGATACCATCCAGATCAGCAATTCGATCATCGCCAACAATACCGGCGGGGATTGCAGTTATCCGGCCACCAGTCCAATCTCCGGCCCAAATATGGACAGCGACGGCACCTGCGACGGTTTCACGATGACGGACAATCCGCAGCTCGGTCCGTTGGTCAATAACGGCGGTCCGACCCAGACCCACAGCCTCGCCCCCAGCAGCCCGGCGATAGATGCTGCAGTGGGAAGCTGCCCTGGAACTGACCAGCGTGGAGAACCCAGGCCGTCCGGTTCTGCCTGCGACCTGGGCGCGTATGAGCTCGACCAGGGCGTATCTCCTTCTGGCGATTCATCATTCCTAACCGGTCTGGTGTTCGATGACTCCAACGCCGACGGTATCCTTGACATAGGTGAACCCGGTTTTTCCGGGGTAGAGTTGCTGCTCGAAAGCGGCCCCTGTCTTGCCCCCGTGAGCGCCGTCTCGGAGCTCACCGCTTCTGACGGCAGCTACGAGTTCGAAATCATGCCGCCGACGGCGGGAACCTACTGCCTGAGTATCAACCCGCTCACGCCGCCGAACGATACCATCCTGATCCCTGGCGGCTTTACCGTGCCTCCCGGCGGCGAGATCGAGATTACCCTGACGGAAGGGGAGGACCTCAGCGATCTTCTGTTTGGCTGGGATTTCCAGTTTGCAGGATCGGACATTGCGCCCAACCCGGTTATCACCAACGTTGTGTTGAGCACCACCTCGCCGCCCGACGGCGGATGGGTTGAGGTGGAAGTGACGATTGAGAACCAGGGCGCATACCCGGCAGAAGATTACGAGCTGGTCTTGATTCCCCATTATGGCTGGGGGCCGCCTAATCCTGCTGGTTATGTTACGCTTCCGATTCTCATGCCTGGGGTACCGCATACCGAGATCTTTACTCCGGGCGTGTACTACTCTCCTCCGGGTACGTACACCCTCCGGGTGTTGGTGACAGATGATTGGTATGCTCTCGGTGATCCCGATTCAACCGGGACGAACGGGGATTATCAGGATTTCACCATCACAGTCATGGAAACCTATAGCATGTGCAGTCCTTTTGAGGGGATTGATTATTCCCTGATCCTGCTGCCAATCCAGGAAGATATCATGCTCCTGCCCGTTTACCTGAGGTTGAAAGACGCCGTCGTTCCAGGGCTGGTTCCCCCGGATGAAATGGAACCTGTGGAATACTATGCTTTGCTGGGTGATATCGAATCCAATTCTTGTGGACTACAGGGCTTCGATGAGCGGCTCTACTGCACGTTTTCACTGACTCCCGATATGCCGGGATCGGTGGTTAATTATTACCTCTACAAGAAGGGGTGTGACGATCCCGTGGTCACCCAACTCAACGTACTCATCCCTGAGCTGCCACTTCCCCCGTGCTCAAGGGATCTGGATCCGGAAGCCTGCGTAGCAGCCGGAGGTGAGATGAGCACGAATTTGACCACAGCTCCCTACTGCATCTGCCCCTGAGCCTGGTGCGACCAGCGTTGTAAACCAAAACCATCCCGATCGAAGATCATCGGGATGGTTATATTTATATATGGGTGGTAATGAATGAATCTCGAACCGGTTGAAGTGTATAGCCGGAATATCATTTGCATCTCCTGGTTCTAGCTCTTGTCGGGTCATCCGAAGAACCGCTCGATGACGTCGAGTGGTTTGTTCTAACCCAGGATTTTGCCCGTATATCCCTCTTGTCGATCCTGGCGCCGCCGATGACAATGGAATCGAATAGATAGGTGGCCGCCAGCAGGATTCCCGAGGCTGGAGGTGATCATCTCCTGTGTGTCTGTAAAATTGGGGTTCAAGATATAATTTGATTCCATCATCCGTTTCTTCTCCAGAAGGAGCCTTCCTGATGTCTACCGTCAACTTCCAACCTCTAGGCCGCCGCGGTCAATGTCCGCCTGACCAGTCCCTGATGGAGTGCGCACGACAATTGGGCGTGGATATTGTTAGCCTTTGTGGCGGTATCGGCAGTTGTGACAGTTGCAGGGTCAAGGTGATTGCCGGGGATGTATCACCACCCACGCCGGAAGAAGAATCCGCACTTCAACCCAGCGAATTGGAACAGGGTTATCGCCTGGCTTGCCAGACCTATCCGCTCAGCGATGTTAGATTGTACGTTCCGCCCGAATCGTTAACTGCCCCGCAGCGCACCCAGGTGGAGGGCTTGGAAGTTGATCTGGAACCCGATCCCGTTGTAATCGGAATTGAATCGCAGCTGACGCGGCCGGCGATTGAATCGCCGCTGGCGGACGCGCAGAATCTGTGGCAAGCCCTTGCCGAACAGGGCATTCGGGAGGGGAAGATCGATTTCGATGTTCAGCAAGCCCTGTCCGCGTTAATTCGCGAGAACGAATGGCAGCTCCGCATCGCCCTGCGCGGCGATGAAGTTGTTGCTGTGGGGTCACCGTTCACCCACTGGTTGGGTCTGGCCGTGGATATGGGCACGACGAAAATCGCCGGTTATCTGCTTGACCTGGAAAGTGGGAAAACGCTGGCTTCGAAGGGAATGATGAACCCGCAGATCTCCTACGGTGAAGACGTGATTTCGCGCATCGTGGCTGCAGGCAAATCTCCTGCCAACTCAGCGAAACTGCAGTCCCTGCTGGTCGAGGCGCTCAACCAGCTGGCCTCGGATCTGTGTAACGAAACCAATTCCAATGTGGAACAGATCGTGGAAGCTGTCGTCGTTGGGAACACAGCGATTCATCATCTTTTCCTGGGACTGCCCGTCAAGCAGCTTGGTCTCTCCCCGTACATGCCCGCAGAGGAAGCAGCAGTGGATGTCAAGGCGCGAGAGATTGGCTTGAATATCGCCGCCGGCGCGTACGTGCATCTCCTTCCCGTTATCGCCGGTTATGTTGGGGCAGATCATGTTGCCCTGCTGCTCGCTACCCGGCTGGCAGATTCGGATAAAACCACCCTGGCGATCGACATCGGTACCAACACGGAAATTTGCCTCAAGCACGAGGGCAAAATGACCAGCGTTTCCTGCGCCTCGGGGCCAGCTTTCGAGGGCGCGCAAATCAAGTTTGGCATGCGCGCGGCACCCGGGGCAATTGAACACATGCGGCTGGAAGGGGACAAGTTGGAAATCCAGACCATAGGCGGCGAGGCGCCGGCTGGGATTTGTGGTTCCGGTCTGCTGGACGCGGTCGCTCAGCTGCGTGAAAACGACGTTATTGCGCGTGACGGGAAGATTGTAGAGCATCCGCGGGTTCAATTGCGGGATGGCAGCCCGGAATTCATTCTGGCTGAACGCGTTGATCTCGAACCGATCACGATCTCCCAGAAGGACGTGCGCGAACTGCAGCTGGCAAAAGCAGCGATCCGTCTGGGCATTCAGGTGCTGGTAGATGCTGCCGGGCTGCAGGAGAACGATATCGAGAAGGTCATCATCGCCGGCGCCTTTGGCACGTACATCGACGTGAAATCCGCCATAACGATTGGCATGCTGCCCGATCTGCCATTGGAACGCTTCTTCCAGGTCGGCAACGCCGCCGGGACGGGCGCTCGATTGGCGCTCATCTCGAAAAGCGAGCGAGAAAAAGCAAAACAGATCGCTCACCAAGCCGGCTATATCGAACTGGCCAGGGTGCCGGATTTTAGCCGCAAGTTTGTTGAGGCGATTTTTTTATAGGTAACACAGACACTCATTGGGTATGTATCGAATATCTTTATAATGGAGAGATAGCCGTGTTGGCTGCTGTAGAGCTTTCTGCGAGTTGGATGCTCGCTGCACTGGTTGTGCTGATCTACATGCCCGTTTTCTTTGGGTTTGTAACCTGATTGCAGGCGATCGATCAGCTGGTATAGACTTATTCATGAGGGAGGACCTATGTCTGAGGTTGTGTTAGCCATCGACCAGGGTACAACCAGCACGCGCTGCATGGCCTTCAATCATCGCGGTGAAGCGACAGCCATGCATCAAATCGAGCACAAACAAATCTTCCCAAAACCCGGATGGGTGGAACACGACCCTCTCGAAATCTGGGAAAATACGCAGTCTGTTGTGCGTGAAGTCATGCAAAGCGCAAAACTCAAACCGGCTGATATCGCTGCCCAGGGCATTACAAACCAACGCGAGACGACTATCGTCTGGAATCCGAAGACGGGCGAACCATTTCACAATGCCATTGTCTGGCAGGATGTGCGCACGGATAAAATTATCGCCGAACTGGCAAAAGATGGCGGCCAGGATCGTTTCCGCAAGCACACGGGTTTGCCCCTGGCGACGTATTTTTCCGGACCGAAGATCAAGTGGCTTCTCGACAATGTGGATGGATTGCGGGACGCCGCCAAGCACGGCGAGGCAATCTTTGGCAACATCGACACCTGGTTGATCTGGAATCTGACCGGTGGTGTCGATGGCGGCAAACACGTTACCGATGTAACCAACGCCAGCCGCACGATGTTGATGAACCTGGAAACACTCGACTGGGATGATGAGATCTGCGAGATCATGACCATACCCAGGGCCATGCTGCCTAAGATTCGTTCCTCATCGGAAGTCTACGGCCACACCCTCGAAAGCGGACCTTTCCAGGGAGTCGTACGGGTGGCGGGTGACCTCGGCGACCAGCACGCTGCCACCGTGGGCCAAACCTGTTTCGAGCCCGGTGAAGCAAAGAACACCTACGGTACCGGCTGCTTCATGCTGCTCAACACGGGTGAAGAGATCGTCCAGTCAGAGCATGGGCTGCTCACCACTCTGTGCTACAGATTCGGGGATGACAAACCGGTCTATGCCCTGGAGGGTTCGGTCGCCATCACGGGAGCCCTGGTGCAGTGGCTGCGGGATAATCTGAAAATGATCGAGTCGGCTCCCGAGATCGAAAATCTGGCGAAAACCGTGGATGACAACGGCGGGATCTACTTCGTACCCGCCTTTTCCGGATTGTTTGCACCCTACTGGCGCTCCAACGCCCGGGGAGTGATCGTCGGGTTGACCCGCTTCATCAACCGCGGGCACATCGCCCGGGCGGCGTTGGAAGCGACGGCCTTCCAGACTCGAGAGGTGTTGGATGCCATGAACGCCGATTCGGGAGTGGCGTTGAAGGCGCTCAAAGTCGATGGCGGCATGGTCCAGAACGACTTGTTGATGCAGTTCCAGGCGGATGTGCTGGGCGTCCCGGTCATCCGGCCAACGGTAGCTGAAACGACTGCGTTGGGGGCGGCTTACGCTGCCGGATATGCCGTCGGGTTCTGGCAGAGCAAGGATGAGATGCGTAAGAACTGGCAGATGGATAAAACCTGGCAGCCTGACGCTGACAGCAATGCTGACACGGAATCGTACGCGCAGTGGAAGAGAGCCGTCAGGCGGACATTTGATTGGGTGGAGTAGGGTGGTATCATCTGGAGTTCGAAATGGCTGGCCAAAGTACTTGAAGAAGAACCTAAAATCAACTTGGGGAAAGGGAACGAGCAATGAATTCAGACTTCCTGCACGTTAGAGGGAATGATTTTTACTTCGGCGACGAAAAGGTGTTATTACGCGGCTACGGTCTGGGACCGCTGCTGAATATCGAGCATTTCATGCTTGGTTTGCCGGGCACCGATGCACAAATTCGCTCGGCCATCGTCCAGGCCTACGGCGATGAGAAAGCAAAACAATTCTGGAAAGCATTTTACCGGGCGATGATCGACGAAGCCGATTTTGCATTTCTCAAGCAGTTGGGGGTCAATTCCTTGCGCCTTTCGTTCAACTACAGGCTCTTCGAAGATGATCAGAATCCTTATATCTACCGTCAAGATGGATTCGAGGAAATCGATCGCATCCTGATGCTGTGTGCGCAATTCGAGATTTTTGCCATCCTGGATTTACATGCCGCTCCCGGAGGACAAAATCCGGACTGGCATTCGGATAACCCCCTTGGTGAGAGCCTGCATTGGGAACATGCCGATTTTCGTAAAAGATCGATCGCGTTATGGAAGCACCTCGCGGCACACTACGCCTCCAAACGCTGGATCGGGGCTTACGATCTGCTCAACGAGCCCGTTTTGATGGTCGCGGACAAGCGGGTGTTGAATCAATTCTATCTGGACTTGATCCGAGAAATTCGCAGCGTCGATGCCAACCATATGATCTTCGTCGAAGGTGACTTCTACGCCACACGTTTCGAAATGTTGGATCCGTTCGAAGATCCAAACGTAGCGCTGAGCTTTCATTTTTATCCCTTTTTACATCATGAGACTTCTGCGAAAACGACACAAAAAGAACGAATAGAAGAGGAGTTGTTGCTCAACGTAGCGTTGGATGAAATCAGCGAACGGTTCAAGCGTCCCCTCTGGTGCGGAGAAACGGGGGCGCGATTCGGTCATGCACAAAGGGAACGTTTCGAAAGCATGCTCGCCGATGTCCTGGCCATATTCGAGGAAAGGGGGATCTCCTGGTCCATCTGGGCCTACAAGGATGCGCGCAGCATGGGAAGCGTTCATCCAAAGGCTGATTCGGATTGGATGCGTTTTTCCAAACAGACGAGCGAAGGCTGGAATTTCTGGCAGGAATTCTCTGCACGCTATGAACGTGCCGATGAAGTATTGAAGGCATTCGATTACGATATCCCGGAAATGGAAAAACACAAACTTGCTTTTCGACTGTTGGCCAACAACATGTTGATCATGAAAGAACGCTATCCCGGGATCTATGAGGACATCCCTTTTGAATCCTTCCTGGGATATATTGACTCGTTTCGTTTTGAGCATTGTGAAGTATGGCAAGCAGTCGCTGACCTGATGATGAAATATACGGGAAAGAAGTAGGAGGGCTGCGATTCCCTTCTAAATACCTGCGGTATCAATAACGCTGGGTTACACAGCTGCAGCGATAAGGTTTAATCCTTTTCACGCAGGGTGATGGTGACCATCGCCAGACATATAAATCCGTATAGCGGCAAACGTAGAAGCGGGAGCAGATGGTCCAGCAGTGTTTCGCCCTTGATCAATTCCTGCAACACCTCATTGGCGTAATATAGCGGCGTCAGGTAGCTGAGGAACTGCGACCAGTTGGGAAGTTTATCAATAGGGATGATGATCCCCGAGAGGATCACAGAGAGTACGACGAGGGGGATGAAGGGGAAAACCTGGCCTTCGTTACGGGCGAAGTTGGAAACCAGCATGCCGATGGCCATGCTGAGTACCGACAAGAACCATATCACCAGGTACATTTGCGCCATGATGGCAAAGGAATAACCGAGATCGAAGAGTATGTTGAGTTCGATCAGAACCATCAGACTTTGCGCCGTAGCCAGCACAGTATAGGCCAGCAGATAGCCACCGATGATCTCGATTTGTTTGTAACCGCTGATAAACATACGCGCCAGTGTGCCGGCCGTCCGTTCGCGGACCAATACGATAGCGGTGAGTATGAAGGTGATGAAGTGAACAATGAAAGCCGCATAGGGGATGGCGTATACAGTGACATCGAAGAAAGGGGAAGCCAGTGCATCGATGACCACTTTTATGAAATAAATGATCGCCAGCGGGAAGAGGATCGAAATCGCTATGAAGCGATGGTCATGCCGCAATTGCTTCAACACTCTCCCCGAAATTGCCATCAGACGTCTAATGCTGAGTTTCATTTTCGAGTTCCTTTGAATTGCGTTTATCGATCATCTGCAGAATGATGGTCTCTAGGGAGTCCTCCTCAATTTCGATACGTCGGATTTGTGGATCAAGCCCGCTTTGCCGAAGCAGTTCTGGCAAGGATTCAGGATAGTTCGTCAGCGTTTGTTGGCGCATTTCCGCGCCGTGCCATATTTTGACCTTCGCTTGGCTATTCCAGAGCAGCTTGCGCGGTGTGTTGTGTGTGAGTAACGTGCCTTGATGCAAGATGGCCAGTTTGTCGCAGTACAAAGCTTCATCCATCTGGTGGGTACTGACGATGATGGTAACCTGATTGGCGGTAAGATTTCGGAAATGATTCCAGAAAGCCGCGCGTAGTTTGGGATCGATCCCCGAGGTCGGTTCATCCAGAAAGATCATTTTGGGTCGGTGTACCAGCGCACATGCCAGAGACACTCGCTGTTTCATGCCGCCGGAGAATTTGTATATCGGATCCTTGGCACGTTGACGCAATCCGACAAAATCCAAAACCTCTTTGACGCGTTGGGATAGATCGTCGCATTGGTGGGCGCGCCCGAAGAAACGGATGTTATCCTGCGCAGACAGATCCTCGTAGAGAGCAGGTGTTTGCGGCATGTAGCCGATCTTCTGACGCAGGGCATCCTTTTGCTTAACGGGATCCAGGGAAAGCACGGAAATCTCGCCCGATGTAGATTTTATTGCGCCGACGAGCAGGCGGATGAGCGTCGTTTTGCCGGCTCCGTTCGGCCCCAGCAAACCGAAGATCTGCCCACTTTCAATCGCCAGAGAAATGTCCTTCAGCGCCTGGACATCTCCGAAATCCTTGTGTAAGTTCTTTATCTTTATCGACGCAGGATTTGCCACAAGCTCCTCCACCCGATTTCGTCATTTCGACGCATATTTTATATGAATCAGGAATATTCGTGTGGATATTCTATGTGAAATACGAAGATTATGTAACTCCGCCCAAAACTTTATGCACTCAGGTGCAGCACGGCTGTAGTATGAATTCTTGACGGTTTGCATGTGTTTACGCTAGAGTTGGACTTAGCTTCCTCACGGATGTCACATGCCTGCCGCTTGATTCAGAACTGCTGCCAGATCAGTCGTTCGTTGACCGCACTTGAGTGAGGGAAGCCAATGGAATGGTGTCTCAAAATTGTATTAAAGGTGCTGATCCCGGATCTTGATGCTGTTTCCTTTCGGGTTTATGCTAGGAATAAGTAAGGCAAGTATCGTTAGGGAGGAAATTTGTGCTTCAAGCCCCAAAACCGATTATGGTAAGCGATCTTTTTCCGGAGATCCTCGATCATTTACTGGCGCTATTGTCCGGCCTGAGTCAGGAAGAATGGCAGCAGCCTACGGCCTGCGCAGGTTGGAACGTGAAGGACGTGGCGCTGCATCTGTTGGGCGTGGAGATCGGCAATCTCTCCATCCGCCGTGACGGGCACATCGCCTCGGAATCCATCCAGGGTTGGGACGAACTGGTGGCGTTCATCAACGAGTGGAATCAGGATTGGGTGCGCGTTTCGCGACGAATGAGTACGGCGCTGCTGATCGAAATGCTGCGCTTCGTGGGCGGGAAGGTCTGCGATCACTTTCGTTTGCTGAATCCGCACTTGCTTGGGGGATCTATCTCATGGGCCGGACCAGACCCGGCGCCGGTGTGGCTGGACATCGCCCGTGAGTACACCGAGCGCTGGCACCATCAGCAGCACATTCGCGATGCGGTGAATCGACCGGGTCTTACAGAACCACGACACTTCGCGCCGGTATTGGCGACTTTCGTTTGGGGGCTGCCGCGCGCCTTTCACTCCGTTCGCACCACAGATGGAACGACAGTGACGCTTACAATTGTTGGAAAATCGGGCGGCTGCTGGTCGATCCGGCGCGAGAATGGCGCCTGGAAATTGTATTCAGGATCGGTTGATGAGCCTGAAGCTGCTGTCCAAATCGATGAGAACATTGCCTGGCGCTTGTTTACACGAGGCGTCGAGGCGGAAGAAGCCGAAGAGCAGATGATGTATTCCGGAGATCGGAAATTGGCACGCAATGTGTTGAATGTGATCTCCATCATCGCTTAGCGATCGAATCCAGGTCGAAGTGCAGGAACGCAGTTTACTCATGAAAATCGTACTCATTCTCTTCTTGATCATCATCATTATCCCCACGATCGTGCTGGCCGATCTGGGTCGACTTCCGGGTTTCCTGGCCGTGATCTACGCCTTTCCGGACGGGGATAAGCTGGGTCATTTTGGGTTGTATGGCATCCTAGCATTTTTACTTGTTGCTGTCGTGCCTCTCGCCGACGAACAGAAGCCCTGGAGAAAATCGCTCCTGAGTTGTCTAATTCTTATTGTGGTCATTGGAATAGAAGAAGTCTCGCAGATCCTCCTGTCCAACCGCAGCGCAGATCCCGTCGATTTCATCTGCAGTGTGCTGGGCGTTGGTGTATTTGGTTGCGCAGCCTGGTTGGTTAAACGAAAGAAGGTATCCACCCAACCATGAAAACTATAAAAAGATCTGGATGGTAGATACCTTCGGAAATATCGTTATTCCTGAATGAACTGAGTCTCGGTAATCTCGCCTCGAGAAGAGACCTCACCTTCCCAGCGCAGCACTTCGTTTAAGTTATCGATGATCAGCTGATAGCTGGGCACGATTGGTGCCGCAGGGGCAAACAGGACTTCGACTACCCACGCTTCTGATGTATACAGCTTCCGTGTGAAGCCTGGGATGTCTTGTTCAACTTGCTGCTCGATCCACTCCTGCGGTGCGGCCAGTGCGTATGTATTGACCAGATACGCAACTGCAGCATCCCGGGCCTGGTCGGGGGTTAAGATCGTAGCTGGCGGAATGTAGGAAGTTTCCTTGATTACGCCGTTTGCATCGATAGTCCCTTCCCAATGAAAGCCGGTAATCTCACCAATTTCGACGTTGTAGGTTGCAGATTCAATTGCACCTTCATCGGGCGTCAAGGCGATGATCCAGGGCCCGGAAATATAGCGAACGGTCGAGACCTCATCTGGAGAACCATCGAATTCTTCCCACGCTTCAACGATTTCAATGGCGTAATTCTCGATAAGGTATGTGACGATTTCCTGGCGAGCGCTGGTGGGATCAAAAATCTCGGTTGTGAATTCGTCAACGTCTTCGAAAAGTTGATCTCCTGTGGAATCACCAGGTTGACATTCCTCACGAAAATAAGCCCACTCCTCACACTCGCTGCCATCAGGGAAAATACAAACCCCATATGCTCCACCTTCGGCGTCTGTACGCAGCTCAAGCGTTCCGCCCTGTTCCTCGCAATAAACTGAGGCCGGATTGGGTAAACCAGCAGGCTCTTCGCTTGGAATATGTTTCGTCGAGGTTTGATTACAACCGGACAGAAGCAAGAATAAACCCACCATCACGGGGACTGCTTTACGAATTTTGCTCATGCATCTTTCCTCCGACAGGCAGATTTTTTTTCGTGATTTCTATCACAAATGACGCCATTAGGTGGGACAAAGTTCCCTGCAAATCGATTTAGTCTGGCATCATTCCACCTTGATCGGTATTATACTGCTGGTTCATGCGGCTATCATGAAGGAAGACCATGGCGGCGGGAATGGTTTCCTGCGAGATTCAACATTCATCGAGTACAATCTAGGTTCGTTCTTTTCATACTGAACGATTAATTAGATATTGGGTTCGCGGTTGTAACGGAAGTATGTGCCGGGAGGTTTTGTGTCCACCAAGGAATTGAACAAGAAGGCAAAAGGCTATCTGCAACGGCTATGTGTCGATATTCCCAATCGTCGCGTTGGAAGTGACGGTAATCGGCAGGCTACGGATTATTTCGGTGGTTTGATGAGTTCGATGGGATACGATGTCGAGTATGCCAAATTCGATTGTATCGATTGGACGGCGGACGGCGTACGGCTGGGAATCGAGGGGGAAACATTCCAGGCGCATGCGAGTCCCTACTCCCTGGGATGTCTTTTAGGTGCGCAATTGGCCGCGGTGTCAACGATTGATGAACTCGAAGCAGCTGAAATCATGGGGCAAATCGTCATGCTGCATGGCGAAATCGCCAAAGAACAACTCATGCCCAAACACTTTCCTTTCTACAATCCGGCAGAACACAAGTACATCATTCAATTGCTGGAGGTAAAGGCACCGGCGGCGATAATCGCTGCAACCACAGAAGATCCCTTTCTGGCGGGCGGCCTCTCCCCGTTTCCATTGATTGAAGATGGCGATTTCCACGTTCCTTCGGTTTACATGACCGCGGAGGAAGGAGATCGCCTGCGAAAGCATGTAGGTGAAACGATATCCCTGGATGTCAGTTCAACGCGAATCCCTTCCAGTGGATGCAACGTAATCGCTCGCACATCCTGGTCAGGGGATCGGCGTATCGTTTTCACCGCGCACATCGATAGTAAAATAAACACACCGGGGGCGATGGATAATGCGACAGGTGCAGCGATCCTGCTGTTGACAGCCGAACTGCTTGTTGATTGGCGGGGTCGTGACCGGTTGGAGTTCGTTGCCATCAACGGTGAAGATTATTATGCAGCACCGGGGGAAGTGCTTTACCTCGAGCAGAATAAAGATTCTCTGGAGGAGATTTTACTCAATATCAACATGGATGGCGTTGGCTTCCGCAAAGGGAAAACGGCATATTCATTCTACGAAACCCCGGATGAAATTAGAAAACAAGTGTGCAAGACATTTGCTGCGCATAAGTCGCTGGCCGAAGGCGATGTCTGGTATTCCGGCGACCACATGATTTTCGCTTTGAACAGTGTTCCTGCATTGGCGCTCACATCTGAGCATGGGATGGAAGGACTGGCACAAGTCTCGCATACCCCGAAGGACAAACCGGCACTCGTTGACACCACGAAATTGATAGAAGTAGCTTATGCGCTACGTCATCTGATTATCGATTTGGATTTGTCTCGGGAACCATCACTTTAGCATCCACCAGGGCGACATTCAGCGTTCAAACGTTCAAGCAGGACCAATTGGATTCCCGCTATAAAAAGCAGGGCTGTCTGATTATCTGGAGCGACAGTCCTGTTTATTGCTTTGCCGGGATGTGAAGGTTAATTGATTTCGACTTCGAGAGATTCCTCGAGGAAATCCTGAATTAAAACCAATGGATTTGGATCGTAGGAAGGTGAAATCAACTGCATACCGTGGTCAGTGCCTGCGTATAGGAATGACTTGTAATGATCTCCGGATGCGGACTCGCAGGCCATCTGGGATGGAATGTCTCCATCGGCAGCGAAGCACCAGACCGGCACGGCAGGAGGAATTTCCGAGCCATCCAGATCTTTTACCACGCCAGCGTATTCCATGCCCAGGTAGCTTCCCGGAGACAGTGATAACGCACCAAGACAGGTGTCGCTGTCCTGATTATGGAGCAAACAGCCATCCGGTGCGCCGTCAGCGCCGATACTTGCGCCAATGGCGACGATGCGGTTGGGGTCGGTGGTGTTCAATAAACTCACTTCCGCAAATGCCGCTTTGGCGTCGAGAGTCTTGTCATTGTCAGATCCAATTGCCGGTTGGCTCTCGCAGTGACCACGGAAATCGAAGATGAAGACATTAAAGGAAATTTCCTCCGGCATGGGAGGGAACCATAATGGATCGAGCCATGGTCCTTCCTTCTGTGGTCTACAATCCAGGCCGATGGCCATTTCCCAGCCCTCCGCTTCGGCGAGTTCATCCTGGCGGTTTTGCAGCCAGGGCGCGATCGCCAGCCAATCACGCTGGTCACCCGGATACCAATGCATGAGAATCACAGTCGGTGCAGGGTTGCTGGCCGCAGCAAAATAATACCCGACCAGTTCTTGCCCATCCTCGGCGGTGAATTGAATGCGCATGGGAAGCACCGCGAGCGGCGGAGCTGCCGGGTCAGGAATCTCAACTTCTTCTTCAATATCGGGTTGACTGACTTGTTTATCCTCCACGCTTGAATCATCGGTTTCTTCTTCTGCGGAGGGAATGGTTGTTGTTGGGCGGTTACATCCAGTTACGAGGACGATCGTTGGTACGATGAAAATCCCAATCAATATCTTCCATTTATGAGTATATTTTTTCATCTTTCCTCCTGCGAAGACAATATTCCATCCGAATGAATTCCAAGAGATACTGTGGCTATTTCCGTTTGTAATCCAAGGGCTTCTTCACGGCTGCGGCTAAGCGTAGCATAAGTTACGGAGTGACAACAACACTGACGATCTTCGGCATTCCACGTGTCGTTCGATGAATTATCATCTTTCCTGCGGTAATTAATAACCCGATGATCGTATCGGGTTGATACGTACTGGGATGGGATATTTTCTTCTGGCTTGACGGTGTACCTAAGAGCCGGCAATGATTCTGGTTTACCTATGAAGAGTAACCTCCTGGCATTGTGGTGAATTCCTCCAAACACAGCTGAACCACGCGTTTACAGCCATCCGCTCTGTTTTCTCTGGGCCAGAGAAGCTTGACGGCTGCTTGCATCAGGGCAATCTGACTCGGGTACTCATGATGATTCTGTGTGATGAAATTGCGGATATCATCATCTGTGACTGTTTTTGCCATCTTTTCCTCACAACGAACTGTGATCATAGCTGCTTCATGGATGGGTATTCACTCCAGGATTCACCCAAACTACAATAGCAGATTGTGGCGGCTTAAAATCTTTCGATCACCTTACAGTCGATTTCCTTGACAAATATGTCCCTTGGATGAAAATGGTAGTGTCATTCTGAGGAGACTTCAATGCAGGATTCTGGAACTCGAAACGCCAACCAACCTTCATTCGATTGGGATTCGCATCTTGCTGAGAGGGCCAAGGGAATCAACCCCTCGATTATCCGTGAAATACTCAAGCTCACCGTCCAACCGGATGTTATCTCGTTCGCCGGAGGTCTGCCGGCTCCTGAGCTGTTCCCCATCAAGGAATTCGATGAGGCTTGCCATCAGATTCTTACGGAAGAAGGCCAGGTGGCCTTGCAGTACAGCCCCAGCGAGGGCTATGTACATCTGAGAGAATTCCTGGCTGAAAGTATGTCGAAGTATATGACCAAGGTCAATGCCGATGACATTCTCATCGTCAACGGCTCGCAGCAAGGGCTGGAGCTTATTGGAAAGATATTTGTCGATCCGGGAACCCATATTGTTTGCAGCCGCCCGACGTATCTGGGAGCGTTGCAAGCCTGGACTTCCTATCAGGCGCAATACATCAGCGTGCCGCTGGATGAGAACGGCATGTGTGTCGAAGAGATACCGGCGGCGATTCAATCCGGAGATCGGCCACGGATTATCTACGTGCTGCCGAATTTTCACAATCCGGCAGGGACCACCTTGCCCTTGGAACGTCGTGAACGACTGGTCGAGATCGCCCGGGAGTACGATTTAATCATTGTGGAAGATGATCCTTACCGTGAATTACGCTACGAAGGCGAGGATATTACACCCGTCTACCACCTCGCTCCTGAACGGACAATTTACCTAAGCACATTTTCGAAGACCCTGGCGCCTGGCATTCGGTTGGCCTGGATCGTCGCAGCGAAACCGGCATTTGCCAAACTGCTCGAGGCGAAACAAGCTGCTGATCTTCACACAGGGACTTTCGTACAGATGGTTGCGAATAAAATCTGCCAGAATGGAACATTGCGGAAACACGTTACGCGTCTGGTTGAAGTCTATCGCAATCGCCGCGATATTATGCTTGAATCATTGGAGGAGAATTGGCCGGGTGAAGCGTCCTGGACCTCGCCTCAAGGTGGATTGTTCTTGTGGGCACAAGCTCCGCAATCGATCAACACGCGGGAATTCCTGGAAACCGCCGTTGCGGCGAAGGTGGCCTACGTTCCGGGTTTCGCCTTTTATCCATACGAACAGGGCGGGGAGCATACCATGCGGCTGAACTTCTCGAATGCAACCGAGGAGATGATCAATGAGGGGGTTTTCAGATTGGGCCGCGCCATGAAGGAACAGATCACGCGTAAATAGAATCGCCTTCTTCATCCGAATACACAGCAAGAATCTGCAAGCATGCTTCGGGGTTGATTACCGCGTATACAAACGGTACACTTGCGGGATTATGCTGGTTCCATTGAGGTTAGAGTATTGAATTCTCAATCGATTCCCTTCGTTTTTCTCCAGGCGCTTTTTCTCGGAACGAATATGCTTTTTTCGAGATATGCCCTGGAACAGTTTCATCCGCTCAACTTCGTTGGATTGCGATTTTTGGTGGCGGGGCTATTGACCGTTTCTGTCTATGTGGTAGTGGGGAGAAAAAACAGAACGTGGCCCAAAGATCGGCGTCTTTGGATGCATGCAACCATATTCGGGATTTTGGGTTCTGTTGTTCCCATGACACTGGTTGTGTGGTCTTTGCAGTATCAATCCAGCGGCGTTTCCTCGGTGTTGGCTACGGTTGTTCCCGCTCTGACCGTTGTACTGGCACACATTTTCCTGCCCGAAGAATCCCTGAACCGCAGGAAAGCACTCGGAGTCGTGCTGGCATTTACAGGCGCCCTGGTATTAACTTTACGCGGGGAGACCGGTCTTGTCGACGTAACACAAGCGGATCCTCTGGGTTATGCCCTGGTTTTTATCGCCGTGTTTGCCGCCAGCTGTATGATCATCTACGCGCGTCGCTATATTCGGGGATATGATACGTTTGAGGTTACCAGCATTCAGATTATTGCCTCTATGTTCTTTATTCTGCCCTTGATGCTGTTAACCGTCGGGCTGGACCTTCGCCAGGTTAATACCGGCGGTGTGATTGCGCTTTTAATTTCAGCGACTGCGGGCACCTTTGGCGTTGTATTCGTTGGGTACTACATCATCGATCGATTCAGCGCCACGGCAGCTTCCATGCCGTCGTATGTGGTACCGATCATCGTGGCAATCGGTGGGGTGCTCTTTCTGGAAGAGCAAATCACAGCCGGGATTCTGGCTGGTTTCGTTTGTATAATCGTAGGCTTATGGTTGATCAACGAATTCAATTCTGACAGAGATCCGGCGAAAAGTGCATAATCTCGCCGTTGGTGCTGTCGGAAACCCACAGGCCACAATTGTCATCGAAGACGATTCCGGACAGATTCCCGAAGAATACATTCCCACTGATCGATGACTCCCAGCCAGTCAGGAATTCCCCTTCGATATCGAAACAGAGAACCCGTGCGCCTTCGGGATCAGTGAGGCAGTTCGTCGATTCCGGTCCGACGGCGATGAAGGGTTTGTTCTCCAACGCTTGGCCGTACCAACCGGCGATGGGCCATTCTTTCACTGCCTGGAAGTAGCCCTCTCCGAGTTCCCGGAAGACCTGCACTCTCTGGTTCCAAGTATCCGCGACAAGGACTGTACCATCGTCTCCCACTGCGATACCCACGGGCTCATCGAGAAAACCCAACTTTAGGCCGAACGAGCCGAATTCGTTGATGTAATTTCCCTGGCGATCGAAGATAACGACGCGTTTATTGCCGGTATCGACGACAAAGACCCGATTTTGGGAGTCGATGGCGACGTCGCGCGGCCCCCAGAACTTTTTCGGTTCGTCTCCCTGGCCGAATGAGCCGAACATGCCGAGGAATTTACCTTCCGCCGTGAAATATTGAATTCGGTGATTCCAGGTATCTGCAACGTAGACGGTTCCGTCTGGCGCCACACCGACGCCAAAAGGTTTGTTGAACGTGCCTTCTTTGTGGGTGTTAAGTTCGATGTCTCCATAACTCCCCCAGGTCGAGATCACTTCGCCATCAGGGCTGAGATGTTGAATGCGGTGGTTGTCGGTGTCGGCGACGTAGAGACTGCCATCCGGGGCGAGTGCGAGGCCGTGCGGGTTTAAGAATTCACCCGGCTGCGAACCTGTATTTCCAAACGTGAGATCCGGGGAGAGTATCGTCATATTCTCTTCATATGGAGCAGCGATGGCTTGAATGTCCTCGATCGGTGCGGCAACGCCATAATCCCAGACCTTGGCGGCAGTATCGATGCGGATATAGAGACGAATTTTCTCGGAGGGATTCCAATTGGTAAGCGAAAAATCCTTGTTGGTTATTTCGCCGTAGGCGCTGTAATCTTTGTTGAACCAGATGTCCCACGCAGCTCGTCGATGGGCGGTATCAAAAATGAAGGGCTTGAGTTTTAACCACAGCCGTCGGAAGTACTCGAAGTTGTTCATGTCGGCTTCCGGGTTATCATTTCCCTCTGCAATCTGTTCGCTGCGCCACTCCGATTCGATGTTGGCTTTCTTCCAGTTGTAGTAATCCATATTCGGCCACCAGATGCGTGTGTACTCGAATGTATAGAACGCGTCTCCCAGAACGGGTTCCAACTTCGACCAATTCGAATCGCCGGCGATGATAATGGGATAATCAATCAAATCCCGGCTGGGGCTGCCGCCGAAGTAGGTGGCTTGATCGTAATTTCGCAGGTACCACCAGAATGGATATGTGGATTCATCGTCATATGCAATTTTAAAATCCGGGTCGTTGCCCATTCGCTCCGCCAGATCCTCGATCTGCTCGAGCATGGTCTTGGGCCCTCTCCCCATGTGCGCATAGACGAGATACTCGGTTGGATAATCATAATTCACATAAGCAGCCCGGGCAGATGTGCGCACAGTCACCATCGCCAGTAAGCCGATAATAATGAGCACGATCATTTTGCCCACGCCGGCGAAGGACCAATCGCGCGCCACGAAAGGAATGGACAGTCCAGTACCTGCCGCGAAAACCAGGGCGGCCAAAAAACTTGTGGTAGCACTCAGTTGTTCGATCCCGTTGCCCTGGAATGGTGGAATCTCTCCTAATGCGACCGCGAGTGCGCGTAAAACGGAGAGCACAAAGAGCAATATGAGCCCCGTAAGAAGCAAACCGCGTTTTTCCGCAAACTGCCGCCAGTCCATTCGATCCAGGAATACGCCGATTCCCCAGCCTGCGAGCAGGATGAAGGGCAGGGCGATGTGTACGGTGATCCAGGGCATTTTCTCGCCGGCGTATGAGTAGAGGGCCAGCGAAGAAAAACCCCAATACACCAGGAAGAACAGTATCAAGGGTGAGTGTGCCAAATCGCCGATCTTCCCTACCGAATCGGATTCTTGCGCCTCATCCGGATCAATTTTCGCCAACTTGCTTTTTATCCACTTCGCGAAACCAGCCAGCATCACCACAGGTGCGATGAGGATGGGCAGGAATTCGTACATGGGGAGCTGAATCAGGGCGTAGTAATACATTGGTTGGCTGCCGCGCTCAACCCCTTGCTGAACGAGCCAATAACCCAGGGATCCCACCAGTCCCGTGGCGATTCCTCTTCCGTTGGTCAGAAATGTCGAATAGAAAAGGAGGTAGGGAACGGCGAATACAACGGCAGCGATGAGCCACTTGCGCCAATTCCACAAGAGTCCGATTGCCAGGCTTATAACGACGAGTACAGCTACGACCATCCCGGTGCGCAGCATGAGTGCACTATCGTTGTAATTGAGCGGGTCCCAATCATAGATCGTAGCAAAGATCGCTGCGAGTTGGGGCAGGACTATGGTGATGAAGAGCACCAGTAGATCGAGATCGGGGAAATCAGTCTGCAGCCTTTTTCCGAATGCAGAAATCAAGCTGAAAAGAATCAAGCCCAGACCAAATATTGCCGTGATCGCCGCAAGATTGATGCTCAATCGATCGTTAGCTCCCTGGCTTGCTTCATCCGGGAGGTTTCCATCCGGCAGGGGTTGTTCTGGCAATTCCGCCTCGGCGGAAGAGACCTCGTACATCTGGAAGTGGAAATACGTATACAAGCCAAGTCCCGCGCCAAGCATGGAGAAAACAAGGCCAATGATGAATACCCATTGCAGTAGTTTATTAATTCTCAGCTTGTCGATGATTTGCCAGGCAAAGTACAACACCAGGAAAACGAGCACCTGGGCGGTAAAAATGAAAGCGGTCTCCTTGGTGGCGAAGTGCAGTGCGCTAACGAAAGCGAGGATGAAAAAATGGCGCACCTGGCGTGTTTCCAGGTAGCTGAATATACACCAGATTGTGAGCAGCATAAGCGGCACGGTGAGGGCTTCGTTACGGACATACCTCGAATAATAGAGCATGAATGGCGAGATTAGAATCAAGGAGGCCGTGACGAGTGCGCCTGGCTTGCCGAACCAATGGCGAAACAGCCAGATTAATCCCACGGCGAGAACACCGAAGATGGCAGCGGGGATGCGTGCTGTTGCATCATTATCGCCAAAAAGGAAGTAAGAAAGCGCCAGGAGATGGAATTGAAACGGTCCGTGGGAGAGGGGATCGTGCTGGTATCCCTTGCCTTCCGAAAGCAGCCACGAGAAATAGACGTGGGTGGTTTCATCATGACTCATCACACGTTCGCCAAGGTTGTAGAATCGACTGAACACAGCCAGGACGATTAGCAGAATCAAGATGAGTGTGTATTTATCGATAGTAATATCGAGAAATGAAAGGGATTTTGGGCCGGGAGTTTCTGGATTGGCTGGGTGTGCTACAGTCATTCGTATCTCCGGTTGCTCACAGGATGGAAGATAACCAATTCGATCGCTTTGGGATCAAACCCTCGTTGATTCGATGCTTAATATACCCGTTTTATGGTTTCCTTGGTAGATGTCCCTAATCAATAATGCTACACCAAGATTGTAAATCCGTATCCCAGAAAGCAGTCGTACATCACTCTTTACCGATGGCGAGGATGCTTAACGAGAACGTGTGTGTCCTGGTGTTTTGGAGTGGGCTGTGTGTTGTTCTCCTTCATTCTTATCATTGCACAGTACAATAGGGATATCCAACTCAGACGCAATTTCATATCGAAGGTGAGTATATGCCCGACGTAGACCTCTATCCGCAAAGCGATCTTCCGGATCCACTAAAGTGGCAAGCGCTGGCATTTATCAAGACCGAGTGGCCTTTTGTCTTCTCCGGAGAAGATCAATTTCTAACCGAAACCTGTCCGCCCGATCATGATCCGGTTCATTTTGTCGTCGCCGAGGGTGATTCCCTCATTGGCTATGCTTCGATCTTCCGGTTGAGTATCGAGCATGCTGGAACAATATACAATATTTACGCCTTTGGGAATATGTTTATATTCCCTCCTTATCGCAAGCAGGGTTATGGAAAACAAATCCTGAAGTTGGCGACGGATTACATCAAGAACAGCGATGTGGATGCGGGGATTTTGTTTTGCGAATCGAATGTCGAAGCGTTTTACACGGCGCATGGCTGGGAAACCGCTCGTGCGACAGCCCGAAAAGGTACTCCGGAAAACTTCGAGGAGCACGAACATATCCTCACGATGATCCTGTATGTTTCCGAGAAGAGTCGACAAGGAAAAGTGGATTTCGACAGCCAACCCTTATACGTTAAGTGGCTCTGGTGAAAATCGGGATTTCCCATCGAAAATACTAAGGTTGAGTTTTTATCAGCGGTGTATGCAATAGGAGACACAAAATGCAGTATACACATACGGGTCGGACGGGAGTCTCTTCGTTAAAATCGATCTCCAACGCACGAACACCGATTGGCAATCTCGCTGCGTATATTTTGCAGCTCTTGTCTGAATCTCATACAATGCAGACTGGATGAAGTATTTGTTGGTGATTATGCATATGATTAGATGGAGAATGTAGCCATTGCCTTTTTACGTGATGTTTTTTGTTGTGCTTAAATTACTACTGGGTCCGCCGCTGGATGTCTTGATCGACTTGGAGCATGGCCTTCCACCCAGTTATGATCCTGGACTGAATGCAGCGGCCTCAATCGCTATGGAAGAGCTGCAGGCAGCTGCCCTGGAGGATGGCGTAAACGTCCAGCTGTTCTCAGATTACCGCAGTTACACGTACCAGGAAGAAGTATTTGCGCGGGAGAGCGCCACCAGCACTTCCAGCCCAGCATATTTTTCTGCACCTGCAGGTTGCAGCGAGCATCAATTGGGCACAGCTTTCGATCTTATCTGGCCAGGTGTTGTGATGGGCGCCAACGATCCCCGCAACGATTTGTTGTATACCTGGCTGGAGGACAATGCCCACCGGTTTGGATTCGTGCTCAGCTATCCATTAAAACAAAGCGAATCGTGGCCATACTCCAACCGTTTCATGCCATTGGTTACAGCGTATATCTACGAGCCGTGGCATCTTCGCTTCGTGGGTGTCGAACTGGCTACAACCATTTACAATGCAGGATATACCGATCCGAAAAGTCCGGTCCTCCCCCAAGATTTCTACCAACCTTGGCCGTGAGTCATCTCAACAACTGCCAGAAAACCTTTGAATACATGAATTAAGGGGCGAATGACCAGAATCCTGTCAGCAAGTTGCAACTGTCTTTTGATAGAATCGAGATAAGTATTGTTTCCCGGAGGAGGTTGATATGGGGAATTCCTTCACCATTTTTCGTGTGCGGGGGATCGATATCCGTGTTCACGTTACCTTTCCGCTGATCCTGATATGGTCGGCGCTTCAATTCGGGTTGTTTTCCGATGGGGGCACGAGTGGAGCGGCGTTTGGGATTCTGGCGACTTTGCTGCTGTTCGGCATTGTTGTGATGCACGAACTCGGGCATAGTCTGGCGGCGCAGCATTATGGAGTGAGCGTAAAACAAATCGTGCTGCTGCCGATCGGAGGTGTCGCGCAATTGGCACGCATCCCTGAGAATCCGGTTCAGGAGCTGGTCATTGCCATCGCGGGACCGCTGGTCAATTTCGCCCTGGCGATCGTACTCACGCTGGTCGGATTGGGAATCGGCGTAAGCGTTGGATTAGACACGATGATCTCCGGGATGGGTGGATTCAGCCCACTCGGTTTGTTCAGCTATATTTTCACCTCGAATCTCTTTCTCGGTTTGTTCAATCTATTGCCGGCATTCCCGATGGACGGCGGACGGGTGCTGCGCGCCCTTATGGCGATGAAACTCGATTACGCACGTGCGACCTCTATCGCGGTGACGATCGGTCAGATATTGGCTTGGCTGCTGGGATTATGGGGTTTCTTGCAAGGTAACCTTTTCCTGATCTTCATCGCCGTTTTTATCTTTCTGGGAGCCGGCCACGAAGGCCAAACCGTGCAGCTGCGCAAGATACTCGGCGGGCTATCCGTCGATCAGGCCTACTCCCGTGATCTCGATGTGCTGCATCGAGACGCGACCCTGCGGGAAGCTATTGCATTGACCTTGAACACTTTCCAGGCAGATTTCCCGGTATGTGACGGAGAGAAGTTGGTAGGGATCATCACACATACTCGCCTCGTTGAATCCCTAAGTCGTTACGGACCAGATGTAGCGCTCGAACAAGTGATGATCAAGGATTTCGATCCCGTCAAACCGGACGCTGGCCTTTTTGATGTACAGCAGCTTCTTTCTCAGAAGCGTTTAGATGCGCTCCCTGTAGTAGGTGAAGATGGTCGCTTCCTGGGATTGATAACGGCTGGCGACATCAATGAAGTCTACCGTTTGGTTTCCATTCGATCTGATGTATTTCCTCTGGTTACTGCTCGATCGAAATAATTTGCAGCCTTTAAGGTGCATCCTCTGCGGTCCAGCCGTCGAGAAATAGTCCCAAAGGGTGCTATCGCTCGAATGAAAGTTGGTATAAGATTGTTAGACAAGTTTTTCTCCATTGTCTTGGATAATGTGTTGAGGGAGGTCGATTCCAAGGGTATTTTTTGTGTATTTTTCCTGACGTGCGATTATACACAGCCATAATTCGTGCCTTGTGAAAAATACTTCCCATGGATTGAAATAGATTTCCGCAGCGTTAAAATACTACTGTGACTACCGCATTCGATGGTCTCTTACACAGTCACAGTACACTCGATAGCTTGAAAAATCATTGTGATACACTACGAGTGGAAAATAGCGCAGTAAAAGAGGATTTCATGGCGGAAGAGGAAAAGCGACTGGTCTGTATCGAAGACGAACCAGAGATGATCGATCTGGTGCGTTTGATCTTGAGCCGCAAGGGTTTCAATGTAATAGGTGCGAATGGTGGAGTCGAAGGGCTCGAAGTCGTACGGCGGGAGAAACCGGATCTCATACTCCTGGATCTTATGATGCCGGATATGGACGGCTGGGAGGTATATCAGCAGATCAAGGCGGATGAAGAGCTGCGGGAGATACCCGTTGTTGTGGTTACCGCGAAAGCCCAATCGATCGATAAAGTACTCGGACTGCATATTGCCAAGGTGGATGATTACATCACCAAGCCATTCGGACCTCAGGAGCTGCTCGAAAGCGTTGAAAAGATCCTCGGTATGCAGAATTGATCTATACGATTCCTGTACTTTCGGGGCGGTATTGGCCACCTCGTATTGTTTAATCAATCAAAATGACACAGTGGATTGAAGTACGAAATAGTTCTCAGGAGAATGGCCTCGTCGTCAGGGCGCGCTGGTGTGATTCCTTTCTCTGTCGCTTGCGAGGGTTAACCTTTCGGCGCTCACTTGCTTCGCAATCAGGTTTACTCTTGGTACAATCTCGAGAGAGTGTTGCCGAGGCAACCATCCATATGTTTGGGGTTTTCTTCTCACTTGGTGTGGTTTGGATTGATGCGAATAAACGCGTCGTCGATCTCACGGTCGCCGATCCCTGGCGGATTTATTCACCTAACCGGGCCGCACAATATGTACTTGAAGGACACCCCGAGATTCTCGATGGGGTTAAGGTAGGAAATGTCCTGGAGTTCTGTGCGTATGAAACGTAATCAAATCGCTGCATGGATATTGCTGGTATTGCTGCTCACGCCGGTTATACCGGCTCGGGCCCAGTCGCAGGGTCCCATCTATATTATCCAGGAAGACGATACGCTGACTTCGATCGCGGTAACGTTCGGCACGACCATCGACGAGATCGCCTCCGCGAACGGTATTGAAGTGACGTCGATATTAATTCCCGGCACTTCACTCATCATCCCCGGGTTCGAAGGGGTGCAGGGAGAATTAACTACGCAGACAATCGAATTTGGGGAAACGATCGAAAGTTTTAGCCTGCGATACGGAGTCGATGAAGAAGATCTCATCCGTCTCAACCGCATTATTCGACCGGATCGACTCTACGCCGGTCAAGCGTTAATCATGACTCAATCGGAGAGTGGTCTTGAGCAGTCAGGCGCCTCACGGGTTTTATCAGGCCGGAGTGAGGGAATACTGGCCATTTCCGTGCGAGAAGGTGTAAATCCCTGGAGTCTACGCACATTCGATGGTGATGAGCGATTGTGGGTTATTCCGTCTGATGTACTCATCTCGTCTCAAAGCGATGAACCCATCACAGCCCTGCCCGATCCAATCGTTTCAACGAACCTACATCCCTCACCCGCAGTTCAAGGTCATACGTTAGTTGTTCGCATTGACCTGGCGCAGTCGGGGTGGGTTGCCGGTCGTTTGGACGAGGATCAGCTTAACTTCTTTCCCGAAAGTGAAAGTTCCATGGTGTCTTTACACGGCATTCATGCGATGACAGACCCTGGATTGTATGATCTGGAGATATCCCTGTACACCACACTCGGCGAGGCGCCAGTGTATTCGTTTGTACAGCCAATTCGTGTTTTGGATGGGGGATATCGTTCCGAGAATGTTACCGGCGTACCAGCAGAAACCGTCGATCCCACGGTGATCAATCCGGAGCAAGAAATGGTCGAAGCGCTGCTCGCGCCGGCGACACCCGACAAAATATGGGCCGGTCCGTTTCAATTGCCGTCGGATTATTACACAGATGAATTCATATCCGTTTTCGGTACCCGACGGAATTACAATCTCGGCGCTCTGTATTACTATCATACAGGCGTGGATTTATACGGCCGTACGGGCGTGGAAATTATGGCTTCGGCACCCGGCGTTGTGGTTTTCGCCGGTCCGCTAACTATCCGCGGCAATGCGACCTATATCGATCATGGTTGGGGAGTTTACAGCGGCTATTTCCATCAATCCGAGATTCTCGTTTCGGAGGGTGAAAAGGTTGAGGCTGGTCAGGTAATCGGGCTTATTGGGAGCACAGGTCGATCAACGGGAGCTCATTTGCACTGGGAGATCTGGGTTGGAGGGGTGCCTGTAGATCCGTTGGATTGGATCGAACGCTCATATCCATAATACACAGCAAGGATAGTGCCCAGCAACTGATCAAGGCACACTTGCAGGGGATATCATGTGGAGATGGAAGGTGTTAGCTGGACTCTTCTCCATCATCTTCGACCAGGCGATTGGCGTGGTAATCATCAAGAATTTGACGCGCCTCACTGGCCATCTCGATGGGTACGAGGATTTCAACTTCGGCGAGCGGGCCGATGCCAAAGCCATAAATCGTTGTCAGTGCTTCATGGGATAGCCGAGATTCGATCCCGCGTGACTTTAATAGACTGCGCTGGATTTCGGCTTCCAGGACGCCCGACGCCGAGCCGACGACAATATACTTCTCATCCATAACCCCTCCTGCTTGATGCTTGTAGTATAATGGCAAAGTATCTCCCCTGCGTAGGTTGTGAATCATAATGCCAGTAGGACTAAGTATTTCAAGTGACGTATATTGGATGGAGTTCGAGCTCTCCGATGAGGACCTCGACTTCATCTATAACTTGTTGCTGGAGCGTGAAGTCCCATTAACTTCAGAGCAGATGTCTCGTGAGTTGGTGGAACGACGGCTGGAGAAGTTGAAAGAAGAAGCCAAAAAGGCGTCTACGAGCGAATATAAATCCTACATACCAGAAGCACATTACGAGAAAGGTGAAATCCTGATTTTCCCCGCCATCGGCAACCTGGTCGGGAAGGTCACGAAGGTTCGCCCCGGCGTGAATCCGGATATCGGCGAATTCGAGGTGATCGCGGTCAAATTCGAAAAGGGTGAGAAGGCCCGGGAATTTGCTGCCGCACTCCAGGATCATATTCTCAACAATCCTTCCAGCGAGGACGATGAGCTGGATGCATTCAGTACGACCGAAGGTGTTCTAGCTACGTATCGACGTGTTATCGAAGATCGTCTAAAAGGAAAACTCAAGGACGCCGAAGATATCATTCGAATTGCCGGACGTTGGTTTCACAAGGCGCTGGTCGTTAACATTAACGAAGGTCATTTGAACATCGCTGAAGCCGTGCTGGACGTTGCCAACGGTGGTCCATTGCCCACGTCAGACTTGCTGGAGCATGTCGGGATACCGGAAGACATCGATCCGCTGCTCATGGAATTCTCCATGGATTATGCGCTGCAGGAGGACGAGCGTTTTGATGAGGTCGGTCCGGCGGGGGAAACGCTCTGGTATTTGAAGCGTCTCGAACCACCGGAAGTTCTTTATACACCGCCTCGACTGGAATACCACGAACTGCCAATCGATCGTTCCACGCTCACGGATGCCCTGCTTGATCTTGAAGCGTCACTGGATGACGAACTCAGTCCGTTGCCTTCCTACGATTCAGCCCCGGATGAAGTTACCATCACTCTTCTTTTCCCGCATTGGCGTGTTGGTACGCTGCCGCTCTCTACGCGGCTGCGGCCGATGTTCCCAACAGCGTATGAAGCACCACGGATTCGATTTACCCTGATCGACGGACACAATGGCGATCGGTTCCCGGGTTGGGTTGTGCGCGAAAAGGGATACGTCTTTGGTTTGGACGAGTGGTATCGACGTTACGATGTGCCAGCAGGTGGATTGATCAAGGTGCGGCGCGGCGATAAACCTGGCGAAGTAAGGGTTGAGACCTTAGACCGCAAGCGCCACAATGATTGGATCCGGACGGTAACGATTGATGAAGAGGGGACAATTGGTTTTACCATGCTCAAACAATCAGTGGGAACCGAATACGATGATCTTATGGTTGTAGGATTGATCGACCCTTCTGCACTGGATGAAGCCTGGATGCGGGGTTCGCAGCGGAATCTACCGAAGGATAAAATAATTGCCTATATTTTCCGGGAACTGGCTCGATTAAATCCACAGAGCGCGGTGCATGCGCAGTCACTGTACTCCGGGGTTAACGTTTTTCGACGTATGTCTCCTACTGCGGTGTTTCAGGAATTGGTAAGCCGTAATTATTATCAACACGTAGGCGATCTCTATTGGCGTTTTGATCCGCAAGCCTGGACGAAGGCATGACTGAAGAGAAAAATAGAAAAATAGGACGGTTTGTACGCCCGTCTCTCGAGACGAAATTTCATATTGATTATGACTGGTGGGACCGCGCCGATCGGGATTTGGAAGTATATCTGCGCAGCCACCTTTGCCCTGAGCATCAGGATGCATTCGCCGATTTGGATGCAGAAACTCTGGTAGATTACATCGATCCGCAGACTGGGGAGGTCACACGCGTTGCGGGTATCAAACACACTTTGATATCCCATTGTGCCAAGCAAGAGACGTATCTTACGCCACAGACAAGCCTGGTAAACGCCGTATTTCGGGTCTTTTTATCAAACGGAAACACACCCATGACTCCCGAGGAACTCGGAGAGAGATTGGGGCGCTCTCCAAGTATGATCCTCAGGACTTTTTCCAGCATGCGTGTTTACAAGGGGATTCGTCCGATCACCGCTGAATAATCCAGCAGAAGGCAAGCGAAAATTTTATGGGCAGGGAAATCTCAATCCTGGTTTATAATGATTGAGGTTTACGACGCATGGTTGTTGTATTGCGTAATTGCCCCTGTAGCTCAAGTGGATAGAGCACCGGACTTCTAATCCGGTTGTTGCAGGTTCGAGTCCTGCCAGGGGCGCCAATATTTCGGAGTAATATTTACTCAACAATATTCGAACAGCTTAAAATTTCGTATTCCATCGAAAAACCTGCCAGAATTTGATAATCAGTACCTCGGCAGCGTCCATATAATCCAGGGAAGGTTGCGCACATGAAGGAATTCCTCACGTGGCTGAAACCCGACCATCCCGTTGCTCGCCTTCCTAAGGTGAGGAAATTATCTTGGCATTTCGATCAAAGAGGATTGCTGCTGGGGATCCTGTTGTTATTGGCAATCCTATCGATTCTCTCCCCGCACTTTCGACAAATCGACAACTTGATGCTCATTTTGAAAGAGGCGTCGTTCATTGGCATTGTCGCTGCGGGCCAGACCTTGGTCGTGTTGGCGGGCGGCATCGATTTATCCGTAGGATCCATTCTTGCCTTGGCCAGTATTATCGCTGCGCTGCTGATGACCGGTGTGGGTTCTATAGCGCCGATAAATCCATATCTTGCCATCATTGTCGCGCTTGGTTTGAGCGCGCTGATTGGCGCTGGTCAAGGCTGGTTGATCGCCAAGCGAAAAATGCCACCCTTTATTGTCACCTTGGTTAGTCTTGGCATATTACGCAGTATCGCATTGGTCGTTACGGAGAGTCGTACTATACATTCTTTTCCCGAGGATTTTAAATGGATCGCTGATGCAAGTGTCGGCGGATTTCCCATGCCAGGCCTGATCATGCTGGTCGTATTCTTAATCTTGGGTTACGTTTTGCGCAACACCAAGTTGGGGCGTTACATATATGTCATTGGTGGAAATGAATCCTCGGCTCGTTTGTCGGGCGTTCCCGTTGATCAATATAAAATCTATACCTACATGTTGAGCGGGATCTTGGCGGCGTTATCCGGAATCATTTTAATGGCTCGTCTGGACGGTGCAGTATACACCCTGGGTGAAGACTACGGGTTGAACTCGGTGGCCGCAGTGATCATCGGCGGCACCAGCTTAAGTGGGGGGGTCGGGGGTGTGCGGGGGACACTTATCGGCGTGTTGATTATGACGGTTGTACAGAATGGTCTCGTTATGCTGAATATCGCCTATCAATGGCACGGCATCGTGATCGGCTCAATCATTCTGCTTGCAGTTTTTATCGATATGGAACGGCGGCGGGCCAGACAATCGGCTTCAAGAGTGCGTGCATACCAATCTGTAGCCGACGCGACGTATTTGGAAGGGATCATCCTGCAGATCAATCAACTCATCCGAAATCGTTTTGGATCCCCTTTCGTACGTATTTACATGGTTGACCCCAATCAAGATGATTTGACCGAATGCAGCACGAAAAACAAGCATCCTGCGCCTGCGAATTGTATTGCGGATCAAGTGCGCAGGAGCGGTCAAGCGGTGGTAATTGAAGAATTATCTGATCGTCACGAGACTATGGTCGATCGATTAGATCCCAATATTCAATCCGCGATTGCCGTTCCGCTGATTTATCGAGAAAAACTGATCGGTGTGCTTGAAGTACAAAGCCCGATCGCACATGCATTTGTGCCTGAAGCGATAAACCACTTGGCGGAACTAATGAGCGATTTCATCCCGCCCTTACGTAATGCCTGGTTGCTGGAATGTGATTGGCTCGCAAAACAGACTCGAAACGCGCTGCGCAATTTGTGGGACACAGTCTACTTGGGTCGCTGTGCGTTGGCGGAGTGGGCCTTCCCGTCCAGTTTTGACATGGTTTCCAGTGTGAGTTCCTCGGATCGAAGCGGTAATCTGCGGCAATTGCTGCTTGAAACGATTGAACGATTAAATCCTCAGAAAGGTATCAACCGCCCCCACGCTATCGACCGCCGTTACGATATTTTGCGTCTTACCTATGTCGAAGGATTTTCTTCCGACGAAGTGATTCGAAACCTTTCGATCAGCCGCCGCCAATATTTCTATGATTTGAAAGATGCTATCAGCGCCCTGGCCCACTTATTAATTCATACCCCCTGAGATTCCGCAAATGTGAAATGCACTAATAGTGCACAATAATGCACATATATTGCACTAAAGCTGCTCTAATATTGCGTTCCACCTATAGAAACCCCGATCTGAAATTTGATAATGTTAATAGCAGTTTAATTTACCCAGTATCGCTCTTCGTTATTATGACCGGAGTGGGGCTTACAGGAAAAGAAACCTTTTCGATAGAACACTAGACGAATCTGCGTTATTTCGTTTCGGTCGATATCGTAATCTACTCTCTGCTTTCTCGTATTGGTTTCAAATATCGGTTTCGTTAAGAGAATATTTTCAGCAGTTGGAATCGGCATGCTTCACGCACGCTTGAGCCAGCAGTATTCAGGGGTGGCGTTTCCAGGTTGTAATCCATTCACGTACTGCGCTTTTGACTTGGGTATACATCGTACTGCACGGTATGGTACTGGGTTCTTGGCCTTCAAGGAGGTTCGAATATGGCGGTTTCGAGTGTCGAGCGTCTCGCATTGCAAATGGCAAAGGTCGAAAAATATTTTGGTCTGGTTTGTGCCCTCAAGCAGATCGATCTCGAAGTAGGCGGCAATGAAATTGTTGGGCTCATCGGTGATAACGGTGCCGGAAAATCGACAGTCGTGAAGATACTCTCCGGTGTATTTCCCCCAACCAGCGGAGAGCTTTATATCACCGATCGGAAAGTGGATTTGAGTAATTACAGCGTTAAACAGGCACACCTGCACGGAGTCGAAACCGTCTATCAGGACAAGTCACTCGGGGAAAAGCAAGATCTCTGGAGGAATTTCTTCGTCGGTCGTCAAATCACCTATCCATTCGGTTTCATCAACGTCAAAAAGGAAAAACAGATCGCTGAAGAGATCATGCGTAAGACAATCGGATTTCGCAGCGCGGGCATCACAGTTGAATCCAAAGTGAGTAAATTGTCCGGTGGGGAACGACAGGGTGTGGCGATTGGTCGGGCGATGTATTTTGAAGCTGAGCTCATTGTACTGGATGAGCCGACGGTTGCCCTTTCCTTGAAGGAAGTGGGCAAAGTGCTTGACTTCGTCCACAAGATCAAGCAGGCGGGAAAGGCGTGCATTTACATTTCGCATGACATCCAGGACGTGTATGAAATTGCCGACCGATTTGTGATCATGGATCGTGGCGAGATCGTTGCCCGGATACCCAAAAAAGAAATCAGCCTGAAAGCGTTGGGAGAGTTCATGCTCGACTACGCACATGGCAGGAAGGATGTAGAGAAAACATGAAACGCACGGGTTCCTTTCTGTCGGTTGTAAATAAGCTCGAAGGTCTACCGATCGCATTGGTTTTGGTCATGCTCTATGTCGTTTTTATGATTACCGCACCTCGAGTATTCACCGGGTATCGCATTTATATGTCCTTTTTCCAGACCGTGCCGCCAATGCTGGTTTTGGCTTTGGGTCTGACCTTTGTTATTACGGCGGGTGAAATCGACTTGAGCTTCTCGTCTGTGATCGCCTTCTCAGGCTTTGTCTTTGCATGGTTTTTTAGAACCTTCGATGGTTCTTGGGTCGTGTGGGTCGGCATTCTTCTTGCGCTCGCCGCCGGTGCGCTGGTCGGATATATCAACGGGATTCTCGTCGCAAAACTTGGCGTTCCATCGATAATGGCCACACTTGCGGCGCAGTTTTTCTGGTCAGGTCTGACGGTATTGCTGGCCGGCGGACTCTCCTGGAATATCAAAGGTATCCAGGAAAATGTTGTCCACTCCATTTTCACGGGACGCATCTTCGGTGTGCTGCCCGCTCAAGCCGTTTGGTCGTTGGGTTTGGCGATATTGCTGTGGTTCATTCTCAACCGGCATCGTTTTGGCGAAGCCATCATGTTCCTGGGTGACAATCCAAACGTCGCTCGTGTGGTGGGGATCGACGTTGAAAAAACCAGAGTACAGCTTTTTACCTTGAACGGCGTAATCGCGGGGTTTGCTGCTCTACTGCTTACCATCGAAATGAACACCTTCTGGACTACCCAGGGCCAGGGCTATTTGATGCTCGCCCTGGCGGCTGTTTTTATCGGAGGAACATCCATCGCGGGTGGTGAAGGTTCTATCGTCGGTACTTTTTTCGGCGCCTACATTATCGGTTCACTCGAAGCCGGAGTGGTGGCAACGGGTATCGGTGGTTATTGGACAGCATTGGTGAGCGGTTTGGTGATGGGCGCTTCCGTGGTGCTTAACATTCTGATTGGTGAAGGTCGTTTCGCCACGTTGACTAAACGAATCCGGACATGGTCTGCGTTTGGACGTGATGCTGACGGCAGCCGGCTGCCGTCAGGCAAAGACGTGGGGCGGTGAATGCGTAGCCAGATTGGTTTCTTATATACGCTTCCATGCCCTACGAAAGGAGGGATTGCAGCGCAGCAAGCGATTGAAAATTCTCGTTTCAAAAAGAAGGAAAGAATTGAAATTGATGAAGCAAGGAGAAAAGGAGAGCAAGATGAGAAGAAAGTTACTCGCATTTTTTACCGTTCTAACGATCCTCGTTATGGTCGTGGCTTGCGCGCAAGATGGTGATTCCTCGGGCGGTGATGGGGAATTGGTTGTCTACATGCAAATGGGTGGCAACCAGGGTGATCCATCGACGTTGGCACGCACGAACGGCGCCAAGGCAGCTGCGGAAGCGCTGGGAATTACATTGATCGAGCAATATTCAGGCTGGGATCCGCAAACCATGATCGAACAATTCAAGGAAGCCCTCGCCGCGAAGCCGGACGGCATCGTTATCATGGGTCATCCTGGAGAGGATGCATTCGAGGCGCTTGTCGATGAGGCGATCAGCGAAGGTATTATCGTAACCAGCGGCAATAACCCATTGCCCAACCTGGAAGCGAAATATCAAACCCAGGGCTTTGGGTATGCCGGCGCAGATCTCTATGCTGGTGGCTATCTGACCGGAACCCAGATGGTGGCGGCAGGATTGCAGGCTGGCGACGAAGCCGTTGTCTACGATATTTGGCATCAAGAAGGGCGAAGCATTAGCTCGCAGGGCGTTTACGATGCGCTCGAGGATGCCGGCCTCGAAGTGGAGAAGCTCGATGTCTCCGATGAGGTAGACTCGGAAGCATCCCTGGCGATCCCGATCTTGACGGCTCATCTGGAGGCCAACCCCGACCTTAAAGCCATTGGCACCCAGCACGGCAATATCACGGCGAATCTATCGGCTGTTCTCGAAGCCGCAGGTAAGGAACCTGGTGACGTGATCGTTGGCGGTATCGATCTTTCACCGGCAACGATCGATGGCATTGAGAAGGGTTACATCTCGGTAAGCTTCGATCAGGTACTGTATCTGCAGGGATATTTCCCCATTCTGCAAATTTACATGACCCACAATTACCTGATCCCGGGTTTGCACATCAATACCGGAGTCGGTGCTGTTACACCAGAAAATATCGATGAAATTGCACCGCTAATCGAGGAAGGCATCCGCTAGGATGTTATCCGAAGCGCCTCTGTCAAGTTGGCAGAGGCGCTTATTTTTTTTTATCCCTGCTTCGCTCTTGCTATAATGATGAAGTCTTCGGTATAAGGGCAAAGTGAAATTTCCTTGCTCGTGCAATGATTGGTGAAGGATGGGGAGAAAAGCCCATGCGACGTTTGTTCGTTTGTTTGATCATCATGCTGATGGTTACCACCCAGTGCCAGACGATGGGATCTTCATCCAGCAGCGGGTCGAAGGGGATTCGGGTGGCGATCGTGCCGCCGGGGTTCACCAGCCCGTTCCACGTCGCAATCAAGAACGGTGCTCTTGAGGAAGCCGGGCGTTTGGGTTGGACAGTCGATTTGGTAGCAGCTGAGCGTGAGGGAGATTTCGCCGGTCAGGTTACCGTGGTCGAACAAGAAATCCAAAAGGGGGTGCTGGCGATTTCGGTCAATCCCATAGACGCCAAAGCGATCTCCACTGCAATTCGCAAGGCCAACGAGGCCGGCATCCCTATACTGATGCACAACCTAATCACGCCGGTTGGCAATGGTAGGGTTGTGGAGTATATCGGCTACGATCAATGGAGTGGTGCGGCCGAGTTGGCCAAATACACCTGCGCTTTATTGGGAGACCAGGGGAAGGTTTTCATTCTTACCGGAATCCCCGGTTTTCATGCCAATCGACGTACCCAGGGATATCGTTGGGGATTGGAACAATGGTGTCCCGGCGTGGAGGTTGTGGGGGAACAAACCGCTGAGTGGGAGCGTGAGAAAGCAGTAAATGTGGCTACAGCTGCATTGCAGCAGAATCCAGATATCGATGTTTTCTATGGAAATTCGGATGAAATGGGGATTGGTGCCTGCATTGCTGCGCAGAAATTGGGTCGCAAAGTTAATGAAGATATCTGGTGCATAAGTATCGATGGCAATGACGTTACCCTCGAGTTGATTGAGAAGGGCGAAACCACAGCGACCTTGGGCGTTTATCCGCACAGAATGGGCGTCATTGTGATTGAACAGATGGAGAAGGTTTTAAACAATGAGGATGTTCCCTACATTCTCGAGACACCATCTACTGTAGTGGATATCAACAACATCGCCGAATACCGGTCTGGAGCCACGTGGACAGTGCCCATCACCGGGAATCCGGAATTCGACAATGGACTTCCCTCCGGCCATTTCAATGAGTAAACCTTCTGGTTGCACCTCGATGTGGATTACCCGCCACTTGGCCTGTCGAAATCTTCTAGCTCGATCGGATCCCCGTAAGGTTCGTACTCATCAAAAATGAAATCGTCAAATTGAACTTCAAGTGCATGACCCCAAAGCGTTAATCCCACTGGAGATTGATCTTTTGGCTGACCCCAAACAATAAAAACGTTCTTGCCGTTGACCGATACACTGATATCCGTCCGGCCCTGACTCGATTCTGTCACATAGACTTCAATATGGTTGGTCTGGGCCCCTGCCTTTACAGCTCCTGACCACCTTCCGTCTAGCAGGTCAAAAGCGCCAGTCTCGAGATCCAATTTCCAAACAGCCACCGTTTGTAAGGGAGTGATTTCGAGAGTGATCGCGTATTCATCCGTCAAGCGTAGCAGCAAGCCATAGCCGCGCTCGCTGGGGCCATCTTCGTAAGTAGCGATAACGCTCATGTAATAATAAGTCACCAAACCACAGTCTTGACAGATGGCAAAGTGTTGGATGTAAGCTCCAGATGAAGGCCAGGGGCCCATGTACAAGGCGTCGTTCTTGTACATACACTCTTCACAAATGAGCCAATTAATCCCATAGGAAGAAAAATCGTCATAGATCTGGATGGGATGAAGCGATAGCGTAGCCGTGGGTTCGGGTGAAGCTGTCGAAGTCAGGGTCGTGGTGGCTGTCTGTGTGGGGGCTTCTGTCCATGTGGCAGTCGGCGGTTCCAGGGTCTGTTGCATGATCGCTGTCTCTTCGATGGCTGTGGCAACCGAATCTGCCGATGGGGCGCGTGCTTGGCATGCGGAAACAGAACTCAGGACGAGTAAAATCAGGCTGAAGCGTTTCATGGCCTATCACTTTCGAAGAGAATGATGAGATACATACAAGATTTCATCATCCAGCGATTTCACTAATTATAGACTCCGCGGCATACCATTAGCAAGCGGGCTTTGAAGTTTCATTCACTGCGGGTGGTTTCGAAAGCTGGAATTCCGCATGTGCTTTTTTCAGTGCTCGAAAACCGGTTTATATTGCCATACTGTGTATAGAGGTTCCGTCTTCTCGAGAGCACATCCAGGACGCATTTGACTGAAATATTATGCTACACTGTTTGGTATAACCAATTCTGGCGGAGAACCCCGCTGGGGAGCCCTGGGAGGCAAGTGATGGCCGATACTCGAACAACGTACATGGGACTTGAACTGAACAATCCGGTAGTACCTTCCGCCTCGCCACTTTCGCGAAAGTTGGACGATATCAAAAAGCTTGAAGATGCTGGAGCCCCCACCGTCGTACTCTATTCGCTTTTTGAGGAGCAGATTGCGCTGGAAACCGGTGAATTGTCACATTTGTTGAGCAGTGGCGCCTTAAGTCTGGCGGACGCCACGGTCTATTTTCCACACCAACATGATTACCCCCGAGATCCGCAAGCGTATGTCGAGCATGTGCGGCAAGCCAAAGAGGCTGTCGACATCCCCATTATTGCCAGTATGAACGGAACCAGCAAGGGGGGATGGCTGGAATACGCCAGGATGATCGAGGAGGCCGGCGCAGATGGCCTCGAACTGAACGTGTATTATCTGCCCACGGCAGACACACTGCTGGGCATGGATGTTGAAAATATCTATTTGGACGTCCTACGAACCGTTAGAAATAACGTGGAAATCCCGATTGCTTTGAAATTAAGCCCCTTCTTTAGTGCACTCCCGAATATCGCTACCCAATTCGATGAGATGGGTGCGGACGCTTTGGTCGTTTTCAATCGCTTCTATCAGGCGGACATCGACGTACGCACGAAGGATATTCTGCCTCGCATCAGTCTTAGCCGACCTGAAGACATTTTGCTGCCTTTGCGATGGATTGCGATACTCTACGGCCAGGTATCTTGCTCCCTGGCACTGACCAGCGGCGTTCACTCTGCAGAAGCGGTATTGAAGGCTGTTATGGTTGGGGCGGATATCGCCA
>DAOUEK010000064.1:0-40207 GCA_034430425.1 Anaerolineales bacterium | reverse complement strand
ATCCGCGCGTAAAAGGCGTTGTCCACAGGTTTCCCCTGGGAAGTGCGCATCGGCAAGCACGATTTCATCGCCGTGTCCCATACGATACAAGATGGAAAGTAAATCTGGTGAAATCAAGGGGGATATTCCGATCAACATAGCTGGTTGCTCCTTTCCTGTACAGGCCGATTTCACCACGCAAAGTATCCGCCTCAGTTCACCGAAGATTCATGCTTTTGAACATGCTGCCGGCTATTTGATCACAATTACTTGTTTCATTGTCGCCGGAGAAATCACACGCAGAACAAACATGTTTCTGGTGACATCTCAGGACATGTTCCTGACAAATAACCTGATTGACCACCCTTACAGTGTGACAACCTTCCCTAGGATAGAGCTTCGCAATCCCTGGTATCTGTCATCAAAAACTATGTTTACCGCCTTGGTCAGGTCCATTTCATCCGTACACTGAACACAATGCGGATAGACCGGTACTTGTGCTCCAAACTTGACATAGACCGGCATATGCTCCAACGGCATCGTAATATTCATTAACCAGCGGCCGCCGTCCACCACATCTCCTGTCCAAAAATCAATCCATTTCCCAGACGGAAGGTAAACATCCCTAACACCAGCTTCATTCATGATCGGTGCAACTAAAAAAGCATCCCCGAAGTAATATTGATCATCAATATGCCAGCATATGGGATCATCTTCATGGCGGAAAATTAATGCCTGCAGCATAGGCAGGCCAGTGTTTACGATCTGCCGTCCCTGTTCCACGAGATATGGAATAAGTGAATAGCGCAGGTTCCACCATTGCCTTACAAGGTCAGCAATTGCAGGGTATTCATATGGTTCACGAGGAGAAGCGCCGTGATAGCGCACGTGGGAAGAAAACACACCAAATTGGGTCCAACGCATATACAACTCGTCTGAGGGCCAGTTATTCATAAAGCTGGGTAAACCATGAAAGCCCGCAATATCATGACCCCAAAACGCATAACCCGACAAACCCAAATGTAAGCCGCCGCGTAGAGAACCCGCCATCCCATCCCAAGTAGAAGCGGAATCCCCTCCCCAATGCACCGGATAGCGCTGATTGCCAACCCAACCGGCTCTGGCCCATATCAATCCTTCTCCGGTAACTTTTTCGGTTATCTCAAAAGCTGCCTTTTGATAAAGCAATGAATAGAGATTATGCAATAACTTCGCATCCATCCCTTGATAGTTCGCTTGAAGGTCAATGGTCTCACCAAAATCCGTCTTTATGGCAGCCACGCCCATTCTAAGTAATTTCTCTAGTAACCCTTGATACCATTCGATTGCGCCCGGATTCGTGAAATCAATCGTCCCAACTAAACCTCTGTCGCCAAAATTTGAATGGCTGCTCACGACATTGTTGTTGCTTGCAATGAATTTATTCTCCAGGGCTGGTGCGTATAACTCTGTCTCTGTGCTCACCAATGGCAGCTGCCACAGTGTGATGCGAAAACCATTTGAACGCATCTCTTGTAAGTAATTTTGAGGATTGGGGAATGTCCGCGGGCTGAATTCCCAGTCACAAATCCAGTCTTTATCGAACCACCCAGTATCGATATGGATTACATCACAGGGAAACGATCCCTTCCTCAAAAGAGCAGCAATCTGGCGGGTTTCGTCAGCGGTGAAATAGGTCATTCGCCCCATCCAAATCCCATATGACCAAACAGGCACCTCATGCGGGAAGCCGGTCAACAAACGGTAGTTATAAAGAATACGTTCAACACTCTTCCCGCCAATCACGAACAAATCGACCAAGCCATCTTCAACCATCGCCTGATTAGCCCGGGTAGAAATATCGGCCAAAGATAATCGCGTATGCGCAGAAGTCAGAATCAAGAGACCATATGGACGACTGGAAACATAAAAGGGTACATTCTTGTAACAACGTCTATTATTAACCCCCAGAGCATCGGCATTTTCCAAAACCAACGTTCGCCCGGAAAGATTCATGGGCGCAAAACGTTCTCCTGTTCCAGCAATTTTTTCATTTGCAGAAGCACGGAAAGCAAATGTAGTCCGGTGAGGACATTGATCACGTTCAATATAGGCTAGTGGAAAAGACTCGTGTTCAGATGGTTTAAAAATATCATAGGATTCAAGCGGCACAGGCGTCAGACCATCTGGATAAATAATTGCTTCTAGAGTCTGTGGTGGGGCCGGGATTAATTCACTCCAATACTTGATTGTTGGAGATATGGCTTTGATTTCCATTCGCGTCTTCCCATTGGAATCAATAACTTTCCAACCTTGAGAGTCTTCATTAACCGACAAAGGCAATCGTTCGACCTTGTCGTCGATGTCCAACATCACATTGTTGTCGACTGCGAGAAATTCATCGCCATTAAAATTTATCGTCAACCGGATGATTTCTTCACCGTAGGCGCTGACCCACAAAATGTGTCTTTTAGGCGGGATACTTTTATCTGGCATAATCCCCTCGTCGGATAAAACCTGAGCAAAAAAATCCAATTCAATACCAACATGTCCATCCAGAACACTGACGGTTTGGGGTGTGCCGACTGACCATAAAATATCTTGCGAGGCTTCAGGTGCATCAAGATCGAGTAGATCAGCCAATAGGTTATTCTGTGGTTTCATAGATATTACCTTTTCATGTTGTAATGATCTTTGGAGGCCAGGACTCACATCCTGTCAATCACTCGTCTGGCAGCTTGTAAGGATTACTCAAAACCTCACCTTATTTCTGTTTTCAAGATGGAGGACATTCCCTTCGAATTCCTCGGAAAATTGAATGCCAAGCTGATTGTCGGTTATCTTCACATCGGTATTTGTTCCTGGAAAAATGCCTGCGATTTGCCAATCTCCTGAAGGAAGATTGACGACAATTTCGGCTGGCAACGGCTTCGCAAATGAATGGGCCACCAATAAAACCTGCTCCTGCCATTCGTAATGGCATGGCGCAACAGGAATGCCTGATCCCACACGAGTAGCGTCAGGCGGCGGGGCGTGAGCCAATTACGCATGTCGAAGTTTCGGCGGCCAACGCTAAAATGCATGGATGCCGAGGAGGATTGCTGCAATGGGAAATCCAAGAAAGTTTATCCTTTAATAGATCCTGTAAAGGCTCCCCCAACGACATATCGTTGAGCGACCAGAAATACAATCGCCACAGGCACTACCATGATTAGCCCAAACAAGGCGGCTTCGGCTTGTTGATAACCAACGTAGACACCGGGGCTTGGATTGAATCCGGGACGGATGGCGGATGTGGATGAGACGAACTGCTGAAGTCCGACCGGAAGGTTGAAAAGCTTATCATTATTCAACATAACATAGGGACCAAAGAAGTTGTTCCAATTCGTGATGAAATTGATGAAGGCCAGCAAGCCCAATAAGGGTGTGGCAAGCGGTAAGGCGATATGCCTGAACAATTGTCCTTCGGAACAACCGTCTACCCGCGCCGCATCGAGCAACTCCGGAGGCAGGCTGGAGGAGTAATAGATGTAAGTTAAGTATGCACCAAAGGGAAAGAAGGCTGACGGCAAAATGACGGCCCACTTGGTGTTGATCAAGTGAACCAGATTCAACTCCATAAACAAGGGCAATACCATAGCCGAAGGCGGCAGCAACATGGCAATCAATGTTGCCCAAAGTAATGGGCGGCGACCTGGAAATCGCGCTACGGCTAAAATGTAGCCCGCGGGAATACAAGTGGCCAGGGACAAAACCAGTGCCCAAATCGCGTATTGGACGGAATTCAACGCCCATAGCAGCACTTCGCCATCCTGAAACTCCATTATTCTCTGCCATGCATCTCCAATACGCTGGAACGAGCCAAAGGTCAATGGGCTCTGCTCTAGAAGATCCGGCGCACTTTTAGAAGGCACCAGGAAAAGCCAGAGTAAGGGAACGACGAAATATACAGCAAACAACATCAACACCGCCCAGCGCAGGCAAAATCCCAGAAATCCAGTTTCACCACCGGCGGATTTCTTCCAGAAATTCTTCCATCCCTGCCAGGCAGTCGGGTGAGAGTCGGGTGACATTCGATTGATTTGCGACATGGGATGCTCCTGTCAGTTCTCAATATTGAAAAAACCGGTCCAGCGGATAATCATGTAGGCGGCTCCCAATCCAATCACCAGCATCAACAGCGACAGCGCAGAAGCGGCGCCGAAGTTACCCATCTCAAAGGCGAAGTTGTAGGCCAATTGGTTCGGTGACCAGACCATGGGCACATTGGCGCCGACGCCGACATTGGCATTGCCGCCTAAAATCTGAGGTTCCACGAACAATTGCACATTGCCGGCAAAAATAAGAATAAACTGATAGATGATATAAGGACGGATGAGTGGAAGTTTGATGTGCCGAATTTTTTGCCATGCATTGCAGCCGTCAATAGTGGCTGCCTCCAGCAGTTCAACTGGAATGGCTTCCAACGCGCCGTACTGGATTGCAATCCACATGCCTGCGCCGGAGAAAAAGCCAACCATGGTGAAGAGTACGGGCAAACTGCCGGCATAGATCACATCATTGAGCAACTCGAAGCCCATACCCTTTAGAAGAGCCTGAAAGGGGCTGATGCTGGGATCCAGCATGAAAATGGCAACCAACACCAACACTGGCCCCGTCACTGCACCAGCTATGAAAAAGAGAGTGCGCAAGGTTGTTGTCAACCGTCCGGGGCGCATTTGCAGCAATATTGCCAAGACGACTACCATGGCGATCCCAAGCGGCACCGAGATTGCCAGGAACTTCGCGATGTTACCAAAAGCAAAGTTGAAGCGATAATCCTTGAAAACGGTCAGATAGTTGCCGAACCCCGCTGTAAAATATCTCGGCAAACCGGTGCTGAAGTCAGCGAAACTTAGCAAAAGGGCGTAGAGACCAGGGCCAAGGCCGAAAGCTAACATGACCAGAGTATATGGCAACGCGAACCGGTAGGCAGACAAATACCGCCGCCAGCGGGAAAAACCTGGGAAACGTTGCTTATTCACCTGAGGCAGACTCGGGAGGGACATCCGTTTTTTCGCCATGTAAAACTCCTGTGGACTGCATCTTTTCGGAAAGAAGATGGAGGGCGGGGCGTATTTCTGTAAACCTAGCCGAGACACGCCCCACCTTCACCTGTGCATGAGAGAGTCTAGTGACTATCTCGCTTTTGCTAAAACACTCTACTTGGTCAGATCGACCAGGTACCCCAGCGATTCCGCTAGCGGTGCCAGCTTGTCCGCCACATCAGACAGAATCGATTCGACCGTCCTATCTTCCTGCAATCCCGTCCTGACAGCCTCACTCAATGGAGCGATGAGGTCGAAGCGTGGCCACTTGTCGAGTGGCGTTATCAACGTGGCAGCTTCCGCGAAAACCGGGAAGGGGTCGAAGGCGAAGAGTGGATTACTCGCCACCGCCTCTTGCCATAGACTCTGGATGGATTCATACGACGGGAAATTGGTGGTCCCTTCCCAAAGATCGGGGGAAGTGGTGACCCACTGGATGAAATCCACTGCCAACTCGGGATTCTTGGTATGGCGGGAAACGGTCCAGGCTGCACCACCCATGGCCGGAGTCTGGGCTTCGTCATCATCTGCCCACTTCAACGGCGCGGCAACACCCAGTTGACCCTCAGACGTCTTGTACCAGGAGCTATCCTCGTTGCCACCAAAGACACCGAACATCCATGCCGGGCCCGGCATCGCCAACAGATGATCAGATGAGACGATGCTAGCCCATTCGGCTGACCAGTAATCGGTATTGAACATCGTGCCGTTGGCCAGCATGTGGTCGACCAACTTCGCCGCGCGTACGCAGCGCTGGTCTGTCACATCGACTTTGAGCGTGTTGTCATCGATCAACTCATGCGAGGGACAACCACTGGCATCAAAATAGCTGATGAATGTCCAGCCGTCCCCCCAGGTCCCGAGATAATAACCAGGATGTTCCTCGGCAACTTTGTCGCTGAGATCCTGATACTCCTCCCACGTGGTGGGTACCTGGTAGCCAAACTCGTCCATGAGTGGTTTGTTATAGTACAACACAAACATGGCCAGGTCATGGCGCAGGCAGTAGACCTCGTCGCCAAATGTGCAGCCATCTATCCCGGAATAGCCGTTGATTACATCGGCGGGCACCCATTCCCTCAGATCGAGTGGGAAGTGGTGTGCGTCATCGGCCACCCGACCAACAAGACGGGGTTCCGCAAAGACCACATCCGGCCAGCCCTGATTGGTATTGTTGAACAGCAGGACTTTCGCCGGAAACTGCTCACGGTCAACCGTCACTGCCTCGAGGAGATCGGCCTTATCTGGGTGGGCCGCAACGTATGCATCAAAAGCGGCCTGACGATCCGCATCGATCCAGACTATGATAGGCGCATTTTCGTCATATGGGTTCTCCGTAGGCGCAGGTGTAACGGTAACGACCACCGGAGTGCCTTCAACCATTTGAGTCACTACTTCTGGTTGTGAGGCACAGGCGGCCAGAACGATTGATATCATTGCCGCTAACCCAATATATTTACAAATCTGTTTGGACATTGGTCCTCCTTGAAGATTATTAGATATTTAAGCGAACGAAGACGGGGAATATATTCATCTGTTTGTCGGTAGTCTCCTTTCAGCTTGTTCATTGAGAATTACGACAGAGATGAAAGTATTCACTGTACATCCCAATGATCCAATATCTAAGACGGAGCATTTTTCACTTCTTGTTTTTGTCATTTTCATTTATACTTAAATGTCGGCTGTACTAGCCTGGCTAGTATGTCGACATACTCGAGAAGTGTTTCTTTCTCTGGAAGGGCGAGAAGCACTTCTCTTATTTTAAATAATCTGCCAACCACACCACCTCCTTCGAGGTTAGATTTGTAATTCTAATCTACCATGCTATGCCTTTGTTCTGGCAAAATCTGTGCTAGAACGGATAACCAGTTTAGGCGCAAACAATATCTGCTTACTGGCCTTTGTATTTCCCTCTAACCTATTGATCATTATCTTAGCTGCATCATATCCCATCGACGATGCGGGGAAAAGCAATGCTGTAAGTGCAGGCGATGTTAATTCGGCCCCTTTCTCGTCCGCTAAACCCACAACCGAAATATCATCCGGAATACTCATTCCCAAGGAATTTATCGCTGAATAAATTCCTGCAACAGCCGTGTCAAAAACACTGACGACAGCTGTTATTTCTGGATGTTCTTTCAACAAGTTCAAAGTGGCGTTCTTTACGTTCTCTACTCCGTTATCGGCCTCACAATAAAGGTTGGGAATTTCATACTGAGCACATACTTTTTTATATCCTTCCAAAGCCCAGATGTTAGGGCTATAGTGATTTTGTTCCCGGTTAGGAATTACTGAAACAAATCCGATGTTTTGATGGCCCAAATCTACCAAATAATATACAGCAACGGCCACAGCAGATTCAAAATCAAAGTCGACGAAATCAACCCCATCGAAATTCTCGCAGCGCCCTATCATCACAAAAGGCATGTTTTGCTGACGAAGTAATTTCACACGCCAATCATCCACTCGAATTTCCATCAGGACCATACCGTCACACTGGCTTGTACGGTAAAAATCTAATAGGCTATCTTCTTCAAGAGACTGAGTTACTAAGTGCAAGGAATAATTGTGCTCTTCACAAGCTGTCGTCGCCCCTGTTATGAAATCAAGAGAAACTTGATTGGATACAGCCAACTTATAGGGGTAATGCAAAGAAATAACTCTTGTTTTGCCTGATGTTATCTGCTGCCACTGCATGCTGCGTGCATAGCCAAGTTCGTCAATTACAGCCTCTACCTTCTGACGTGTCTCCTCCGAAACATCAGGTTTGTTATTTATAATCCGAGAGACTGTTGCAATTGATACATTTGCCAGTCTGGCAACATCCCTAATGGTTACTTTTTTTTCCATGGATATATTTTCTATGTTTTGAATCGCGGAATTGTAACTATTACCGTAACTAGTTACAGTATTTCATTAAATATCATTGTTGTCAATATGCATGAGTGGTAGTTTCGCTTCACTTGAGTGTGCTGATCGAAAATGTACATCCGTTCTGATAAATGTTAAGGTATCCATATCGAGAGATTTATGAACAATGTCTGTCTGGATGAAACGTATCTCGACATGCCCTGGCTTGATTTACCATTTTAGTGAAACAGGAAAAACCGTATCGCATATTCGGATTGGTGAGACGGATCTCTGAAAAAAATGATCGAAAATGACGAGAACGACCTATACTTAAGCAAGACCAATCAATCATGATCGCCGGTTTAGAAGAAAATCATTACGACGTGGAATCCCGGATGGATTCAAATCCGCAAATTGATACCGAATCGATCTTTTGAAACCTGTGTTCCCATCGAGTGCTCTCGTTCCACAGGTTTTTTCGTGTACGGAGACAGGCTGCACGGGAGCACATTCGCCTCCGGAGGGAGACGAAAGGAGTACCGCAAAAAGACCAATTCCCAACGTTTCTTTTCATCAGCCGTCTCGGGGATGGCAACCCCGCTTCCACGTGGAGGGTGTCTGCCGTGCATAAAGTTAACTTTTACAAGAGAAAATTATTACTGACCTTAATCTGCATCTTGACGATCATATTTGCTTTTTCCTCCTGGGGCGGGGCTTCGGCGCGCCCGCTGCAGGCGGCCGTGCTGTCGCTGAACCCGACCTCCGGCTACGCCGGCTCGGAAACCCAGGTGATGGGGACTGGCTGGACGAAGAGTCCCGACGCCGACCCTTACGAGATCCATGGCGGGTCGAAGACAGGCCCGCTGCTGGCGACTTTCGAGCCCAACCCCAACGGTGCCTTCTCGGTGGAGATCACCATCCCCGCCGGCGCCGCGCCGGGCACGTACACGATCTGGGCCTGCCAAAATTGCGCCGACTTGATGAAGAAGATCGTCTGGGCTTCCATTCCCTTCGAGGTACTCGAGGAGCCCGCGCCCACACCCACACCGGCTCCACCGCCTCCGCCGCCCACGCGTGAGCCCACGGAATGCGACCGCAGCGGCATTGCCGGTGAGTTCGTCATCGACTTCGAGGATCAGGCCGCCGGTACGCGCCTGGATGGCACCACTTTAGCGCCGGGTATCCGCTTCATGGGTGACGACGCCCTGGTCGTCGTGCGGCCCAGCGTGGACGCCCATTCGGGCTCGCAGGCTTTGTTCAACGACTTTGCCGGCCGCGAGTTCGGCAGCATTAACATCCCCATCCGCATCGGCTTCGACAACCTGGCCGACTTCGTGGGCGTGTTCGTCGGCTTGAACGAGCAGATCTGGGCGGACGAGCCCTTCACCGCCACACTCACCGCCTACGGGCTGGATGACTTCGGCCGCCGCGTGGTCGTTGGAAGCGACAGCGACACACTCGGCCCGGAAGAGACGGCCATCGAAGTCTGCCTTGCGGTGGAAGCGCCCGGACAGATTTTCGAGGTGACCATCAACTACAACGTCGCCGGGGGCGTCGCCGAAGGTGAGATCATCGACGACCTGGTGATCCGCGGGCCGGAGGAGCCCGTACCCGTGCCCGAGGACGACCTGCCGCCGGTGGTGGAGATCCTCGAGCCGCTCGACGGTGCTCATATCACCGACCGCTACGTGCGGCTGAGCGGCCAGATCACCGAAGATCGCGAACTGGCCCGGGTGGAGGTCTGGGTCAACGGTTCGTCCTACGGCGAGATCGGTTTCAGCCCGGCCGGGGAATCGACCTACATCTTCGCCCTGGACGCGCTCTCCGGAGTCGATCTTACCGGGTGCTTCGAGAATGAGGTCGAAGTACGCACCTACGACTCCGCCGGGAACGAGGGCGCCGACACGGCTGCCTTCTTCTACGATCCGATCGGTGATTTCAGCATCACCTCGGCGGAGGCCGTGCAGGTGGTTTACGACGCCGATCTTGTCAAGGAGAAAGCGACGGCGTTTCGGGTGAAGGTTAACTCCACCTTCGCCTGCGATTCCGAAATCGACGTGCTCCTGGACCTGCCGGAAGACGAGTGGAGCACCGCGCCACCCAGAACCGGCCTGCACCACACCGGCGTGCCGGGAGGCTGGGAATACCCCGACACCTGGGGGCCGTACACCATCCCCGGTAACGCCGTGGATTACGAGATCATGCTGCCATACATCGCGCCCGGGGACGAGGACAGTGCCTTCGATCCTACCAGTCATCCCGCGGGGATCATCCGCGGCCGCGAGGTGGCCGGAGTCTGGGGCCCTGACGTACGTGTAGTGCCGCGACCGACGGGGACGAGTGCCAGTTTCCAGGTGACGCTCGACCCGGAGAATCTGCTGGCCGAGACGGACGAGAGCAACAACGATTTCGCCGCTCCGGCGGCGGCAGTGGTCGGCACGCGTGAATGGAAAATTCTTTTTGTGCCCTACTACGATGATTTCAATGATTGCGGCCCCGTGCTAGGTGGCCTCGCTGCTCAAGCCAAGACCCAGATCGAATACCTGCTGGCGACGTACCCCATCGCCGACGGCGAGATCTCCTACGCCATTGCGCCAGCTTTCAACTTGGAAACTTGCATTGTGGGCGATACATGCGGTTGGAATATGGTTTGGGAGAACGGGTTGGATCGCTATGATTTTCTCAACCGCATCGGCACCATGGCTGCCGCAGATGGCTATAACTTTGCCGTTGGCGTTTCCTGCGGTGGCGGGGGCGGCGCGATCAAAGGCTTCGACAAGGCCGTCGCAATCGGCGAGGGCAGCGGCATGTCGGTCCTGGCACACGAGTTCAACCACGCCATGACCGCCGTCGGTGACATGTACAGCCTGGATTGCCAGGTGGGCTGGGACGAAGCCTACTGCGAATACCCCGACGGGCATCGCGAATACTGCTGCTATGAGGATATCTTCGATCGTCCCGATGGTTATACGACGTTGAACTGCACGTACGACGCCGCCGGTGAGGTCGTGTGTGAGGAGCAAACCAAGGTCTGTGTCGACGACTGCGACTGCTCGATCTACCGCCTCGAACCGCCGGCCGGGGAAAGCCGCGTCTGCGTGGAGACCGACGACAGCGGAGATTACGTGATTGAAGCCTGCAACGCCGGCTGCTGCGCCAATGTCTGCCGGGGCATCTGCCCGGGTGCGCAGGTCTTTAACGGCCCCGACGGCCGCATCAACCATCCGGCTTCGCCGGGTTACTGGGTCAACCGCTGGATTCCGGCCGGCGAGGGCAACAACTACTTCATGGACATCCCCTCGGCCGGGGCCTTCCCCGGGTACTGGATGCGGCTGGAGAACACCAGCAACCATTGCGACGGCGACCCTTATCCAGACGGCATGCGCAACATGCTGGCCGGCGCCAAGTTCCGCAGCAGCACCGATCCGCAGGCGCTGCTGGTCAGCGGTACGATTTTCAAGGCCGATACGGCGAGTTTTTACCCCTTCTACTACTTGCCCGAGGCCGATCTGGACCTCGAAGCGGGCAGCGAAGGGGAGTATGCCATCGTCTTGCTCGACGGCAGTGAGCAGGAGTTGAGCCGCAACGTTTTTTCGGTCTACTTTGAGGACACCGACCCCAATGGTGGGCCGACGGATGCGGCGCCTTTCGTCTATCGCATCGCCTGGATGGAAGGGACGGCACGCATCGAACTGCGGGACGCCGACGGGAGCGTGCTGGCGGCTCGCGAGGTCTCCAGCCATGCACCCGAAGTGCGCCTAACGTCGCCAAACGGGGGCGAGATCTGGGGCCAGGATCACAGCCATGAGATTCGCTGGAAAGGCAGCGATGCGGACGGCGACGCCCTGACCTATACGCTCTCCATCAGCGCCGACGCAGGTGAAAACTGGATCCCCCTGGCCATCGATCTGACGGAAACCCAGTTCGAAGTCAACCTGGGCGCCTTCCCCGTTGGAGCCACCTTTATGATCAAGGTGCGCGCCACGGATGGGGTCAATTCCAGTGAGGATGTCTCCGATAAAATCTTCGCCATTCACCCGGAGGAAGCCGTCCCGGTTAGCATACTCTACATCGCTGTGCTGGCCGTGATCGGGGTGTTTGTCCTCATCGCTGTTGTGACCGGGTTGCTGCTTGCACGCCGAGGTAGTAAGTCCGCCGGAGGTGACGGAAACGCATAGACCCATCTTTTAATGCAGGAAGGCGGTGCTCAGTCTTCCGCTCAGGATGATGGGGTAGGGGCCGACCAGGCCCATTCTTCATCGTCGGTACGATCTGGGCGCATACAGCGGTGCGCCCCTACAAGGTTTTGCCTGGATTGTCGATCGGGATGTCCATACGCGGCACCCCGTGGATTATCGTAAGGGCGGGTTTAAAACCCGCCCTTACACTGTCTGTCCTTCGACTACGGGCTTCGCTGCATTCAGTCTTCCGCTCAGGATGATGGGGTAGGGGCAACCCGGCGGGTTTCCCTTACTTCGCTACTATCTCCTCAAAACCCTTAAGGGTTTTCCCTATATATAAGCTGTACGAAATCATTCCTTAATCAATACTCAACGAAAGCGCACCACTTCGAGGGGATTATGCTTGGAAGAATCCAGTCTCCGGAGTAAAAAGTGTTGCCCCGCTTAGTTGCACCGCAATACATAGTATGCAAGATAGTACTCAACGCAACGCTGTCTGCTATTTATTAACTCTTCTTATCATTCTTACAATCTCGAATACCTAAATCTGACTCCTTGCACATGCTTTTCAATAAAATTGGCGAGTTATCCATGAAATAGCCAGATATCTATGACATAGCGCCAGATATGAGTGAAAACCTACATTCTGTTTCTCGCTCCACAACTTGCGTTTTTAATTCATTTTGTCTTGTTCAACTTTAATAGCTGGTTTTTTACATGCAGCTGGTTCTCTTCAGCACTAGGGTGATTCAGGCACACAAAGATCAAACTGGATGCAGATATCTGTGAATTCCGGCTTTCGATTATATGGGGTTTTAAGGGAATGCTCATGGGAATAGGAGTGATCCGCAAGCAAGGGATACTGCGTCCCGAACCACTTGTTCAGAATAATTCGAAACGTATTTACTGGAGACATCATTGGATAGAGCATCTCGTAGTCCCCATCCGAAAAATATATTGCATTTAGAATGGCCGTGCGCACATGTACCCCCTGTGTATCCGGCTCATCCCAATTCAGGTATTTTTCATCACCGTGATCACCTTGAATGACGATAACCAGCGGATGCTCGCTTTTTGCAATAATGGAATCAATCGTGCCAATAATCGCTTGATTTAAATAGTCCAGCTGATAGGTGTAATATTCAATATAATTCTCCGGTTCGACTTCATACCAGTAAAAATTGACATTTTGATGGTATTTCAGCTCCTCCAGGTTGGGACCGTAAAGGAAAGGAAAATGGGGCAGATAAATATGTGAAAACAGGAAAAAATTACCCGACTCCATTGTGTAATCCGGCAGGTGCGTCAACGCAAAACGAATACGCTCACGTCGAACATCCAGTTCTCTATTCACCGAGTCGATAAACGCCTGGCTGATTCCCTCAGCAGAATTGCTTTGAGTATCTTTGGAGTAAAGCAACAGCCCCAACGTCGTGCGTAGCAAGAGATGTTCGAAAGAATTAAAATCATTGCTGTCTTCAGCTTGTGGTGGATCGGGTGAGACGAAGATATCGGCGTATTGATGGTTCGTATCTCCAGTTCCCGAGTCAAATACGACAACTTGATAGCCCTGGTCCCGTAAGAATTGGCTTACATAATTCGTTTGTAAATCGTATCTCGCATGTTGGAAGATTTGCAGAGGAACCTCATGAAAGTACAGCATATTTAGCGATGTGTTTAACGAGTACGTCGTATTCATGTAGTTCGAACGACTTTCGTTTACGATGTAAAAACCGCGGTCTTCCAAGGCATCGAGGAAGGAAGAATTATCATAGTCATACAGATCTTGCAGGATATCCGCTCTTGTATAGGCATCGAGGATGATGTAGTAGATATCGGGCATGTCCGAGACTGCAACTTCTGGCAGAGAGGAAACCGCATCCATCTCCCCGCGGATCTGAGAAAGGATCTCGTACTCGGATTCACCCCCACCTTTGGATACCGTTGCAGTTGAGATTATCGTTGATAATGGGAATAGGATTAAGACCACACTCATGATATTCAGATATACGCCAAGAGATTGCGGCAGTCTCGCAGTGATAATCCATAATATCAGCGCCCCATAGATTACCAACCATATCCATGTGAAAGTCGATATATTGAAGGTGTATTCACTTCGCGACATCCATTGTTCCACCAGGTTCGCCACCTGACCAAAGGAGAAAAACAGGAATAACAAAAGTGAAGATAATATTCCGGATTTCTCCCAGGATTTCAACAGAATGCGAAATATCAACAGAAGGCAAATCGTGAAACACAACGAGATGAGCAGAAACCGATACGTTTCGTTGAAAGAAAGTGCCATTATGTTTCGGGTGTACACGTAAAGGATTGGATAAACACTTAGCACGAGGGAGTGGAACGGTAACTGCGAAATTTTGCCTGATTCCTTCATGATCTTCTTATCCATATAATGACTTCACGATCCGGATAGGACATTCCTTCTAGATACACAGTAGAGCAACCTTATAAGTCTAGTAATTCCTTACCTTAAATAGAAGTTGGTCGTCAGAATCAAACGCATAAAGCACAAGCGACGCGATCCTGCTATCAATAATATCCCGGAATGAATCTTTGTACTCTCCAACATACAAGGGGACGCATATTGCTTTGTATTATGCATGTCAAAGACAGGCGGTGCTTCAACCCATTATACGCATACGGATGGCCTGGCAGATCCCATCAATGGTCGTGATGATGCGATTCTTGCTTTCCAACCCCATTTCCCAGTACTCGGGCTCGAAGCCGCGCAAGTGAGGGTCAGGCGATCGACCCCAGTCATCGAGGCCCTCATCTTCCATCTGGCGAATCAATCCCAAGAGCTGTTCGCAAACGGCCGCCGGATAAAACGGTCGATTTTGTTCGATTTCCTTGTAAACTTTCGTATATGAAGTGGCAAATACGGCGAGGATCTCCGCTTTGCGGTATTCATCAGGCTTGGTTGGGGAATCCTTCGTAATTTCGGGTTGAATCAGGCATGCCGCCCTGCGAAAAGAAATCAACAGATCCCAGATTTCGGTGAGGATCTTAAATTCATGTTCGAAACGTGTTTGATGCGTGTGGGACTGCCTCGTCAATAACGTCGACAGGAATTTGATATCTCGATCATAGCGTTCCAAAAATTCGTTCAGCGTCTTCAAGTCTCGTTTACGTACGAGATCCTTTTCCATCTTCGCAGTGAGGGAAGACAATTTCCGAATGATAGTGATTGTAAAGATAAACATAAGAATCAGGATTACGATTCCGACCGCGAGAATGGCAATTTCCATGTACTCAGCTCCTCAATATCATAGCGAGGCCTTTCATGCGCGACCTACACATACCAGGCTTCATTACTAATAATCCGCCCTTTGATGATATACAAAACCCACCTCGCACGTTAATCCTGAGCATACAACTAATCGACACTAACCGTCAACCGTCTCACCGATAGAGCCGGAAGAGGAATCATTATTCCATCATGGAACCCGTTTGTATCCCGCTTGATTCGGATGGAGATCTTCACGCCCATCGATGTAAACCGCCACCCACTCTGCCAAACGCCTTCCCAAACGCCGGCAAGCCTCGACCTCCTTCTCCTGGCGCGGCTCGCCTGCCTGCGTTGCGCCGTAATGCAGTGTGAATTGATGGCCGGAGTAATCCGTAACTCCAAACACGAGCATACCGTAGTTGAGCATGATCGTCATCATCGTCATACAGGTTAACTCAGCGCCGCCTCCCCACCCACCTTCCGAACTAAAAGCACAACCGATCTTGCCGTCAATCTTCTGCCAAAGGGGAAGGAGATTTTCCCAGAATCGTTTCATTTCCGCTGCGACGGTGCCCAGGTAAGTGGGAGAACCGACTGCCATACCGTCACACCAAAGCACGTCTTCATGGGCAGCGTCCTGGGTCGTTCGAAGACGCACATCGATATCGGATACCTGCCGAGCGCCTTCCGCTATATACTCGGCCATCTGCTTCGTCGAGCCATCCTTGCTGAAGTAAAGCACCAGTACGTTCCCCATTCCATCACTCCTGTAGGAAGCCCGACTTGCTCGATATTAAAACACAAGCCACTCACCTGTCGAGTACACCAGTGTTCAAGGCCGAGCTATATAACAACCCGTTGCATTGATCTGCCAAGGAACGCAGTAGATATCACAAACAGATTTGATTCAGATACCGCACGAAAACTGATTTACATTACCTGATAGTTCGGCGCTTCTTTCGTTATGACCACATCGTGCGGATGGCTTTCGATCAGGCCGGCATTCGTGATACGAATCAGAAGCGTGTTCTTTTGAAGCGCCTCGAGGTTGTCCGCACCGGCATATCCCATCCCCGAACGCAATCCGCCTACGAGTTGATAGACAAAATCCTCGAGCGAACCTTTATATGGAACACGTCCTTCTATTCCTTCGGGGACGGTTTTACCGGAAGCGACGATTCCCGATCCGTAACGGTCTCGTCCATAACCTTTCATCGCGCCCATGCTGCCCATTCCGCGGTAATCTTTAAACTGCCGTCCCTCGAAAAGGATCGTTTCCCCTGGCGCCTCTTCCAGACCGGCAAGCAAATTACCCAGCATAACAGCATTCGCCCCGGCAGCGATGGCCTTTACAATGTCTCCGGAATACTTGATTCCCCCATCAGCCACGATGGGAACGCCTCGCGCTTTCGCTGCCTTCGCACAAGCGTACACTGCGGACAACTGCGGCATCCCCACACCTGCAACGACGCGTGTGGTGCAAATCGAACCGGCTCCGACACCGACTTTGACCACATCTACACCTGCATCGATCAAAGCATTTGTCCCTTCAGGCGTGACCACATTCCCGGCGATTAACGCCAGGTCTGGAGCAAGCTTACGAACGCGCTTAACAGCCTTGATCACATCTTCCGTGTGCCCGTGTGCTGTATCGATCGCAATCAGATCCACATCCGCGGCAATCAGTCTCTCCAGGCGCTCATCCGAACCATCCCGCACACCCACCGCTGCGCCAACTATCAATCGCCCCCTTGTGTCCGTTGCAGCCAATGGGAAATCGCGTTCTTTCTGAATATCTTTCACGGTGATCAATCCCTTGAGTACGCCCTTCTTGTCCACAAGGGGCAATTTCTCGATGCGGTGTTTCTGCAGCAGACTCTTGGCACCGTTGAGATCGATTCCAACCGGACCCGTAATCAGCTTTTCACTGGTCATATACTCCCGCACCGGGCTGCGGTAGTCTCCCGCATCGAGGAAACGAATATCCCGGTTGGTGAGAATGCCGACCAGAACGTCGCCGTTTTCAACAATCGGAATTCCACTAATGTGGTAATGGGACATGATACCTTCGGCTTCCTGAATTGTAGCGTCCGGCTTGAGTGTGATCGGATCGACGATCATACCTGACTGTGAGCGTTTGACCTTGTCCACTTCTGCTGCCTGATCTTCTGGCGACAGATTGCGGTGGACGACACCAATCCCGCCCTGCCTGGCCAAGGCAATCGCCAACCTCGCTTCGGTAACGGTATCCATAGCAGCCGAGAGAATCGGGATGTTCAAACAGACCCTCTCCGTAAGCTGTACGGAAACATTCGTATCGCTGGGTAAGATATGGCTATACCCCGGAACCACAAGAACATCATCAAAGGTTAACGCAACACCCTGCTCGAACAATTCAGTGTTCATTCGATCTCTCCCACGACAACTCAGTGTCGGAAGTGCCGTACTCCTGTAAAGACCATGGCGATGTCCAATTTATCACAAGCTTCGATGGATAAATTGTCTCGAACGGAACCACCCGGCTGAACGATCGCCGTGATGCCGAATTTTGCCGCTTCTTCCACTGAATCCGGGAAGGGGAAGAAGGCATCCGAAGCCATCACCGCGCCCTTGGATTTATCACCTGCTCGCGTGGCTGCGATGCGCACGCAGTCGACCCGGTTGGGCTGGCCACCGCCAATTCCCACGGTAGCTTCGCCAATACCGAAGACAATCGCATTCGATTTCACGTGCTGGCAGGCTTTCCAGGCAAAGCGTAAACCCGTCCACTCATCCTCACTAGGCTCACGTTTTGTCGCCACACGCCAATCGGTCTCGGAAGGATCTCCCATGTCGATGTCCTGTCTTAAGACACCTTGATTGACCGAACGCAGCTCGTATGCCGGATCGAGATCCATCGAAGGCATGTCCAGCAACCGGAGATTCTCCTTCTTCGAGAGCAACTCGAGCGTCTCTTTACTAAACCCTGGTGCGATGATGCATTCCACGAACAATTTACCCAATTTCTTTGCCACGTCCAGATCGAACTCACGGTTAACCGCAATCACACTGCCGAAAGCGGAAACCGGATCGGAGGCGAGTGCCGGATCGTAGGCTTTTGCCAAAGTATCGGCCGAAGCCAACCCGCACGGCGAAAGATGTTTGACGATGCAAACCGTCGGGCGCTCGAATGAGACCACTGCCCGCCAGGCCGCATCGAGATCGAGCAGGTTGTTATAGGAAAGCGGCTTGCCTTGCAGCAACACTCCACCCATCGGGCCAGCCTCCGGCGAAAAACCGTACAACAAGGCGGATTGATGGGGATTCTCTCCATAGCGTAGACTCTGGATGGGGAAGAGCGGCATGGTAAGCGCTTCTCCAGGCGCCAGGTAGGCGCTAATCGCTGCATCGTAGGACTGCGTGTGTGCGAAGGCCTTGACTGCCAATCGACGGCGCGTCTCCAAACTCGTCTCACCGTTCTCACGCAATTCCTCCAGCACGACCTCATAATCGTTGGAATCAACGATTACCGTAACGCGCTGGAAATTCTTGGCCGCGGCACGCAGCAAGGCAACGCCGCCTATGTCGATTTTTTCGATGGCATCTTCCAATGTCACGTTCGGTTTTGCGATCGTCTCGCGAAAAGGATAAAGATTGACCGCGATCAAATCGATCGGTTTTGCGGATATCTTTTCCAGGTCGGCTGCATCCGCCTTGCTTTCACGGGAAAGAAGGCCGCCGTGCACCGCAGGATGCAGTGTCTTGACTCGACCGCCCAGGATCTCCGGGTAGCCGGTATAATCCGCGACTTCCGTCACGTCGATCTTGTTTTCACGCAGTAATTTTGCCGTTCCACCACTGGCGATGAATTCCCATCCCAAGAACGATAATCCTTCAGCAAAGTCTGATAATCTTGATTTATCGGCTACGGATAACAACGCAATTGGCATAATTTAACTCCTTATTGAATTTCGATGGCATTCAATGCCCGTTGGATTGCCTGGACCAACAAACGATGTTCGACTTGATGAATGCGTTCTTCGAGTGTTTCCAGCGAATCCACTTCAGAGATCGGGACGATTTCCTGGGCGATAACGGGCCCGACATCGACACCTTCATCGGGCACGTAGTGCACCATCACGCCGGTCGCTGTGATCTTCCCGGCTTGAAAGTCATCCCAAGCGCGTTCGATCGCATTCGTTCCGGCGAACGTCCCCGGTAAAGCGGGATGCAGATTGATTACTCGCATCGGAAAGCGATCCAAAAATGCTGTGGTGAGCACACGCATCCATCCTGCCAGAATCACAAATGCTGGCTCATATGCGGTAACGATCTCCGCCAGATCCGCGTCATACGCACGACGACCTTTGCCCTTGTCCTTGTAGGGCTTCCAGGGATGGTAACGACTTGGAATGCCCGCTTTGTCCGCCCGCTCCAGCGAATAGGCTTTTTTACGGTCGCAAATCACAGCGGCAACGTCTGCATCCAGATCGCCAGATTCACATGCATCAATGACGGCCTGTAGATTACTGCCGAAACCAGATGCCAACACAACCAGTCGATTATTATCTGCCACGGTACATTCCTCTCTCCGGCACGAACCGCTAAACAAGTATGATCTCGTTCCCTGCGCATACCTCGCCGATAATATATGTTTCTTCTGGAATCGCGTTCTGTACTTTTTTAACATCGGACGGATCGATCACCGCGATCATACCGATGCCCATGTTAAAGACCCGGTACATCTCGTCGCGGGCAATTCCGCCGCGTTCCTGAATCAATTTAAAAACTTCCAGCACGGGCCAGGAACCAATCTCAATCCTTGCGCCCAGGTTTTCCGGCAAAGCCCTGGGAATATTATCGAAAAATGCACCACCGGTAAGGTGCGCCAACGCCTTGATCGGATTCTTGGCTTGATCGAGAACCTTCGAAAGCGCCGAAAGATAAGAGCGGTGCGGTGCCAGTAAAGCATCGGCGAGAGTGCTGCCGTCCTTAAGTTTTTCTGCCAATAAATCATCACCCACAAATATACGCCGGATGAGTGAATACCCGTTCGTGTGCGGACCCGAGGACGCCAGCCCCAAGAGCTTATCGCCCGCCCGGATATCCCCACCGGGCAGGATTCTGGCACGGTCCACGACACCAACAATCGCCCCGGCCAGGTCGAGCTGGCCTTCCACGTACATCCCCGGAAGCTCGGCCGTCTCGCCTCCAAGCAAGGCACATTTCGCTTCCCGGCAAGCCTCGGCAACACCGGCGACAAGTTCAGCGATCACCTCCGGGTCGGTCGCGCTGCATCCAATGTAATCCAGAAAGAACAGCGGCCGTGCGCCTTGCACCAAAATATCATTGATACAGTGATTGACCAGATCGACGCCGAGATCGTGATAGCGTCCCAATTGCACACCCAGCATCACCTTCGTCCCCACGCTGTCTGTCGAACCGGAAAGTACGGGGTCTTTCAATGCGGTAACAGGAGAGGCCTGATATAAGCCTCCGAAAGCGCCCACGCCGGCCAGCACTTCCTTGCCATGAGTCGATTCCACGGCTTGCTTCATCAATTCCACCGCACGATTTCCGGCATCGATATCGACACCCGCCGCAGCGTACGCGGAAACCGGCTTGGCGATGTCTCTACGATACTGCATCCCCTCGAAGTGGATCATTTCGATTCCGGCGTAAACAATTTTCCGCGCTTCGGTGATATTTGGTCCACAGGCGGTCATCCCCAGAACTCGCCCGCCATTGGTGACGATGGCTCCATTCTTCTGCGCCGTCCCGGCGTGAAACGCCAGGACATCCTCCGGCAGAGAATTCAAACCTGTGATCCCGATGCCTTTTTTATAGGTTCCCGGATAGCCGCCCGAAGCCAGGACCACACAAAGCGCCGCACCATCGCTCCAACGCACATTGGAAGCAGCCTGGGCAAGCTCTCCTTTAACACAAGCCAGCAAGATTTCCAGCAGATCGGATTCGAGCAGCGGCAGAATGACCTGGGTTTCAGGATCGCCGAAGCGACAGTTGTATTCCAGGACCTGGATACCCGAATCGGTCAATATCAAGCCGCCATAGAGTACGCCAACGAATGGATTGCCCTCCTCCCGCATCCCATCGATTACCGGCTGCAGCATTCGCTTGCAGGCGTCATCAATTTCAGCAGCCGTTATACTGGGGGATGGCGAGAAAGTCCCCATGCCGCCGGTGTTGGGCCCGCGATCGTTATCCAACAATCGTTTGTGATCCTGCGCGGCAGGCATGGGCAAGATGTCTCGTCCGTCGCTGAACACCAGCAGCGACACCTCACGTCCGACGAGCCTGTCTTCGATTACGACCTGTTCGCCGGCGGACCCAAATCGTTTCTCGATCATGATCTCGCGCAGCGTCTTTTCCGCATCTTCAAGAGTGTCGGGCAGGATGACGCCTTTTCCCGCAGCCAGGCCGGAGGCTTTAATCACATAATCCATATCCCGATGGCGAACATGGGCGAGGGCTTGCTCGAAATCTTCGAAGACCTCGAATCCTGCCGTGGGAATGCCGTGACGCTGCATAAATTGTTTCGCGAACGCTTTGGAGGATTCCAATTGGGCTGCCGCAGACGTCGGCCCAAACACGGAAATACCCTTCTCCGTCAATGCATCGGTTACACCGTTCGCCAGGGGGACTTCCGGCCCTACAACGACGAGGTCGATCTTCTTCTCGATTGCTGCGGCAACGATGCCATCTGTGTCGTCCGATGATACCGGGATGTTTTCCGCCACTTGGGCGGTGCCCGGATTCCCAGGAAGGACATACAGCCTGGAAAGCTGCGAGGATTGAGATACCTTCCAGGCTAAAGTATGCTCACGCCCTCCTGAACCAACGACCAGGACGTTCATGCCTTCCTCCTCATGCATTAAGATATAGTTGTGGATTCCTAAGTACTATCCAAAGCGTTCCTTAACCAGCGACTCTCCAACCTCGAACGGATACACGCCGGTAAAACATGCGTTGCAGTAACCACTCTCACTGCTAATCGCCCGCATCATACCTTCCAACGACAGAAAATGAAGGCTGTCCGTTCCCAATATATCGCTGATCTCCGAGACGGAATTCGACGACGCCACCAATTCCTCCCGTGTGGGCATATCCACACCCATGAAACATGGATGTGTGATTGGTGGACAGGTGATGCGCATGTGGACTTCAACAGCGCCAGCTTCCCGCAGGATGTTCACTAAGTGACGCGCTGTCGTGCCTCGAACGATCGAGTCATCTACAAGCACCACCCGCTTTCCATTCAATGCACTGCGTACGGGATTGAATTTCAAATACACGCTGCGTTCGCGTAGGTCTTGATCCGGTCGAATAAACGTGCGTCCGATGTAAGAATCCTTAATCAATCCCATTTCATACGGAATACCGCTTTTATCCGCGTATCCTAAAGCAGCCGGTATCGATGAATCGGGCACTGGAATTACCAGATCCGCGTCGATGCTGCCTTCAATGGCCAACTCACGGCCGATCCGACGTCGCACCTGATAGACAACCTGATCATCCCAGACGCTGTCCGGACGTGAGAAATAGATATGCTCGAACGTACACAATGCGAGCGGCTTGGCCGGCGCGAGTGCCTGGCGGACCACCAATGCTGCATCATGCAAGGCCACGACCTCCCCCGGACGGACCTCTCGTACTGCTTCGCACCCGATAATGTCGAGTGCACTGGTCTCTGAACAAACCGCATGTCCCCCACCGGGCAGCAAGCCAACCGTTAAGGGTCGTAAGCCCCAGGGATCTCTGGCGGCAAAGACGCCATCTACCGTGAGAATCACGAGTGAAAAAGCTCCCACCCAATCTTGCATCGCATGTGCCAGCCGATCCAACCAGGTATCGCCAGGTGCAGCGGCGAGCATAAGAACCATCACTTCGCTGTCCGAACTGGAAGTCAAGCCCACACCATGCGAGAGAATTTTCTCGCGCAATGCATCAGCATTCACCAAATTGCCGTTGTGCGCCAGGGCGACCGGTCCGTAGCGGGTCTCGAGCAGAAACGGCTGTGCGTTCTGCAGGCTGGAGCCACCCGTGGTGCTGTAGCGCGTGTGTCCAATGGCAAGTTTGGCGTTCAACTCCCGGATCCCGTTTTGGGCGAAAAGCCGATCCACCAATCCCATACGTTTTCGCACGTCGATCGAATTGCCATCGCTTATTGCGATACCCGCCGATTCCTGGCCGCGATGCTGCACAGCATGCAGCCCATAATACGTGAAGGTCACAGCTTCTTCGCGCGGTGAATCAATGCCAAATATCCCACAGGCTTCACGCATTCTTTCGGAAAAATTCAATCTCATACCCTGCGTCTGTTCTGACTCGCCCACGAATTACTCGCCTCCAAGCTCTGAATCAGCTTCGGCCAACCGCTTTCGATGGTCTTCCTGCTGCTTGCCAACAGCTTCGTTGATCTCCGTCGAAACCAGTCCCAGGATCTTCGCCGCAGCAAGGCCTGCATTGCCGGGATCGAGCACCACCATCGGCGCTACCCCGCTGGGCATTCGCAGTGACGAATACAAATCCGCACCGGCAAAACTACTCCCTATCGACGGGCATGCGATCACCGGTGCACTAACATTTGCATCTACCATTCCGCTTAAGGCATTACTTCGACCTGCAACGGTGATATAAACCTTTGGTCGCGGATCGCCTTCGTATTCGGCAAGTAGATCCAATAATCGCTGTGGTGTTTTATGTGCTGAAGCAATCCGCTGAACACACTCGATATCCATCGGTTCGAGTACTCCCTCAATTTGATCCACGTGCCCCCGATCCGAGGGAGAACCCATCAAGATCACGACAAGAGGTTTTGATGTCATGGGATCGCTTTACTCCTCATTTTAATAATCCACTCGCACGCAGGTTCTCTTCCAGACGTGGGCCTACTGGATAGGCTGCCGGCTGGAAAGGCTCGCCGGTTAATTTCTCGTAGAGTGAAATATAACGCTCGGCCACGCGCAGCCAGAAAGCCTGTCCCATCTCCGGCGGCTCGCCGTCGCCACGATAGCCCTGTGCGGCGTAATCCAGACGTAAAAATTCCTTATCGTAGTTCTCTGGCTCCTCGCCTGCTTTAAATCGTTGAACGTAGCTTTCAGCCAGCCAGAAGCGAGATGAATCGGGTGTATGCACTTCATCGATGACAATCACTTCGCCATTTTCATCGACACCAAATTCATACTTCGTATCCACCAGGATTAACCCGGCTTCCTGGGCGACTTGCTGCCCCAGCCGAAAGACTTCGAGCGAGGCATGCTGCACTTTTTCCCAGGTCTCGCCGTCCAGGTGCCCCTGTTCGACAACCTCCGCACAAGTAAGCCGTTCGTCATGTGTTCCTGGCCCGCCCTTCGTTGTGGGCGTGATGATCGGTTCGGGTAACGCTTGATTCTTGCGCATGCCGTCCGGAAACTCATGCCCGTAAATTATCCGCTCGCCCAAATCATAGCGATACCAGAGCGCGGTCTTGGTCACTCCGGTGATGTAGCCACGGATAACGACTTCCACCGGTAAGGTCTTGGCTTTACGCGCCAATGTCGCATTGGGATCCGGGACACTGATCTTGTGATTGGGGATGATCCCTTCGGTTTTATCGAACCAGAAAGCGGAAAGCTGGTTGAGCACCTGTCCCTTATATGGCACCAAACCGAGAATGCGATCGAATGCAGACAAGCGATCTGTGGTCACCAAAAGCAATTCGCCGTCCTCAAGTGGATACAGATCACGCACCTTGCCTTTATGCCGATTGGGAAGCGGTAAATCCGTCTCCCGAAATGGATTTATGGCTGCCTGAGTGATATAGTCTCGACTCATGTCTCAGTTCCTCCAGCGGCTATACGCTCTCGAATACGCTCTGCCATACGACGAGCGCGCTGCGGTGCGAATCCCACGCGGTCCTTCGAACGCATCAGATCGTCGAGCGTTTCTTCTGGAAGATAACGATGTAACTCAACATCTGCTCGCACGAGTTCGACCAGCGGATTGGGCTCTCCCAGTGCAACTTGCTGCCAGGCCGCCATGGCGTGTTCACGCAAGCGTTCATGCATCTCCTGACGATCGGCGCCAGCGCGGCCCAAAGCCATCAGCACCGCCTCGATCGCTGCGAACGGTGCATAGCGTTCAAAATTCCTCTCGATATTTGCTTCCTGGATCACCCAATCCGCCAGGATTTTGTTCGCCGTCAATAACAACTCATCTGCGATCAAGAAAGCCTCGGGCAAGATCGTCCTGCGATTTGCGCTGTCATCCAGGGTACGTTCGAGTAATGACAGGGCCGCATTATCCCAGGCAACGCGTGGATACTGCGCCAGAAGTCGGGCCAACGAATTTATCTTCTCGGAAGCGATGGGGTTCTTTTTAAACGGCATGGCTGAAGAACCCACTTGCTTCTTACCGAAAGGTTCCGACATCTCACCGAAAGGCGGTGATTGCAGGATACGCAAGTCGAATGCCATTTTGTGCAGCGATGCAGCCATACCCGCCAACGCAGAGAGTATTTCGTAGTCTTGTTTGCGCGGATAAACTTGGTTGGTCACCTCGTAGAAAGGCAACTCGAGAATCTCGGAGAGCCGCTGCTCGAATTGTTCAACGTTCTCTTCTTCCAGAAGATCGAAGAAGGAAGCGCTTGTCCCCACTGCGCCCTTAAAGCCCTTGCCTCGCAATGAAGCGCGTAATTGCTTGATTGTCTTCCATTGCTCCAGCAAATCCTGTCCATAGATCGCCAAACGATAACCCAGCGTGGTGGGTTCGGCTGGTTGAAGATGGGTGAAACCCATCACCGGGGTTGCAGCCCATGTATCGATTTGTTCTGCAAGTCGTTCGAGAACCGGCACGAACCGCTCAAGAATCAGATCGAGGGAGCGTTGCAGGCGGAGTGCATCTGTATTGTCGACGACATCCATGGAAGTCATGCCCAAATGGATCACGCCACCGCCCAACGGTGCCTTTTCCGCAAATGTCCTCACTTCCGCCATCACATCGTGATGAATCTCGTTTTCAATCTCGATTGCACGCGCAATGTCGATATCATCGATGTGCGCCTGCAAATCATCGACCTGATCCTGGGCGATCAAGCCCAACTCCGCCTGGACCCGCGCTACAGCTACCCAGATCTCACGCCACATCCGACGTTTGGTGCGTTCGCCCCAAATCTGACGCATGGCATCAGAACCATATCGCCAACTATAAAAGGATTGATATCGATCGAATTCATCCATCGGATTCTCGAATGTATGGCAATTGTTGTGGACCTAAGCTATTTTCAGACCGTTCTCAAATAACTTTAACCCCATAGAACCATTTTCCGCTCGGAACCAGTGAGGATGCTGGTAGGGATGAATGTGGTCCTCGGGATGAGGCATAAGTCCAAGAACATTTCCAGCCGGGTTTGTAATACCGGCAATATCGTCTACGGAGCCATTGGGATTGGCCGGATAATCACCGTTTGCCGCTTTACCTGAGGGGTGAACGTAGCGAAAAGCAATCTGGCTCTGGGGCAAATCGTCCCTCTCGTTCAGGATAAAGCGACCTTCACCATGAGCGACGGGGCATAATATTGAATCCAGATCCTGCAGCCAGAGAGAGGGATTAGCTCGGTTTGCTTTCAAATGCACCCAACGACATTCAAAACGACTGCTGGCGTTGAACGTCAGGGTCGCTTGAACTCCGCCCTGCGGCATGAAGCCGGCTTTAACCAGAGCCTGGAAGCCGTTGCAAATCCCGATCACCGGGCGGCCATCGTCGATGAAAGACTGCATGAAATCAGAAAACCATGTCTCCAAATCGAGGGCGAAGAGACGTCCGGCACCCAACGCGTCGCCGTAAGAGAAACCACCGGGAAGTGCGAGCATCCCGTAGTCTCTCCAATTTCCGTTGTTCTCGCGCAGGATCGATAGCGGTGTAATAACAACCTCACCGCCTGCTCGAGTGACAGCATCCGCAAGATCGCCGTCACGATTGGTTCCTGGAGCGTGCAAGATCAGTACTTTAGCTGGTGACATCGCTGCTCTGTTTCGTATACGCCGCCACAAGTTCTTCAACGGGGAGGCTTATAACCTGATCTCCATCATGCTCGACGACCAGGTTCGAATCGTTAGTAGCCATACCGATGCGTCTCAGCGCTAATTCTTTAAAGAGATTTCTAAACGCCTCTGCGTTGTTTTCGGCAATTTCCACGAGTAAACAACCATTGGTTTCCGCGAATAAAGCCAGGTTGGGATTGGGGTCCAACTCCGTGAGATCCAACTTTAATCCAATTCTTCCAGCCAAGGCCATTTCCGCCGCGGCGACCGCCAATCCGCCCTCGCTGAGATCGTGCGCGGAAAGCACGATACCATCTTGGACAGCCTGATGGAAAGCTGCATAGATTTGCGGTGTATTCTCCGCCAGACCGGGCACCTGCTGCAGCGCATCGGCATCCTCAAAGAAACTGGAATCCGCGACTTTCAAGGCATAACCGCCGAGTAAGGCCGGCTGCCATTCCCCGACGAGATACATCTGACTTCCGGCAGTCTTCAAATCCATGCTGACGGCTTTACGCACATCCGGATGGATGGCGATGCTCGAGATCAATAACGTTCCCGGGATGGCGTGGCGCTCGCCATCTTTGCCAACATATTCGTTGTTCAACGAGTCTTTGCCCGAGATGAACGGTGTACCAAATTGGATCGCCGCATCACGGCAGCCCTGGGAAGCGCGAATTAATCCCGCCAGCTGCTCTGGGTTACGGGGATTGCCCCAGCAGAAATTGTCCAGAAGCGCAATTCGCTGTGGATCGGCGCCGACGGCAACCGCGTTACGTACGGCTTCGTCGACCGCGCTCACGGCCATGGCGTAGGCATCATAATCACTTAAGGAGGGTTTTACACCATTGGCCAGAACGAAACCCTTCCAACCTTTGGTTTCCAATGGCTTCAGAACCGCCGCATCGGAGGGTCCATCTCCGTACTCACCCACCAATGGTCCCATAACTGATGCGCCACGCACGAGATGATCGTAGCGTCGGATGATGTCCTCATTGGAAGCGATATCCACGTGTGAGAGGAGACGTAAAAGCAATTCTCCGGCATCCCGGACGCCGCCCGTTCGTTCCGAATCTGGATCAGGAACGGAGGCGCCATTTGCCCGAAAATAAGCTTTCAGGCGCCGCTGTGGGCGGCCATTGTGTAAGAATTCGTTACTCAGATCGATGAGGGCTGCATCCCCACAATACACCTGCAGTCTACCACTGTCGACGAATTCACCCACATCCTGCCACTCCACCCAATACTTCTCACAATAGGACACCAGCTCGGGTACATGATCCAGCGGAACAGCCAGAACCATGCGTTCTTGAGCTTCACTCAACCAAATTTCCCACGGTTCGAGGCCGGCGTACTTTAACCGAACCTTGGTGAGATCCACACGCGCACCAAGTTCGGATGCCATCTCCCCGATGGCGCTGGATAAGCCCCCAGCGCCGCAATCCGTGACGGCGGTATACAACCCGGCGTCGCGGGCACACGTAACCACTTCGATGACGCCTTTCTCCGTGATCGGATCGCCGATCTGAACCGCCGATCCGGCGACCTTGCCGGTTTGGGCGTCCATGGGCTGGCTGCTGAAAGTCGCACCGCGTAACCCGTCTCGACCGGTGCGGCCACCGATCACGATGATGCGATCTCCGGGGTTGGGATTACTGGGATGGCAATCACGCGGACCAATACCGATGCTTCCGCAGTAAACCAGCGGGTTGGCTGTGTAGCCTGGATGGTAAAGTACGGCACCATTTACAGTCGGCAAACCCAGTTTGTTGCCGTAGTCTTCGATGCCGTGCACGACACCCTCGCGAATTCTTACCGGGTGGAGAACGCCAGCCTGCAATTCATCGCGATCCATATTCGGCGGGCCAAAACAAAGCACATCGGTGCTGGCAATCGGTCGATGCGAGACGCCCAACACGTCGCGCACAACTCCACCGATACCGGTGTTGGCGCCACCGAAGGGCTCGATCGCCGAAGGATGATTGTGAGTCTCGACTTTGAATGAGATGTCGTAGATGTCATCGAATTCGATCACGCCGGCGTTATCAACAAATGCAGACCGTACCCAGGGCGCGTTGATCTTCTCGGTGGCGGCTCTGAGATACGTCCGTAATATCGAGAAGATCATGTCCGGGAAATGCTCGGGATGCTGCTGGCGATCGAAACCAGGATCATATTCACAATCAATCTGTGCCCGAAAAGTTTTATGAACGCAATGCTCCGACCAGGTCTGTGCCAGCATCTCCAGTTCACCGTCGGTGGCGGGGCGATTCTCGGAGTCGAAAAAGGCCTGGATCGCTTTGAGCTCTTCCATGTCCAACGCCAGACGCCGTTCGACGTTGACCGCCTCCAATTGGGCTTCATCCATCCCGTGAAGATCGATATGCGTCGGGGGAACGAGGTCACCCTCGTGGATGACAAACTCGGGTTGCATTTCTCCGAGGGCATAGCGTTGAATGACGTCGTTGAAGAGGAAAGCTTCCGCAATCTGCTCCACTTCGGATTGCGTCAGTTTACCCTCGAGTTCGTAGCGCACGCCCGTCGCTACAGCTTCAATGCCCCCATTTCCGAGGCGTTGAATGGCGCGTAAGAGTTCGTTGGCCACGTTGTCCGTCACCCCTGGCAGGAATCCAACTTCGATCACATTAACGTCCCCGTCGACGGAAATGGAAGAATTGATCTCGTCCGAATCAGAGAGCGTGAAGTGGTAGTTTTCCGTGACCGGGTCACAAATCAATCGTTGTGCGATTTCGTCTGGGGCTTCTGGCGAAATGTTGCCTTTCATGAAATACAAATCATAAACCTGAATAGAAACGGACTCGTGGATTCCAATCGAGGGTAGCTGTAAAGACAAAACCTCACCGCGTGTAGACAGCGGTGAGGTGACTTCGATGCGACAGAGGCGCTGTGGAGCGCTTTTTGTTCCCGATACAACCATATCGGGAGTTTATTATACAGCAATTCCGACGCGGGTGTTAGGAAAAAGTCTTAAAACTTTCAACGAGTTTCCTTCAACTCGCGATGGGTGACAGCGCTTGATCCAGATCGGCAATGAGGTCCTCGGCGTCCTCGATACCCAGGGCATAGCGCACCAGGTTGTCGTGAAGACCCACCGCCTTGCGCTCTTCGGCGTCGAGAGAGAACAAAGCCCCGGGTTGTTCGATGATGCTTTCAACACCACCGAGTGTGGGGCCGATATAGGGTATCTGGAGGCGATCAATAAATGCACCGGTGCCTGCGAAATCGCTGTCCACCTCGAAGCTGACCACACCCCCGAATCCCTGCATCTGTTTTCTGGCGACTTCATAATCGGGATGGCTTTCCAGACCGGGATAGAAAACGGTTTGTACGGCGGGATGCGCTTCCAAATACTGGGCGACCTTCTGACCATTTTCGTTCTGACGTTGAACCCGCAGCGCAAGTGTTTTCAACCCTCGCAGCAAGAGGTAGGCATCATGGGGATTGCTCACGCCTCCCATAACGCCGCGTGCCACCAGGATGGGTTCCAGAATCTCTTTCGTGCTGACGAGCACTCCGGCCAGTAGATCGTTATGCCCCCCCAGGTATTTCGTGGCGCTGTGCGCAACGATGTCGGCGCCAAATTCAAGAGGACGCAGGTTGAACGGAGTGGCAAACGTGCTGTCTACCATGGTCAGAATACCATGCTGCTTCCCCAGCCGGGCGACTTGCGTCAGGTCCTGGATGCGTAGATACGGATTTGTCGGTGTCTCCACGAAAATCAAGCGCGTCTCGGCTGTGATCGCTTGCTCGAGTGCCTCCGGCTGCGCAGCCGGCACCAGAGTGGATTTGATCCCCCAGCGCGGAAGGAATTCTTGGGAGAAGATACGCGTGCGATGGTAACAATCGAAGGACATCACCAGGTGATCCCCGGCAGACAGCAGCGCAGCCATCGTCGTTGTAATGGCACACATCCCACTGGCAAAGATCAGCGCCCGTTCGCCGCCTTCGATTTCGGCGAGTTTCTTCTCGGCCGCCGTTTGTGTCGGATTGGTATACCGTCCATACTCATCGCGGATATCCGCATCACCGCGCTGCTTGGCGCGCATGAATTCCAGGATCTCCGCCGTATCGGCGAAGGAAAACGTCGAAGTTTGGACGATCGGTGTCGTCACTGCGCCGAAAGGTTTTCTGCGCTCTTCGCCGCCGTGCACGGCACGTGTCGAGTCATGACGCTTCATGATTTTTCCTCCCAATTCATCCGCGATCTCATTCATCGGCCCGTGCGATAACACTCCCCAAAGCTCCATCGCAGGAAAGACCACCGACTCAAGCGAAAAAAATTCGCAGCCGATCACGGATTGTCTACAGAGAGGGGGACAAAAAAGATAAAAGCCGTCTCAGCCCATTATACCGGTTGAAGCGGCTCTTGTTATCAACAACGCCACTCTCATCTCCCAGTACCCGCTGAGGGTCTGTCGGAATTGGCACCATAGCACGCTTTCCGCTTGGTTGCCGAGGTTTCACAGGGCCGATCCCTCCACCTCTCTGGATGAGTATTTCTCATCGAGTGCTATTCAATTAGCCGAGATGATAGCACAAGCGATGTTGTGAGTCAAACCTAACTCTCCAATTATGCAGCATTTTAAATCCAGGGATGACCTTCGTCGAACAGCTGACGAGGTCATTTCGTTCGTCAATGGTCCGATTGAAATTGATTGCGTTGTCAAATCATGCGTTGAGCACTGCACGTGCCTTTTGGAGATCGTCTGCACCGAGAACCAGGCGCGTGTCCGTTGCCAGGTAAGCAAAATTGAGGTTCACGCCCGCTTCGCCGAGTTTTCCGCCGACTTCTCCCAGCGTCCCTGGCTTGTTTTCCACATCCAGAATCAAGACTTCGTGCTCTTCGCTGACATGAATACCGGCCTCCTGGAGCGCTTTTTGCGCCGCGGCTGCGTCCTCGACCAGGACGTGGACTTCGCCCTTGCCGCCAATGGTCACGCCGATCAAACCTTCGATGTTGATTCCGGCACTACCGAGCGCCTCTCCGATTTTGGCCAATTCACCCGGACGATCGTCGAGCAAGATAGTCAAATCCGTTGCCATATCTCCCCTCCTTATACAGAAACTTGATTGGAATGTTTATCAGATGAGCTCAATGACCGGCTTATTATTCGCACTTATTAGATTAAAGCATATCCATGAATATTTCAAGTAACGAGGATTAATCAGCGAACATTTTTATCTTACCTGGTGCAATACTTGAAGCGTCAGAAGAAAATGGCAAGCACATCCTGAACGATGTGTTAATCCGCTGCGAGATCAACCAACGACGGCACGATCAAATCCGGCTGCACGGTGCTCGATGGCGGAAGCCCATTGCCCGCAGGATCGATCCACACCGAAAAGATGCCCAGCCGCTGCGGTGCTGCGACGTCCCAGATGAGATTGTCACCTACCATCCAGGCCTCTTGTGCTTCGATTCCAAACGTATCCAGGACGTGCTCGAAAACGCGCACGTCCGGTTTGCCCATTCCCATTTCGCCTTCTATGAAGATGTGTTCGAAATACGGCGCCAGCTGGAACCGCTCGATCTTCGCACGTTGTGCCGAAGAGGCGCCATTGGTAACCAAACCCAAGCGGATCCCCTGCTCGCAGAATTGGGTCAACGATTCAATCGCTCCCGGACATAGGTAAAAAGATGCGTCTCGCTCCAGGGTGAAGGCGTCCGCAATGTTGAACGCTAATTCTTGATCTTCCAATCCCAGATCCGTAAATGTCGCAGACACGACTTCCCGTCTGGCTTTGGGCAAATCCAACCGTCCCTGCCTATGGCGGTCCGTGTTATCCCAATACTTATTACTTCTAGATTGGATCGCATCGTAGAGTTGATCCGCTGAGAGACCTTCGATTTCAGCTGCATAGCGATCACAAACCCGCCGCCAACAAGGTTCGGAAATGGGCGAATATACTATGATCGTGTCATCCAAATCCAAAAGCATCACACGAGGAAATAGATACATCGAGTATCCTGCTTTAACAACACGCCGTCAATTCAAATCGCATTCAAATCGATCCCAGGAGCAAACCAATCGCTGCAAGTGTGGGCGTGAGCAGGGTAATCTGCACGTTTATTCCCATTACCGGTATGAGAGATTCGATCTCATCCGCAAACTGCGTGGCTCCCTGTATGGCGCGCCAGGCGAGTACTCCCGTTAACAAACCAAGCAGTGACCACACCGGCAGCAAACTATACAGCACCGCTAACACAATCGTAGCGTAGGTCAGTAACAAAAACGCAGTATAAATCCGTACGCTCTTCTTGCGACCGATCACAATCGGGTAATGCCGCCGGCCGACTTCTTCGTCCGCCTCGACGTCCGGAAATTGATTGAGCAGCAGCAAATTAGAGACGAGGAAAAATGGCACCAGGGAAGCAACCCAGGCTTCGAGCGTATAAGCGCCGGTGAGTACAAAATGCGTTCCGACGACCATAACAGGGCCGAATCCAATTCCCGGCGCGAATAAACACAGCAGCGGCAGGCGCGTGATCCAAACCGTATACAAGACGATGATCACAACTCCGAGTGTGCCCAGTGGTAACAGCCCGAGGCCATGAATGGTCAAGAAATAAACACCGATCCCTATGGTGACAATCAGGCTGCCAATCCCGATCCAGAGTGCGTATGGCGCAACTTCGGGTTTATCGGGCAGGGTGCCGCTGCCACCGCTGAACGGCGTGCGTTTCGTCTTCGTATCCAGGAGACTCTTGAAATCGAAATACTCGTTCAGCGCGTTGACACTGATGTGCGCCGTGACAGCTCCGACGAGGGCGAGAATGACATACAGCACGTTCAATCCGCCGCTGGCCCACAATGCCGTGCCTATTCCCAGGAAAACACACACGGGAGCCAGCACGAGAAAGGGGACCCGCATTGGACCCAACAGTTCTTTTACTTCGATCATCAGTTCCTCCGACAATCGGATTTGTAAATCGACACCGGATAGTTACAACACCCTACCCGGAGAAGAGGTCGCGTTGTATCGCAATTACCTATGGAGATCGGCTTGGATTTAGATACACATTCCGTTTATCGCGACCCACTCTCCAGCACTTGTTTGATCGCTTGCAGACGTTCTTCCCACGTCTGACGAAAGGCGGCACCGATGAGGGGTGTGAAAATCTTCATCAATCCCCGGGGGTCGATCCACTCGTGCACGGTCAATATCGTTCCTTTATCGTGCGGGACGAATGAAATGCGTAAATTTCCTAGCATTCCACCGCCTTGCCAAAGAGCAGTGATTTCCACCTCAGGTTCGAATTGCTTGATCTCCGAGATCAGATTGACCGCCAGCAGCGGCAGCATCTGAACTTTCTCCCGATAGCGCGTTCCTGCATCCACATTCTCGGCTGTGATCTTCTCGACCAGGAGCACCTTGGAGCTCTTCTCCTGGGGGTGGTTCTCGAAGTCCTTCATGAACGCAAACACCGCCGTAACAGGGCGTGCAATGCTTACCGTTCGTCGAAATTCCATGGCCTTTTCCTTCAAGAAGATCGGCGAACTACGATCCGGCGTCCGACTCAAGCAACGATAAAAAGAAATCCCCCACCGACCGCCATAATTCCCGCAAGCCGACAATGATCAGGATGGAAGAAAAAAGCAGCCCTGCAACGAGAGGATAGTTATCCGAAATCACGGCCATGATTAGATCCCAGGTCGCGCCAGAAGTATCGAATGGATACTGGGGGAGTTGACGAACGAGGCGATATCCACTCGCTCCGGCAAGGAGTCCGCCGCCAAGAAAGGTGGAGAAGGCGATCCACCCGGAAAGCGCGTTGCGCCGTATACTGACTTCTCTCGAACTTTCCGCGCGCGGAGTTCGCGCAACGACGTGATCCCGGATATCGTGGCGATCTTTAGCTGATATTTCCTGCAGTGGTTCTCTACCTGCCGAATTACCCATCGAGCAAAGTCTCCAGTGTCTCTTTGTCAAAGGGATTACGACCGTCTTGAAGCGCCTCAATCCACGCCGAACGAGTGGGGGCGAAGTGTTGATAAGCGGTTGGATTCTGAGTTGCCAGCTTAGCCAGGAAATAATGGAACTCTTCTGCTGCTTCCTCATACCGCCCCAGCAAAGCCAGGGCCAAACCACGGCTGTCATTGGTGTAGCCCGAGGGATTCATCTCGACGGCCAGGTCACAATGAGGCAGCGCTTCATCCGGTCTTCCTGCCAGACTCAGATACCAACATAACGTGTTGTAAAGATCGGCAGTCGCTTTCTGATTCGCCTCGAATTGCAGGAGAAGATCGAGCCCTTCATCGTTGTTTCGCGGTTGTTGATAGAAAAGCGCGATGGCAAGATTAATCACCGCGGGTTCGTACGCTTGGTCCGCATCCATCGCCACACGGAAGTCATCCTGTGCTCGCTCGAGATCCCCGGCCTGTTCCCGATTGAGGTAGGCAACGCCGCGATTGTTGTACGCCGAGATCAACTCGGGATATTGTGCAATCGCTTCGGAATAGTATGCGATCACATCATTTACATCCGAATCAGGCGCTTCATTCTCGGTCAAACCCAAAAAGAAATAGATTCGACCGGCTTTGGAAGAATCTTCCGATGCCTCATTCAGTGCACGACGGAAAACCTGCTCTGCCAGTTCGTAGTGATCGCCCGAGAGGTACATCCTTCCGAGAACATAGAGTGAGAGCCAACGCACATCCCTGGGCAAATCGGTATTGATAGTCGAATTCAATTCCTCAGAGGTGGTTATCAGCCAACGCTGCTCTTTACTCTCAATTTGTTCCTCGGCCATCGGTGCGCTGATCACCGCGATCACCCGGCCACTGTCGTATTCTCCCCAGATGACGATCGTCGCACGAAACAGCTCGCACATATGCTTCGCAGCGCGTTCGTTCGTAATGATCTGCGGAAGCAGCTCGATGCGTATATTTTCAAGTTCGGTCTCGTTAAAATCCTGCTGCAGGGTTTCCTGAATTCGGCCAGCAATGTTGTAACCCATTTGCTCGCCGCCGTAGTTCGCAAATTCACTCACCAGGATCAATGTCTCATCCGCTGAAGCGACCAAAGGCCATGTGGTTGAGTTCGAACTGACATCGACGTTGAAACCCAATCCAGCGGCCACATCCCGCCACCATCCGGTTAGGAAGACGATCAGGACAATCGACAACAGACCAACCACAAGAACCGAAAGCCTTTTATGCTGCATTAACTTAATTCGCATGCCAGAGAAGCGATCGATCGGTAATTTCCCTGATGCTGCGGGAATCGAGTCATCGCCTGTTCTCGATGACGGATCCGAAAGCAAGCTGTCATCCACCTGGCCTTCCGGAGAAAAACCACCGGCAATCAATAAGGCATCACGCTCCTGCGGGGATAAACGGAGCTTTGTGGCCAGCTGTACAACGTCTTCCCGGTGTCGGGGTCGGTTCGTTTTTCCTTCCCGCCATCGGAAAATTGTCTGTCGGCTCACACTGAGGCGGCGTGCGAGCTCAGTATCACTCACACCTACCCGATTGATGTATTCAGAGAGAAGTTGAGAGAAAGTATTCATCACATCCTGGATATGTTGCAGCGTTTGTTGCATAAAATGTAACACACCTGGCGCTTGAAGTGTACTGGTGCTTTGGCAGGATAAGGGCAACCAAGATCATTTTCTAAGGAGGTCTCCATGTCTACACAGATGAAATCGAATCACAAAGTACGATGGCTCCTAATGCTTGCCCTTCTTCTTACCGGCTGCGCAGCAGCCCAGGACGTTTCGAAATCCTACAGCCGGGCTGTAATAAATCAGGGTGATATTGTGCCCGCCGAGAGTGTGCGTGTGCACGAATACCTGAATTACTACGAGCAGCGCTTCCCAGAACCAGGCGACCAGCCGCTGGGGCTTGATTTGCGCCTCGGCAATAGCCACGTCCCTTCCAGCGGCGGAGAAGTCTGGCTGCAAATCGGTCTCCAGGCACAAAGTGTGGAAAACGAGGAACGAACGCCGCTGAACCTCACTCTTGTGCTGGACTGCAGCGGCTCTATGGCGGGCGACGGCAAGATGGATTCCTTGAAGCAATCGCTGGAAGTACTTCTGACCAGTCTCCAGCCCGATGATGTCATCGCCATCGTCGGCTACGATGACAGAGCCTATCTCCTGCGCAACGCACAACCGCTCGGAAATGGCGGTTGGGTTCGCAATGTCGTCCGCAGCTTATCCTCTGGAGGAAGCACCAACCTGCATGCCGGTTTGATGCTCGGCTTCGAAGAGGTCTGGAGCAGCTTCGATATCCGCCGCAACAATCGCGTCATCCTGCTCACCGATGGCATCGCCAACGTCGGCGTAACCAATCCGGATCGAATCGCCGCAGATGCACTGATTTACAATCGAAAAGGCATCTATCTGTCGACAATCGGACTGGGCATGGACATGAACGACGAATTGCTCAACACGCTGGCCGATCAGGGCCGCGGCGCCTACCACTTCATCGACTCAGTGCAGGAGATGGATAAGGTCTTCCGCAAAGAGGTCGATGGTCTCGTCCAACGAGTGGCCAACGACGTACGCATCAGCATTCAACCGGCTGCCGGCGTGCAGCTGACGAGCGTGACCGGATACGAAGGGACGCCTGCCCAAAACGGCGTGCAGGTCGTCTTATACGATATGGGCGCCGGGCAAAGCCAGGTACTGATCGCCCGCCTGCAGGTTTCCCCATGCAATTCCGGAGAACAAGCCCTTGCCGAGGTCACCCTGCAGTACACCGCTGCTTTCGCCCAGCAATCCCGCCAAGTCAGCAGCCGGGTATCCGCCCAGGCCATGACGATGGATACGTATAATCCCCTCTCCGATATCGAGGTACACAGGAACGCTGCGATCGTGCGAATGACTGAAGCGCTCAAAGAAATCGATGCGCTCTGCGACGCCGGTAGATACGAACAAGCCTGGGAGATCGCATTCGAAATGGAATACGAACTGCGGACCGTGGCCGCCCTGGCAAGCGATCCCCAGATGGTGGAGGATGCCGATCTCTTCTCCCGCTACCAGATGACGCTGGAAAACGTCCTGGGGTACGACCCCATGGAAGCGAATTTCGACTACGACACGATCTCCTCGCAGGATCAAGATCAACGCTGGGGGGATCCCGGGGATGCAACGCATCCCACGATCGATGTGGATTGAAGTCTTCAGGTTGCAGGCGAGCAGCTCACACAACACAGACCGGATGGCAGGCCATTGCCATCCGGTCCGGAAGTTAATGCCAGTTGAACCAGGAAATAGTCTATTTTATAAACGCAAAACTCTCCACCATCTGTTCATCATAGGTTTCGCTGTATTCCGCATCCGCCGGAAAGTGAAAGGACTGACCGGTGAGCCACGTGGCCGCTTTGCCCATCGTCGGCGAATAGTAAAAGACGTAGCTACCGTTCAGCAAGCAGATCGATTCTTCGACCGGCTTGCCATCACCCTGCACCCTCACATGCTGGAATTCTCTGCCATCTAGAGGCGATATCACCCCCACGCTGAAGCACTCGCCGTAGACCGCATCGACCATCGCTTCGAGATCCGCCTGGGAGGCAATGTCCCATACGACGATCTCCCAGAAAAAGCTGGTCTCCTCGGTTGCCAGCATACGGTCGAGATCGTTCATCACCTGCTCACACCCATCGAACTCAGTCCGATAGCCGTTTCCGGAGGGGATTTGCATGGGCAGGGTCAGTTCGGAATAGAATTCGCCGGTGATGAAAACCCGGTCTTCACTCTCGATCACAATAACAGGAACGACGTCACCGGACGGTCGATAGGAACTGTCGCTCTCCGTCTCGTTCCAGTAACAGTCCGCATCATGGCGAAACTGCATCTTGGGAACAAGCATCGAGAAGCCCAGGTGGTAGTTCGTGTATTGATTCCAATTCTCGTCGATCTCTACGAGTTCCGCTGCTGACTCGGCGGGTTGGACATCTCCCGTCGGCTGCATTTCATCCAGTATGCTCGTTGCCGAAGGCGTCGCAACGGAGTCCGCCTTACAAGCCACGAGTATCAAACTCCAGAGAACCAACATCACGATGAAAAATATTCTTTTCACTTGGATACTTTCCTTTCACAGAGGTAAATCCTGGGCGATCGGTTTTGCGGATTCCTACTTCCTCTGCATTATGGGTTTCAATCGATCTCGACTACTGCTTTGCCAACGGATTGTGCAAGAAAAACAGTAAACGCCTCGGTTTGTGTTGGATCTTCGAAAACGCGCTTCGGAATATTCAAATAATCCTGATTGCTGGTAAATAGTAAGAATCCATGTCGGTAGACGTAAATATCCTGAACACGCGGCCACCCCATCCAGGTCTTCCAATCCGTGAGATTCACTTGCAGCGCCTCGGAATCGACGATGATCTCGTAGACATCATTACCTGTCTGATTCTTGCGGTAGGCACGTTTGATCCGCCAGCGAAGGATCGTTTCATCGAGGTGGAGAATAGAAATAGCCAACAGCAGGATAAAGATGGCGAGCAGGATGGCACCGATCTTGACCAACTCATCGACTGCCGGATTGCCACTCATATGCCGCAGCACGACCGAGATGACGAAAAGGATTCCGAAATCGATCAATTCAATCACGATGACGGCGATCAGTATCAGCATGATGATTTTGCGAAATTTATAGTTCGGTCGAATTTTTTTGCGGGCATTTATCGCCCGCAGCAGGTCGTTTAGCTCATAAGAAAAAGTAAACGAGAATCGGGTTCCTGCGATTGGATTATCTGCCATATTTACATCTCCCCATCATCCATTGTCTTCAAGCAGGCAAAAAAATCAAGTAATCGCCGTCAACTCATCGTCCAGACAGCGCAAGGTCATATCCACATCGTCTTCCGTCAGCACCATGGGCGGCTTGATTT
>DAOUEK010000063.1:0-3083 GCA_034430425.1 Anaerolineales bacterium | reverse complement strand
ATGGATTGGTGCCACAGCGATCAAGAGACGACCACGGATTAACGTCGATTGGTATGCCAAGTTCAAATGGGAGGATTACAGACCTACGAGCTGAGGACTTCTTTGATCACGAATATATGAGAATGCTTACGATTGTCTCGCTGTTGTTTCTGGCCAGTATGATCATTGCGAGTTGTACGGCTTTAGTTACAGGTGTCCCGGAAACAGTTAGTAAGACTGCCACTTCACCTTCGACACTGGCAGAATCGCCAACCCAAACGAAGGAGCCAACCGTTCAAGCTGCAAGCCCCACACCAACGGTCGACGATGGTATTTATGCGCCGCTAGTTATCTCATCTCAATTCAACATAGAAACCGGAGAGGAACTCGAAAATCGAATGCTTTTCACCATGCAGCTTGATGGGACTTTTGAAAAGCAATTAACTGAATCAGACTTGAGATATTATTACCCCAGGTGGTCTCCGGATTGTCGTATGATCACTTATTATGTTGATATTGGTTACAAAGAACATATTTACGACACACGTATTGGTTTCATCGACCTCGATACGAACACACTTGCCGAGATCTCGACTCCCTTCGAGCGGAATAGACACCCCAGTTGGTCGCCTGACGGCCGGCGAATCGTCTTTGAAGCCAACGATGAACAAAGTTGGCAGATTTATGTCTACGATCTCGATACCGAGGAAATCTCGCAGCTCACTTTTGATGGTGAAAATCAAGATCCGGATTGGTCGCCCACTGGCGATCAGATTGTGTTTTCTTCATCACGAGATGAAGTTGACGTTTGGTCGATATATGTAATGAATGCAGATGGTAACGAACAACGGGAGATTGTCCCTGCGTCTTGGGGTTCAGAGCCAGGTGATTGGGACAACCCATTCATGAATAGGCCGCGAACCGCAAGATGGTCTCCAAATGGTGAACAAATTCTTTTTCGTGTTGACGAAGAGATACATGTACTTGGAGTATTTGAAGGTTCTATCAGGAAAATATATATAACAGAAATCGGCGAGTTCAACCCCCAACGGTTAATCGCGGGTGACCGGCGAATCGTCGACCGCAGCGATCCGGAGTTCTATTATTGGTCGGAATTCGATCCTGCCTGGTCACCGGATGGTCAGCAGATTTTATTTGTAAGGGCACGGCAATTATCGAAAGATGATCAATTCTGTAGTGTTGATTTAGCAAATGGAGAATGGAATTGTCAGGCCGAGGGAAGTGCAGCCGGCTTCTCGGGCATGGACTGGTGTCGCAGTGATCAAGAGATGCCCCAGGAGTAAGCATCTTCGCCAAGATATATATTAGCAATGTTATTGTGTGTTTACCAACGTTGATGTTGTAGTACTCTTGGCAAGTTTATGGTTTATTTTTTCACTTTCGGCAATATTATGCTTGAAATGGATCGACTTTTTTGGCAAGCTTCCCCTGTAAATCGGCAACATTATGATTTATACTGCGGCAATGTTATTGTGCTGGCCGAAAATGTACATCCGTTCTAGAAAATTGACATTGCAGGGTGGAAAAAAATCATCCGGATATGTTATATTCTATGCCACGAACAGAAGATATGAAGATGGTTATGATAATATCCGTTGTGAAAAGGCAGGGCGTTAAGTACGGATATAGTTTTTCCCCCCTACAGGATGAATAAATACGTCTCCTTGAACTTCCCTCTGGATTTTGCTATACTGCCCGGGGGTTTTTTCACCTAGCATGGCGACGCAGCGAGTATGATTCCCAGTGCTATCGCACAAGGTATGGCTCAACCAGGAGGCCTAGAATGCAACGCTGTCGCTTATTGATCGGCGAGTTACTCATTGTTGCGCTTGTCGTGCTGAGTGGCTGCGGAAAACTGAATACCTCGGCAAACAGACCTGAAGACCCTCCATCGTTTGATAGCGTCCTGAACTCCCATAAAAGGATAAAGGAGGCCTTCCAGCTTATCGGAGAGGACAGCGTCTACGCGAGATTAACTGGTCTTGAAACGATTGCACATATCATCGTCATCAACGAAGAAGAAAACCCCAATGGGACGAAAGATGTCATACTGATCCCTGGAGCACCCCGTGAATTCGCCGAAGTTCCTGCTCTGAACAAAGCAGAGATCACCGTGATCCTTCAGGAAGTCGTCAAGCTTTTGATGGACACCGATGTAGCGGTTCGTGAGGCTGCAGTTCTTGTACTCGAATATGGGAAAACCCTATCCCTAGAACCACTTGAGAATTCTCTTAACTCTGGAATTCTGGGAACGGATCTCAATACCGAGGAGTTGAGTCAAAGCTTTTTTGGGGCCAATGGTGCAGCATACGCGTTGATAAAAATAGGAATGGCATCAAGAGAAACCGCCACATCTCTTCTGGAATCGATCAATCCCAATGCGCAGGTCGCAGGACTACTCTACTTCGGCCTGGGGCCGACCACAAAAGGGGACCTACCTGTTGAGCCGGTCTTGGATCTTTTAACAAGCGAGGACGAATTCATCAGGAACACGGCCGTCCAACTTGTCGGCAGGAAAGGCGCGATGGAGCACTCTTTATACCTTGTTCCATTGCTGAACCACCAGTCAGAAAACACAAGACGTGAGACGGCTTCCGCACTCTATGAATTATGCGGTATCGACAACATCGTGCAAGACATCATTGCGGTCGAAGATGCCGAGAGTGGGGAAGAAAGGGAGAAAGCTCTGCAGGTACTGGAAGAGAGGATCAAAGAGATCCTCCTAGCAGATTGACGGAAGGATCAAGCCCTGTGCTGGCCGAAAATGTACATCCGTTCTAGTGAAATTTCACAAAATCAAGGACGGATATAGTTTTTCCCCCCTTCAAGGAAAAACATCATCTGGAGAAGATCGTTTCATGCTACGGACTGAGGAATCAAGATGGTTATGATAATGTCAGTTGTGGGAAGAATTGGTACGAAAGACAATATACAAAGGTGATATTACCCCCGGTCCTTTGTGGATATTGTATTACCTCCTTAAGGGCTTTTACGTACCGATATACATTTTCAGCCAGTACAGGTAGATTAGTATAGTTAATCTCCTGAAATCATCCATCCCTTCGGAGTTGCATCTTCAGCGA
>DAOUEK010000062.1:0-51981 GCA_034430425.1 Anaerolineales bacterium | reverse complement strand
CCAACGATTACCAAAGCACTGCGTTCAACCTCATCCATCAATCCTTCGATATCGGACCAATGGATCGAGCGAACGCTGTGATCACGACTCGTTTGGTCGGGATCTGCAGAGACAACAACAAACGATGTGCCCTCACATTTTTCCCGTAGGGTGGCCAGCATTCCCTGCAGGATGCTTTCATCCCCAGCGTTTCGGTGGCCGTAATATCCAGCGATTAATATCTGCTGCTCAGCAGCCATCACTCACTTCCTACATACACGATAATATTGCCCGCATCCAACACAATGCTCGCCATCTGCCAGATTCAGCAAGGCACCCCCGCATTTATCGCAGTACTTATCTACAGCATGAGACGATGTTTTCTTGATCGCACCGTCCCGACTGTCCAACCAATCCCAATGCCCGAGCCACGTGCGCGCTTTCCGATCCGAACTCCACTTTACGGATCTCGCTTTTTCTCGTATGCGCTGCAATTCGTCAGGCCGCTGTGCGAGATCCAGGATGATCGCCGCAGCTTGTTTCCGAATATCGTCAGCGCGATGATCCCCCGGAAGCAGGAATCCCGATTCCCCATCTTCCACCATCTCGGGATAGCATCCCACAGAACTACCGATGATGATACACCCCGCCCTGCGAGCGTCGACGATCGCCAATGCACCGGGTTCCTCCCGATCTTGCATCTGCATCGAATAAGTGGATTTCATCAACTCGAAAGCAAGCGCCTCCTGAGCGATCATTCCTCGAAACGACACACCTTCGATATCCGGTTTTAATGAATCCTCTTCACCCCACAATGCTCGCCCACCGAATACTTCCAGGTGGTATTTCGAGTCACGAGACCGCAGGATTTGCAGCACTTCGAGCGCGGTATCCAACCCTTTCGTTGGATGGGAGAAATAGATCAATCGGAAGGGATCGCGGCTGGGATTCGATTTCTCTGCCCTGGAAAACACATCTTCTTCGAAGGCATTGTAACCAACGAAGATGCGGTCCTGCGGGACGCCCCATTCCGCTCGGGCGATGTCCCCAATGAAATTACTCACACAGCAGACCGAGTCGTATGGAATTTCATCCAACGCCGCCGGTTTGGTTATGCCATGTACCCAAACGATACACACAGACGTTTGAATGTCGAGTTCAAGCAATGGCTTCAAGCTCAATTCTCCACCGGAGGTGGTCGCTACGATCACATCCCCCTTGATGCTATCGCAAGCTTGCAAAGGAACATACTCTACCCCATCAACGACTTCATGCTCTTCGCAGTTCGTCACTATACTGACTTTATTTCCCAATCGACTCAAGGCGCGAGCCATACGAATTCGTGCGGAGATACCGCCGCCTATTCCGATGGTATACGGCGTGCGGCCATCCGCTACGACATGTGTATCAGGACAGTAAAAAACTACCTTGCGCTTGCGGAAAATCATCATAATCCATTCAATAACGTTGCAAACTCCCAAAACCAAAAAAATAAATGCTATGAATGCTCGAGAAAGTGGACAAACTGATCGACAACCTCAACTGATTCACCCATTGCTTTTACTCTACCCACATCCAACCACACCGCTCGAGAACAGGTTTCCTTCACCTGATAGATATCATGCGTCACAAACAAGATCGTTGCGCCCTGGTCACGGAACGCCTGCATCCTTTCCAGACATTTCGCCTGGAACTGTACATCCCCCACAGCCAGGACTTCATCCACCAGAAGGACCTCAGCCTGGCGGCTAGTCGCCACGGCAAACCCCAGCCTGGCCGACATCCCCGTGGAATAGGTGCGCAGCGGTGCATCGATGAAATCCCTTAACTCCGCAAAATCGACAATTTCGTCGAAGCGCACATCGATTTCGCTGCGCCGCATCCCCAGCAGCGTGGCGTAGAGATAGACATTCTCTCGGCCGGTGAGTTCGGGATGGAAACCGGCGCCCAATTCAAGCAACGGAGCCACTCCTCCTCGCACCACCACCCTGCCTTGCGCCGGGTGCAGCAGCCCGGCCACGACCTTCAACAAGGTGCTTTTCCCGGCGCCGTTGCGGCCGATAACGCCGAACAATTCGCCCGCATAAATCGCCAGGTCCACGTCCTGCAGCGCAAGGAAATCCTCAAATACCAAGCGCTGCTGCGCCCAGCGGATGGCGAATTCCTTGATGCTAGATACTCGCTCTTTCGGCAGCCGGTAGCGAATGCTGAGATTCTCGGTCAGGATCACCGGGCGATCTGGATCATGCCATTCGTTCGACGAGACTGTCCGATCAGATTCGATAGGCATATTCGCGCGCCTTGCGGGTGAATATCCACCATCCCAAGAGCAGCATCCCCAGGGAAACCAAGACCGCTGAAAGCAGCGTTCCCACATTGGGGATACGGCCTTCGATCAATAGATCTCGAAAACTGGTCACCAATGGGTAGAGTGGATTGAAGCGTAGAACGGCATGCAATTCATCCGGCAGCACCTCCACCGGATAGATCACCGGCGTGAGATACATCCATGCCGTTAGCAGCACCTCGTACATCGGTATGGTATCGGGGAAGTAAATCGCCGCAGTCGAAACAGCGAGCGAAATGCCCAATGTAAACAGCCCGGTGAGTAGAATCGGCAGCGGCAGCAGCAGGATCGTCACCGGTAATCTCGCACCCAGCGCCAGGGCGATGATGGCATATGCACCAAGCGCCAACACCAGGTTAATCAAACCGGTCCCCAAAGCCGAAACCGCGAAAACCGCTTTGGGAACGAAAATCCGGCCCAGCAATCCACCACTCCAAACCAGGTCGTTCATCGCAGCTGTCGTCGATTGGGCGAATAAATTCCAGAGTAAGAGACCGGAAAGGACATGCAGCGCGTAATCCTGCCCCGGAAAGCGAAAGATGTTGGCAAATACCAGCGTGAGAACCCCCATAGTGAGCAGCGGATTGATCATCGTCCAGGCCACGCCCAGAAAGGAGCGTTTGTAGCGCACCTTGATGCTGCGCGCGATCAACTGCCCGATGAGATCGCGGTAGCGAAGGAGTGCCTGCAGCTCCTCATAGAACGGCTGTGAACGAACCGCTGAATCATATACCTTCGATCGATCAATCATTTGTACGTATCCATCAAGTTCCGATCATTTATTTGACCGTGCCAAAGTCTATCATACTTGGATTTTATCAAGTGTGAATAGGTTCATCAGACAGGAGCGAACAGAGCCGCGGGGATCTAGAAGTGTTCAACTCAGCTTTACGACCCATTCGAGGATGCGATTAAAACCCAGTTCGAAATATATCAACAGCTGTTTTACAGTCGCCCGATAGGTCGCTGCAGTCCCCGTGACAGGATCTGCGATATCGATTTCACGGTCATCAATCTCGGAGATAAGATGTACACGATTACTGACCAGTGGGAAATGACCCTGTAGATAATCCCGGTGGCTCGCTTCCATCACCAACACGAGGTCGAATTCTGCCAGCAATTCTCCAGATACGGGTTGGGAACGGTGACCTTCGATATCCAAGCCTCGTTCTCGCATCACCTGTCTGGCCAGATATGTCGCTTGAACCCCTTCATATGCCCAAGTTCCAGCCGATGCAACCCGCCAATTTAAAAGCACACCGGCTTCTTCCAGTATCGATTTAAACAACGCCTCCGCCATCGGTGAGCGACACTGATTGGCGGAGCAAACGAATAGGATGGACGGCATCGAATTCCTATGGTTTTTTTACCCGCTTTTATCCAGGCAATACAAATTATGGCTAAAAACGTCGTCGCATGGATTAATGACACCAGACTGCGATCAGCTTCGATCCTGATAAGGTCAGTATAGATAATTTCCCGCTGACACGAAAGCGGGTTCGCACCAGATGGAACTTGTCAACGGCATATACTATAATCGATCATCATCCACTAAGGAGAAATGAAAGACATGAAAGCAGCTCTGCTGACCGGAATCCGACGCTTTGAAATTCGCGACATGCCTACTCCGAAAATTACCCGTGATTCGGATGTCCTGGTCCGAATCACCACTGTGGGCGTGTGCGGCTCGGACATCCATTACTTTACGGAAGGACGCATCGGCGATCAGGTGGTGGAATTCCCCTTCCTCGGCGGACATGAGGCAGCTGGTGTAGTGGAACAAACCGGCAAATCCGTAAGTCGGGTTTCACCGGGCGACCGAATCGCGATCGATCCAAATGTGTTTTGTGGCCGCTGCGACCAGTGCCTCAGCGGCCGGGAAAACACCTGCCGGGAACTCAAGTTTATTGGCTGTCCCGGTCAATTGAACGGCTGCCTCTGCGAATACGTTGTCATCGACGAACGCTGCTGCTTTCCCGTACCAGATCATATGAGCGCGGAGGAAGCTACTCTTTCCGAACCTTTGGCCATCGCCGTGTATGCAGTAGATCGTACGATCGGGGTGCCCGGATTGAGCGCCGGGATTCTGGGACTCGGCCCGATAGGCCTTTCCGTTTTCCACGTTCTGAGGGCGCGCAAGACAGGTCGTATCTTTGCCACGGATAAAATTCCCGCTCGACTCGATAAGGCAGCCGGATTGAAGCCTGTCTGGACCGGTAATCCAGACAGGTCCGATGTGGTTGACGAGATCCTGTCCCGCGAACCGCTGGGCCTTGATGTGATCTATGAGTGCTCCGGCGATCCGCCTGCCCTGGCCCAGGCTGTGCGATTGTGTAAACCAGGCGGACTGCTGGTGATTGTGGGTATCCCAGAAATGGATGAAATTACCTTCCCCATTCATGTTTTACGCAGGACTGAAATCACCATCTATAATATCCGCCGCCAGGCCAATTGCACGCAGTCAGCCATCGATCTCATCGCCAACAACGAAGTGGCGATAAGCGATATGGTAACCCACCGTTTTCCGCTCGATCGCACCGGGGAGGCATATGATCTGGTGGCATCTTACAGGGACGGCGTTATGAAAGCGATGATCACAACCAGTACATGAAAAAAAACGCTTGGCAAAACAACAGTCCTGTGGTCATCGGACTGGATTCGTCAACAACCGCCACCAAAGCCCTGGCGCTGGACCCAGGCGGGCAGGTGCTGGCAGCGGCCAGCCAGCCCATTCCCCTTTCCTCCCCTCAACCCAATCACTATGAGCAGGATCCCGCCCATTGGTGGCGAGCCGCCCAACTGGCTTTGTGTGAGATTACTCGTCAGATTGATCCGCGTCGGATCAAAGCCCTGGCCATTTCCAATCAACGGGAGACATTCGTACCGCTGGGCCGGGATCTGCAGCCGTTACGGCCTGCCATCATCTGGCTGGACGAACGCTGCAAGGAGGAGGTTGAACCATTCGCTTCGGGATTCGGGAAAAAGAGACTCTTGAAGATCACCGGGAAGCCGGTCGATTATGCACCGGTATTGTACCGATTGGCCTGGATGAAACACCGGGAGAGTAAACGCTACAAAAAAATCGCCATGATCTGCGACGTGCATACCTATCTGGTCTGGAAACTGACCAATGAGTTCCGCACCAGCTGGGCCTCCGCCTGTCCCCTCGGGATCTTCGATCTTTCCCGCAAAGAATGGTCTCAACCGATTCTGGACGCCCTCTCCCTGGTTCCGGAACAACTGCCCGCGGCGGTTTGTCCAGGCACTATTTTGGGCCAGGTCTCTGCCGAGGCGGCGGCTGCCACCGGATTGGTTATCGGAACCGCCATCGCTGCCGGCGGCGGTGACGGCCAGGCCGCCGGTCTGGGTGTGGCCGCCTTAGACAGTGATCGGGCATACTTAAATCTGGGTACAGCTGTGGTGGCCGGCGTGTATGATCGAAAATATAAAACGGGTTCCACATTCCGCACACTATGCAGCTGTTCGGATGCTGGCTACTATTATGAGTCCAGCCTGCGCGCAGGCACATTTGCCCTGGATTGGCTTCTGAAATCCGTCATGGGTTTAGATCCTACCAGCGATCCATCCATTTATCAGCAGCTGAATTCTGATGCCGGCCGCCTGCCGCCCGGATCGGACGGCCTTTTCTTTATCCCCTATCTAAGCGGCGTCATGAATCCCTACTGGGACATGAACGCCCGTGGGGCATTTGTAGGCCTGTCTTCGGCACATGGACGCCATCATCTTTACCGCGCCGTTCTGGAGGGCATCGCCTTCGAAAAGACATTGGCTTTGGAAGCGATAGAGAAAACCTTGCATGCACTTGTACGCGAACTGATCGCCATCGGCGGTGGCACAGCCAACGTCCTCTGGTTAAATATCCTGGCGGACATTACCGGTAAACCCATCCTGCTGCCATCCTCGACCGAGGCATCTGCTCTGGGCGCGGGCACCGCCGCCGCCGTAGCTGCTGAACTTCATAGTGATTTTAGAACAGCCGCTGATGCTATGACCGCGATACGAAAAACCATCACCCCAAATCCCGCAAGGCAGAAGACCTATCGGTCTCTATTGGAGACATATAAAACACTTTACCCTAATCTCTACCGTTGAGGACACTGACAGGCATAGGTAACCAGACCACCTTTTGTCGTGATACTTGGTAGATGTTAGGGTACGCAATTATGCATGTCGAATACTTAAGGTGATGGTGACGGCTATTTATAACAAATTTAAAGCCGTCACCCAGATCTAGAGGTAACGAATACATTCAGGATCGTCTTAACCTGCGATCTGTGAGCAACACTGATTGGCGGAGCAAACAAATAGGATGGACGGCATCGAACTCCCTACGGAACTTGGAACCCGCTTATCTCCTGGCGATGCAAAATACGCTTATAAATGTCCCATGATGCGTAAGTGACGCCGCAACTCCCCTCCGGATATCAACAACAAGCGATCGCCCGACTCCTCCGCCAGTTCCTTACAGGCACGCGTGAAATCAGTTGTCACAATGAGATAGGCATAATCACAGTTACTCTGGGATTCCATCGCATCGAGCACGCTGCGGCCTTCTCCCACGCCCACATTTTTCTCCGTACGGATATAGCGCACGAACACACGTTCGACTTTCTTCTTCTCCGACCGCCAGGCCAGTAAATCGGTGCAATCTTCGTCAGAACCCTCCAGCACGACCGTCTCCGGATACCCGAGCGCTCCCAACAACTGCCCGATTTCGGATATGATGCCTGCCGGCTGCAGGGATTCGACATGTGACTTGAGCATCGCCGTGTCCGGAAGGGGCTGACGACCTTCATCTTCTTCCTTCTTCAGCTCCTTCTTGGCTTCTTCCAACTGCTTCTTGAGTTTAAAAGCCGGCGTGGGGTGAACGGGAACCTCGAAAATGTCTTGCAGCCAGTCCTCCAGGGTGATGCGTTCTTCCAACTCAACGGGCTGCGTTTCCATAGGCACCTGATGTGGCAGCAAACCGCGTTCGGCCAGTATTTCGTAAAGGCGTTCCTCAATCGTATCTGCCACCCAGAATTCATAGATGTTTATCGGCACCTTGGGACCGATCGATGGATTCAGACGCCTTTCCAGCCGTCGGCGAACTGCGGGATTCCAACTGTGATCGAAATGAACGACATACGTCGCTTCCTTTACTCCTTTTCCATCCAGGCGAGCGCCTGCTTCAACGAGCAGCACATTCCAGTGAACCTGTTGGCGAAATGCGTTCAGCATTTCATCCCGTTGATCTTCCGGTGTGGCCTGATCGATGCGCAAGGCGCCGTACGCTTCGAGTACCGGCATTAAGTTTTCCAGACCATCTTCCTGAAATTGGGTAATGACCACGATTTTCGAGCCCGATGAAGTAACTTCATCCACAAGATCAACCAGGGCGCGAACTTTTACGCCATCCAGCAATTCCGGAGCGAAGTTGCAGCCTCGCTTCAAGCGCTCCACTGCCGACATAACGTGCGTGCGGGTGACCGCTCCGCCGAGTTTGACCAGGCGATTGCGCTCTTCCTCGAGCGATTTCTCATACACCTTCATCTGTCGCTCTTGAAGATCGAGCCATATCTCCTGCCGGATATACGGCGGCATGGCTTTCGCCATTTCCCGCTTCGTTCGCCGCAGCACGTTGCTTTCGAATCGACTTTGCAGTTCAGGCAGTGTGTTTTTCCTGGCGCCTTCCAAATCATCCGGTGTCAGGAAGGTAAATACAGAAAGCCAGCTTTCTTCATCCTTCGGCAATGCGCCCGTCAAACCCCATCGACGTTTCGCAGAAACGCGTTTTAATGCATCCAACATGTCTCGCTCTCGGAAGCGGATCATGTGTAATCCATCGAATACAAGGAGATCGAAGTTCAGGTTTTCACCGGCAAGCAAACCGCCGGCGATGTCGATCGCCAATGTGGAATAGTCCACCAGATAGATATGCGCCGGTGTTTGCCAATCCATATCGCGTTGATCGGGATTCCCTTGAACGGTCGTAAAGGTCAGGAAAGGTGCCCAGGTGATAAGCTGTCCGGACCAGTGACGCAGCCCTGTTTTCGAACAGGCGATTAAGGCGCGCCTGATTTCTCCCTGCTGGAACAACGCAGAGAGCGCAGTTATCGCAGCGACTGTTTTCCCCATACCGGCATCATCCGCCAGCAAGAGCGCCTCACGATTGATCAACGCAAAAACCGCTTCCATCTGATCGTCACGCAGGGGATAAGGTAAAACCGGCGGAGTGACCTCGGTGAGAAACACACTCATTTCCAGTGTAGGCCGCAGCAGATCCATCATATCCGGCACGCTTTTCGGTATGATTTTTTTTCGCTCGACAATGGGTTTGTACGATCGCGGAAGCGGGGGTGGACCTATAATCTCGAATCTTTCCAGGGAAGTGTATTTTTTACCCGTCAGTTTGGGATGCCCGAAATCAACGGATACCTTCCGGGGTGAATCTAAGGCGGCTAACCGCGCCTCATACTCGTGCAAATCCATGCTTTCCATACGCACATGCGAATAGTCCAGCAGCAGATCACAAGTGAGTGTCACCATTTGACCGCTGTCGGAGCGATCACTTTTTACTTGAACATTCGCGTCGATTGGAAAATCCGTAATGATGACCGGCGAGATGCCAGGATCACGCACCGCAGCGATCTTTGGACGTGGCATCGGTGTTACAGTTCGACCGGTAGATAATCGTATCGTCGGCACGGGGCTTCTACTATTGTTCGCCGACTTTTAGGCTGTGGGCTTCTTCCAAAGCGGTGTGGATGCGTAGAAACGGTTCCATGATGTTGCGTCCGCGCAGCCGCTTGGGCAGCACATCCCGGCCTATTTCAGCCTCTTGATCGTGTCCGGGTAATGCCTGGAGAACATACTGTCCATCCACTGTTGCCCGCACCCACAAAACGGGGAGATCCATCACAGGCCGCAATTTGAGGAACTCTGCATCACGAACCAGCACCAAATCCGGTTTGGATTCGAGTGCTTTCATCATCGGCAAACCAACGAGTTCGTTGCAAATGTACTCATGCAACGTGTCCCCATAGAGGATCTTCTGCAAACTCGTGGGGCGAATCGCCCCGCTGACTCGAAATTCGAGCGGTCGAGTCTGTCCGTCGGTTACCAGACAGCCCCCACGGATCGATGCGCCGTCATCAAATGTGGCGAGATCAAGAAATGCAAACACCTTCTCATTGTCGTTTCCGGACTTTTCGGTCATATTGGCCTCTCAGCGATTACTGGCACCCACTGGGAAGTATTCCCCTCTGGCGATACCCTATTCTACTTTATCCGACAAAAGGCCACACTGCAAGCGGTCCTAAGGTCCGGTATTGCCAGCATTTGAAAATAAATACTTGGGAGATTGACTCCCAAGTATCTTTACTCGCCTGATTTCTTTAGATGAAATCCGACCGACGAAAATCAGCTTTTCTTTTTCGCGCTGCCTTTGGTCTCTTTGGCTTCCACTTGTTCATTGTCTTCCGACGTTTTCACGAAGGACAGCTTCCAACCTGCTCCGCCAAAAATGGCCGTGATGACCTTGTACCCCGCCCAGATCAAGAAACCTAAACAAATGAAGCGGAAGAGGATTGAAAATGGTGTGTAAAACGAGTGCCTGCTGAAGACGCTGCCCGTCATCGGGAACTGATTGAAAGCATGGGGTATAGATTGCATGTGTGCATCAACGTCGAACATTCTTGTTCCACGTTGATTAAACGAAGCCCACGGTCGATTTCTCAATGCGTCCTCAGGGAAATCGAAATCTCCGGATAACCATGGAAATCTTACTTGCCCATCATTCGCATCAGCGACACCATTTACATAACCGAGTCGATAGAGGGCGTATCCCGCTCCCGCGAGGATTAACACCAAAAGAAGCACGAGGAGAACACGTCCCACCAATTGCCGTCTAGTCATTCCGAACCTCCATATCTGTATTATCTATATTACCCCTCACAAGAAATCTATCACAATCCTTCGCATAGAATATGTGGGAAATATGGAGGAATTATTAAACCCGGATCTGAATTTATGTCCGGCGATTTGCCATCCTCTGCATGCGTACACCGCTCGAACGCCGAAATACGATCCAGATGCCAATGAGATACAAAATGAGAGTGAGCATGAAATACCCGTGGATGACCTCCCGGGGAAGGTCGGCAAACAATCTACCCACATCGTTGCTGCTATTCTCGCTCCCCCAGTAGTTATACAGAGAGTTCACGAGTGGAGAGATCATCCCGATGATAATCAGATTCAACCAAACCCACTTCCTCCGAAAGCGGACCCGCATGCATATTACAAAAAAAACAATAAATATTATCAAGTCCACGATATACGGCGCGGCAAGAAACAGCCAATTGGTTTCTCCAACACTACGAACGTAGCCCCAGTAAAACCCTTGTTCACGTATGGAGGGCCAGAAGACGAATTCTGTAATCTTCGCGCCCTGCAGAATCCCGGCAATGGCGTGGCTGGCTTCATGGCGGAAAGTTCCGATAATTTGGTAAAGCGGATACGCAAACAGCCAGAGCAGGTCTGTATGCCGCAGTTTCATTGGGTTCTGCCTGCGACCTGGCAGAGTATCGTCCAAAAGATGGCTACTCACCGCTTCGGAATCCATCCCAAACTCCCAACGCCGGTTTGGGCTCGTCGTCTTTCGTGCGCAGTCCCAAATAGCCGAAAAGCGCCAACGTTTCCTCTTCTGCCGGCGAACCGTGTTCCGTCAGGAAATCCGCGTACGCCTTAATATTAACATCGTCGATGATCAGATAGACCCAAAACGCCAGTCGTTCTTCCAGTTGGCCGTCGATGGCATGCAGGTAATCAATCTGGTCCTGTGGCGATCCGTGAAACGCACCCACCTCCTGCGATAAAAACCCCCTTCCGCGATCGCCAGCGGCTTCGAGGTACGTGAGAGCAGCGGGGAGTAGTAGTCTTCAGGGATTTGCGCAGCGCCTTCGAAGGCGAAATAGGGATAGGTGGAAATGGCATAGACATCCAAATCCGGCTCGAACTGATCGACGATATCCCATTTGATCTCACCCGGCGAAAAATCCGAAAAGAAACCCACGCTGTTGAGATCTTCCCATTGAATGGTGACGAATACCAGGGTATCCGGCGCCTCGGCTTTACTCGCTGCATATGTTTCATGATACAGCGTAACGTAGTTCGAAAAATCCTCCGGCCGGGCATCCGCATAGGTATTGATCTCGGAGGCCAAGCCCAGATAACGCGGATGAAATTCACGCACCAATCGCATTGCATAATTCATAAAGTCACTGCGTACTCCCGGCGTCGAGAAATCTCCCCCGGCAAGTTCATCCGGCATTGTGGCAATGACCCGTCGATCGAAAGCCTGCAAAGGATCGATAACAAAGATGATCTCCAAACCATGTTGGCGGGCCAGTTCGATGCTGCCGCGCATATCTTCAATCGCTTGAGATTCGGCTTCCGGATTATCAATGAAATCCGCCCAGGGCACCTGCGGCATGTTCAGCATGATGTCACCATGTTGGCCGATGGCTTCGATGGTGGCCATCAGACTTTGCGCTGTGATCTCGGGGGAACTGGGGAAGAACCCATAGGCGGTATCCCCGCTGTCGAAGATCGAAAGCGGAGAGGCAGGCGAGGATTCGCTTGCCGGCTCGGTATCCGTTGCCGCCGAAGGAGTCCCGCCGGTACATGCCACAACTGCCAGGAGTAAAAATGCAGCCACCCAAACGAAGACAGCCTTTCCTCGACGATGCTTTCTGTGAAGATACCTGACGACAGGCGTTGATCTGTGATACATTCCTTTCTCCCTGGAATTACTCACTGTAGACCAATCGAGAGCGTTTCATGGATTAAGACCGGAACCGCTACGTCACGCCCAGCCGTTCATTCGAAAACTGGTTGTATACCCGCTGCGCTACAATCTCACGTATACGATCAAGCGCACGATGGATTTCGGTATACGTTGTGTAAAGCGGCGTTATGCCCAATCGGATGTTATCCGGTTCGCGGAAATCCGGGATCACTTTGACTGCGGGAGGCGGAGATTCGATCAGGGCGCGGCAGATGCGGTAGCCTTCAGCATGGCGGATTGAAACGTGCGAACCGCGTTGTTCAGCTTGACGAGGCGTACCCAGGGTAAAACCGAGTGGGGCGAGCCACTCATCCATCAGGTAGATGAGATACGAAGTTTGTCTTTCACTCTTCGCTCGCAGCCGTTCCATGCCGGCTTCGAAAAACACATCGATCGAGGCTTCAACCGCCTTCATGGAAAGCATCGGCGGTGCACCCACCTTGTATCGAGATATGTCGGATGCCGGTGAAAAATCCGGTTCGAAGGCAAAGGGATTATCCGCGGCCAGCCAACCCCAGATAGGCGGCTTCAGCCGCGTCTGCAGGTCTTTGCGCACGTAGAGAAACGCCGGGGAACCTGGACCACCGTTGAGGTACTTGTACGTGCAGCCGACAGCCAGATCGACTTTAGCTTTATTGAGATCCACGGGCACAGCGCCGACGGAATGGCTCAAATCCCAGAGCATAAAGGCACCCGCCTGATGGGCCACATCCGTCACCCGGGCCATGTCGTACATGAAGGCGCTTTTGAAAGCTACGTGTGTCAGGCAAACCAGCGCGGTTTGCGCATCGATCACGTTCTCGACATCCCGGGAAGCAATCGAGATTCCGTCAGCAGATGGGATCAATGCAAGTTCGTGATTGCTGCCAAGTAAATCGATGATGCCTTGAAGAACATACAGATCTGAAGGGAAATTGAGCACATCGCTGACAATCCGATGCCGCTGAGGACTCGCACGCAAGGCCGCCAGGGCCAATTTGAAGAGATTTACGGTCGTCGCATCGGTGACGACGATTTCGTCCGCCTGAGCGCCTACCAGTCTGGCAATCCTGGCGCCCAACTGCGTGGGGGTTTGCATCCAACCATCGTTCCAGATGCGGATCAGGCGTTTGCCCCATTGCTCTTCGATGGAGCTGCGCATGAAATCGATGGTTCGCTTGGGCAACCGGCCGAGTGAATTTCCGTCCAGATAAATCAGATTGGGATCCGCGATGAGGAATTCGTGGCGAAATGCTGCCAGCTCGTCTTGCGCATCCAGCTTGTTCGCAAATTCAACTTTGGTGCTTTTAAAATCCAATGCGCCTCCCCGCTCAGGAACCGCTAAGAACTCCGCTTTCCTACCGCGCTGAAAAATGCTGCCGGATGAACTCAACGATCCGCTCGGGATTTTCACCGACGTAATTGTAGGTCTCGAACCGCCGCTGGATGCCGTCGATCAACCACAGCTCTTTCGGTCCCACCAGGGCTTGATAATATGCCTGCGTGTCCGTCGATTCGGTCCAGGGGTCCTCCCGCGCCTGGATAATCAGCGTGGGGATCTCCACATCCTGCGCGTATTGCAGCGGCGACATGGCCTTTAAAGGAAAGCCGCCACGCCAGCGGGCGATGCGATCGATAATGGGAAGCAAGTACAAGCTGAGAGATGTGTAGACGCTGCGCAAATACGAACGGATAAACACCTCCGCCGAAATCGGCTGAATGGCGATGAGGAACTTTATATTGTGCAATTGGTTTTTTGCTTTACTCAAGGCCACGGTGGTTGCATTCGCCCCCATACAGAAACTTACGAATCCGATGGCCGGCGCGGAAAGCCAGCGGTTATTCACGTAGGCGATGGCACCAATGATGTCCTGGTATTCGGTCAAGCCCACGCCGCTGAGACCACCATCACTCTCGCCGTGATTTCGAAAATCGAACATCAAGACCGGATAGCCGGCCGCGTTCAGGGAACCAGCGGTCTTCAATAAATCGACCGGTGTCCTGGCGATCGGCGGGAATCCTTGATTGCCCACGACGAATCCATGCCGGTTGAAGGTCATGGGATGCGTGAGGATGATCACTTCCTTGGGTTCGGAATCGGATGGACCATTTCCACTGGGGATGAACCATCCTTTGATGCGGATCCCATCTGTGGCTTTGAATTCGACTTCTTCATAATCGAGGCCATAATCCTCGGGAGTACTAACGATCGGTTGGCGCCTGCCGTAGAGAACGATACTCGAGAAAAGATAGCCAACTCCAAGGGAGAGACCAATCAAAACACCAACAACGATGATCACCACAACGCTTGCCGACATTTCCATGCTCCTTAATAAACGCTTCCGTTTCGAAATGACGAAAAGCAGTTTTGTTTTCGATAAACGCAACGGCCTCGGGTTTAGATTCTACAGCCCAGCGCCTGGGAGAACAAATGGTATCGAAATATGAATTCGAAATCCCGGGTAAACGGTCAATCCTCAACCAGGGCTTCCAGCAATCCCATACACAGCGTTTGCATGTGCAAATCGAGATCCATTTCCGGATTCCACGAGGACAGCGAAACGGCTTTGATCCTTCCCGTCCCGGCAAGATGATGAAAGACGTCTTTCAACGTCTCCGCGCTGGGGCCATTTGCCGCCGGATAACTCACCGCCGGAGCATCAGAGGAATCGATGACATCCACGTCGAAGTGTACGTGAATCGGCGCCTCTGGCAGCGAGTAGCCCATCAGCTGTGCCACCTCGGTCAAATGCGTTACTTGCGAATCGATAAGCGCTTCCCCCTCGGCCGGATCCAGATCGCGCCCATCACTGAGGATGACCCGGTCTTCACGAATCGCTTTCATACCCAGCGCATTAAGCAGCGTCTGCTCGCCGCGTCCCACCAGCATGGCTAACGGCATACCACCGAGGAAACCACTCGGGGAGGTCTCCCAGGTATTGAAATCACCATGCGCATCGAACCAGATCAAAATCGGATCGAGGCCGGCGCGCTGGATCCCAGCAGTTACACCGATGGCAGTACAGCAATCCCCAGCGATGCACACCGGCCGCTTGCCGTCCAGCAATATCTCGGCCACCTTATCCGCCAGGGGTTCGTAAAGATCAGCCATACGCGCTTGTCGATCGCCTTTGTGTGAATCAAGTTGCATAACCTGCCAACCTGGCCTGGCGAGGGCTTCCAATAGCGGCAGGGGTTCATCCAGGAAATACGGCGAGAGGATAAATTGGTTTTTCATAGGGTTAATATTACACCGAGATGAATTTCTGGGTACTACATGATTAAAAGAGAAACGTGCACGGGAGTTCCCGCATTCGGAATCTCACCGTGCACGCAGACAAAAATACGAGTGGTTGCTGCTCACGCACTTTCTTTGATTTTGGCTCCTCGCCGTAACGACGGCAGCGACAAACGCCAGCCGCCCTCTCCACCGACGCGAATATCGCGCTGCCGGAACAACATCCAGGCCAGGATAACGAAAACCAGAGAAACACCAAGGATTCCCGCAATCCAGGTGCCGTTCAAGCCGTCGAAGGCTTCACGAGCCTGGTAGTAATTCAGCGGAGAAATCTTTGCTACCGTCTCCAACGTATCGTTGATCTTCGCCAAGCCGGTGATGAAAAAACTCGCCACCAATAATAGCCCGCCGGCCATTGCCGCCATACCTCTTGAAGGCAGCAACATGCTGAACAACAGAGATATTGCCCCGAAAATCATAATCTGTGCCAGCAATGACACGAATGGCAGCGCCAGTACATCCAGGTCGATTGTCATGGAGGACCAGCTCATTGGTACAGCCAGACCTACCCAGGCTAATCCAAGAATCATCACCGAAGCAACGATGAAAGCCAGCATACGGCCAGTATAAAGTGCCGTGCGACTGACGGGGTAGGACAGGATCAGATCGAGAGTGCCGTTCTCCTCATCACTGACCAGCATGCCGCTGCCGATCATCACCGCGAAAATGCCAATAATAATCGGCATGTAGGAGAAGAATTCGACTCCCACGAAACCTTCCGGTGTTCCAAAATCGGTAAAATCTCCAAAGAAGGCGGTGAACTCCTCCGGAAATACGGATAGATACTCATTCAGCGCATCTGTCTGCGAACCAATTGTATCGAACATCGACACCAGCAAGAGGCCTAGTAAAGCCAGCCCAATGCCCCAACCGATGATCTGGCCGCGGTAGCGTCGCAGTGTGTAACGAAATACTGTAATCATGTTAAACCTCCTGTCCTTCGTCTTCATAGTAGGCCAGAAAGATTTCCTCCAATGAAGGACGTTCGGTCTCGAGATCGATCACCGGAAGGGCAGCTAAAGCTTTTAGCAAATTCTCCATCTCGCCCTCCACCTGCAGCAGCACGCTCGTGCCATCATTTCTGGAGAGTACATGTACGCCAGGTATTTTATCCAGCTGCTCGATATCGACCGCCTGTTTAAAACGCACGCTGGCGCGACGAAAAGCCCGGTTAATCAGGGATGTGGGCTCTGCTTCCTCGACGACCACACCCTTGCGGATGATGGCGACACGATCCGCCACGGCTTCTACCTCGCTCATGATGTGCGAGGAGAAGAAAACCGAGGCTCCTTCCGCTTTGGCGTCGCCAATCAGGCGCAGAACTTCGCGCTGCATCAACGGATCCAATCCCAATGTGGGCTCATCCAGAAGCAGCAAATCCGGCTTGTGCATCAGCGCCTGCACGATCCCAATTTTCTGTTTGTTGCCGTGTGACATATTCTTGATCGTGGTTTTGAGATCCAGCTGCAAACGTTCGCTGAGTTCATTTACATAGGCCCAATCCACATTGTTGCCGCGCAGCGCATTGAAATAGCGCAATGCCTCTCGCGCCGTCCGATTGGGATCGATTTGCAGTTCGCCAGGCAAATAGCCGCTGCGCGCCCGCACCTCGACGGATCTCTCCTGCGGGTTCATTCCGAACACGCGCAGTGTTCCGCCGTCCGGTCGGATCAAATCCAGCAGACAGCGAATGGTCGTTGTTTTGCCGGCGCCGTTGGGACCAAGATAACCCAGCACTTCACCGCGCCGGATTTCGAGGTCAATTCCACGCAGCGCCTGAACACGACCGTATGATTTTGTCAGCCCTTGCGCTGATAATACAAGTTCATCAGACATAGACACCTCCAAGTACAGATATGATTTCGATGTAATACCTATCCACTCTACTTCACGAGAGACTCGTTTCCCGATGGCTGTCAGACTCTTCACTGACCGCAAGCGGACATTTAGCCGTCACAGCTATGCGATACAATGTCAGCCGTGTTGCCCTGGCCGCCTTGCTTCGATCAGAAAGGCGATCGCGCAATCAATGATAGTATCACTCGTGATCCCCAATAGAGACCCCGTGCATCTCTGCGTCAGGCTACGGTTCAAGCCGCATGCGCAGGAAACGATTGATATCAAAGCGTTGGAAAAAATTGCTTCGCTTTGCGGGTAAATCCTTCACGGCAGATTCCAGATCAATCACTTCCGGTTCGATTGCTTTTGAAGTGCGCTTCTTCCAGATGATCTCGCAGCCGCCTTCTGCCAGGATGTTCTGCAACCAATCGACGTGCGTGCCGTACGTCAAGGGCACGATGACCGTTTCACCGATATGAGAAGCCATCACCGGGGTTTGATACCTCCGCCCGCTGCGCCGCCCTCGGTGAACCACCACCGAAAACGGTCCGACCCCTCTTCGGGCGACAAACAAGGTGAAATGGTTGAAGATGTATTTGTTGAAAACGCGCACACCATCCAGGAATCGATCACGTAGAGAACGATTGGTTGATCCCATGTCCTTCTCCTTTTGTAGAAGCGGGATATTGATACGTCCGAGAACCCGGTCGTCACCAAGCCAGCATCTTCCCTTGCGGGTCGATGTATACCGGCCCATCCAGGGGCCAGGATTTGGTCAGCTGATCGGCAACGTCCTGCGCGGCTTGCAGGGGCGTGATGGGTGCCTGCGAACCACCCATGTCCGAGCTGAACCATCCCGGATGCAGCGCTAAAACCTTAATCCCTTCTTCTTTTAACGTATTCTGCAGCAGTTGGCTGGCCATGTTTAACGCCGCTTTCGACATGCAGTACGCATACTCGCTTTTCCGCCAGGCCGTCCCGATCCCTCCCGCTTCGGAAGAGATATTGGCGATCAGTTTTCCATCCCCGTGCCGCAGCAAGGGCAGTGCGTGTTTTACTACGATCAGCGGCGCCACGGCGTTGATCGAGAAAGACGGCAAATACACCGAGAAATCCACCTGATCGAGCGCCGGTTTCGATTGTTCCAGGTGCACTGCGGCGTTGTTGATCAACAGGTCGATGCGGTTGAATTCTTCGGAGATGCGCCGCATGACGTCCTCGATGGCCGACTCGTCGGTAACATCTGCCGAGTAAAGCAGTAAACCATCTGCGAACTCGTCTCGCAGCTGGAGCAGCGCGTCACTTTCTCGTCGGTTGATGGCGAATACTCGGTGGCCGATCTGCAGCAAGACTCTCGTCAGCTCGAGGCCCAGGCCGCGATTGGCGCCCGTGATGAGGACATTTCGATGCATCGATTCCTCCAGGATTGCGTGTGATGACGAATGTTTATGATTGTGCGGGTTGGTCTACTTTGATACTACCGCGATTCGCATCGATTTGATGGTAGACATGAACCATCCAGACGACGGCCACGATGGGTACGAACAAATTCAACAATGGTACAGCTGCCATCAAGGTGATCATGAAACCCCCAATGTACACCGCACGCCGGTTGTGCCGGATGAGTTTACTCGCCTGTGGTTTTCCAATGTGATAACCCGCCGCCATCTCGAAGAACTCGCGTCCGGTGAGATAACTGTTGATGGCAACGGAGATCAAAAAGCCGATAACGATCAAGTGAAGTGGTAGAACCAGGATGTTCAGGAACAACGCCCAAAGGACGAATTTAATGTCATGCAAGGTATCGGGCCAGAATTTCGGCTTCTCCTGGCGCTGGTTTTGTGGGTAACTCTTTGCTTCCACGCGACTGATGGCGATCTCCTGAAACATGCCGGCGATCAAAACAACGACCGCAGGCAGCATGAACCAACCGCTGATGCCGGTAATGACACTGATCATGCCGCTGACCAGCGTGTCCAACCATTCGGTTTCGATTTCGATCATGTGCGCCGAAACCCAGCTGATGGCGACCACTGCCAATATAACAACAATGATCCCCAATACCGCACTTAGAAGCATTAAACCAAACAATCTGGCGTTGAAAATGGAACGCAGGGTTTTGATGAATGGGAACATATGGAAATCTCCAAAGCTTATCGCTTTACACGCATTTTCTGGATGAAGATCAAGGACCACAACCGATCGTGACGGCCTGATGGATTGCCCGCAGGAGCGAACGTCTACCCGGGCTGTCCTGGCCGAGTTCCCAGATCATCACACCGCCATACCCATTCTCATGGGCGTAGCATGTTTTGTGTTTCACAGTGAGGACATCGTTGAAATAGATGCCCTCAATTTCGTCGATGCCCACACCAGGGTTATAGAGCTCGATAATCTCGGCGTATGTGGACGAGGTGGTCGGATGGGTTGTGCGCCGACCGTAGAAAGGGATTCCCAGCACCAACTGCTGCCCGGAAAAACCCGCCTGCTCGAACAGCGCCAGATCCGCAACTGCCTGTTCGAAGGTAGAATGCCGGCTGCCGTGGTCGTAGGACATGATATGTATACGGTCGACGTCGACAAAAGCCCTGAAATCAATATCCTCGTGAAGGTACAGCGCCACGCTGACGATCAATCCGCGCTGCCTCACCTCCGAAATCAATGAGATATATCGAAGGGTTTGGAATTCGCCTTCGGGGAATTCCCAATCAAAATCGACGCCATCCAGATCGTTCGCTTCGCAGAATTGCACCACGTCTTCCACGAAATTTCGCCGGGACTGCCAGTCCGCAATCACTTCAATGAAGTGTTCGGAACGATCATAGCCACCGATGGAGAGATGCAGGCGAGTGCCGTAGGTTTGCTTGACCTCCCGCATGGCCCGCAGGCGTTCGGGATTGACTCGCCAGGTGTCCAATCTGCCATCCTCATCCGGTTCCGCGGAGAAGTAGATCAAATCCGTCAGGCAGCTGCCCCAGGAGGGTTCGAAATCACGGTACTCCGGGAGGTAGCCGATCACTAGAAAATTATCGTCCAACTCCTTGGTTGTATCGCACCAACCGGAGGGTTCGCTGCTTGATTCGGGAATTGATGCAAAAGTCGACGCGGCGGTTGGACTCGTATCCGGGATCGAGGTTGTGGAAGTCGGCATGGCGGTTGACCTGTCGACGGGAACAACCGCGGGGGATGAGCCACAAGCGGCGAGGAGCCATGACAATGCAGTAAAAGCACCCGGGATGAACGAAGTCCTCATCTCAACACCGATCGGACAGTTCAAGCAGTGCTTCCATCGCCTGTGTTCTTCGCTCCCAAGGCACGAATAGATGGTCGTGATAGTAGGCTGAAACCGGGTTGACGCTGATACCCGCTTGCGCCAGTTTGTCCGTGATCGCGGCCAGGAAACCCACCGCGGTCAACGATGAATGTACGGTCAGCGTGATGCACGCCCAAATGGAGTCATAGGCCAGATCAAGATCGCTGGCTTGCTCCTCGCGAATGATTAAACTGACACCTTCCGCCTCGAAGAATAAAGCGAGTGGCTCGAAGGGCAGCTGCTCGTACGCTTTCCTACTGAGTGTACAAAAAACATAGGCGCGATCGTGCAGCGCAGGTTGTAAATCTGTCAGTAACGTTTTTAAATCACTTTCCCCGCTCATGTGCTAACCTCCGCCCGTAAAACACACCAACGAAGTAGTTCTTATATACACAATCCACGTCCGTAAAACCTGCATCCGCAAGCCAATTCAATTGATCGATGAGCAGGGCGTCCTGGTCGTACGCTTCCCGGCGGGCGATGCTCTCGCGGATCTGATCCTCATCCGCCCCCCGCGCCCGTACTTTTGCCAGCCAATCCGACCAATACAATTCCTGTAGATTCGCCGTCGGCCCTCTCACTTGATCGACGTTGATGAATACCCCGCCTTCACGCAAGGCATTATGGATATGGTAGAAGAGGTTCTGCTTCTCCGCGTCCTTGAGGTGATGAATGGACAAGCTGGAAACCGCCAGGTCGAATTCCGCCGTGAAGTTCATCCTGCGGTAGTCGTCCACGACGAACTGGAACTGCTCGATGTTGTCCTTGAAGCGCCGACGCCCGACCGCCAGCATTTCTTCCGCTACGTCGATCAACGTGAATCTGGCCCGGGGATATTTCTCCAGGATGTGCTGGGAGAAGAGACCCGTACCCGCTCCCAGGTCCAAGACATCGATGCGTTGATCCAGGGCGAAAGGAAGTAAATCCCCGGCGACGGCGAAGATAGCATCATAGTCGGGCAAGGCTATCTTGATCCACGCATCGTAGTAGGCAACGGAGTCATCGAACGCATCACCGATTGTCACGAGGAACCTCCAAGAGCGAATAGATGTTTACCAACAACGGTGTCATTCTGGTTTATCGCAATCCACTTGAATAATCCAAACCAATGCATGAGTTAGAGATTTCGCGGATTCTTACACAAGCCGTTCTTTCTGTAAAGTTCCACTCTTCTCTGAGGATGTCACAAGACCAAAAAAAACACAATGTGTATTGACACATTCGCGGGTTCATGCCATAATCACATTGTATACATACCGTACGTTCAGTATGAGTAATGAGATGACCGAAAGCATCGAGGGCAAAACCCAGAAGCAGCTGCAGAGCGAACGCACCCGCCGGCGCATCATTCAGGCAGCCGCAGAGCTCTTCGTTCGCAAGGGCTTCAACGGCACATCGATCGCCGACCTGGCCGAATCCGTCGAGCTGACCAAAGGCGCGATTTACCACCATTTCGAAAGCAAAGACGCCATTTTCTTCGCCGTGGTGAACATGGTTCGCCACGACTGGAACCGTGCCGTGGTACGAGATGTTGTCAAGGCCGATAACGCCCTGGATCGGATCTCCGCCCTGCTCGACAATCACACACGCGTTGTCAGCGAAAATCCTACGCTCTGTCTGGTGATGGCCAGCCTGATCACGGACACCGACCTGGATGACAATTCCGACTTCGCCGTCGCACTGGTGGAGGTCTACGAGGAATTAACAAATTTCATCGAGAGCATTGTGAAGAAGGGGCAAGCGGCTGGTGAGATTCGTTCCGATCTGGAAGCCCGAATGGTGGCGCTCAATGTCGTGGGCATGATGCGGGCAACTTGCTGCCGTATGCTCAAGCGTTTGAGCGACAACGACAGCGGACGCATGGGAACCTTGCGCCAGGTATTTGTGGATGGACTTCGGCCGTAATCAATATTTTTTTATCACTAACACATACCGAACGTTAGGTATGAATAAGGAACAGAGATAAAAGCTCGAAATGACGATTTTTCATCCATAAAGATCGATGTAAAAGGAATAAACACAGTGAAACCAACAACCGACCGAATTCAACCCAGCTACCTGCCCACATACGACGGCTGCTATGTCTGCGGCCAAGCCCATCAGCACGGCTTGCAAGTTCGCTTCTTCACCGGCGACTTCGGGCAGGTGTGCACCCGCTTCACACCGAATAATAATCTCACCGGATACAAGAACATCGTTCATGGCGGAGTGATCAGCGCCCTGTTGGATGAACTTTTAGGCTGGCCGATCGCCCTGCAGACAGGTCGCATGTGTGTTACCGGCGAGCTCTCCGTGCGCTTTCTGAAACCAATGCTCGCGGGAAATAGTTACCTGGCCGTCGCCATCCCAGGAAACGATTGTGGAAAATACTGGAAAGGCAGCGGGGAAATTCGCGACGATCGAGGCCTGATCTACGCCAAAGCCCAGGGGAAGTACTTCCTGCTCTCCGCAGACGAAACAGCGAAGATCGCCAGAGATCTCCACTACCAACCGGGCGATCCGCCTGTATTCCATTATCACAAACGCGATAAGACACCGGATCCGCAAGTTGGCCGAGATCTCGAGATCTCAACACGTGTAAATACGCACCTGGGATGTACGCTATGATCCACGGGCAAATACAAGAAATCGCTGAGCATGAGAACATACCTGTGATTGGTTTTGGACCTGCATCAACCTTGGCCAATGAACCCGCAGGTTATCGTCCCGGGGACTTGTTGCCAGAAGTGCGCAGCTTGATTTGTTTTGGTATTCCAGTGCCGCGTGCTGTATATCAAACACCGAACCACGCACCGGATTTCGTCTGCCGAACGCAAAGCTTGCACTACCGCCTTCTGGATTCCCTCGCAGTTCGTTTTGCAACACTGCTGGAAGAAAATGGGGAGCAGGCTTTGCCTATATTTGGATGCGCACCGATGGCGATCAACCAAAAGCATGACGTAGCGGGATTTCTAAACCTCATCCGAATGGCAGAAGCGACGAAGATTGGCGCGATCGGGCGGAATGGACTACTGCTCCATGCTCACTACGGCGCAAGGTTGATGCTGGGCGGTTTGCTCACCACTGCTTCTTTGCCCGAGATTCGTTTTCCCGACATTGATTCGCCCCCTTGCCCAGCGGATTGCCGCATATGCATCGACACCTGCCCGGTGAATGCGATCTCGCCGGAAGAGAAACGAGTGAAGATCATGCGCTGCTTGAGCCACACGGCGTACATTCCTATGCTGCCCAAAATTAGGTTTTTCTGGCAGCGGCAGTTAAAACCATCAGCAGCGGCGCGGCTCATGAATCTCACCGCCCTCGACGAGCACACATTGCATCGTTGTTCGCGATGCGTGGCACTTTGCCCTTATGGCGAGTAAGATTTTGCGCCAAAGGAGATTCACTAATGTGAAATGACGGCTAGGGCTGGTACCCCGCCGTGAAGACGCCAAAGAGATGAGGACACTGATTGAGGTAATATTGCGATTCCTCACTCGAGAACGACCAATTCTCGTCAGTCCAGCCCATGATCTCTTTACAAGACGGCGTTGCGTAATGATCGTCGCTTGTGCCGAAACCAAAGGGGTGCAGGAATTCATGCACGATTCCGGCGGCGGTGAAGAACGTCGGCGTTGAGGCGTAGAGATCATCCACCAGCGCGGAACACATGGAATACCCATACTTCTCCACACAGGGTATCCCTGGCTGGTTACGGCATTCTCCGCCAATGGAAACGTCGCTGATAACCTGCTCACCACCCCCGTACCCGCAAATGCCAAAACGGTGACTCCAATGCATCACCGCCAGATAGACGTATTCATCTCCAACGAGCGGAGAAACGAATTCATTGTGGTAACCAACTGGTCCGTTAACCCAAACCGAGTATCCACCATAATGCTGCGCTATGCCATGATCCCCAAAGGAGTAAATCACCAAACCGTGGGGAGTCTCAGATGCGATCGTTTCCAGGTAATTGATCGCCATTTCTTTCATCGTCCCACACGGTTCCATTTCACGGAAATCAATCAATTCAAACACGAAGCCTGTCCGCTCCTTTAGAATCCGGGAAGATTCTCGCAAGACAGCCTCGGCAGCCTCACGATCGACGGGCTCGGAGGTCACATCCACCAGAATTGCCACACGAAAAATACCTCTTGGTTCACCGAGGGAATCCTCAGGAGTGGAGTTTGGTTCAGTTCTGGATGGTGTCTTTGGTTCTCGCGGTGTTGATGTTGCCGTACTGGTTTCAGGGACAATTTCAGCAGTTGGAGTATCACCAAATCCGGGCCAATTGCAGGCCAGAACCGCCAAAATAATTACGATGAACGCTGTGAAGCTTTTTCGACGCATCGCAGCCCTCCGCACAACTGGCGATAGTATGCCCTCGCTTGACCTCTCATCCTTGTTTGCTTGTAGGTAAATACGGCATGGCAGGGCTTTCAATCCCCAACATTTCTGCCAAAGCCACCTGCATCGCCAACCGATCATCCCAGGGATATTCCGTTTCCCCGAAACACATCGACTGCTCGTGCCCCTTTCCGCAGGAGATGACCAAATCGCCGGGCTGCGCTTTTCGCACTGCGAATCGCAGCGCATCCGCGCGATCGGGCTCACGCCAGAAAGTCTCACCCTCAACAGCTCCCCTGGATCGTGCCCCCTGCGCCATCTCCTCCAAAATGTCATCCAACGATTCCGTACGAGGGTCCTCCGCGGTCAGGATCGTAAGATCGGCAAGTTCGGCAGAGACTTCCGCCATCATGCGCCGTTTCTCACGGTCGCGCAGACCGGCCGAGCCGAACACGGCAATCACCTGTCCCGAGGTCAGCTCACGCGCCGTCTCCAGCGCTCGAAGTAAAGCATTGGGTGTGTGGGCGAAATCGACGATGGCCGTGAAGGACTGTCCCAGATCGATGCGCTGCATGCGCCCGGGGACAGCGAGCAGTTGGGCGATCCCCTCGGCGGCCAACGCTGGTGGGATGTCCAGCGCTTTGACAGCAACCGCCAGAGCAGCCAAACAATTGGGAACGTTGAAGCTCCCGATCAACCTGCTTTTGATCTTCTCTTCGAAATCCGTGCCACACACCGTAAAACGAAGTCCTTGGGAACGGCTTTCGATGTCTTTTGCGTATATATCCGCATCCTGGCTTAACCCATAGGTCAGTCGGCGTACCTTCGTGGTTTCCCGCAGGAAGGCATACGAAGAATCGTCGTGGTTCAGCACCGCAGTCTTTTCCGGGCCGAAAATCTTCTTCGCGCCGGACAATCCCTGGGAGAATAAACGGCCTTTTGCCTGCCGGTATGCTTCATAGGTGCCATGATAATCGAGGTGCTCGTGGGTAATGTTGGTCACGGCTGCGATATCGAACTCGCACGCCCCAACGCGCTGTTGAGCCAACCCGTGCGAAGTCGCTTCCAGAACGCAATGTGTTATTCCCGCTGATACCATTTGCGCCAGATAATCCTGAACCTCGAGTGCATCCGGCGTGGTTACATGCAATCCCGATTCCAAGGTCTGCGAACCGATGACGACATTGACCGTCGTAAGCAGACCGGCCGCGTAACCTGCATGGCGAAGAATCTCGTAGATCAAACTGGCGGTTGTCGTCTTGCCATCCGTACCCGTGACCCCGATGAGGATAAGTTTGGTCGAGGGATGGCCATACCAGGCGGCCGCGATCTGCGCCCATGCCAGGCGCGAAGCGGGAACTCGAAAATAGGGAATTCCTAACCCGGGGTCCTCTCGCTCTCCAACTGCAGCTGCCGCCCCTCGTGCCGCCGCATCATACAGAAAATCGTGGCCATCGCTGTCGCTCCCACGCATGGCAACGAACAGAGCACCTGCCTGGACGGTGCGCGAATCGGCGGTCAGCGCCTTTATCTCGATATCCGGCTGACCACCGAGGTTGATTCCTTCCAGTTTATCAAGCAGTTTATGTAAATACATATTCAGGAGACCCCAAGGCTAAAACGCTGTGCTGCTCCGAAGCACAATCATAACCCTGCGGGGAAGATTATTCGAGGGATTGGCGCAGGCTTTCCAGTTTGCCAGCGACGGAACCATCCAATACCTTGTCGCCTACGCGTATCACCAAGCCGCCCAGGATGCCCGTTTCTACATTGAATTTGACTGGAACTTTCTCGCCAATTTTATCAAGCACTTCGCTCTCGACGGCCTCTTTTTCTTTTTTCGTCAGCGGCAACGCCGATGTCACTTCAGCACTTGCAGCGGATAACTTTTCACCTTCAAGCAAGACCACTTTGCCTTTGCGCACACCGCTGAAGAACTCCTCGATCAAGGCATGTTGGCGTTTTTCATCCAGTGTTTCCCCAATGACTTTCTGGGCCGCTGCAATAGCCAGGGCTGCCACCTGCCCGCGCAAATCGCTCAGCGCCCGGATTTTAGCCTCTTCACTCTCCTCATGGGCAACCTCACGAATTTGCATGGCTTGCTGTTCTGCCTGGCTTTTGATTTCGAGTGTGGTTTCGCCAGCTTGCTTGCTGGCTTCACGCACGAGTCTGGCAGCTTCCTGTCGGGCCTCATCGAGTATCTTTTGCGCTTGCTTCTCGGCATTAGCACGAGCCTCTGCTGCCTCTTGTGCATCCTGTAATCCTTGCTCCACTGTGGTGCGCCTTTGCTCCAGTGTAATAATAATGGGAATAAAAACCCATTTTCGGAGCACAACGAAGAGGATTAAAAAATTCAATACCTGGACTAGCAAATAGCCGAGGTTAATTCCTAGAGCTTCCAAGGGAATCCTCCTACTATGGATCGATCCATCCGCAACACTATCCTACGAAGAGGATAAGAAGTGCGACAACCAAAGAGTAAATCGCTACGGCCTCTGCAAATGCGATACCAAGAACCATGTTCGTTTGGATCATGCCGGAAGCGTCAGGATTGCGGCCCATCGCTTGTAAAGCTCCACTTCCCACGACACCGATCCCGAGACCGGCACCGATCATACCCAAGGTAGCAAGTCCAGCACCAATGAGTTTCCCAAGAATTCGGGCGGATTCAAAATCCATGTGTCATGCCCTCCTTAATTTTTGAATTTTCTAGATCAGGCCTCTTCGTGGGCCTCATCTCCATGTCCAGCGGTCGCCTGCGCCATAAAGATCAAGGCTAGCATACCGAATACAATTGCCTGAATTAAACCAACACCGAATTCCAGACCAAGAAATATCGTTTGTGCAAAGACCGGAACCAGGCTTCCAATCACGAAAAGCAAGATTGATCCGGCGAAGATATTACCGAATAAACGGAAAGAAAACGAGATGATACGCGAAATCTCACTAACGATCTCTAATAAACCCACAGCGAAGTCGATAGCACCAAAAATCGGCTTGCTGAAAATAGGTTTTACATTAAAAAACTTCGTGAAATAAGATAATCCCAGGGCACGAACACCAAAGACCTGCACCATGACAACGACGATCAAAGCCAGCGCCACTGTGAAATTCAAATCCGTCGACACCACCCGAACAAAGGGAACGATTGAAAATAAGTCGTTGGTTGACTCTACGACGGCTTCTGCTTCATCCTTCACAATCGTAACGACTGGTAAATCTCCAAGATGCCCGAGTTCCTGAATAGGATAGCCTTCTTGTTCCGCACTGTGAACCAACCCTATACTGTCAACACCGGGGATTAACTCCATCCAGTTTGCCAGAAGCACAATGAGTATGATCGTTGCCATCCAGGGGAAGAATTGTTTGGCCCACTTACCCGCCGTCGATTCTGCTAATCCGTAAAGTGCTTCCATCACAGTCTGAACCGCTCCGGCAATCCCTTTGAAGACAAGCTCACCGCTGCGAACTGCACGGTTGATGCTTATAACCAACAGTAGCAATAGGAGATCGACGAATAATGTGGCAACGATCGTGTTTGTAAGGTAAAGCTCACCAATAATGGGGAGTATTATTGGGCCGGCCAGCTTTTCAGCAGGCAGTTGAACGTGGGGCAGGATCGGGGAAAACATCTTCGCAGCGAATATTCCCAAGATGATAAACAGGAAAACAAACCAGCGGTTGACGCCCCATCGCCACTTACGGCTTTCCTCCACGAGTGACCTCCTCGTCTTCAGAGTCCTGAACCTCAGCTGGCGGATTAAGACCAGCGGTAGTGTGCAACACTATACGGTAGATCAAGAACATCGTTACAGGGAAACTTATCAGTATTAAACCAATCGTGATGATCGGCTGAGTATTGAAATGTAAATCGAGTAATAAACCAAAAACGATTGGAATGATGACTAGGAAGAGAGTTAGGCATCCAACTTTTCCCAATACACCGATAAGTGCTGGTGAGAATCCCAAATGGTTTTGCGCTTTACTAGGCGGATTGCCATTTTGGACCATCATTCGAGAATTCTATCACAAGCAATTTTTCGGGTCAAACCAGAGCATCCTTGTCCGATTAGAACAGCGCTTTCGCCGCTTCCACTGCAAGATTCAACCATGGTCCGCTTATCGTTCCGATTCCGATGATCGCCAGCGTACAAAACACCAGGGTTACGGCAGCAGGTCTGGGAATATTGATCGACACCTGCTCATCTTCGGAACGATAAAGATAAACCACTTTGAGAATGGTCATGTAGTAATACAGGCCGATAATGGCATTCAACACACCAATGATCGCCAACCAAATCCAGCCACTTTGCACTGCGGCGGCAAAGACATAGAACTTGGCTACGAAACCCACCAGCGGCGGCATACCGGCCAGAGACAGCAGTGCCACCATGAGTGTCAGCGCTAAACCGGGTGACCTTCGACTCAAGCCGGCATAGTCCGTAATCTGTTCTGAACCTGCGGATTGCGCAAACAGGATTACGATCGTAAAGGCCGCCAGGTTGGTTACTACATAACCCAGCAAGTAGAAAACCGAGCTTGCTGTGCCGAGACTACTTAACGCCACCAATCCGATCAAGGCATATCCGGCGTGCGCAATCGAGGAGTAGGCCAGCAGGCGCTTGATGTTCTTTTGTGGGATGGCAAGCAGGTTACCGATGGTCATCGTTGCTGCCGCCAAAATGGCAAGGATCGTCGTCCAGTACGACGCGATGGCCGGGAAAGTCACCAGCATGACCCGCAGCAGCACCGCGAAACCCGCCGCTTTCGAGGCCGTGGAGATAAACGCCGTGATCGGAGTCGGCGCGCCCTCGTAAACATCCGGGCTCCAGAAATGAAAAGGAACGACGGACACCTTGAAGCCAAATCCAACCAAAACCAGAAGCGCCGTCCCGAGCAATATCCAGGGAGAAAAACCACCAACCCGGGCCATAGCTGCCAAGCGGTAGATATTGGTCTCTCCGGTGAAGCCAAAGAGAAGACTGAAGCCGTAGAGCATCACCGCCGAAGTCAGTGCGCCAAAGAGGAAATACTTGATCCCGGCTTCGGTGGATTTCTTATCCGCCTTGATAAAACCGGCCAGGATGTAAAGCGGGATGGATGTGGTTTCAATTGCCAGCAGTAAGAGGATCAAATCTGATGCCGCCGCCATCAAACACATACCGAACGCGGCCACAAGCAGCAAGGCAAAGTACTCGCCGCGTTTTGCCAGGTCGTCCATGTCGAGACTGAGCATACTCGTCACGGCGGCAGCGAAAAGAAAAAGCAGCTTGAATGTAAATCCGGGCCAATCATGGCGCAGCATGCCCCCAAATATCAAGATCGGATCCCCGTCGGTTTCAGGTCGGCTGAGCAGGATCGCCAGAATGAGGGTCAGCAACAGGCCACCTGCGCTGACCCAGCCGAGCATTCGACGATGTTCTTCTCGCCAGAAGCAATCGAGAAGCAGAACCAATCCGGCCAGGCCAAGGAGCATGATCTCGGGGAGAACGACGAGGATGTGGCCGGATTCAAAACTCGCAAAAGCCACCTATGCACCTCCCAAAAGCGCCAGGACGGCATTTGCGCCCGATTCAATCAGCGGCGCCATCACAGAAGGGTAGACTCCGATAAGGATCAATATCCCGGCCAACAAGACAAGGGCAATCCGATCGAAGTTGTTGATACTGGATATGTGACCATCGAACTCTTCCGGTATCTCACCGAAGAAGACGCGACCAATGATACGCACGATGTAGGAGGCCGTGATGACGATGCCCAGAGCGGCGATGATGGCGACAATCGGCTGCCGTTCCCACAGGCCCATAAAGATCGGAAATTCGGCGATGAAACCGGAAAAACCCGGCATCCCCATGGACACCAGACCACCCACGATGAAGGCGACTGCAACCAGTGGCATCACCTTCGAAAAGCCACCCAGCTTGGGGATCTCCCGCGTATGGGCGCGGTCGTAGACCATGCCGACGACGGCAAAGAAGAGGGCCGTCATCACCCCGTGGGAAAACATCTGCAGTCCGGCACCCGTAAGACCTTTCAAATTAAGCGTGGCGAATCCCAGCATCACCAGACCCATGTGGGAAACAGATGAAAAGCCGATGACGTATTTGAAATCACGCTGCACCATGGCGATAAAGGCGCCGTAGACGACGTTGACCGTTGCGAGAATGAGTATCAACGGAGCCCACATCCTGGCGCCTTCCGGCATGAGCACGATGCCCACACGCAGGGCGGCAAATGCGCCCAATTTCATCAACACCCCGGCGTGGAACATCGAAACAGCCGTTGGCGCCGCGACGTGCCCATCCGGAGACCAATTGTGAACCGGGAAGATGCCACCCAACACGGCGAACCCAAAGAATACAAACGGGAACCAGAAACGCTGGAAGGCCGTCGAGAAACCGGCATCCTGCAGTGCGATCATATCGAAGGTCTGCATGTCGGCGGCGAAATACATTGCCAGCGCGCCGACGAGGGCGATCACCGAACCGATGAAAAGGTAGAGCGTGAGCTTCATCGCTGCGTATTCACGGGTTACTTTCCAGCCCCAGATGGCGATCAACAAATACATTGGAAAGACGGCAATCTCATAGAAGAAAAACAACTGGAAGAGATCGAGGGAGATAAAGACGCCAAACACGCCCGTGGCCAATATGAAGAGAAAGGCAAAGAACTCGCGCGGCCGATCGTCGACTCCCCATGAGATCAACACACCGGTGAAAATCACCACACCGGTTAGCAGCACAAGCGGCAGGTTCATCCCATCCACGCCAACGTGATAGGAAATACCAAGCGCCCCCACCCATGGGTACGGACCTTCCTTAAATTGATACCCGCCAATATCCTGATCGTACGAGAAATACGCCAGCACAGAAAGCGAGAAACAAGCAAACGCCGCTGCCAGCGCAACCCAACGGATAAGATTCTTGCGGTCGCCAGGAAGCAGGAACAGAATCAACGCCGTTCCGATGGGAATGAAGCTGATTACACTCAGGATTGGAAAATTCATATCCTACTCTCTGGCTCCCACGAGTGAAAGGCTACGCTCTGAAAGCGTTTCCGAACACGAAGGCTCTCATATCCGACCATTGCTACATCCTCGCTCACCCAAATAAATGCAGGATCGTATCGTTGATCACGCGCAGGATCCACCCCGGCCACACACCGATCCACAGCATCAACGCCATCAGCGGCGCGATGGCCAGGATTTCTCGACGGTTGATTTCGAGCGGATGACCGACCCACTTCTCGTTCAGTGGACCATGCAGCACTTTCATGATCGCCTTGAGAATGTAAGCCCCTGTGATTAACAAGCCGATCATCGAGATGGCGGTGAATAAAGTTAGAATCGGCCAGCTGCCTCGCACGACGAGGAACTCTGATACGAAACCGTTCAGCCCGGGCAAGCCCAAAGATGCCATGGCCGTAAAAATTAATATCCCTCCGTAAATCGGCGCCAGCGGGAACAATCCGCCGTACGAATCCAAATCGCGCGAGTGCGTTCGTTCATAAATCACGCCCACGAGCAGGAACATCCCGGCTGCCGAGAGACCGTGATTGAACATCTGCAGGACCGCACCGTCGAGGGCGATCACGGCATCCCGGTTTCCATCCTGCACAAAAGCTGCGGCGGCGATCCCCAACACAACGAAACCCATGTGGTTGACCGACGAATACGCTACCAGACGTTTGAAATCGTTCTGCCCCCAGGAAGCGAATGCACCGAGAACAATCGCCAACGTGGCCAGCAATCCCAAAACGCCGGCAAACTGTTTCGCTTCTACGGGATACAGCGGCAGCACCAGGCGCAGGAAACCATAGGCACCCAATTTGAGCAGTACGCCTGCCAGGATCATCGAGCCTCCGGTGGGTGCTTCCGTATGCGCATCCGGAAGCCAGGTATGGAACGGCCAAATCGGGACCTTGATGGCAAAGGCGATCACGAAAGCCCAGAAGGCGATGGTCTTGACCGTGCTCGTGGAAAGCGAGATGGGCAAGCCCAGCAGCTGCAATGGTTGATCGAGCGCTGTCCATTTGGTGGTGATCTCGAGCAGATCGAAGGTGCCGGCCGTCACACCGATCAACTGGATTGCCAGCAGTAAACCGAGCGACCCGGCCATGGTGTAAATCAGGAATTTGAAAGAAGCATATTCCCGATTGGTGCTGCCCCACTGGTTGATCAAGAAATACATCGGGATCAGGCCCACCTCCCAGAATACGAAGAAAAGCAGCAAATCGAGCGAGAGGAACACGCCCAACATGCCCGTTTCCAGGAGCAGAAAAAGCGCCATGAACGTCCGCACTCGATCGTTGATATTCCAAGAGATCAACAAGGAAAGTGGTGTGAGCAGCGTGGTGAGCAGCACCATCGACACAGAAATACCATCTGCACCCAAAAAGTAACTCGATCCAATCGCTTCATACCACACGGCGCGTTCGACGAACTGAAAGCCCGACGCCGAAGAATCATAAGCAGACCACAGCCAGACGGCCAACCCCAACGGTACCAGGCTGGCAAGAGTCGCCGCCCAGCGGATCAACTTCACCCGCCCACGCGGTAGAAGGAAAACCAACATCGCCGCGATTGTGGGTGAGAAGAGGATCAGTGATAACAAATGGTCTTGAATGAAATCCATCCCGGGTCGTCTCCCGAATTATGGCTGGAAAAAAATCACATAAGAAAGCAACAAACCTGTAAACAGCAAACCAACAATGAGGTATTCCTGTACGCGCCCGGTCTGGATCACCCGAAAACGATCCCCGGCGCGTTTAACCCCTCCTCCAACCGCATCCCCAAAGCCATTGACAATGGGTAAATCGATCGCATTGCGCAGGAACGACCCGATACGCAGCGCGGTTCGTCCTACTGCATGCAGGATGCCATCGATCAGGCCGCGGTCGAGCCAGCGGTAGACAAACGTCTCTGCAAACCAGTAGGCCGGTCGTATGAAGAGAAAATCGTAGATTTCATCGAAGTAGTATTTGTTCTGCAGCAAACGGTAGATCGGGCCCAGCAGCCGAGCCAGCGGATCCACCTCACCGGAAGGTACGCGCCGATAAACCAACCACCCCAGGAACAATCCTCCCAGCGCGACTCCCACCGAGGTGAGTAAAGGAACAGCGCTAAAGGGCATCGCGCGGGGGTGCTCCATCAGGGTGCCTCCTACGAAATCGTGGAACCAGTTCGGCAGCACACCACCGAGAAGGGGGAATTGCTCCGGAATTCCCACCCACCCCGCCGCAAGAGCAAAAACCGCCAGGATGATCAAAGGTGCCGTCATCGACCACACCGATTCATGCGCCTGTTCGGCGGCCGGTGCACGCGGTTTTCCCAGGAAAGCGAGTGTGATCTGGCGCATGGTGTAGAAAGCAGTGAGGAACGCCGCCAATGCCAGTACGATGAAAATCACCTGGTATCCGTTGGCGAAGGCATCGGCCAGGATTTCATCTTTCGACCAGAAACCCGCCGTGAGTACGGGAAAACCGGAGAGTGCAAAACCACCGATCAGGAACGTCCAGAATGTGCGCGGCATTTTCGTCCGCAAGCCCCCCATGTTGAACATGTCCTGTGCATCGACGTGCTCACCGGAAGAACGTGCACCATGTTCCATGCCGTGGATCACCGAACCGGAGCCCAAGAACAGCAGCGCCTTGAAAAATGCATGTGTAATCAGATGAAAAGCACCCGCCACGAAAGCGCCGATCCCCACCGCTGCCACCATGTAACCCAATTGAGAGATCGTAGAATAGGCCAAAACGCGTTTGATGTCGTTTTGTGCCACGGCGATCGTGGCCGCGAACAGTGCGGTGAAGGCACCGATAAATGCAACGACTGTTAATGCCGGCGTCAGCGCCTGGCCTTCGTGCCAGCCGGCGGTCAGCAGCGGGAAGAAGCGCAGGATCAGATACACGCCAGCCGACACCATCGTCGCCGCATGGATCATGGCAGAAACCGGTGTGGGGCCTTCCATGGCATCCGGCAGCCAGACGTGCAGCGGCCACTGGGCGGACTTTCCAATGGTGCCCATGAACAGCAGCAGACCGATCAACCCGGCCGTCGATAACCCGGCGATCGCGGAAGGGGTCGTGGCCAATGTGTGCAGCATTTCTTCATTAAAAAGAATGTCCCGGAAGTTGAGTGTTCCCGCCTCGGAGTAGAGGTACACTAAACCGAGCAGCATGAAAACATCACCGACGCGGGTCGTGATAAAAGCCTTGATCATCGCTCGCTTGGCCGAATCTTTTCCATACCAGAAACCAATCAGCAGGTACGAGCAAAGTCCCATGATCTCCCAACCGATAAACAAGAGCAGCAGGTTGTCGGAGATCACCAGGGTCAACATTCCGAAGGCAAAGAGCGAGATAAAGGCAAAAAAGCGGGCGTACATCGGTTCGACACCGCCAGCGTTCGGCGGCAGACCGGCGCGATCCTGCGGATCGCGTTGTTTGCCATAGTTGTGGTACCCAATACTGTAGATGAAAATTGCAAGTCAGGTCCAGGCGACGAAAAAGAGCGACACCGCGCCAAGCGGGTCGATCAACACCCCGATATTTAAGGTCTTCTCCCCGGTTTGCAGCCACGCGATCGCATCCGCAAAGGGATTGTGGCCGAGATCATCGCTGGTGATCGCCATCCAAAACACGACCATCGCCATTCCCCACGAAAGCAACATGGCACCCACAGCGAGTGTGTGGCTGAGGCGATTGTTCCGATTGGCCCACAATACGATCAGGAAGAAAGCCAGGATCGGTGGGAGCGGGATAAGCCACGTCAGGAGTTCTGGTTGCATTAAATTCCGCCTACCACTTCAACATGTTGATTTCGTCTACGGCGATCGTTGTACGCCGTCGATAGATCGAGATGATCAACGCCAGGCCGACTGCCGCTTCAGCCGCTGCAACGGCAAAAACGATCAACGCAAAAACCTGACCACGGATGGCGAATGTCCCGTAGCGCCAAAAGGCGACGAGGTTGACATTCGCCGCATTCAGCATCAATTCGATGCCCATTAAAATCGCAAGCGCATTTCGGCGTGCAAGTGCCCCGTATAAGCCAATGCAAAATAGAACTGCAGCGAAAATGATGTACCAGGACAACGGGATCATGCCTCACGTTCCTCTTCAAATGCAGAGCCACGCGGCCAGGCGATCATGATCGAACCGACCAGTGCGGCGAGCAGTAAAACGGACGCGACTTCAAAAGGCAGTATGTACCGATCGACATCGACGAGTGAAACCCCAAGATCATCGAGCAAAACCTCTGCGTCCACATCGAGCGCTGGCGCCTCAGACTGCAGAAAAGGAATTTGATTGAAAAGTGCCACTAATCCCACGAAGAGCACGATGGACGTCAACGCGGCCAGCCACCAATTGCGATTTACCTGTATGCTTGTTTCCCCCATGGCGCGCTGTGTCAGCATAACGACGATAATAATAAGGATGGCAATGGCGTCGATGTATATGGCAACTTGCACCACTGCGAGGAAACCCGCATTTAGAAGAACGTACAATACGGCAATACCGGCCAAAACGAGGATGAGCCACAAAGCAGCGTGCACCAGACGTTTGCTGAGAACCACCATTAATGCTGCGCACAACGTAATTGCCGCAGTAAGTAGAAAAACCAGTTGCACGGATGTCATAAAGTCTTCACTCTCATGCTTGGGACTCGACGGCCGAAACCTCGGATCCGCGAATCGCCAGATCTTTCAACTCGCGCCTTCTGGCGCGTGCGTAATTTCCCAATATGGCAAAAACGATCACAAACAGCAGGGCACTGCTTCCCAAATGCATCAAAATCCGATTGAGTGAATATTCCGTAGACAGTTTTTCAGCGACGGCTGTAATCACAAGCCCCGCCAAAGCCAGCGGTGTAAAGAATTTCCAATTGAGGCTGTTCATTTGATCGATGCGGATACGCGGGAACGAACCACGAATCCAGATAACGATGAAATAAACCACTGCGGTTTTGATGAAGAAATACAGCAATCCGAGTAATGGATAATCGCCGGCGCCCGGTCCATGCCAGCCACCCAAGAACAAGGTTGCCGTTAGTGCAGAGATGGTAAAAGCATGCAAGAATTCAGCGACAAAAAACATACCGAAGCGCAATCCGGAATATTCGATATTAAATCCGGCCACGATCTCCGATTCGGCTTCCAGCAAGTCGAACGGCGCACGCCCCACTTCTGCGATCGAACTGATGAAGAAGATCAATGCAGCAAGCGGCGCCAACGCCACAAACCAGATCGAACCTTGTGCTTCCGTGATCTGGACCATCCCCATCGACCCGCTCAGCAGCACCGGAACGAGCAAGGTCAGCACCATGGGAATGGCATAGGAAAGCATTTGCGCAACCGTACGGAAAGCACCCAACAAGGCGTACTTGTTGTTGGACGACATACCAGCCAGCATGATCCCCAGCGTGCCCACCGCACCGATCGATACCACGTAGAGCACACCGACGTTAATGTCCGAGCCAGTTAGATGAGGCGCCAGGGGAATGACCGCCCAAAGGCCTACAACGGACATGACCGTCAGCAGCGGCGCCAGATTGTAGGGGATGATATCTGCGCCAATCGGGGTTATCAGCTCTTTGGTTACCAGCTTGAGTGCGTCTGCAAAGGTTTGAAAGATGCCATAAGGTCCGACGCGATTCGGTCCCAGCCGGTCTTGTATACGGGCAACGATCTTGCGTTCCGCCCAGATGAGAAAGAAGGTGGCAACCAGGACAATGGTGCCCAGCGCAAGCGCACCAAGTAAATTCTGGACAAACGCCACCATACCAGGCGCCAGTCCAAAACCTTGCAGCAATCCACGAAACCACTCACCAAACCAGACGAATGGATCGTTGATGTCAAATGGCATCGCTTACTCCCACGCTGTAAAACCTGTGTGTCTTGTCCATAGCGCAGATGATTCCGGGTCACTTAACCCACGAAAAAAAACGAAATGGCCGATGCCGTCCTCCCATCAGCCATCATTAGGTCACCAAGGATCTAGAACCACTCCAGGGCACCTTTCCGCCAGGCATACACCAATCCGGCAGTTAAAATAAAGATAAAGAGTACCCCCTCCAAGACCATGTACAAACTCAACTTCTCGTAAGCCACCGCCCATGGAAATAGAAAAACGGCTTCGATGTCGAAAACCAAAAAAATGAGCGCAAAGATGTAATACTGGCCTTTGAGTTGAACGTACGTTTCCCCTACGGTTTCGATGCCACATTCGTAGGTTGATTTTTTAATCGCGTTGGGTTTTTTCGGTGCAAGAATCCAGTTGGCGAAAATCGCAACTCCGGGCAAGACCAGACCGACAATCAATAAAAAACCCAAGAAGACCCAGGGTTTGAGCATTGATGCTCTCTCCTCCCAACACCAGCCCACGGTGACTTTTTGGGCTTTTTCATTCGAGTAAACTGGAGATAGCTTAGCTTATCACGTTTGAAATACTCAGTAAAGGCGCAAGGTTATACGCCACTCATGATGAAGCTCACCTGACAAAATAATATCCATCTCAATCTGACAAAGCGCTGCTCGAACCCCAACCAGATCGTACGCAAAGACACCACAATGGTATAATGCCGACGTGTCACCCCTATGTACTTCCGAGGAATGGGAAACCTATCTCCAGCATCAGCCAGAGGCGTCTTTACTGCAAACACCGCAATGGGGTTTGTTAAAAAGTGCCTACGGCTGGGACGTGGCGCAGATCCAGGGAAAAGGCTGCGGCGCGCAGGTCCTCTTTCGCCGCCTGCCGCTGGGATTCACGCTGGCGTACATTCCCAAAGGTCCACTGGGCAATTGGCTGCCGGCCTTACTTCCCGAGTTGGATTCGCTTTGTAAACAAAAGCGTTCGATCGCACTCAAGATCGAACCCGACGAAAATTTCAACCCAAACCTTCAAACGAAACTGCAGGAAAACGGATTCCATCTCAGTCCGCATTCCATCCAGCCGGCGACAACATTCGTGATCGATCTGGTTGCCGACGAGGATGAAATCCTGGCGCGCATGCACCAAAAGACGCGCTACAACATTCGGCTGGCATCCAGAAAGGGGGTCATCACACGCCCCTGGAAAAACCTGGATGTCTTTGGACGCATGATGCAGGAGACTGCGGCTCGTGACGAATTCGGCGTTCATGTAGCCGCATATTATCGACAAGCGTACGACCTCTTTCATCCCTCCGGAGCTTGTGAACTCATCGTGGCGGAATATGATTCACAACCCATCGCAGCGATCATGGTATTCGCTCGCGGCACCCGTGCCTGGTATTTCTACGGCGCCTCGACCGATCAAGAGCGAAACCGCATGCCAACATATTTGCTGCAATGGCAAGCGATTCGCTGGGCTCGGCAACGCGGTTGTACGCAGTACGATTTATGGGGTGTCCCCGACGAAGATCTCGAAACACTTGAAGCCAATTTCCAACATCGCAGCGATGGACTATGGGGTGTCTACCGTTTCAAGCGAGGTTTTGGAGGAAGCATCGAACGCGCCATCAGCGCCTGGGATCGACCACAAATCCCTTTGTTGTATCGGCTTTACCATACCTGGATGGCCAGACGTATCGGATAAGAGAGAACGATGCCAGCGGTAATTATCAGCGATCGAGCCCATTGGAACTCCGCGGTCACTTCCCTCCCAAACGCACACTTACTCCAATCCTGGGAATGGGGAGAACTTAAAAGCAAATACGGCTGGGACGCACACCGCCTGCTCTGGACCAATGAACGTGGTTCACCACTCGCCGCTGCCCAGATCCTGCAGCGCAATCTTTCCCTGCCCGGCATAGGCAATCGCTTGTCGATACTCTACTGCCCCCGCGGACCCGTGCTGACCTGGTCAGAATCAGCCCTTCGTTCTCAAGTGCTTGCGGATCTTCACAACTTCACATCAGACACGGGTGCTTTTTTTATAAAAATCGATCCGGGGCTTGGACTTTCATCCACCGAAGCAGACGCAGATCTAACACCCGTGGAGAATCCTTCCGGCCAGGATGTCGTGGATGCACTCCAAGAAAGTGGCTGGTGTGCTTCTGCCGAACAAATCCAATTTCGAAATACATTTTTACTCGACCTGTCCAAATCGGAAGACAGATTGCTCGCCGAGATGAAGCAAAAGACGCGCTACAACATTCGTCTCGCCTCCCGACAAGAAGTCTCCGTGCGCCTGGGCGGCGTCCACGATTTCGATTTGCTCTACCGCATGTATGCAGAGACATCCGTTCGAGATGGATTCGCCATCCGCAACTCTGCTTACTACCACGACGCCTGGGGAAGCTTCATCCAGGCTGGTCTGGCACAACCGCTCATCGCCCAGGTAAACGAATCGCCCGTAGCGGCCCTCATTGTTTATAAATATGCGGATACCGCACTCTACATGTACGGAATGTCGCGCGATCAGCACCGCCAGAAAATGCCCAACTATCTCCTCCAATGGGAAGCGATTCGCTGGGCGAAGCAGCACGGATGTAAAACTTATGATTTCTGGGGTGCGCCTGAAACCATTGATCCTGAGGATCCATTGTGGGGATTGTACCGCTTCAAATCCGGTTTCGGCGCCCGCTTCGTCTGCAGTCTGGGCGCCTGGGATTACGTTGCGAAACCATTTCTTTATTGGATCTACACCGTTGGTAAACCGAAGGTACTCGATCTGATGCGGATGCGCGGCAAAAGTAAAACAAAGCAAATCATCGCCGATTAACCATCGGTTCTATTATGATGTGAAATCGATAACCACAGGAAGGGTACAACATATGGAGACTCAATCCCTCCCCCGCGTAAACATCGCGCATTTGCCGACACCGGTGGAACCCTTGCCACGCCTGAGTGCTGCTCTGGGCGGCCCGACATTGTGGATCAAACGCGACGATGAGACCGGGCTTGCCTTTGGCGGCAACAAGACTCGCAAACTTGAGTTCCTCGTCGCCGATGCACAAGCACAAGGCGCCCGCACGCTGATCACGCGCGGGGCAGCGCAATCGAACCATTGCCGCCAGACCGCGGCCGCGGCAGCACGTTTCGGGCTCGACTGCATCCTGGTTCTAACAGGCAGCCCACAAATAATATATACCGGCAATCTGTTGCTGGATCGACTGCTGAATGTCGATATTGTGTGGACTGAGGATGATGATCCCGAGGTGGTTCTGCGACAAACCTTCGAATCTGCTCGATCCGATGATCGACGCCCTTATCTCATCCCCTATGGAGGCTCCAACCCGCTGGGGGCATGCGCCTACGCCGCAGCGATGCAGGAATTCCTGGCGCAAAATATCCCTGTTGACCGCATCGTGCTGGCCTCATCTTCTGGCGGTACACAGGCCGGCTTGATCGTCGGAGCCAGGCTGATGCACAACCCAGTTCTGATCACCGGCATCAGTGTCGACCCAAAAGCAGCGCCGCTAAAGAAAAAGATCGCAGAACTTGCCATGCAAATCGGCGAATTATTGGGAAAGCCCCTGCAGGTCGAAGTGGAAGATGTCGATGTTTGGGATGATTATCTCGGCGAGGGTTATAGCATAGTCAGCGAACTCGAACGTCAAACGATGAAAACCTTCGCGCGTACGGAAGGGATATTGCTGGACCCCGTGTATACCGGGCGAGCGGCAGGCGGGATGATCGATCTCATCCGCAGCGGCGAATTTCCCAGCGGCGAGACCATTCTGTTTTGGCACACCGGAGGCACACCGGCTATCTTCGCCTATGAGAACTTGCTGGACGAAACCAGGCCGACCACTTCGTAGACTTCAATGGGATGGGTCTTGCCTTCCGCCACAACAGGCGCAACTGCAACGACTTCAATCGACTTGAGAATGGGCTTTGCAGTCTCCTGGCTGATGAGGATCTGTCCGGCTGTGGCGTTTTCCTGAAGACGCTTGGCCGTATTCACACAATCGCCGATCGCCGTGTATTCCACGCGCCGCTGTGTCCCTACAAGCCCGAGCAAGGCTTCTCCGCCATGAATGCCTATCCCAAATGAAAGCTGCATTTCACCAGGCAGTTCTTGATGCAGCGCTATTACCGATGATTTCAAAGCAATCGCCGCACGCACGGCGCGCAGGGCATGGTCCTTCTGGGGAATCGGGGCGTTGAACCAGGCCATGACCGCATCGCCGAGGAACTTGTCAATCGTGCCTTCCTCACACAGTATCACTTCTGCGGCTGCAGCCAAATACTGGTTCAAAACAGCCACCAGCTTTTCTGGTTCCTTCTTTTCACTGAAAGCGGTAAAACCACGGATATCGGCGAAAAACGTTGTGATTTGTGCCCTCTGGCCTCCAAGCTGAAGTGCATCCGGATCGAGTTGATCGATCACCGCAGGCGAGACCATGCGTTCAAACAGCCGCCTCTGCCCTTCCAGGCGCCGCTTCTCGGTTAGATCATCCACTACAATTGCGACCCCTCGAGTGGTGTCTTCGGCTGTTTTCAGGGGAGATAGATTAAGACTCAGATCCACTTTTCCGCGATCGCTGATCTCCGTCTGGACTTCCAGCCCGCGAAAACGCTTATCCTCTTTCTCGACCTGATCGATCTTCGTGGGAAGATCCTCGGAAAGGGGTTTCAATTGCTGCCGCAAGGATGTCCCCAGAAGCACCTGCTTTGTTGTGGCCAGTATATTTTCTGCCGCGCGATTGCATAAGGTGATCAGGTCCTCGCTGTCGGAAGTGAGCACACCACTTACAATCGAGTTGAACACATCTTCCATCAGATTCTTAAGTTCCGACACCTCGTCCAAACTGCGTTTGACCGAATTGAAAAGGCGAGCATTCTCAAGCGCAACGGCTGCTTGATTGGCAAAATCCAACAACAGCTTGCATTCATTTTCCTTGAACAACCCTTCTCGAGCACGATTATCGGCGTAGATGACGCCGATGAGCTTTCCCTTGATTTCCAGCGGCACACAGAGTATTGAGCGCAGCGCGTAGGAAACGATACTATCCTGTTTCCCGAAACGCGGATCGGTTTGCGCGTTTGTGGTTAACACAGCATCACCGCCATTGATAACCTGTTCAACTATCGTGTCACTGATTTGGATCTCTCCTTCGTCCAGCGACATTCGTTCCCAGTTGCGCGCCACGAGTGTTTCCATTTCCCCGCCGCCGTTATCACGCATCATGAGAAAAGCACGCTCTGCCCCGGTGAGATGAATGATGGTATCCATCACCTCGTTCAGCACGGTTTGTAACTCCAGGGAGGAATTTACAACCTGTCCGATTTCCGACAAGGCTTGAAGATTGCGATGTTCTTGTTCGTGTGCATCCGCCTCCTGCTGCAATTCCACCAGCGTACTGGCAATCTGGCGTAATTTATCGAGTACGCCGATGGGTAAATCAAGTTGCGCGCGCTGCAATGTTTCCCGGAAACGTTCGAGTTTAACACGCAATTCCTCAACTACTCGGCTGATCCGCAACAAGTGATCCCCAAGACTGGGACGAACCGTCGGTAAACTCACAATGTATCTCCCCAAATCCCTTAATAATAATCGTGATGCGATTATATGCCAGCCCAAAGGGGTACACAATCGAGATCACGGCATCCTATCTAACAAGGGTACGCATCGCGCGAATTAATAGTAAACGAGGGAACACAATCAGATTAGAAACCCCCAAATGAAATCCGCACCGAGATCGGTCGCCGTACAACGATTTATACTCCCCAAAAGCTTGGAAACCAATGAAACTTGCTGCCCGGGGGCATCCTTGGTATGATCGAACCGCCATGGAGCATATTGCAACGATATTGCAGGATTCTCGCAAAAGACGCTACGCTTTGCTGATCGCCATCACGCTGACGACGATTCCTTGCTACTGTGCAGGATGGACGGCAATCCGGCAGGCGCCTGGTCGTTTGACGCCCTCGCAAACCCCGACTGTCGTTCAACTTTCAGACACACCGGGTGAGCACACGCCGTTCATATCCCTCGAAACCGCAACCATCACACAAACCCCTACGATCACCAATACCGGTTTCGTGCCGCCCAGTTACACACCCAGCTTCACACCCGGGCCTTCCGCCACACTGAATATCACGCCCTTTCTCCTGGACACAGAAACGCCCACGCAAACACTCACTCCGCCTCCCACAAACACACCGACATCAACACAACCACCCACATCCACGGCAACTCCCCCCCCACCCACACCAACTGCAACAGAAGATTCCAGTTGAATTAGAAATTATTCGTTCCCCGTTGGCGTCTGAAGTGAAGCAATCATCCCAAAGCCACACTTCAGGTCCAACCCGGGTTACCCGGACTGCCGACACGCATCGTCGAGATGGAAATATTGAGGCTTCTGGCGCGTAAAACATCCCCAGGACGATTGACTCGATTCAATTAGTGCGGAAACAGCAAATGGTTATAAAACAGAGGTCAAATCTGGAGGCGGTGCCTGGCCGAGGATACTCCCTGGCACACGTTCATTCAAGAGACCCAGGATGGCATCCCGGTCACCTTCATGTGCGAGTCGCACCAATTCGTCGATCGCTGCATTGAGCGCATCACCGACAAGCTGGCCGTTCTCTTCCAGTGAAACGATATCCGCATGCTCCGTAGGTTGATAATCCAAACCATCATCCCAGAGTGACTCGCTGAGTTTTTCACCCGGCCGAATACCGGTAAAGACAATATCAATATCCTCACCTGGTTCCAACCCGGAAAGACGGATCAGATCTTCCGCCAGATCGAGAATACGCACTTGATCTCCCATGCGCAGTACGAACAATTCTCCGCCGGTCCCCATACCGGCAGCTTGCAGTACGAGGTGGACTGCTTCGGGAATGGTCATGAAGTAGCGCTCCATCTCGGGATGGGTGATCGTCACAGGTCCACCCCGTGCAATCTGACGCTTGAAAATCGGTACGATACTTCCACGGCTGCCCAGTACGTTGCCGAAGCGGACCGATACAAACGAGCGTCCACTTCGATCCGCAGCATCGCGCACGATCATTTCTGCCATTCGCTTCGTGGCGCCCATCACACTTTTCGGTTGTACGGCTTTATCCGTGGAAACCAACACCAGGCGTTCGGTACCGCCAGCTAACGCTGCTTCAACAACGCTTTTGGTTCCCAGGACGTTGTTGGTTACGGCTTCCTCGATGTTGAGCTCCATTAACGGCACGTGTTTGTGGGCCGCGGCGTGAAAGACCACCTCAGGGCGGAAACTGGTAATGACGTCATGAATTCGATCGATATCGCGGATATCGGCAATGATCGGAACGAGTGGCAAATTGGGGTGATCCTCGCGTAATTCAAGCAGCGCGTCAAAAATGCTGTTTTCGCCGTGCCCCAATAACGCAAGCTGTGCCGGTCCCCAGCGGGCGATCTGGCGACAGAGTTCCAGGCCGATCGAACCTCCTGCGCCTGTGACCAGAATACGTTTACCTCGCAGCACGCGAATGGGTGAATCATCGTCGATCCACACGGGTTCTCGGCGCAGCAGGTCACTGATGTCGACATCACGCAAGCGGCTCACACTCAAACTGCCACCGATCAATTCATACATCCCGGGCATTGTTCGAAAGGGAATATCTTTCGAGCGGCATAGATGTGTGACCAAACGCACCACATGTCCGGGAGCCGTGGGGATGGCAATCACGACTTCGTGAGCATAGAATTTATCCACGACGGACAACAACTCTTCAAGACGCCCTGCCACTGAAACGCCGTGAATCTCCATATCGATTTTCGCCGAGTCATCATCGACGAAGGCAACGGGAAGCATATGCAGTTGTGGGTTGCGCTGCATCTCGCGCACGACGAGTACACCAGCGTCCCCCGCGCCTACGACAACAACACGCCGCGCACCCGCCAGACCATCCGTCTTTTGACTGACCTGACCACCTTCACTCAAAACGCGAACGATAATTCGCAGACCGCCAACGCTGAACAACGAGAGCAGCCAGTCGATGCCGATTGCAGAGCGCGGAAATCCGCGCGGCATACCACCTGCAGATGCCACAAGTAAAACGGCGACGGCCACAGAAACCGAAGCGCTGAGCGTGGCGAATAGAATCAGCCGCATCTCGCGGATACTTGCATATACCCAATACCGTCTGTACAGGCCGAAAAGATAATAGACGATGGGCTTGATTACCAGGGCAGCGATAACCATAACCCAGGCTGAGGGGAGATAATGTGCAAATGCGGCGCCCAATTCCAGGCGCAGCGCGAAACTCGCCAGTACGGAAGTGACGATCAAGAGTAAATCGACTCCGAGCAAGTATCGATTACGAAGCTGAAGAATGGGTTTCGGCCGCATAGGCTATGTACGCTCCTGACTTCGGATCCATTGTACCGTGATTCCCAATCCTTCATTCAAGTCGGTACTCGGGTGATATTCCAACGCTGCCTGTATCTTGTTAATATTGGCTTCAGAATAACGAACATCTCCGGCCCGAGGCTCGACGTGGATTGGCGGCGGCGCGCCCGGCAAGATTCGCTGCAAGGTCTGCGCCAACTCAAGTATCGTAATGGAACGTCCGCCACCCACGTTAAAAACACCCCCGACAGCCTGCTCACGTTCTGAAGCGAGCATCAAAGCCTGAACGATATCCCCAACGAAGACGAAATCCCTGCTTTGCTTTCCATCACCCTCAATCTTGGCCGCTTCGCCTCTCGCCATGGCCTGGATAAAAAGCGGAATCACAGCCGCATAAGGAGAATCGGGAGATTGCCTGGGGCCATAGGCATTGAAAAAACGTAAGGCAACGGTTGGCAATCCATAAGCTGTCGAAAACGTGCGTGCCGCGCCTTCCATCGCCAGCTTGGCATCGGCGTAAGGAGACAATGGCTGTTTCTCCATTTCCTCATCCACCACGCCATCTGTTTTGCCATATACAGCGGCTGATGAAGCCAGGATTACACGTTTAACTCCCGCTTGAGCGGCGGCCCAAAGCACATTTACCGAACCTAATAAATTAACATCGTAATACTGGATTGGCTCGTTCATTGAAGCGGCCACAGATATCGAAGCCGCGAGGTGAAACACCCGATCGACCCCACTACAAACATCACGGACGAGATGTGCATCTCGGATATCACCAACCGATAAATCTACAGCAAGCCCCTGGAGATTCTCTTCATTGCCCGTGGAAAGATCATCCAAAACACGTACCGTATCCCCCTTTTCGACTAATGCGTGTACCAGATGTGACCCGATAAAACCCGCGCCGCCAGTCACCAATGAAATCGCCAAACTACACTCCTTTGAAACCAATGATCGCGCCGATTGTTCGGATGACAATCCAAAGGTCCAGAAGAATGCTGCGATGTTTGATGTAATAGAGATCGAATTCCAGTTTTTCAGCTGAACCTTCCACCGATGCCAACTTCCCGCCGTTTACTTGCGCCCATCCGCCGATACCTGGTTTTACGAGTAATCGAGCCCGGTAGAAGGGAACCTGTTTTTCCAACTCTGCAATTAATTCCGGACGTTCTGGACGGGGACCGACCATACTCATATCCCCCAGCAGTACATTGAAGAACTGTGGAAATTCATCCAGATGAGTCTTGCGCAGTATGCCACCGACGCGCGTCGTTCGTGGGTCGTGATTGTTTGCCCAGCGAGGCACACCATTGGGTTCCGCGTCCTGAATCATCGATCGATATTTTAAAATATTGAAAGGACGCCCTCCCTGACCTGAACGCTCCTGGGTATAGAGAATTGGCCTGCCGCTTTCCAGGAGAATGGCCAATGCCACCCATGGATATGTGATGCAGAAAACCATCAAACCCACAAAACCACCAACGATATCAACAAGCCGTTTAACAAGTAAGTAGAAACTGGACACGTTCACTTCATCTACGAACGATCGCAGCAGCCAATCGGATTCCAGGTGATGAATAGGCAAACGCTCCATTATCTCTTCGTAAGCAACCGGCATGCGCGTAATCTGTATGCCCTGCTCCTGGACATCCAGCAGCGCCTGAAACATCTCGCCCGACATTGGTCCCTGAATGGCGACGATCAGATCGGTTGCTGTGTGGCTTTCGATCAACGCGAGTAAGTCCGTGTGATCCCCCATGACCCGCAGACCTTCAATTTCCTTATTATGTTTTTCCGCATCATCATCCACAAAACCCAGAGTTTGAAATGGAGGGGTTCCAAGCCCCTTGATCGCCTCGTACAGCGTGCGCCCCGCATTTCCTGCGCCAACGATGATAACACGCCGCAGGAATGCAGGTGCCGTAAAGATACGCAAATACACCCAGCGCCAAAAGAGCGTCACACACGTTGCCAGACCGAGGAAATAGAGTACGCCTCGCCTCGGGAGAGATCCGGGGTCGGAAGAAAAATAGACAACGAGATATAGAATGACCCCCCCCGCAGCCGCGATCACAACCCCGCGAACCGTCTCGCGCCAGGAGCCGGCGCGCTGAATATTGTATAGATTGGCCATCAACAACACCCAGATGGGAGGCAGTAAAATAAACCAGGAGCCACGTTCGACAATGAAATTCCATGAAAAGCCGAGCCAATCAAACTGCGCCCACAGGGTCAGTGCGAAAAATGTCGCAATCGATGATGCGAGAAGATCTCCGATGATTAAAATGGCGCGGCGTTCTTCTGTCCGCAGCCCGCGATGACGTTTCCGCTGTTCCTGCACGCTCAAGTAAGTCTCCTTCTCCAGTTATAAATCATACTCCAAATAAAGGCACCGCCCCAATTAAAATGCATTGTCCAAAGCGCGATCGGAAGCCCTAAAGCAATTCCGGGATCCCTTGTAAGAAATCCAGCCTTCCATCCGGCAAGACAGGTAATCGCCGCGTATAAACCCAAAACACCCCCCAGCAGCCACCAGACTGGACGGCAAACGAATCCAAACAAACCGAGAACGATCACAGAAGCGACGAATATCGGTGGTATGGCCTGCCGCCAACGAAGAGACGATGGATAACGCAGCAGCATTCGTGCTTTCCAATAACCATAGCGTGCATACTGTTTTGCAAGAGAGATGAAATCCGGACGGGCATAATAAACCGATTGGATCTCTGGATCGAAATAGACCACGCCACCAGCCTTTCTCAAGCGCAGATTGTATTCATAATCTTCGTTCGTTTCCAAATCTTCCTTGAAGGAACCGACCTTTTCCACCCAGTGACGGGGAAAGGCGCCAAACGGAACGGTGTCCGTTGCGCCCGCTTTTCCACCGGTGCGGTAACGGGCGCCTCCCGCGCCCAATGGATGTGCTGCAGCGGCCGCGATCGCACGTGATTTCCAATCATCAATCAAAGGTCGGATCTTCCATACGCCTCCGGCATTCGCAGCACCCGTTCGCTCAAGCGTCGCCACACAGTGTTCGACGTAGTCCCGATCCGGCGCTGCATGAGCATCCAGCCGAATAATGATATCACCCTTCGCTTCCTCGATCGCTCGATTGAGCCCCGCGGGAATCGTGCGTTTACCATTGTTCACCACACGGATGCTGAGCTCGGGATGCCGAAATACAAATTCGTCAATCTTTAACCTGGTACCATCCGTCGACAAGCCGTCTGCTATAACGACTTCCATCGCCTTTCGATCGTAGGACTGGCGATGGATGGCTTCCAGCAAGATTTTAATTGTGCTTTCCTCATTGTAGCAGGGCACGATAATGGAGACTGTAACAGTCATGAGATCTCCGATTCTCGGAGGTGGGCATCGTTTCTTAATGACTGACCACTCACAATCAGCCCTAAAATAATCCAAAGTTGAGGCAATGCAAAAGTATCCAGGCTAAATCCTTCAAAGAACTGCGCCAGTAACATAAAGATACCCGCTAAACCCAAAGCAGAAAGTAATCCAGTTTTTTTTCTGTGTAAATCTCTCGCCGCACAAGCATGTAATCCCAGCCAGATCAGGAAACATAAAAACCCGAGGGTTCCTGTCTCCGCTAAAAGACGAATCCACAGGCTTTTGGTGTTTGGGAATTCAGCCCATCCATTTAGAATTGCAATCAATTCTGGTAAACGAGAGCCAAAGACCGGCACATTCTGCAGAAAGAAAAAACCCGAGTTACCGACTCCGACTCCGAGAATTGGGTGTTGTGCAAATGTCTTATACCCGACATCCCAATACACCACGCGCTCGGCGTACATAAGTTGATTGGCAATGACATAAACCGGATCTTCGTGGACGAGAATTTCATCGGCGAACCAATTCCGGAAAATACGCGCATAGCGCGGATCAAGCTGCAGGAGCGCTAAAGCCACAGTCAGGATGAGGCAAACAACGATTGCGATCACCGCGCTCCAGACCAGTATCCGCCAGAGGCGTACCCCGTGCACGCCGGGATGCTTCATACCTTTGGCTTCTCTGCGCCGAGCTCGCCTGGTTAACCACGATCGTTCAAGCCCCAGAAAAAACAGGATCCCCAAAACAGCGAGAATGGCAAAGTAACTCAAAAATCCGATACGTGATTGGGACATGAACAGGATCAATGATCCCCAAAGTGCCAGACCGAGTTCGACGCTGACGATCCGTTTCTGCTTCGTAAAAACAGAGTAACGGTGGAAGACGCTGGCGAGCCAAAGAGGCAAATAGAGAATCACGAGCTGGTCGGCCAGCCATGAAGGTTCAAACGCCAAACCTGTAACGCGACGAGAGATGAGGCTCCTGGTCGAGAATTGCCGATGAATCGTATTCATCCAAACCGGCACTTCATTGGGATTGGTCACATTCAAACGCATGTTATTCAGCACATAGATCGTTTGCAGAGACGACCATAGTAAGGCGATAACCGCTCCCAGATAGAGCCATTGCAGGCTTTTGCGGATTTTTTCCTTCGAATCCGGAAACTTGGCAGCCACAAGGTAAAAAGCGAAGCCCACAAGTAATGTGGCAAAGCCTCGTATGGTTCGCGAGAGAGGGGATTGGTTCAACGATGGTTGAATGCCAATAAAAAACGATGCGCAGATCGACAGGAATGCAATCGAAACGAACAACAACAGGGGAATGGAAAGCGCAGGAAGCACAGGCTTTTTAAAGAAGCGAGGAATAAACCAAAACAACACCAGGAGCAACAGCGGCACGCCAGCCAAAGGGCTGACCTGGCTGCCGCCAGCTAAACTGGCGATCAAAGGAAAACTTGTGACCGGAATAGTAAGAAGCAATGCATTCCATAGTATCGAAGTTGCGGTCTGATAGATCCGCGATCGAGACTCTTGCCTGGCCAGGTTGTCAATCACTTTCACCTGCCTCTGAGGCACCAACTTCTGAGACTTCTCGGCGAGGCAGGGCGAGCACGATCCAAATCCCGATCAGCAATCCACTCAACGCTCCACTCAACAGCAGTACGCCTCGGTTATAGACTGCCGGGCTGTCAGGGACTTCAGCCGCCTTTAGTGCTTCGAAGGAAAAAACTGGCAAGATGCCGCGGCTGAGGTTGATTTCGGTCCTTAATTGTCCAGCAAGAGCTTCCGCATCGAGCGAAACCGGTTCGAGATCACAACGCGTTGCATACGTCTCGACAGGCTCGGAAGATAACAGATATTGGTCGCATTCCAACTGGAATGATTCCTCGCCCATAAGCGCCACAGCCTGCCAGGCGTGATTCTGCGCCTCGATCAATTCGGCAAGACTGATCTCCATCCACAAGTCGGAAATTTGAGCGGCGAGATCAGGATCGAGATTCGTGACCACAAATCCCCAGGCGGAAAGCCCACGATCCAATCGCAGGACTTGGCGTATATCTGCGGGGTATTGCCAGCCTTGTTCCTGCCGCACAGACTGCTCGATGTTCTCCAAAAGAACAAGCAGTGTACTGTCCGCAAGGATGATATCCGCCACACGGTTCTGTGCACGGTCTTCAACGACCAATTCCAACGGCTCAATCACTCCGTATTGGATATTGATACCCATCATCGCTTCGGCCTCGTAGCGCGGCTTTTGAATGAAGCTCAACGCGAATCCGGCCAGGAGACCCAAAAGGCCGAGCGCCAACAATGCTGGCCACCTGCGCATGAAAAGCGCGAGGAATGGTTCCAGTTGTACTTGATAACTATGGTTTTCTGCTGCCATCGGTTTCATACACTCCGAGATCGTGCCACCAATTTCCCCTAGATTGTAAACCATC
>DAOUEK010000061.1:0-20693 GCA_034430425.1 Anaerolineales bacterium | reverse complement strand
TGTGTTCTTGCGCAGGCGGCAGCAGATGCAGCCGGTCTTCCGGATCGCCGCCGATCCAGGCCGAGTAATCGAAACCGTGGAACAGGTCGCAGCAGATTTCATACTTTTCCAGCATGACCGCCACGGCCTCTGCCTGATCGAGGGTGGGCTTGCCTGTCCCCTGACTTTCCGTGTAGATTTGCAGGGCTTTCTTCAACTCGTGCGCCAATCCCAGATAATCCACCACGAGTCCACCCGGTTTGTCGCCGAAGACTCGATTCACCCGGGCGATGGCCTGCATCAGGCCGTGCCCGCGCATGGGTTTGTCGATGTACATCGTGTGCAGGGAAGGCGCATCGAATCCCGTCAGCCACATGTCGCGCACGATGACGAGGCGAAACGGATCATCCGGGTCGCGGAAGCGATTGGCCAGTTCTTCGCGCCGTTGCTTGTTGCGGATGTGCATCTGCCACTCGGGGCCATCGGAGGCCGAGCCGGTCATGACCACTTTGAGGCTGCCCTGATGATCCTGCTCGCCGTGCCAATCCGGGCGCAGGGCGACGATTTCCTTGTAGAGTTCCACACAGATGCGCCGGCTCATGCCGACGATCATGCCTTTGCCATCCATGACGTCCAGGCGCTGTTCGAAATGCTGCACGATGTCGCGGGCGACGAGTTTGATGCGCTTCTCGGAGCCGACGATCGCCTCCAGCTGCGCCCACTTGGTCTTGAGTTTCTCTTTGCGTTCCCTCTCTTCACCTTCCGTAGCTTCCTCGAAATCGGGATCGATTTTCGGGCGCTCAAGTTCATCCAGTTCCAGCTTGGCCAGACGCCCTTCGTAGTAAATCCGCACCGTGGCACCGTCCGCTACGGCGGCTTCGATGTCGTATACGCTGATGTAATCGCCGAACACGGCGCGGGTGTTCTTGTCGGTCAGTTCGATCGGTGTGCCGGTAAAGCCGATGAAAGAGGCGTTCGGCAGCGCGTCGTGCATATGGCGGGCGTAGCCGTCGATAAAGTCGTACTGGCTGCGATGGGCTTCGTCGGCGATGACCACGATGTTGGATCGCTCCGAGAGGGTGGGATGCGTGTCGCCCTTCTCTTCGGGGAAGAATTTCTGAATGGTGGTGAATACGATCCCGCCGGCCTGCACCTTGAGTTTTTGACGCAGATCGGCACGGTTTTTAGCCTGCGCCGGTGGTTGGCGCAGTAAATCCTGGCACAGCGAAAATGTACCAAAGAGCTGGCCGTCCAGATCGTTGCGATCGGTGAGCACCACGATGGTCGGATTAGCCATGGAGGGTTCCAGCGTGAGCATCCCGGCGTAGAAGACCATCGTCAGGCTCTTGCCCGATCCCTGCGTGTGCCAGACCACGCCGATGCGGTGATCGCCCGGCTTGCCGCCCTTCAACGGGCCGGTTTCGTACTTTCCGGAGGGCTTGGGTTCGGCGATTTTTCGAGCGCCTCGCAGTTCGGCGGCCCGTATCGTCTCCTGGATGGCCATACGCACGGCATGGAATTGATGGTAGCCGGCGATCTTTTTTGATAAGACACCGGTGCCCGAGTCCTCGAAGATGATGAAGTGGCGTATGAGTTCGAGGAAAAAGTGTTTGTCGAAAACACCGTCGATCAACGTGTGCAGCTGGGGGATAAGCGGATCGGCAAGGGTTCTCCCACTCACCGTGCGCCAGGGTTTGAACCACTCGATGCCCGAGGTGAGCGTTCCCTGGCAGGCGTCCACGCCATCGGAGATCACCAGCAGTTCGTTGTAATTGAAGAGGGAGGGGATTTCGTCTTTGTAGGTCTGTATCTGTTTGTATGCCGATGTGATCGTGGCTTTTTCGTCCCCCGGATTTTTTAATTCGATGACTCCCAGCGGCAGCCCGTTGACGAAGAGCACGATATCCGGCCGGCGGTTGTGCTTGTTTTCGACAACGGTGAACTGATTCACCGCCAGCCAGTCGTTCTTTTCCGGATACTCGAAATCGATCACAGTGGCCTGCGCGCCGGCGATCGTGCCGTCCGCACGGCGGTACTCTACTGTCATGCCGTCGACGAGCATGCGGTGGAAGGCGCGGTTGCGGGCTTCGAGCGTGGGACCTTCCAGGCGGGTCAGTTTGCGGAAGGCGTCGTCGAGGGCGCCGGCGGGCAGGTCGGGGTTGATACGTTCCAGGGCTGTGCGCAGCCGATCGACGAGCAGCACCTGATCGTAATCCGCCCGTTCCGGGCGTTCGCCGTCGGGCGCGATTGCCGGGCCGGTATCGATGGAATAGCCGAGATTTTCGAGCCAGTCCAGGGCGAGGCCTTCGACCTCGGATTCGTTCATACGCGCCATGGTTCGGCCTTTCCGGGTTCAGTGGTTGGAGGCGCAGAGACCGTTACCGGATTCTCACGGTCGAGTGCCCAGCGCAGCGGGTTGGTTTGGATGTATTCGCGGATGCGCTGCAGGGATTGAGGATTGCGGATGACGTGCTCGTAGTAATTGCGCTGCCAGATGCGGGCCCCGGGTTTCTGGCGCAGGCGGTTGATGCGTTTGGTGGAAACGGTCTTGAAGGCGCCGATCAAGCGACCCAGTGGATTTCGTTTGATCGGTTTAGTGGCGTTTTTCCCATGGGGTTGGTTGTTTGGGTGTGTAATTGTTGGGGGGGTTCGCGAACCGCCCCTACCGGGTTCGGATAGAACGATGATACCGTGCAAGTGGTTGGGCATGACGACGTAGGTGTCCATGTCGACGTGATCGTATCGCCCGGCCAGCCATTCCCAGGCCTCGGCCGCGATCGTTCCCATTTCGTTCAAAACCATCTCGTCATCCTCGATCCGTCCAAAAAGGCATTCGCTGTTCTGCACGCACAACGTTACGAAATACGCTCCGGCCAGGGCATAATCGTGACCCGGCAGGCGCATCGACCGGCGGCGCTGGGCGCAGTCTTTCACGAGACCCTCTCCAGGAACGCCTGGGGATCGTCCACCCGCAGCTCGCCGGAGATCAGTTTAGGGAGGATGGTATCGCGCAGGTTTGATAAAGTCTGAATTTCAAGGCGTCTATTGATGATTAATCTAATAAAAGGCTCAATATTATCTTGGAATTTTTCTAGAAATTCTCTTTTAGGCGCTATTACCATGGCTTCCGAAAGATGATTCCTTTTAATATGACCCATTGTCGTAGCTTTACCTGCTGCGATTCGTTGAAATTCATCAAGATGATGTTTAGTCCAGTAATAATAAAACCACTTGGGATATTCTTCAGATGTCACTTTGAATAGATGTTGATTTAGTGCGCCCTTTCCACCTGTCCAGAGGTCGATGAGAAGGCTTCCTGACCAAGAAAAAATAACATCGCCATCGTAAGCAATAAATTCATCAGGAATATCGATTGTTGACTTCTCGCTTCTGTCGTCGAAATAGCCTTGACGTAATTCTCTAATCTTCAAACGATGGAGAAAATCATTGCCTTCCTCTGCAGGATATTTCTGCAAAGCCAAACCGTTTTGATAATTGGCAATTTCGTCTAGTGAATATATTTCCCACCCCTCTGGCATCTCCCCCAATTCCGAATCCACCAGCCGGTCGGGGAACAGGTCGGCGATGTGGGGCGGCAGGCCGGGATCGCGTCCTTCCATCTTGGCGCGCACGGGGTCGAAATCGACGAACCAGGACTTGAAGATTGCCCTGGCGATGGCTTCGAGCGTTTCGTTCATGCGGCGGTTGAGTTCGATCTTGTCGTCGAGGGTGCCGAGGATGTGGGCGATGGCACGTTGAATTTTTAATGAAGGTATAGACAAAGCGATACGATTCAAATTATCTTGATTTAACTTGGGGACTGTGGTTCCGGACAAGTAACCACTTATGTTTGTAGCGCGCAAAGTGTACATAAGAAACCGAGTGTCAGCCTTTTTATTCCCACGAACAATGTGTGCATGATTGTTTACCCAAAATTTGCCATTTGCCATAAATGCAATAGGGGTTGTACGACTTCGGAGATTCTCACCATCTTCGGCGATGAGAAGATATTCACCGTTGAAGATATACTCATCAATGTAATCGATAATTCCTGAGGCGCCATAATAGGGATATGGACCAGGTCTCCTATCTGCTCGTTTCACAGGTATCCTCAGGCTGTCGTAATTCTCGGTTAATTCACCAAGAGTGGCTACTTGCCACTCATTTTCCATAACCAAGTACCTCCAAATTCGAATAGATTAATAAATCTAAATCCTGGCCTTCCACCATCTGTTCTTTCAGAAGTGAAGTTAACCGCTCCATCTTCTTCTCGAACAGCTCGCCGTCGTCCTCCTGTGCCTCGATCCCCACGTAGCGTCCGGGGGTTAGAACAAAGCCGTGCTTCTCAATTTCCTCCCGCTTGGCGCTCTTGCAGAAGCCGGGGATGTCCTGGTAGGGTTCGGGCGCATCGAGATGCGCCCCTACACGAATGTTCCCTCCCGAGCGCCAGGCATGGTATGCCCCGGCGATTTTGGCGATGTCCGCCTCGGTCAGCGTGCGGTGGGTGCGGTCGATCATCTCGCCCATCCTGCGGGCGTCGATGAAGAGCACCTCGCCGCGCCGTTCGCGTAATGTAGGGGCGGTTCGCGAACCGCCCCTACCACGATCCCGCGCCAGGAACCACAGGCAGGCGGGGATCTGCGTCGAATAGAAAAGCTGCCCGGGCATGGCGACCATGCAGTCGACGAGATCGGCTTCGATCAACTTCCGGCGGATTTCGCCTTCGCCGGAGGTGTTGGACGACATCGAGCCGTTGGCCAGCACGAGTCCGGCCACACCAGCAGGCGCCAGGTGGTGCACCATGTGCTGCACCCAGGCGAAGTTGGCATTGCCCGCCGGAGGAGTGCCGTACTTCCAGCGTCTGTCGTCCTTCAATCGATCTCCGCCCCAATCGCTGACGTTGAAAGGTGGATTGGCCAGGATGTAATCGGCTTTCAGGTCGGGGTGCCGGTCGTTGTGAAATGTATCGCCGTGGGCGATCTGGCCGTCGATGCCGCGGATGGCCAGGTTCATCTTCGCCAGCCGCCAGGTAGTGTAGTTCGATTCCTGTCCGTAAATAGAAATGTCGTGCTGGGCATTCCCGCCGTTGCCGTTGCCGCTGGCGTGCGATTCGATGAACTTCTCGCTCTGCACGAACATGCCGCCCGAACCGCAGCAGGGGTCGTAGACGCGGCCTTTGAAAGGCTCGATCATCTCTACAAGCAGGCGCACCACGTGAGTCGGGGTGTAGAACTGGCCGCCTTTCTTGCCCTCTGCGCTGGCGAACTGCGAGAGGAAGTACTCGTAGATGCGGCCCAGCACGTCCTTGGAGCGGCTTTCTTCATCGCCCACCTGGATGTTGCTGATCAGGTCGATCAACTGGCCCAGGCTGGTGGCGCTGCGTCCCGGCCGGGCGTAATCCTTGGGCAGCACGCCCTTCAGCGAGGGGTTGTCCTTTTCGACCGCATCCATGGCGTCGTCGATGATCTGGCCGATGACGGGCTGCTTGGCGTTGGCCTGAATCGCCGCCCAGCGCGCCTCCGGCGGCACCCAGAAGATGTTCACGGCGCGGTACTCGTCCGGATCCTCGGGATCGGCGCCCTGCGCCTTGGCCGCAACCAGTTTGGCCTGCTGTTCATCGAAGGCATCGGTGATGTACTTGAGAAAGATTAAGCCGAGGACGACGTGCTTGTACTCCGCGGCGTCCACGCTGCCGCGCAGCGCATCGGCCATCTGCCAGAGTTTGGCTTCGAAGCCGATGAGTGCGGTGGTGTTGTTGGATTTCTTTGATTTGGATTTTTGAGTAGATGATTTCTTTTTGGCCATGCATTCCCTCGATGTGATTCGTTATCGAAAATGAAAGATAATGAGGTACCTGCGAATCCCGCAAACCCCCACGATCATAGTCTACACTGAATCTTTGTTCCCCGTTGATAGCCCTGGAAGGTTATGTGTAGGTGGTATGTTTGCTTCAAAAACCCTTTGGGTCTATAAGACCCAATTACTTCCCAAAACCAATATAGCCCTAGAGCCCTCGCGTTAATCGAAGGATGGATTCGTGATGGATAAATCACCTTGTGTGGAAGCTCGGATGTTGTCATCAAGATGAGGAAGAAGGGCATACATCGCGGCGCCTGGCGCATGCCAGCATTTCCAACCAAATACGTGCTTACAGTTTTCTTCATTTCGAAAGTAATTTCTTTTAATTTCCTCTTGACTATAAAGATACTCATAAAACTTATAAAGATGGTTAAAGATAATCGAATAGGGATTTCCCCTTTCGTATCGGAATTTAAGTTTTTGATCGCTATGATTGATTTCAATCGGTTGATATCTTTTCTCACAAACAAGAGAATAGAACGGTTCTTTCTTAATCCAAAATTCAACTGCATTTCGCCACAGATCATCCCTGGAATATCTTTGGGTTGCCATGCACTTTTCCTTCCTCGCTACTCCTCACACTCAAACGCCCCCACTATCGGACCCACCACAAAATCCGTCGGAAACGCGATCGGCGGCGGCTTCGACGAGCGCTTTCATCGTACAACCTCCGGATGGGGTTGTAAAGCAAACCCTAAAGGTCTCCGAGACCTTTAGGGTTTTTTTGATAATTCTCCCCCTATCCAATCCCTCCATTCTGTGATACTATTCATTTCAGAAGGTTGCATGTCAGTTCTGTCTGGGAGTCGAAAGATCACGGCCCGAGCTTCGTACGCCCGGGTCGATTCGTTTTTTTAACCCGATCGCCAGGAAAATACTGCAAGCGCCTCAAATCGAATTTGCCATAAGGAGGCAAAATAGTAATGGAAAGAATTACCGGTACGGTCAAGTGGTTCAACGGTGGTAAGGGTTACGGCTTCATCGAGCGCGAAGATGGCGACGATGTGTTCGTGCACTACTCTTCAATCCTGGGCGACGGCTATCGCAATTTAGAAGAAGGCCAGCGCGTGGAATTCACGGTCGAGCAGGGCCCCAAGGGCCCGCAGGCCGCCAGCGTCACGCTCGTCTAGACAATAATCGTACACAAAGGAAAGCCCTCGCAGTGCGGGGGCTTTTTTGATTCCAGACCCGAAAGGTCTTTAAGACCTTTCGGGTCTGGACGATCCCGCATCCGCCTCAGACCATACATCACTGGCAAGCACAAACCCCCGCATCATGGTAGAATCTAATTAATCGTATAGCCGGTTGCAGGTGCACCCCTTGCCGTCAAACCCTTCTATGGGATTGACGGAATTATTTTTAAGGAGCATGACGCATGAATAACAAACTGTTCGTCGGAAACCTGTCCTTTGAAACAACCGAGGATGAGCTGCGGACGCTCTTCGCCGGAGCGGGGACGATATCCTCCGTGGATTTGATCAAAGATCGCAACACAGGCCGCCCCAAGGGATTTGCCTTCGTCGAGATGAGCACAAGCGCCGAGGCGCAGAATGCCATCGAGATGCTTAACGGCAAGGTCTTGAACGAGCGTGAGCTGACGGTGGACGTCGCCAAGCCGCGTAAAGAGCGCCGTGATTTCGGCGGCGATCAACGCGGCGGCGGCAGGCATCGTCGTTGAGGATTCCCAATGACATTTAAAGTCGACGATTGGGTCGTTCATCCACGGCACGGCGTTGGGCAGGTTGTCAATATCGAGGTCCATCAATTCGACACGCGTCCATCCCAGCCCTATTATCAGATTGCCATCCCCAAGGGAACCATGTGGGTGCGGGTGGATAAATCCACCAGCGGACTGCGCAAAGTGACCCCCAGGGGCGATCTGGCCCGCTGCCGTGAGGTGCTTAAAAGCCGCCCGGCAGCGTTGGCGGCGGACCATCGCGAGCGCCAGGCCGAATTAGCCGACCGCTTGCGGCTGGGTTCCCTGCAGGCCAGGTGTGAACTTGTGCGCGATCTGAGCGCCCTGGGATGGGAAAAACCGCTCAACGAGGCGAACGCGGCCATCTCGCGGCTCGCTTCCCAGGCCCTGGTTCAAGAATGGGCCTTGGCGGATGGGGTCTCGGAGCGAGATGCGACTCGCGATGTGAATGGACTGCTCAAGGAGGGGAAATCGGCCTACATGGCGTAGCGCGTACGCCCGGCCCCGTTTTTTGCCGTTTTCCTGCATCGTGACCGGCTTCCCGGGATTCCGGATTGCCCCTATCCAATATCTACATTCCGTGATAATATTCAGCCAAGAAGGTTGCATGTAAGTTCTGTCTGGAAGTCGAAAGATCACGGCCCGAGCTTCGTACGCCCGGGTCGATTCATTTTTAAACCCGATCGCCAGGAAAATACTACAAGCGCCTCAAATTGAATATGCCTATAAGGAGGCAACAAGTAATGGAAAGAATTACCGGTACGGTCAAGTGGTTCAACGGCAGCAAGGGCTACGGATTCATCGAGCGCGAAGATGGCGACGATGTGTTCGTGCACTTCTCGGCGATCCTGGGCGACGGCTTTCGCAATTTAGACGAAGGCCAGCGCGTGGAGTTTACGGTCGAGCAAGGCCCCAAGGGTCTGCAGGCCGCCAGCGTCACGTCCCTCTAGACGAAAATCGTACACAAAGGAAAGCCCTCGCAGTGCGGGGGCTTTTTTGATTCCAGACCCGAAAAGGTCTTTACAACCTTTCGGGTCTGGACGATCCCGCATCCGCTCCCACACCACCGGCATACGCAAACCCCTACATCATGGTAGAATCTAGTTAATCGTATAGCCGGTTGTAGGTGCATCCCCTGCCGTCAATCCCTCATATGGGATGGACGGCCTTTATTTAAGGAGCAATACGGATGAATAACAAACTGTACGTTGGAAACCTGGCCTTTGAAACGACCGAGGATGAGCTGCGGACTCTCTTCGCCGGAGCGGGGACGATATCCTCTGTAGATTTAATTAAAGATCGCAACACCGGCCGCCCCAAGGGTTTCGCCTTCGTCGAAATGAGTTCCCGGGACGAGGCGCAGACGGCCATCGAGATGTTCAACGGCAAGGCCTTGAACGAGCGCGAGCTGACCGTGAACATCGCCAAGCCGCGTAAAGAGCGCCGTGATTTCGGCGATCGACGCGGCGGCGGCAGGCATCGTCGTTGAGGATTCCCAATGATATTTAAAGTCGATGATTGGGTCGTCCACCCACGGCACGGCGTAGGACAGATTGTCGAGATCGAGGATCTTCAATTCGACACGCGTCCATCCCAGCCGTATTATCAGATCTCCATCCCCCAGGGAACCATGTGGGTGCAGGTGGACGCCTCGGACAGTGGGCTGCGAAAGGTTGCCACCAAGGACGACCTCGCCGCTTGCCGCGATGTGTTGATAAGCCGCCCGGCAGAACTGGCGGAGGATTTCCACGAGCGCCAGAGTGCGTTATCCGAGCGCTTGCTGCAGGGAACCCTGCAGGCCAGGTGCGAGCTGGTGCGCGACCTGAGTGCACTGGGTTGGCATAAACCACTCGCTGAGGGGATCGCCTCCATCGCGCGCGTCGCTCGCCAGGTTTTGTGTGAAGAATGGGGCATGGTAGAAGGGGTAACGCACCGAGAGGCGTCTCGCGAAGTGGATCGCCTGCTCAAGGAATGTAAATCGTCCTACAAGGTGTAACAGCTGCGCCAAACTGCGTTACGCAGTGTTTTCCTGCAGCGTAGCGGGCCTGGCGAGATTGAAAATTGCCTCTTTCCCATACTTGCAAAAAGTGATACGATTCAGCCAAGAAGGTTGCGCGTAAGTTCAGTCTGGAAGTCGAAAGATCACGGCCCGAGCTTCGTACGCCCGGGTCAATTTTTTTACAAGCCGATCGCCAGGAACGAAACAAGCGCCTCAAAACGATTTTGCCATAAGGAGGCAAAAGAAATGTCAGAAAGAATTACCGGAACGGTCAAGTGGTTCAACGGCAGCAAGGGCTATGGCTTCATCGAGCGCGAAGACGGCGAAGACGTCTTCGTACACTACTCGGCGATCCAGGGCGACGGCTTTCGCAATCTAAACGAAGGTCAGCGCGTGGAATTCACCGTCGAGCAAGGCCCCAAGGGCCTGCAGGCTGCTGACGTCACGATCGCCTAAACATATTCAACTCACAAAAAAAAGCCCTCGCAGTGCGGGGGCTTTGCCTTTTAATCATTCTGTTGATCCACTGCAGGGTTTCGACGAAGGAAATGAACGCCGGTCCCAACGCGTCATACTCGTGGCTGCCCATGAATTGGGCGGACACACGGGTGACTCCCTACATCTTCCAGTCCATTAAGGGGTTTCCCTATAAAGAAACCTATCCAACATGTGTTACTATAGGGCAGTTTTATCCTCCCGTCGGTATCCAAATTTCGTAGGGGGAATGGCCATCACCGTTCCCAATTCCACGCCGGTATCTTCCGCAGGTATACCGCACGCAGCTCCCGCTGCGCGCATATCAATCCGGAGCGTACGCCCATGTCCAGAAAACACATTTTCTCTTTCCTGATCTTCCTGATCATCGCCTCGCTGGCCTTGCCCGGATCGGCGGACTCACCCTTCGGTCCGCCGCCGGAGGATAAAGAAATCATCCCCTACGTCCCCGGCGAGATGATCGTGCAGTTCAAATCCGAGACGGCCAGCGGCCTGCCGGGTGAGATGCGCGAAGCCGGCCCCGATTCGCTCAGCCCGCCGGCCAGCCTGAACGCACTGCACGCGGAATACAAGCTGCAGTCCGTCGAGCGGCTCTTCGACGCCAGGTCGGACAAAGCGCGCGGGGCGACTCTCCAGGAACAGCTGGACGCCCGCCAATCACGCGCCCCCGAAGACGGGGCTGCCCGGGCGGCCGCACTGCAGGACGATTTCCGGAACACTTTCTTGCTGCGCTTCCAGGCTTCGGCGGACGTCGAGTCCATCGCCGCAGCCTACAACCTCGATCCCAACGTAACCTACGCCGAACCCAACTACATCATTACCCTCAACGACGCCTGGTACCCGGACGATCCCTACCTGCCGAGCTACGGCAGCTGGGGCCAGTCCTTCCGCGATCTCTACGGCCTCGATCTGCTCGACGCCTTTGGCTACATGTCGACAAACGGCGCCTGGGATTACAGCCAGGGCGAGGGCGTGGTGGTGGCGGTGATCGACACCGGTGTGGATTACGACCACGAAGACATCGCCGCCAACATGTGGGTCAACAGCGCCGAGATCCCCAGTAATTACATCGACGACGACGGCAACGGCTACATCGACGATACGAGCGGCTGGAACTTCGTCAAAAACAACAGATACCCAGATGATGCCCACGGACACGGCACCCACGTCGCCGGCACCATCGCCGCCGTGGGGAACAACGGCCTGGGCATCGTCGGTGTGGCCCCCCAGGCCAAGATCATGAACGTGCAGGCGCTCGACAGCAGGGGATCGGGCACGACCAGCGGCCTGGCCAACGCCGTGGTCTACGCCGTCGACACCGGCGCCGACGTACTAAACAACTCCTGGGGCGGCCGGGGCTACAGCCAGCTCATGGAAGACGTTTTCGCCTACGCCCACGCCAGTGGATGCGTCAGCCTGGTGGCGGCCAGCAACGATTATTCCGATGCGTACTATGCCTATCCCGCCAATCTCACCTCGACCATCACCGTGGCCGCCACGGATTATCGGGATCACAAGGCGGATTTCTCCAACCACGGCTTACTCGTGGACGTGGCCGCGCCGGGCATCGACATTCTCTCGCTACGCGCCTGGGGGACGGACATGTATTACGACGGCAGCCATTTCGTCCCGCCTAACAGCAGCGCGGCCAGGTACATGCGCGCCAGCGGCACCTCCATGTCCGCGCCGCACGCCAGCGGTGTGGCCGCACTGCTGCTCGCGCTGCATCCGGAGTACACCACCGAGGAAATCCGCGCCGTGCTGCGCTATGCCGTCGATCCGGTCGATTCCGATATCTATATCGGCAGCGGCCGTATCAACGCCCTCAGCGCCGTGACGCTGGACTTTCTCCCGCCGATGGCTAAAATTCAGTCTTCCCGTTATCTGCGCGGCACGATCGACGTACTCGGCGTGGCCGGCGGGGATGATTTCCAGAACTACGAACTGTCCATCGGAGAGGGGTCGACCCCCGCAACCTGGACGACTCTGTCCAGCGGCACCACCCCCGTTGATGGCGGGGCCCTGATCTCCGGTTTGGACCTGTGGCAGTTTGAGGATGGTTTCTACAGTCTCAAACTCGTCGTACAAACCAGCACCGGCCTGGTCAACGAAGACCGCGTTTACGTTTCGATCCAGAACATGGTGATCGATAACCCGCAGGTCAACGACATCTACCGGCCGGGCGACTCGCTCGTCGTGCAGGGTGAGGTGGCGCCGGAATATCCGCTCAGCATCGAATACGGACGGGGCTTCGAACCCGGAGTCTGGTCTAGCGAAGGTCTCACGCTCAGCGGGGAAACCAGCGGCGACCTGGCGCTGTGGGACACAAGCTACCTATCCGAAAGCGATTTCTACAACCTGCGCCTGACCGCCGACACACCCTACGGGCCGCGCTGCGAGACGGTGGCCATGATCTACTTCGATCAGCGCCTCACAGCCGGTTGGCCGCAGCACGTAGCGAACCCGGACAACAACCTCGATTTCTATCAGGACCTGACCGTCGCCGATCTGGAGGGGGACGGTACGCTGGAAATCCTGGCCATCCAACCCGAAGCGGGTTTGAATGACGCAGAGGATTACGTTCCGTACTACCTGCACGTCTACAACCACGACGGCACGCTGCGCTGGTCCAAGGCCGCGCACAAGAATTATAGCTTGCTGCTGCACGTGCCCACCGTGGGCGATCTGGACGGAGACGGCGATCTGGAAATCCTGATCAACGGCCCGCTGGCAGAGGACAGCACGCGCGGCATCCACGCCTTCCATCACGACGGCACGCCCGTCGGCGGGAACTGGCCGGTGTCGCTGCCCGTGGAGGGCAACCGCATGCTGATCGCCGATGTGGACAGCGACGGTAAACCGGAGGTCGTGGCCCTCAGCGGCGGTGTGTATCAAGTTGGGAATACCTACAAGAGCCAGCTCAACATCATCGAGGACGACGGCACGATAAAGAAAACCATCGCTGTGCCCATGGACAGCTGGGAGCACATCCACCCGGACACCTACCCGGCCGTGGGCAATTTCGACGCCGACACGCAGCTCGAGATCGTGACCAATTACGGCGGCGCGGCCAAGGTGGCGGTCTACAACATCAACGGCAGCATGGTATCCGGATTTCCGAAGGCGCTTCCCGTGCGGCACGTCGACCGTTCCCCGGTGGTTGGGGATGTCGACGGCGACGGCTATGACGAGATCGTCGTCGTTGGCAGCCCGGACTGGGAATCCGGCCGCGGCGGCCTGTTCGTAATCAAGCGCAACGCGAAGGTCATCGGCGCTCCCATGGAGCTGCGCGGCCTCGATGCGTTTCCTGGCGCCATCTCCAGTCCTTCACTGGGCGATATGGACGGCGACGGCGATCTGGAGATCTGCGTCTTCTCCTACGAGGACGAAAAACTGGGCAGCGTCTACCTCTTCCATCACAACGGGGAGCTGGTAGCGGGTTGGCCGCAGGCACCGCGGAACGGCGAAGAGCCGGTGGTCAACTGGATAAGCAGCGGCTGCGTTCTGGGCGACGTCAACGCCGACGGACAGCCGGACGTGGTGATCAACGCCATGGGTTTCGAGGGCGCCACCATGCGGGCGGGGGATCTCGCCGCCAGCGGCGGCATCTTCGCCTGGAACTTCGACGGCAGCCGGATCGATCTCAATCCGCTCAGCGGCGTTTATTCGATCTACATGGAAGAAGAAGGTCCATTTACCGAATGGCGCAAGTCAGCGCCGGTGCTGGCCGATATCGACGGCGACGGCCTGCTCGAGATCGCCGCCGGTTCGAACAACGACTGGGGATTTTTGCCTAATGGTGTGGAATTCCAGAAAGAACGCAATTCACTCTACGTCTGGTCCCTCGCCGTGCCCTGGAATCCCGAGAGCATGGAGTGGCCTACCACCCAGCGCGACCCGCAGCACACCGGCCGCTATCCGGATCAGGTGCCGCCCTTTATCCGTTGGTCGCTTCCGGCCGACGGCGCCACACTGAAGGGAGCCGTCACACTCACGGTCATCGCCCGGGACACCCAGGGGCTGGCGCGGGTAGAATTCCGCGACGACGGCGTGCTCTTCCACACCGACGATGTTACCCCGTACACCTTCAGCTGGGACACAACGACCGCCGCGGACGGCGCGCGGCTGCTGACCGCTGAGGCCTTCGATATCAATGGCAACAGCGCCGCGGCCGAGATCACGGTCACGGTGGACAACAATCCGCCCATCGCTGCCATCATCGCACCGCATGACGGCGATCTCGTCTCCGGACAGGTGAGCATCGAAGTCGAGGCCGAGGACATCTCCGGTGTGAAGCGTGTGGATTTCTACGTCGACGGCGTGCGCAAGTTCATCGACCGCACGGCGCCCTACATTTATCTCTGGCCGACAGCCTCGCTGCCTTCCAGGGATTACGAGATCACGGCTCGCGTCTACGATATGGTGAACTTCTGGATGGAAACCGAGCCTGTCACTGTCACTGTGGATAAAACCGCGCCGACGGTGGCCATCGAATCCCCGCTGGAAGGTCAGGTCATTGAAGCGCCCCTGGATGCTGTCGTTCAGGCAGCGGATGACAACGGAATCGACCGCGTGGTCTTTACTCTGGACGGCGAGGATGTGGCTATAGATGAGGTTGCGCCCTACACGCTGGCGCTCGATCCCGAGGCGTTGATCGGCGGGGGGCATACGTTCAGCGCCACGGCCTACGATCTGGCGGGCAACAGTGCAGCGGATTCGGTCAACTTCATGGTCCCGCAGGATTGGATGGCCGTACCGGGCCTGCCCGAGAATCACGAGACCACGGACGGCATCGCCTGGGCGGACAGCGATAATGATGGCGACCTGGACATACTTGTCGCCGCCGAGAATTCGGCCGCCAACGCGCTGTATGCGAACGATGGCAGCGGGGTTTATACCCGTGTATGGCAGTCACCGGAGCAGGAGCGCTCGCGCTGCGTCGCCTGGGGCGACTACGACGGGGATGGTCTGCTCGATCAACTCGTCGCCAACACGGCCGCGCCCAACCGCATCTACCGCAACCTGGGCGGGAACGAATTCGCCCTGGTCTGGAGTTCCGTAGAATCGGAATACTCCAGCAGCTGTGATTGGGGCGATTACGACAACGACGGCGATCTGGACGCGCTGATCGGCAATCACGACGCCTCGCCTAGCCGGGTGTACCGCAACGACAGCGGTGATTTGTTCACCTCGGCCTGGGAGTTCACCAATACAGCCAACCCCTACGACATGGCATTTGGCGACTACGATAACGATGGATACCTGGATGTGGTCATGGGCAACTGGGGTGGGCCCAACCGGGTGTACCGCAATCTCCAGAACGGCGAGTTCGCCCTCGTCTGGCAGGCACCGGAAGGCGAGATGACCACCGCCATCGCCTGGGGCGACTACGACGCCGACGGTGACCTGGACATCCTGGTCGGCAACCACAAGAGCGCCAGCAACCAGCTGGGCAAGCCCAGCCGGGTGTACCGCAACGACGGCGGGGACACGTTCACACTGGCCTGGTCCGCGCCGCACGAGGACGAAACCCACGCCGTAGCCTGGGGCGATTTCGATGCCGACGGCGATCTCGACATACTCATCGGAAACGGCAGCGGCCAGGCGGCCCGCGTTTACCGCAATGATGGCGAGGATGTCTTCACGCTGGTCTGGAATTCACTCGAAGGCCAGAATGCCACTGCCGTGGCATGGGGTGATTACGACAACGATGGGGATCTGGATATCCTGGTGGGCAATTATTACAACGGCATCCAGCTGGCGCCTAACCGGATTTACAAGTCGTATCTGGTGGAGAAGGGGCTGCTGCCCTAGACGAAATAGCCCACAAGGGCGACACACCGGGTCGCCCTTATGTGTCATCTAAATGATCCAATGTAGGGGCGGTTCGCGAACCGCCCCTACATCCAGTAATCCATTGTAGGGGCAACCCACCGTGGTTGCCCGTGAAGTGGGCGGTCACAGGAGAACGCCCACTACGTTTCACACGCAAAAATTTCAAGGTACCTTCGGGCACTTCTCCCATTTCCATCATTTCATGTAAACTAAACCGTAAGAGTTCTTATTCAGCTAAAGGGGATTGAGGATACCCTCCAAACCTGTAAGCACAATCACATATTGCCAATTAATCAGTGGAGTAGTTGGATCGACGGTTACTTTGCTTTTATATCACGATAGGAGATTCGTTTCATGGACAAGCCTTCCCTCAAGGACAGAATCCAATATTGGTTCGACACCACGATTTCGCGGGGTCCAGCGGCGCTGATCGCCTGGCTTGCTTTGGTATCCATAATTTTGATCCTACTGGCATCTTTTATCGTCTGGGTGATTGGGGTGGATGCGGAAAAAAAGCTGACGGAGCAGATCTGGGCCTTCCTCATGCTTACGCTGGAGCCGGATGCGATCACATTCGGGCACTGGTCCATTCGCGTAACCACGTTGCTTATCGTTTTCACCAGCATCTTCATCATGAGTGCGCTGATCGGCATCATCACCACGGGGATCGACACCAAGCTCTCGGATCTCCGAAAGGGACGTTCCCGGGTTATCGAAAGCGATCACACGGTCATTCTTGGATGGTCGCCGCAAGTATTCCCCATCATCTCGGAACTCGTTGTAGCAAAAAAAAATCAGCCCAAGGAATGCATCGTCATCTTGGGTGATAAAGACAAGGTCGAGATGGAAGAGGAGATTCGGGATAAAGCTGGCGACACAGGTCACACGCGCGTCGTGTGCCGTAGCGGGAATCCGATGGAGATGGGCGATCTCATGATCGCCAACGTCAATTCGTCGAAATCGATCATCGTTCTTGCCCCGCCGGACGCAGAGTCCGACACTTCGGTCATCAAGAGTATCCTGGCGATAACCAAGAATCCGCATCGGAGACCGGATCCGTATCATATCGTCGCCGGAATTCACGACCCCAGGAATCTCGATGTTGCCAGGACGATCGCGCCGGAAGAGACCGAGTTCATTTTATCGGGCAGTTTGATCGCCCGCATCATGGCCCAAACCTGCCGGCAATCTGGCCTGTCGATCGTCTATACAGAATTGATGGATTTCGCTGGTGATGAGATATATTTCCATGAAGTAGCGACGCTTGCCGGAACAACGTTCGGGGAGGCGTTGCACAAATACGAAGACTCATGCCTGATTGAGATTCGTCCGTATAACGGTCCCCCGATGTTGCATCCGAGCTTGGATACGATCATCCAGACGGGAGATCAAGTTATCGCCATCTCCGAAGATGATGACACGGTCATTATTTCCAGTAGAAATGAAATCGACATTCAAGCGAAAGAAATCGTTATAGAAACGTCGCCAAGCATCGGGGAAGAGCGAGCGTTGCTACTCGGCTGGAATTGGCGTGCGCCGTTGGTGATTAATGAACTCGATCACTATGTCGCTCCTGGCTCCAGCGTGAAAGTGGTATCCCATCTCACGGATGTGCCGGCGGAGATCGATGCCCACTGTGCAAAGCTTGTTAATCAAACCTGCACCTTTACGTCTGGTGATACGACTGATCGCGCAGTTCTGGAAACGTTGTTGTTGGATCCATACGACCATGTGATCATTCTCTCCTACTCTGGCATTCTCGAGACACAGATGGCGGATGCGCGCACGTTAATTACGCTACTGCATCTTCGCGATATCGCCAATCGGCTTGGATATACCTTCTCGATCGTCAGCGAAATGTTGGACATTCGCAACCGGAATCTTGCCGAAGTGGCGAAACCGGACGATTTCATCGTGAGCGACAGGCTGGTCAGCTTGCTCCTTTCCCAGATTTCGGAAAACAAGGGACTCGCGCCCATATTCTCGGATCTCTTCGATCCGCAAGGTTCGGAGGTCTATCTGAAACCCGTAGGAGATTATCTAAGGCTTGCGCGGGAGGTAAATTTCTACACGATCGTGGAATCGGCGAGACGCCATGGAGAGATTGCCATTGGTTACCGACTTGACGAACACGCGCATGCGGCTGAGAAAGATTACGGGGTGGTGATCAATCCGGTCAAATCTGAACAAGTGAGTTTTTCAGAACGGGATAAGATTATCGTAATAGCCAGAGAATAAATTGGCAGCGAATCAACTGCCTTGAATTTGGTGTTTCCATGCATGAGATTCGTATTGTGTGCTGGATAAAGGGATGCTTCCTTAAACGAAGGATCCTGTAGGGGCAACCCACCCCGTGGTTGCCCGTGAAGTGGGCGGTCACAGGGGAACGCCCCTACGCTTATTCCGCAGCCACCGTCCATACATGCACCACGGCGGCGTTCATCTCACCTTCACCCAGGCCGCGTTCGGTGATGAACAAGCGGCCGTTTTCCATGTCGAAAGCCATGCCGCCCATATTCCAGCAGGTCGGATTGGGCAGGTAGAGTTCGCCGGGCTCCCACACGGCATAGGGCAGCACGCTCCAGGGATCGGCTTCACCCAGGGCGATCTGGCCCAGTTCCTCGGTGTCGTAGAGCAGCACCTGGCGGGTATACGGCCCGCAGTGATAGCCGCGGCTCTCGCTGCAGTAGAGATCACATTCGCCGGGCAGCGGATCGACCTCACATTCGGAATCATCTTCCGGATCACCGCAGTAGTAGCAGTTGGTGGCGCCCTTAAAACCCGCGATGGCGATCGCCGCCCGGTCGCCGGCCTGGACGAAAGCCCCGCCAGTCCAGTCGTCGCACATGCTGTAGCCGGGGAAGTCGCAGTTCGTAACTTCGCCGCCCAAGCCAATATCGGGTCCGGCGCAGCCGGGGTACTTCACCCGGTAGTAGAGCAGGGGCAGGGCATCCAGGTCACCGCTGGGATCGTCGCTGTCCCAGGCGCGGAAGGCGAACAGGGTGGGGCCCTGGGAGCCTCCGGCGATGCTGCCCTCGGCATCCGCACCCGGCTCATCGGCGAGAGGGGTGCCCCGAGCGCGGCCGGTGATCAACGTCCGGCCGCCAAGGTATTGGTCAGCGTAATTCTGCGGTACGGTGAACAGGTACGAGCCCATCTTGCGACCGTGGTAGGGTGGTCCTTCCGGCCCGACATGGAACATGCCGCGGGCGTTCGTGCCATCCAGGTCGCTGAACCAGATCGTGGGGAAGGTTGCGTCGCCGAAGCTGCCCTCCGGGTACCATTCGTCCAGCGAGCCGTAGAGTTTGTCACCGCTTTGGGTGGGTACGTAGGCGATGTCGCTGACGAAACTGTAGGCTTCGTGAACGGTCTGGACCAGGCCGCCGTCGAACACCGCCATCTCCTGCAGGAATTCGGCCGCGGGCAGATTTTCCCACCAGCCGGCGATTGTTTCCGGCGCGGGGATAGATACCTCGGCGAAGTAGCCGTTGCAGCCCGTGCTGCCCTCGTAACAGGGTTCGTAATTCCCATCCAGCAGCCCCTGGAAGCCGGTGACGAAAAGCGATCCCGATCCGCTGTCGCCGCCGGGATAATAGGAAAGACCCAGCGCACCCCAGGCGAAATCGTCCGGCAGGCGGAAGGCGCCCTGGTAGACGAAGTTGTCGGGCATCAACCGGTTTGCAGGCACCGGACCGCTGTCGCGCACGCTGACCTGGCTTTCTCGATCATCGGGTTGACTCTCGAGTGGAATGTTGTCTTCAATGGCGTCGCTCGTGGGCGCGGCGCCAGTAGAACAGCCTGCTAGTCCGATCCCCAGAACGGCGCACAGGAAAATTATCGTAAATAGCTGTCTCGTTGGGGTCATGGATGGCCTCCTTCGATCTGGTGGGGTGGGTATGACTGCGGATGCGTTTGTATTAAAGCATCGATGCAAATCACGAGCAATCTGCGGTAGCCGAATCCAGCATCGGTGCTGGTATTCGATCACTGGAACGAGCGGCGGGTGGAATTTGTGACGCATGAAAAAGAAGAACCCTAAGCGTCTCCGAGACGCTTAGGGTTTACTGCAATCGCAGTGGCGACGGGCAGACTTGAACTGCCGACACGAGGCTTATGAGTCCCCTGCTCTGCCATCTGAGCTACGTCGCCATGTGCGCGTTTGAATTCTAACCAAGAACGGGGCAGCTTGCAAGGTTGGGGCGTTTTCCGGCCGGGAATCGAAGTCCATGCCTTGATTTCCCCCGCTGAGGTACTACAATAAGCCCCATGTCGGCCTCTTTCCAGGGGGCATTCTGTTAAACTTGAGATCAGCATGAGTCAGCTACACGAATCGAAAAAACGCAAATCCGTCCTTGCGCTGCTTGTTTTCGGCGGATTCTTACTGCTCGGGGCGCTGCTGCTGTGCCTGCATTCGCCCTGGGGCATCGGGGTTTATCACGACTCGGTTTATTATTTCACCTCGGCTGAAAATCTACTCGCCGGAGATGGACTGGCCTGGTTCGGGGACGGGGGTGAGCTGCGCCCGCTGACCCACTTCGCACCGCTCTATCCACTCATACTCACCCTGGGCATGGTCCTGGGAATCGAGGCCGAATCTGCTGCACGCATCATCGCCGCGCTGCTCTACGGCGCCAACATCGCTTTGCTGGGTTGGATCATCTACCAGCTCACACACCGTCTGTGGCTGGGTGTGCTGGGTTCTACACTGGCGCTGCTTTCAGCGGTGATCCTCGGTGTTCACCTGCTGGCCATGTCCGAGCCGGAATTCCTGCTCGCCGCGATGGCCTGTTTGGCCGCATTAACCCACTATCTGACTACTGGCAAGAGTCG
>DAOUEK010000060.1:0-17901 GCA_034430425.1 Anaerolineales bacterium | reverse complement strand
TCCCCGATTCGTTCCAGGTTGTGCGCGCACCACATGAGAAAGGTAGCCCGTTCAACATTTCCCGGTTTATCGGCCATGATCTCGACCAATTCGTCAAAAACCGCCCGGTAGAGCTGATCCATTTCGTCATCACGATCCGCGATTTCATGTGCGAGTTTGGCATCTCTTTTAACATATGCGTCCAGAATCGCCGCGAGCATTTCCTTAGCTAATTCCGCCATGCGCGGCACATCGATCAAGGGTTTCAAGAGCGGTTCATCGCCCATCAAAATCACCGTCTTAGCGATTCCCGAAGCGTGATCGGCCATACGCTCCAGATCAACGACGATACTCATCGTCGCCATCACGGCGCGAAGATCGGAAGCGGCCGGCTGCTGCGTGGCAATCAATGCCAGGCAGGATTCTTCGATCCGGTACCGTAACGCATTGACTTGACCGTCATCAGCGATTACTTGCTGGGCGAGAACTTGATCGCGTTTCTGAAGGCTTTCCAAAGCCCTCGTAATCGCTTCGTCCACCATCCTGCCCAGACGCAAGATATCCTCTTGAACATCTAGAAAAGCACGATCATAGGCAGCCCGTAAACTATGTGGCATGATACGCCTCCCTGACCATACCGATTTATCCCACGCGACCCGTTACATAGGCTTCTGTGCGTTCTTCTTTCGGGCGGGTAAAAATCAGATTTGTCTCGCCGAATTCCACCAATTCACCCAACCAGAACAACCCGGTTTTGTCGGAAACTCGTGCAGCCTGCTGCATATTGTGCGTCACGATAACGATCGTATATTGTTCCTTAAGCTGTCGAACCAAATTTTCGATTTCCAATGTGGCGATCGGATCGAGCGCCGAAGTCGGTTCGTCCATCAAAATGACATCCGGTTCGACAGCGATCACGCGGGCGATGCAAAGCCGCTGCTGCTCCCCCAGCGAGAGATCGAGAGCACTCTCATGCAGTCCGTCTTTTACTTCGTCCCAAATTGCCGCCCGCTGAAGCGATTTTTCGACGATCGCTTTCAACTCGGCGCGTGATTTCGTCAAACCCAGGACGCGCGGTCCAAAGGCTACGTTATCGAATATCGTCTGTGGAAAGGGGTTCGGCTTTTGGAAGACCATACCAACGCGCTGACGTAGGTCTACAACATCCATGTCTTCATGATAAATATCTTCCCCATCCAGCAGGATATTGCCATCCATCCGCGTGTGGGCGATCGTATCGTTCATTCGATTCAGGCAGCGCAGAAATGTCGACTTGCCGCAGCCAGAGGGCCCAATGAGTGCCGTCACCTCGTGCTCGAGAATCTCCATGGAGATCTCGCTCAGGGCTTTAAATTCGCCGTAGTAGAAGTTAACATCACGAACGGTAAACTTATTACTCATCTGCATTTCTGCCATTCATAGCATTGTACACTAAGTCTTTCTTGTCGGGTTGAAATCAGAGAAATATTAAAGATGATTAATGTCCCTTCCAACTTCGCAAAGGACAAACTATAATCATGCGGATGATTAACGGGCCACGCACAGTAAAACCTCAGATCGTATTCCTTTCCATCGTCTTTCTTTTGCTCATTTCTTCATGTGCAAGGCCATTTGACAGCACCGAATCGGAAACAGGCCATTCGGGCACGATCGAAAACAAAGGTTCGGACACCATTGTCAACCTGGCCCTGGCGTGGGCAGAAGCGTATCAAAAGGTAGAGCCGGAGGTACGCATATCGGTCACGGGAGGAGGCTCCGGCACCGGAATCGCATCTCTGATCAACGGCACGGTCGACATCGCCAACGCCTCACGCAAAATCAAATCGGAAGAAATGACAAACGCTGAAGCTACTGGGATCAACCCCGTCGAATTCATCGTCGCCCGGGACGCCATCGCCATCATCGTCAACCTCGAGAATCCGGTCGATCAACTTAGCATCGACCAACTCTCCGATATTTACAGCGGCAAGATCGACAACTGGCTTCAAGTAGGCGGTGAGGATCGACCCATCGTGCGCCTCTCGCGAGAGACAAATTCCGGAACACACGTTTACTTTCTGGAGCATGTGCTGCGCAAGGGAGACAAGAACGATAAAACCCTATTCTCAACGAATACGCTGCTCATGCCCTCTTCCGAAGGGATCAGCGCCGAAATCCGCCAGAACCCGAACGCCATCGGCTACGACGGACTGGGATATGTCACGGAAGACATGAAGGTAATCGCCGTGTCCGTAGACGCCGAAGGACCTTTTATCCTGCCATCTGCTGAGAGTGTTGACAGTCAACAATATCCTATCGCCCGGGATCTCTACATGTATACGGCAGAAGAACCTTCTGGCGCGATCCTGGAATACCTGAATTGGATTCGCACACCAGAGGCACAAGCCATCGTCAAGGATCTTGGTTTCGTCCCGATAATTCAATGAGGGCATGATGGAATCGATCAATTGGAAAGAATACCTCATCACCCGCATGATCAAGGTCTGTGGCTATTCAGCGATTATTTTCGTCATTATGATCTTCATTTTCCTCCTGCGCGAGGGGTCGGCGACGGTTATCGAAATCCCACTGGGCTCATTGTTAAGTACCCGCTGGTATCCCATCGAGGACTATTTCGGAATTTTGCCGCTCATCAGCGGTTCGATCATCGTCACCATCGGCGCGACGCTCATTGCCGTTCCCCTGGGAGTTTGCTGCGCAACTTTCATCTCGGAAATCGCACCGCGCTGGGTACGTGAGATCCTCAAACCGCTGGTCGAATTACTCGCCGGCCTGCCTTCCGTGATGCTTGGATTTCTGGGCATCCTGGTGATCGCACCGGCAATAAGAGAGATTCTCGACATTCCCACCGGCCTTACCGCCTTTACCGGCGCTATACTTCTGGCCGGAATGGCCATCCCCACGATCGTCAGCGTGGCCGAGGATGCGCTGGATTCCGTACCCCGCACCTACCGCGATGCTTCGCTGGCCATGGGCGCCACGAAATGGCAAACCATCTGGCGCGTCACCTTGCCCGCGGCGCGCTCCGGTGTGCTCACGGCCGTGATGCTCGGCATTGGACGGGCCATCGGCGAAACCATGACGGTCATGATGGTTACTGGTAACGCCCCTGTAATGCCTACCGGGCTCGGCGCCCTCTTCCAACCCGTACGCACGATGACGGCCACGATCGCAGCGGAAATGGGAGAAGTCGCCAATGGGAGCGTCCACTACCATACCTTGTTCTTTATCGGCATCGTATTGTTTGTGATCTCACTCTTGATCAATCTTGCCGCGGCGAGGATTGTATTCCGTCAGCAAAAGCGAGCCGAGAGGATTTTGTCGTAAAAGGTGATGCAGCAAATATGACTCAATCTCCCCGCACACCAGCGAATGTGAAGCCACGCAATACCCAACGTCGCAACCTGATTCAACGCTTAGGCTACACCGGTATGATCCTTGCGGCGGTCATCACTGTTGCACCCATCATTTTGATCGTTGTTTTTATTTACAGCCGCGGCCTCCCCGCGATTTCAACTGAATTTCTCACGGCCATGCCAAGAGACGGCATGCGGGCGGGAGGCATCTTCCCGGCGATCATCGGGACTTTATGGTTGACGATCGGCACAGGCCTGATCGCCGTTCCCCTTGGAGTCGGCGCCGCCATTTACCTCTCCGAATATTCGCCCGATAACCGTTGGACACGCACCATTCGCATCGCCATCATCAACCTGGCAGGCATACCGTCTGTGGTCTATGGCTTGTTCGGCCTCGGCTTGTTCGTGCTCTTTCTCCAATTTGGCACGAGCATCATCGCCGGGTCGCTGACCCTGGCCATCATGACCATTCCGGTGATCATCAGCACGTCCGAAGAAGCGCTGCGCGCCGTCCCCAACAGCTTCCGCGTGGTCAGCATTTCCGTAGGGGGCACCCGCTGGCAAACCATCCGTCGCATCGTGCTGCCGCAGGCTTTGCCCGGTATTCTCACCGGAGTGATCCTGGGACTCGAACGAGCGGCTGGAGAGACGGCGCCCATTCTGTTCACCGTCGCATCCTTCTTTTTACCCACACTGCCTACTTCGATTTTCGATGCCACCATGGCGCTGCCCTACCACCTCTTCGTAATATCTACCCAGGTTCCGGGAATGCCAATAAAAATCCAATACGGTACGGCAGTCGTCTTGCTGACCTTCGTTCTCGGAATGAACGGTATCGCCACCGTAATCCGATCACGAGCAAGAGCGAGGCGGCAATGGTGAGCTCGAAAGAAAACCCAACCCACCCGATCAACGGGATTAAACCCAAAATTCGCATCCAGGACCTGACGGTAGGATACTCCGATGGCACCGAATCCCTGCGGCAGATCAACCTCAACATCCCGGAGAATGCCATCACGGTGCTTTTTGGGCCAGCTGGCGGCGGCAAATCGACTCTTCTGCGGACCATCAATCGCCTCAACGATCTTGCGGACGTTGTCGAGCTTTCCGGACATCTTTACCTTGACACACAAGATGTGCTTTCGAAAGATTGCGACGTTATCGCGCTGCGCAGAACCGTCGGCATGGTTTTCGCCCGACCCGTCGTCTTGCCCATGAGCATCCGCCAGAATCTCACCTACGGTCTGGAACTTGCCGGCATACACGATTCATCACGCTTGAATCAGGCTGTCGAGGAGAGCCTCGAAGCAGCGGCGCTGTGGGAGGAGGTGGAAGATCGCCTCGACGAACCGGCTGTGAGGTTATCCGGCGGTCAACAGCAACGACTCTGCATCGCCCGCGCCCTGGCACTCAAACCGGAGGTCATCTTACTCGACGAGCCCACCTCGGGTTTGGATCCGATCTCAACCGGAAAAGTTGAAAACTCCCTCCAGGAACTGAAGAAAGACTACACCATCGTCCTCGTCCCACATTCCGTGCAGCAAGCGGCGCGCGTGGCGGATTACGCGGCATTTATGCTCGACGGCTGTATGATCGAGTACGCTGAAGGCAAACTGCTTTTTACCAAACCTAAGGATCAGAGAACGGAAGACTACGTCGAAGGCCGTTTCGGCTGATTTGCGCCAAGCGTCACATCAACTCATATGAATCTCAAATTTGAATTACACTTGTGCTATGAACCTTGACGTCCAGCCTTATTCGACATACACTGAAAATAACAGGCGCCCCCGTCGTACCGCGGATACCCCGCCGGTCTGCGGGGTATCTCTTTTTATCCTTTTGGGAATAGTTTTTAGCATGTGCCTGGCGGCCTGTCAGGGAGTGACTCCGGATGCGCCCGGTTCGGCCGCGCAGGCTGAGTCAACGCAGACTCCTCTACCATCGCCCACGATCACACCCCCACTCCATACAGCGGCGATAACCGCCAGTCCAACGGACCTGCCGTGTGCACAGCAGCCCGGGACAGTGATACGTGGCCAAATCGCTGATCCAAGCTTACCCCGATACTTCCCCTTTCGCATCTATCTTCCTGCCTGTTATGACGAGGATAACGGACAATCGTATCCTAGTCTCTACATGCTCCATGGGCTGGTAAAAGATGATTCACAGTGGGATTTACTTGGCATCGACGAAACCGCAGACAGAATGATTGCGAACGGCGATTCGCCCCCGTTTATCGTCGTCATGCCCTTTCACGCCACGGGCATCGACATCGAAACCGCGCTCGTGGATGTCCTCGTACCCTATATCGACGAACATTATCACACCAACACTGACCCGGACTTCCGTTCGATCGGGGGGCTCTCCCGTGGTGGAGGATTGGCTCTGAGAATCGGACTAAAAAACCCAGACATATTCCATTCGATTGGACTGCACAGCCCGGCCAATGTGTCCAGTCTTCCATACCTCACGAATTGGGTCGATCAAATCCCTGTAGAAGTACAGATGCATGTATGGATCGATATCGGCGATCGCGATCCACTCCTAGAATCGACACAATTGCTCATCACCTGGCTCGAAGAACTCGGTCTGGATCCACAAACATCTATTAATATCGGCTTTCACGACAACAATTATTGGTCCCAGCACATTGAAAATTATCTGACCTGGTATATCGGCACATGGCCATCCGGTAACTGAACGTGAAATTATCCTTGACGTCGCGGTTCACGACGCGGATTGTTTTTCACCAATTGTGCAGATGGAAAAGCGGTCGATTTTTATTGCGGCGTCAAGCAAACTCGTTTGTTACGCAACTGTCTTCGTTGGCACAGAATAAGCCGGTTAGCGCAGGACGCTGAGGATTTCCTCTTCGCTGATCGGACCGGGCCTTAGCACCCGGGGCATGGCCCGCGTGCAGTCCACAACTGTAGAAGGCTCTCCACCATGTGTTTTTCCCCCATCCAGGATCAGCTCGATGCTCCCGTTGAGCGCCTCGAAAACCTCTTCTGCCGTAGAGAGACTCGGTTCTCCGGAAATATTGGCGGAAGTCACGGCCAGCGGTCCGGCGACGGTCATCAATTGCAGTGCAAGGCGTTGATCGGGAACTCGAACACCGATCGTTTTGTCGCTGCTGATTTCTGACGGCAAATCAGGACGGCGCCAGACGATAATCGTCAATGGGCCGGGCCAAAATCTAGCCACAAGCTGGTTTGCATTCGGCGGTATGTTTTGTGCTACTTTCGTGATTTCTGCTGCTCTCGCGAGAAGGACGGGAATGGATTTCGTTTCCTCACGTGACTTTACCTGATAAATGCGTTTAATCGCCCGGTCGTCAAGCACTCGCGCACCCAGCCCATAGACTGTATCCGTTGGAAACGCCACCAGCCCGCCGCGTTGAAGAACTTCCAACGCCGCAACAATGGCATTTGGATCTTCTCCAGAAATCACTTTCGTTTTTATTCCCATCGATCGACAACCACCAGGCGAGGATGACCGGCGTAATCCATGTGCACATGCGCACGATGATGTGGAAGGAGTTCCGAAACACCCTGCAGCACAGAATCCGCCTGCCCCGATCCGATTTCGAGAATCGCCCGTCCCTGTTTCGATAAAATCCTCGATAAACTCTGCAAGAGACGCCGTACAAGCTGTAGTCCGTCCTTGCCACCATCGAGCGCGATTCTGGGTTCATATTTCGAAACGCGCAGCTGATCGATTTCATCTTCCGGAATATACGGCAGGTTGGCACATACGAGGTCAAAGCCCTGCGGCGGCAAGATGGAAGAAACCAGGTCCGTACAGACGAGATGAACCGCTCGTTCCACGGCATGGGTTAAAACGTTCGTCCTGGCGATGCGCAGCGCATCCATGGAGAGATCGGTGGCGTATACACGCAGATCGGGAACTTCCCTGGCCAGAGTAATCGCCACGCATCCCGATCCGGTGCCAACATCCACAACAGTCAGCGGACGGGATTTCTGCCTGAGATACTCCAGCGCCGCATCAACCATACGTTCCGTTTCAGGCCGCGGGATCAACACGGAGGCATCCAGGTGGAAGCGTCTGCCGTAGAATTCCCACCAACCCAACACTTGAGGCAGCGCCTCCCCGCGCCGGCAGCGATCCAGCATGCCCAGGAACTCAAAGCTATGGCGTTCATCCAATAGATTTTCCGGGTGCGCCAGAAGCCAGGATCGGGGGCGGCCTAAAACCTGACCGAGGAGCAGCTGTCCGTCCAGGTTGGGGGTGTCGCTGTGCTCGCTCAAAGCGCTGCGGCTCAACGCAAGCGCCGATTGTACTGTGGAGGGTATATTCACGATGCGTCTTCTACAGCCCTGAGACGATCGGCTTCTTCCTGCGTGGTCAATTCATCGATGAACTCATCCAGATCGCCGTCCAGCACTGCAGGAAGATTGTGGGAAGAAAGGTTGATGCGATGATCGGTCACGCGGGATTGGGGGAAATTATAGGTGCGGATTTTTTCCGAGCGCTCTCCCGTACCCACTTGTGCACGTCGCGTGGCGTCTTCTTTTTTCTGTTGTTTTTCCAGGGCGATGTCGTACAGACGAGCGCGCAAGATGCTCAAGGCGCGCATGCGGTTTTGCAGCTGGGAACGTTCATCCTGGCACTGCACAACCATGCCGGTGGGAAGATGGGTCAGGCGTACGGCGGTGGAGTTCTTCTGCACGCTCTGCCCTCCCGCGCCCGCTGATCGGTAGACATCCATCTTGATGTCCTTGTCCGGGATCTTGATCTCCACTTCATCCGCTTCGGCCAAGACGGCAACCGTAGCCGTCGAAGTGTGAATGCGTCCTTGCGACTCGGTAGTGGGCACGCGCTGCACGCGATGGACGCCGGATTCGTGCTTGAAACGCGAAAACGCGCCCCGCCCGGTGATCATGAAAATGATCTCCCGGAAACCCCCGACTCCGGTCTCGTTCGACGACAGGATTTCCACATTCCAACCGCGGCCTTCGGCGTAGCGGGCATACATGCGGTAGAGATCGGAGGCAAAGATGGTCGCCTCATCGCCGCCCGTGCCGGCGCGGATTTCCACGATCACGTTTCGCCGATCGCGTGGATCGCGAGGGATCAACATGGATTTCAACTCGGCTTCGAGGGAATCTCGTTTCGATTCGAGTTCAACTATCTCTTCCTGTGCCAGATCGCGCAGTTCGGGATCATCACCGTCACGCAGGCTGATCACCTGTTCGAGTTCTTCAATCACGACAAGATACTCACGATAGGGCGTGACGATGGGCTCGATTTCCGCTCGCTCGCGCGCCAGTTCAGCCACGAGCTGGTGATCCTCGCCCGCGCGCGCCAATTCCTCATCCAAAGCCCGAAGGCGTTCTTCAACGCCAGCCAATTTCTCCAGCATTTTGACTCCACACAAGAAACTCCCACGGATTCTGTGGGAGATGTACCTCGATTATACCATGCAGGCCGAGACCCAGATCTATGCGTAACTGCAGCGCGCTTTGATAATATAGATTATCCTCCGAAACCAAAGTATCATCTCCAATAATCAGGGAACCCCCAGAGCAGCACCAGCGTCTATGTTACGTAAGCTTTAAGCCCAATCTGGAGGTGCAGCATGTACCGCTTGAAATCCACTTTATTCGTCCTGCTTACGATCTCGATGGCTGCGGTCACCGCCATGCCGGCGCAAGCTGACGGCATCATCATTCCCGAACCACCCATCTGTGACCCGGGTGGCTGTTCGGAACCGTTCCCCATATCGCAGCTCGCCATCGAATATCACCACGTCGATGTCACCATCGAAAATCAGGTCGCCGTAACCCATGTCGATCAGGTCTTCCGAAACGACAATGACTGGACCGTGGAAGGAACCTACGTTTTCCCCATACCGCCTGGCGCTTCTGTGACGCAGTTCACGCTGTGGATCGACGGCAAGGCAGTGGAAGGTGAAATCCTCGAACGAGAAGAAGCGCGGGACATCTATGAAGACATCGTGCGCACGCTGCGCGATCCGGCCTTGCTCGAATACCTGGAACAGGGCGCCTTGCAGGCTTCGATCTTCCCCATCGAACCGGGCCAGGAACGACGGATCGAACTCGAATATACCGAGGTGCTGCAGGTTGAAAATGGCCTGGTGAACTACCGCTATCCCCTCAACACGGAGAAATTTTCCACAGAGCCGCTCGAGGACGTGCGGGTGTCGGTGAACGTGAAAAGCCCATATCCCGTGCGCGCGATTTACTCGCCCACACACAAGATCGATATCAACCGGGACAACGACTACCGCTTCGACGTCGCCTACGAGGAAAACGACGTCAAACCGGATACGGACTTCGAACTCATTTATTCCGTTGCCGACGAAGACATCGGGCTTAATCTGATCACCTACCGCCATCGTGACGAAAAGGACGGATTTTTCCTGCTGCTCGCTGCACCCAGTGTGGAAGAAAATCCCGATCAGCGAATCCCCAAGGATGTGTTTGTTGTCCTCGATCGTTCCGGCAGCATGGATGGCGAGAAATTCATACAGGCACAGGAAGCGTTGATCTACATTCTCGATCATCTGCATGCAGACGACCGCTTTAACATCATCGCTTTCAGTTCAGGAACACGCGCCTATGACGATAACTTGCAGCCCGCGGATGATGTCGACCAGGCGAAGGATTGGGTTTATTCGCTCTCCGCTGCCGGCTCGACCGACATCAACCTCGCCCTGCTCGAAGCCCTGGCACAGGTGGAGCGAAACCGTTCCACGATCATTCTTTTCCTGACGGACGGTTTGCCCACGGAGGGCGTCACGGACAGCGAAGATATCATCGCCAACATCCAGAAACAAGCCCCCGATAACGTACGTCTCTTCACCTTCGGTGTCGGCTATGACGTCGACACTTTCTTGCTCGACACGCTCTCCGGCAGCATGCATGGTGCAACGACCTACGTCACACCCGATGAGGCCATCGATGAAACAGTATCCGCATTCTATGCCAAAGTCAGCACGCCCGTACTGACCGACATCGAACTCGATTTCGGTGACGTGGTCACCTACGATCTCTATCCCGATCCGCTGCCCGATCTGTTCGCCGGAAGCCAGCTGGTCCTTGTCGGTCGCTATAAGGGTTCAGGTGGCGGCTCGATCGAACTGCGTGGATGGGTGGAAGGTCGTCAGGTAACCTACGAATATGAGGATCAAACCTTCCGGTCTCGGGGAGGTTCAGATTTCCTGCCCAGGCTCTGGGCCACGCGTAAGATTGGCGCTTTGCTCAATCAGGTGCGCCTACAAGGGGCGAACGAGGAACTCGTCGATCAAATCGTGCAGCTGAGCATCCGCTATGGAATCGTCACGCCTTACACTTCCTATCTGGTCACTGAACCCGAGATGCTCGGGGCTGCGGCCCAACGAGACATCGCCGACAATGCGCTGGAGGAAATGGAAAGCGAACCGGCGGAAGTGACCGGCCATGATGCATTCGAACGTGCCGCTGCTGAAGGGGAATACAAAGACGCCGATGTTCCCCTGGCGCCGAATGAAGAAGCCAGTGATCTCGTACGCATCGCCGGAACCCGCGCCTATCGCCTCCTGGAAGGCGTCTGGATCGACACCAGCTACGACCCCGAGAGTATGGACACCGTAAAAATCCCCTTCCTCTCCGAGGATTACTTTGCCCTGGCAGATGCACGCAGCGATCTGGCTGCCGGATTTGCGCTCGGCGATCGCGTAATCGCCGTCGCCGATGGTGTTGCCTACGAAGTCGTCTCGGAAGAATCCCGGGGTGACGATGTGGAAATTCCGATCGAAGATATGGAAGATTCTAACGACTCCGAGGCAACTTCCCCGACCGTTGAAGAGCAAGATGACAATCAACGCAGCCGCGACATCACCCTGCCTTGTCCCGGCGCGCCGTTGATGATCGGGATCGCGCTCGTACCCTTGGTAAAAAAGAAACGGAGCAGATAGTAATAAATAAGAACAAATGTGAATAAATGAAACGACGGGCACTGAATCAGCGCCCGTCGTTTTTGTAAATACGTTAGAGCAGTCTACTCTGGAGGCTCATCCGTCGGTTCATCGGTGGGTTCTTCCGTCGGTTCTTCGGTAGGTTCTTCCGTTGGTTCTTCCGTCGGCTCCGGCTCCTCAACACAATGTTCCGGAACCTCATAGGTCGCAATCACTATATAGCTTTCGTGGCCGGCGTTATCCTTGACCCAGGCCTTGACCGTGAAGCTGTTGCTACAAGTGATTTTCGTCAGGTCCGAATATCCTGCAGTACCCACCATAGAATCCCTACTCTCGGGACTGATGTTCACTTCAATCGATAGATCGTAATAGTCAACCCACCTGTCTCCCAGCTCCCAACCACTTGGTGGTGAGGGATAGAGCGGCGAGCCGTAGATCCATTCTCCGCTGACCGGATCCTGGTACTTGAGGCGCACCCATTTCAGTCCCTCTGAAAAAGCCTTATCTTCGATTTTCAATCCATAGACATGAATTACCCCATTACAGGATCCCAGTCCATCACCAACTGGACTGCGTTCTTCATAACCATGGATGATAGGCGCTTTGTAATCGCCATCTGGTTTCTCAGTCGGTTTTTCCGTTGGTTTCGGTGTATAAGTTGGTTTCGGTGTTTTGGTCGGTTCTGCGGTCTTGGTCGAGACCGGTGTCTTCGAAGGCGTCGCAGTGTAAGGCGCCTCTCCCTGGAAATTCAACGCTGTCGCGGTGGGGATAGGCGATTCCAAAGCGAGCTTTATCAAATCCGACTGGTCGGATGCTTCTTCGGATGATTTTCCTTCATCCCGCATCACATCCCCGACGATAGAGAGTCTGAAGGCTCCCAGAATCGATCCCCCGCTGCTCTCGGCGCTGTAATCCGCATTCAGGAGAGAGTCAAGACGCATGGAAAGCGGCAGTTCTTGTGCCGATGCCGTGCTTAGAAAGAAAGCCGCAGCTCCCCAAACGACAAGTAAGGTTGCAAAGACAGTTGTAGCGGATACGAACCAGCGTCGCCCCATAATATCTTCCCCTTTTCGCGGATGCTCCTTAGGATAAGGGCATCTTCCCAAGATTGACCATATGACCGAAGTCCTACTGCTGCCAGCGATTGCGTAATAGAAAGGATCAAATCGTAATAAAAATCCATTAATCCAGCAAGCGGCTGCTGCGATCCGAAACCTCGTATACCTTCACATCTCTACCGAGTTCTTCGATTTGAACCTGCTCCTCCCAGCCGAAGGCGAATTGGGAGCGAACACTCTTCAAGTAACGATAGGTTTGCTGATCGATGACCAATTTTATACCGGTAGAATCCCGGGTAATGCGTTGAATCGATTCTGCAATCGCGATGGCATCACCAATTACCGTATAATGCATTTGATCTTCCGTCGCCAGGCCGCCCGACAGCACCGTACCCGTCGACAAGCCGACTCCGATATCCCACGTCGGTGCGCTGTCTATGTCGGCTGTAATCTGAATGGCTCTCACGGCATTCAACATCTCAAAGCCTGCGTGAGTCGCTTGGAGCGCACTGACCTGCGGTGGTAGGTTGCGCGGCAGGATTCCGAAAATAGCGGTTAATGATCTGCCGTCGAAGCGATGCACGACACCGCCGTGCTGATGTACGATTTCGGATAGCGAAGCATAATATTCGTTCAACGTTCGCATCAACTCCGTCGGATCGTGCTCCGTTTGATTAAATGAGACTCCGCGGATCTCGGCGAACAGCACCGTACCGCGCCCGACCTGCCCTTGATGGAACGACTCCCCCTTCTGCATGGTCTCTTTTAATTGCTCGCGCATCTCGGGGCTCATCGTTCGACCGAGAAGATTTCGATACATGGCGCCTTCGCGCAGTTCCTCCACCATCTGATTGAAAGCGCTTCCCAGCATTCCGACTTCGTCTCCGCTGCGAGTGGTCACTTGCGTGGTTAGGTCCCCTGCCGCCACTTGTGCGGATGCCTCGGCGATTTCAATTAACGGCCGCGTAATCGTGTGGGACAAGTACAATCCCACCGAAACCACGAGGATCAAAGCCAGGGCACCGATCAGGATGATGGAGGTAATCCGCTTTTGGTAGGTCGCGTAGGCCAGATCGGGATCCTCAGCACCGAACAACGCCACGCCCAACATCCCCAATTCCAACATCCCCTGGCGAACCTCAAATGGGGTGATAATCTCGCCGTACGTTTTCCCGGCCACTTCGATGGTCCGGTAAGGTTCTTCGTCACGATCCTCGTCGCCTGCGATTTCAATCAACTCGGAGGAGAGGACCAGATTTGCAGGAACCCAGGTCATTCTGTCCTCGAACGTGGTGCACAGCAGCTGTCCAGTTTGCGTATCATAGAAACTGACCGCAGTACGGGCGCTCTCACTCAACTGCGCAGCGACGTTATCCAGATATGCACCTGTTAGAACAGCGCCCAGGATCGTGCCGGATTCATCGATAAGCGGTGCGGCGATAAAAAGCACAGCGACCTCTTCCTCGCCCAGGAAGATGACTTGCAGGCCGACCTGCTTTTCACCTACATCATCCACGACCTCAGCATCCAACTGCAGCACCTGACGAACAAAACTCCAGTCCGTGTAAAAACCTTCCCCGCGTAAAATCTCAGGGATTTCGGCGCCCGCGCGGCGTGAGGTCAGCAAACTGGTGCCATCCCGCTCGAGGATTACGGCAACATCGATCCTGGAACTGATAATCAAGCCCAGAATCCGCTCGCGCAGCGCTTCCGCATCGCCCAGGGCAACCGCCGACATTACGCCTTCTGTGTTGGCGATGGCGCGCTCGACCTCCAGCAGACGCTCTTCGACGCGCACCACTTCATCCGCTGCCTGCTGGCCGCTGTCGAGCAATTGACGAAGGAACTGCAATTGTCCCGATTCCGTAGATAAGCGGGTCACGATCAGAATCGCTCCCAAGGCTAAAAAGAAAGCCAAGAACATGAATGGGAGCGTGATCTTCCAACGAAGGCTAAGCCGTATGCGTGGATTATTGTCGTTGTGCCGCATGAATCCTCATGAATAGGCGCAAAGGGGACTCGTTAACGCAGATAGAAGGACAAGACAACCAACAATGCAATAAAGAACCCCGCCAACCAAGCAATGCGTTTGAGGTCTTTTACCACGTATGAATAATCCGGAGTAAATCCTCGCTTATCGCCTCCTGAAGAGAACGGAGCCTCCTCTTTCGTTTTTACAGCGCGGTAAACATCTTCCGGCAAATTGGGCGTGCGAGTCCGCTTTTTACTTTTCTTTCGGCTCAAGATGTACCTCCTTGAAGATGATTGAATGCCTGCTAAGGATTCTAAAAACTGGCATTTGCCCAGTCATTCTATTCTATCTAACTGTCTGCTAATTCAGCGAACACTACGATGCGTTGGTTATCCACCAGGTAAGGATAGCAGGAAACCAATGTCATTGTCGCTCGCGCGGTCGGCTCCATTACGCTCACATCCGTTGGTTCAACGATGCTCAAACCGGTGACCCGATAAGTGTACTGACGTGAAGCTGTGCTGATCAAAATCTCGTCGCCCGGCTTGAGTTGATCGAGATCACGGAACAATTCACCAAATATATCATTATGAGCTGAAAGAACTACGTTTCCATTTTCTCCTGGATTAGCGCTGCCGATGTGCTGTCCAACGCCTCGCTTTAATTGTTCCCAGCCGTCTCCCTGCACGACCGGCGCCGGTGCATTCCAGATCGCCGGGATAAAAATATTACGGGCTTGCTCCGGACCCGGTGTGGGAATCTCCACCGCGGGCATGGATTGTACCAGCCTGCGCATACTTTCGGGGATTTCCGCTTCATTCGGCTGCGAACCGCCGGGCGAAGACGGCGGGGTGTGACCGGACGGTAAAACCACGGCCGAGATCAATGCCGTGGGTGTTAAATCCCCGCCCAGCATTGCAGCCGTTTCTTGATTGAGCTCCTGCAGCGCATCGACTCCGCTGAACAGAATGTAAGCCAAACCCAAAACGGCCATGATTTCGATCACCAATAGAAAACGGTTGAAAAATGTACGTACTCCACCTTTCTTCTCTGGTTCTTGATATTCTGGCGTTTCCCCTTCAGGCATTGGCGAAGATGGGACGTTGATTCGCGTTTCAACAGGTTGAACGGGAATCGCCCGTCCACTGCGCCGGAACTGATGCAGGCGCGCCTCACGTGACTGGCGTTTTTTATGCGCCAGGAGCGCTTCGAGTTCGGCAATCGAGAGTTCTTCCGCCGGTCTTCGGTCTTTGGCCATCACTATCCTATCCACGCTTACTTCTGCGGCATGATGCGATGCAGGAACGGTGCCACACAACCCCGTGATTATACCCCGATGCGCAAATGGGAAAATGCAGGTATGCATTCTGCTTTGCATAAATATATTATTATTGCAAGATATTTTACTTTCTCGTTCCAGATATAATCCGCGCTTATCGACGGTTGGCGATCCTCCGGCAATAATCCTAACGGGTTCTGTCAGGGGAAAGCCGACTGGCAGCAGTATTTACCGCGGATACCCCATCGGGATGAGATAAAGAGGTTTATAGTCCGGGGGTAAAGCCAGCGCGGCATGAAGATCCTCGTCTTCGAAGGCGCCGATCGGCACAGCGCCCAGCCCCAGGGCTTGCGCCTGGAGCAGGACGTTTTGCGCGGCGTGACCCACTTCCATATACACGTACCGCGGCGCACGCTCCCGGCCATATCGTTCGGCGATACGCGCGAACACGGCCGCCAGGACCATCGTACACGGCGCCTGCAGGATCGAATCCTGGCCGAGCGCCGCGCGGCAAATATCCTTCCGCAGATCCCCTTTAATATGGGTAGATAAGGTATGCCCGCCGGGATGATAGTGGAAGACACCTTGGGCATCGATCAGGTATGTTTCCAACGCATACCGCGCCCCTGCGGAAGGCACCGTTCGCAAACCCATCGTGTTCGTCATCCCCTGCGCCGCCCAGAGCAGCTGCGAGATCTGCGCTGGCGTTAACGGCTGTGAAGAAAAACGGCGCACGGAACGGCGTTTAACAATGGCCTCTTCGAGTGAGACTGCCCCCTTCGTATTTGGTTCCGGGAGTTCGATGGGCTCGATCATACGAACCTTCCACATTCAATCCGAACACACGTGGAGATGATCAAACGGATGAAATATCCAGGGGTTCAATCCTGGTACACCTCGGGCTTGAGTTCCCCGATGTAAGGCAGCGTGCGGTGCGTTTCGGCGTAATCCAACCCGTAACCCACCACCCACACGTCCGGTATCTCGAACCCCAGATAATCGATCGGCACTTCGGCGTGATCCCGGTCCTTCTTGCACAGCACACAGGTCTTTAAGGAAGCCGGCCGCCGTTCCTGCAGGGTGTGATAGAGATAGGCCAGCGTGTTCCCCGAATCGAGAATGTCCTCGACGATCAGCACGTGCCGGTGATGGATGGGCTCGCGCAGATCCATGAGGATACGCACCGCGCCGGTCGTGGTCGTCATCCCGTAGCTCGAGACGGCCATGAAATCGACGATGTGGCGTATGCGCAGGCAGCGCGCCAAATCGGCGAGGAAGATAAAAGCGCCCTTGAGGATTCCCACCATGTAAATTTCATCGGCGTGGGCGTAATCCTCCTCAAGCTGGGCGGCGATTTGCGCCACACGCGCCTGAATGTCTTCCCGAGAAATGATCACACGGGCGATATCAGGATGAAGTTCAGACATGTCCTATTCCCTATAGGCGGTTTGGTAACCTTTATCACTTAGCCCGCACATTGATACAGCCGATTCTCTCCCGACGAATTATGGAACCCAATCCGGCATCTTATCGTTCAACGGACTGTCCGTCAGACGAGTCACCTCGCCGCTTGCCACCTCGAGCAGACAGAGTTCCGCCTCGCCGTAACGCTCCGAGGTGAAGACGATATAACTCCCATCCGGCGACCAGGCCGGCTGCTCATCGTTATGCGGATCGTTCGTGAGTCGGGTGAGATCGGTGCCGTCCGGACGGACCATGTAGATCTCGAATTTCACATGCCGGTTGGTGGCGAAGACGATCCACTCGCCGTCCGGGGACCAGGCGGGATCGATGGCGTCACCCGGCAATGCGATAAGCGGCGCTTGTCCGCTGCCGTCGGCGTTCATGACGTGCAGTGCGTATGGGCTGCCAGCCGTGTATACAATCCTTTCTAAGCCCGGTGATAAAGATGGCCCTCGCATCCATTTTGAACTGAAGGTAAGCGCCGTACGTCCGCTGCCGTCCGGCTGAATGATGTAAATTTCGGTGGTCATCTTTTCGACTTCCGACCAGCAGCTCTCGATCGTACAGCGTCCCTCGTAGTAGACGATGCCGGCTTCGGTCCAATCCGGGTCTCCGACATAACGATTGGCCTTCAGGATCAGGGTTCGTTTACCCGTTTCGATATCCATGACGTACAGATATGAGGTCCGGGCCGGTGACCTCGATTCATAGACAATCTGTTTTCCGTCCGGGGACCAGCTGGCAGATAACTCTGACTCATCACTCGTGTTGGTGATCCGCATCACCTCGGATCCATCCGGCAGCATGGTATACAAGTCGTAGGAATATTTCTCCTCGCGCTCGGAGGAGAAAAT
>DAOUEK010000059.1:0-10253 GCA_034430425.1 Anaerolineales bacterium | reverse complement strand
TGAACTACCGCTACGTCAACCGCCTGCCCATCCTTGTGACGACCAATCTGGCCCTGGAACAAATCGAGGGACGCATGCGCTCCCGCCTTTCAGAACCCAACCTGGCAACATACGTAGAGATTCTGGCTCCGGATTACCGTCTGGATCGCGACCAGGTCGGTAAGCATGAGATTTCCACGCTCGACCTCCACGAAGAACAGAGTTTCGCAAATTTCAACACCCGCGATACGGAAAAACTTACTCCAGAAGAAAAACGCAGCCTGGACAAGGCATTAAATGCAGCAATTAAGTTTTCAGAAAAACCTAAGGGATGGCTTGTTATCACTGGAACTTACAGCTCGGGAAAAACACATTTGGCCGCTGCCATTGCCAACACCTGCGCCAGCCAAGGGCATGCGGTGGTCTTTATCCAGGTGCCTGACCTACTCGATCACCTGCGGGCAACATTCAACCCCAAAAGCGAAGTCTCCTACGATCGGCGATTCGAAGAAATACGTTCAGCACCAATCCTGGTTTTGGATGATTTAGGGATCCAGGCCACAACCCCTTGGGTTCGAGAGAAGCTCTATCAATTATTTAATTTCCGCTACAATGCAGAACTTCCGACTGTGATAACAACGGCTGATGATGTTGATAATATTGATCCTCGTTTACGCTCAAGGATGTTAGATTCTCGCTTGTGCAAAATCCACGCCATCACGGCACCTTCCTATTTTATTGAGGGAGGAAACCGTAAACGAAAAACAAATCGTTGACCCTGTTCCACGCGCCGTGGTACAATCCGGCCGTTGCCCCCATCGTCTAGGGGACCAGGACGTGGGCCTTTCAAGCCCAAAACGGGGGTTCGAATCCCCCTGGGGGCACTTTTTTTTTATAACAGCATCTCAACAGTGTGGAACTCTCACCCGCCTGCTGACACGCTTGAATCCTCTTCTGACACAATTTCTTCTACGATCTGATCTACAATTTTCTCAATGGGCTTTTCGATCGAAACCACGAGAGCTTCCGATGCGTTGGGGGGCTCCAGATCCTCGAACTGTGAGCGCAGCATATCCGCCTTCATGAAGTGTGCATCCCGCGCTTGCATGCGCTGTAGTATGGTCTCATACGCACCGGACAGATAGACGAATATCAAATTGTCGACACCCCGCCGGAGGATTTCCCGGCACTACCCTTTCAGTGCCGAACAACTAATAACTATAGACACACTTTCAGCTTGTCTTTGCAGAAGGTGTCTGTTGATTGTGCGCAGCCAGGGCACGCGATCCTCATCTTCAAGGGGATCACCACTCGCCATTTCCTCGATGCTATCTTGCGGGTGAAAGTCATCCCCTTCGATGAATTCCCAGCCCAGGCGCGCGGACAAGATCTTCCCGATCATCGATTTTCCACAGCCGGAGACACCCATTAAAATTACCGCTTGACTCATCGACCGACACCGAGAAGTGATCGGAGTATCAATCTTATAACTTGGATTTGTGGAGGTTGGTGCCCATGGGCACGAACCTCCACGAAATCTGCACCTTGATCACTCACGCTCTCTCTGCCTCCGCCGGGAACTGGATGATTTTGCCTTCAACCGGGACACCATCCACAATATGCGAGATCGTATCCCCCGGTCCCGCTCGTTAAACACCGAAATTATACGTTACTCCTCGGAAGATGCGCTGGACCGAAAAGCCCGACTATTCTTACGGAATTCCGGAAGAAATTATCTGCTCCCGAATCTCAGGGCGGATTCCCGGATTCCATCGCGCCTGTCCACCTTCGAGAATTTCATCTCCTGGTGTATCTGCTGGAGGATTGACCGAACAAGAAGATATAATTAATCAGGTAGACTTGTATCAATCCAACACCCGGAAGCTGCCGATCACGCGTAAACGAGGGAGGAAAACGATGCGATGGCTCTTAACCGGCGGAACCGGAATGATCGGTCAAGCGCTAAAGAAAAAGCTACATAACGATGGCCATGAAGTAACCGCACTCAGCCGGAATCCCCAAGCGCATGAGAACAGCACTTCCAATATACAATTCGCCAGGTGGGACGGCATTTCAGCGGAAGGATGGGGACACCTCATCGAAAACACGGACGTCGTTGTCAACATGGCCGGCGAACGAATCGCCGGACCTAATCCAATCAGCATGCGTTGGACGCCGGCGCGCAAGGAACGTCTCTGCAGCAGCCGCGTAAATGCAGGCAAGGCCCTCGTTCAAGCGATCGAGAAAGCCGCACACAAGCCTGCCGTGCTGGTTCAATTTTCCGGCGCGGACTACTACCCACCCACTTCCCAGTCGGCGACCGAAGCAACACCTCCCGGAGATGACTTCCTTGCTCGTATCTGTTTCCAATGCTGGGAACCATCCACGCAACCCGTTGAGAACATGGGAATACGCCGCGTGATCCTGCGCCTGGGTCCTGTACTGCATGCCCGGGATGGCGCCCTGCCGCCGATGATCCTCCAGACCAGGCTTTTCCTCGGTGGGCCGCTGGGCTCGGGAAGGCAGTACTTCTCCTGGGTGCACATCGACGACGTCATCGCTGCGATTCCCTTCCTGGTCGACAACCCGGAGTCTGTTGGTGCCTATAATCTGACTGCCCCAAATCCGGTCAGCAATGCCGAGTTCATGCGAACGCTCGCTCAGGTGATCAAGCGCCCCAGCTTTCTGCGCGTTCCGGGCATTGCATTAAAAGTCCTGTTTGGGGAAATGTCCCGTACGCTTCTTCAAGGGCCAAGGGTTTACCCCGAAAGACTACTGGCCGATGGGTATACATTCCATTTTCCTGAAGTTGAAGGGGCCTTGATAGATTTGACCGCATAAATGCAAGAGGAATAAATAGGATTTAGGTTTTGGATTGCTTAAAATCACTTCTCACCTGGTCATTCCGTCAAAGTGGAAAAAGGATGTAACAAGAATCCACCAACGCGCATCCAATCATTGAAAGGAGTAGCATCGATGTCGAATCGGGAAATTGTAGTTGAGAATCTCGTGAAACAATATCCTGGCGTGCGTGCTGTGGATGAGATTTCATTTGAAGTAAACGGTGGTGATATCTTCGGCTTTCTAGGACCCAATGGCGCAGGTAAAAGCGCTACGATAAGAATCCTCACCACGCTGGGGCTGCCGACATCCGGCACTGCCCGGGTTGGCGGATACGACGTTGTCTGTGAAGCGGCAGAGGTTCGGCGCATCGCCGGCGTCGCGCTGCAGGACATCGGATTGGATCCCATTATGAAGTCGATGGAATTACTCACATTACAGGGACAATTGTTCGGCAAGGATCGAAAACAAGCCCAGGACAGGGCGGACGAACTCCTGAAATTGGTCGGTCTTATGGACGCGGTCAACCGCCGAGTGGGAACCTACAGCGGCGGTATGCGGCGTCGATTGGATTTGGCCCTGGCGCTGGTTCACGAGCCGGAAATCCTCTTCCTGGATGAACCCACGACCGGTCTCGATCCAGCCAGCAGGCGAGACGTCTGGCAAGAAGTGCGGCGACTCAATCAGCAGCTCGGCATGACGATCTTTCTCACCACACAATATTTGGAAGAAGCCGATGCATTAGCCGACCGCATTGCCATTATCGATCAAGGCAAACTGCAGGCCCAGGGCGTGCCCGCACAACTCAAAGCCGCATTGGGGCTCGAATCGATCAACGTCGTCTTCGAGGATCGCGACACGGCCGAGCGTGCAGGCCAGCAACTTGCCGACATCACGGATCGGACACAAACCGACAGCAACACCGTAAGGTTGTACGTGAATCAGGCAGCCGAGACGATACCTATAGTCGTCAACCGACTACAGCAGGCGAGCCTGAATCCAATCTCACTCACCCTTACACAGCCGACGCTCGATGATGTCTTTCTGCAGGTGACTGGGCAACGACTCCAAAGTCAAGAAGCTCCAGCAGCCAATGCGGATTAATGCAGAAAGAAAGTAAAGGACACAGAATCATGAAGAAAAAGAATCCCCGCCAAGATCCATCGTGTGATGCCCCATCCCGGGCGTGGTCACCATTTCAGCTGTTGCTCCTCACCTGGCGCAGTTTGATCACGATTTTCAGAACGCCAGAAGCGTTACTCCCACCAATGGCGATCAGTCTGTTCTTCCTGATCATTTACGACTCGACACTCGGCGAAGCGGCAGCGTTTATCCCCAATTTGGGTTCGAACAGCTATCTGGGATTCATTCTCCCCCTGTCGATTGTCAGCGCTTCCCTTTCGGGTGCAGGGATTGCCGCCCAGAACCTCGTGCGTGACATCAAGACCGGCTATTTCGATAAACTACTGCTTTCCCCGATCAGTCGCTCCTCACTGCTCCTCGCACCGATTCTTGCCGGCGCATTGATTCTTGGCCTTCAGGCATCCCTCGTCCTTGGAGTGGGTCTGATCATGGGGTTGAAGCTGACGACGGGCTTCAGTGGTCTACTGGCGATCATAGGTTTGGCTGTGCTTCTGGGGACGGGTTTTGCGGGCTTCACCGTCTCGGCCGCCCTGGGAAGCGGGAATGCCGCTGCGACTCAGGGTGCCAGCTTTATATTTTTTCCCCTGACCTTCCTTGCGCCGACATTCGTACCCATTGAACTACTTGATGGATGGTTAAAAACGGCCGCCAGCATCAATCCCATCACTTATGTGCTGGAAGCGATGCGCAGCTTGATCAACAACGGTTGGGGCGCCGAAATACTCGGAAAAGCATTGCTGGCATGTCTACTTCTCGCTTCCGCCATGTATCTCCTGGCCGGGTTTGCGCTGCGGGTTCGCACCCGTAGAACCTAATCGCCTGGTCCGGATGCTGCGGAACGAAATCATCAGTCGATAGATGTCGAAGCGTTATTTCCCATTTCGTTCATTGGGCTTTCGCTGCAACCCCTTCCGTGCCCTGACGCGTGAGGAGTGGTCTGAAGTTGCCGTGATGCCACCCCAGATCGAGGAAATCGTCTCGCGAGACGTCACGCACCTGCAGGTCATCGGAGAACAAGGCGTGGGTAAAACATCCACCCTGTTAGCACTGAAGCGACACTTTTCAAACCAGGGTCAACGCGTGCAGTACCGATACTTGCCACCGGGTGAAAAACGGTTTCACGGGGATTTGCACGCCACCGACATTCTCTTGCTGGATGAAATGCAGCGCCTGAGCAAGATCCACCGCACATGTCTGATTAAAGAAATTGCCCCCCAATACGGCGAGGGGGTGCATCTCGTTTGCAGCACGCATGAAGACCTGACACCCTTATTCGAAAGGCACAATCGGCCGTTGGAAACGAGATCTCTCGACCGTCATGAAAAGACATTCGTGCACCAGGTGGTCGAGAGGCGTCTACAATTCTTCGCTTTGGATGTGCAGCCGCAAGTAAAGTTAACCGAATCGGCGTTTCCCTTCCTCGATAAAACCTTCGGAAGCGACCTGCGATCTCTCGAAGATTTCCTTTACGATGTTTTCCAACAGCAAGTATTTGAAGGGGAGATAACAGCCGAAACGCTGCGTCAAGCCTTTGCCAATTATCAATCTATGCCGGAGCGAGGATGAACGGCCTGGCGGCCTTGGGGTCGGTCGCCATCGCCAGATCGATCGAAATTTCAACCTGCCAGATGATGTTGATGTAATAACCGGCAAAACTCCAGGGTTCTTCCGGAAGTCGAAAGTGGAAGGAATGATGTCTGGGTGTTCCCGCCTGGAGCTGTCCCTGGAATAAATCCAGTTCCTCGGCTACGCCTCGATCGCGATCCCCGCGTCCCTCCGTTTGCCAGAGGAGACGAGCATAGAGATGCCTGCAGTTCAGATCGCGCTGGGGGATTACTTGAACCGATCCTTGCATCGCTTCACCAGGCCCGAATCGCAGGTATTCTCCTTCGGTCTCTCCGCCCCGTATCGTGATCTCAAATTCCGTTCTGTTCATCTTAATAATCCCAGGTTTTCTGCGGCAGCACACGGATGGCGTAGTCTTCCTTCAAATCTGGCCAGCCGACGATATCCACATGCACGCGTATGAACCATTGAAGTTTGTTGTTCTTGGCGATAAAGGTATGCATCGCATCACCGGGAACCATCATGGAAAAACTCTGCTGCAGGACCTCCCCGGCTTCAAAGTGCCGGCCGGGAATATCATGGGTTTCCACGGTAATATCTTGGCGGTCCGTGCGTGTGTCGGTTCCCTGGGTGTATGTGGCTGCTTCCTGGAAAACGAGGGAAACGCTGGCTTGCGTTACATCGCTGGCCACTTTAAAGGTCTGCTGGTAATCCAGGTTGAAACGTTCCCCGACTCGGAGTTCTGTATTGGAGATCATCAGTACGGGAGCACTCAGTCTGAGTTTTGAAAAATACCGCCAGAGAGCGGCTACAAGCATCACCAGGCCGACGAGTACGAACAAAGAGACAAATAACATCCCCGGCATTTCATCTTCACGCCACGCCATGATGAACATGAATACGGAAATACCCGTCCAAAACAACGCAAAAGCAAGGAAACAACCCTGCCCCATCACACTTCCCCGGGGTTTGTTCAATGGTTTCATGCGCTCAAACTCCAAACGACATATTACACGATTCCAGATGATAAAGCGAACCGATTTGAATAGACCAAGGGGCTTCGAACGACGAGTTTAAACGACGGAAGTTACAGTTTGTTATAATGAAAAGCAGAAAAGTCCGTTTGGTTCGATGCCAGAAATGTCATATAAGTGTCAATCGTAAACGATAATCATACACGCCAAGAACCCCTTTCCGTCCTCGTGGTGGATGACGAGGAAACGGTCTGCAACGTCGTAAGCGAGATCCTCGAGACGATAGGTTTCGAGTCACATCGCGCCTACAGCGCGGCAGAGGCGTTATCCTTTCTTGAGGAAAACACACCGGATTTGATCTTGACAGATGTCATGATGCCCGACATCGATGGATTGACCTTGATCTATAAAATACGCTGCGCCACGGAATCCGCAAATGTCCCCATTGTTGTTTTCAGCGCCATCGCAACCACAGCCGACCGCGAGGCCGCGCTAAGCGCAGGTGCAAGCGCCTTTCTGGCAAAACCATTTGCGTCACAAGAGTTGAAAGAAATCATTCGCCCACTGCTCCCCTCGTTTCAATTCTGATACGATCTCCACAAAAGGCCCGGAATCCGTAATACACCTCACATCGATTGTGGAAACGTGCGGTGCGGCGCATGTACTCCGTGTATTGATAAAGGAGATTTGAGGTAATCTTCGATCCTCAAAGACTATTCGGGCAGCGGCTCCCAAGGGGCAATCTTACGTATTTTATCAATGATCTTTTCTCGACTGGCTCGATCCTGGGCTATCACCAGGTCTTTTTTCAAGCGACGCAGTTTTCGAACTCGTCGTTGACGTCGCTTGAGCTTTCGTTGTCTCTCTGTCAGCGGCATAGACTTACCTCATCATTCGGTCGGAAGGAACTATAACGGAATACGCGCTATGGATCAAGGTCTAGGGCACAAGCTATATTTGCAGGATCTTCTCAGGAGAGTGAAGCGTACACAATCAGATTGCAACAGATGGAAAAATGCTACCGGTCCTATCGATCAATTAACCGGTGGATGTGGCGAATCAACTCCCCCGTGTCGATATCTTTTAGGAGGTAAGCGGTCGCACCTGCCCGGCAGGCTGCATCTTCCTCCCATTGTGAGGCATAGGAGGTTAACACAATCAAGCAAGGTGGGTTAGCCATGTTCGCGACTTGACGGATAATCTCCAACCCCAGTCCATCCGTACGTTTGACTTCTAAGAGTACGGCATCCGGTTTATCCTTGCGGATTTCGCAAAGCATGGTTTCCGCATCCCCAGACTGCCCGATCACCGTCAGCGTTGCGTCACGGGCAAGACGCTCTGCAAGCGCGGAGCGAACCGTTGGGTGTTCATCGGAAATATACAAACGAGCAGTGACCATGTCCGGCATCCCTCCCCTCCAGGGATACCATCAGTATAGGTTGCTGAGTATGCGCCCTCCAGTGATCTCTTTCCCAAAGTGCCTCGCAGACTGTCACGCAAGAAAGAAGGATGTCATCTTCAGCTGTCCTCTTGTGCTGCCGGGAAGGTTGTTTTCAAGAAGATAGTTCGAAAAATCTAGCGTCCGTCTGGTTTGGGTAATCGAACCGTGATCGTGGTTCCCTCTCCAGGATGCGAGGCCACTTCAAGCTTACCCCCTATGTTGCGGGCTCTTTCTACCATGTTCGATAATCCGTGTCCCAAGACGTTTTGTTCCTTGCCGATTTCAAACCCCACACCGTTATCGAAGACCTGCAAGGAAAAATCATCTCCCAGCGAGCGTACACTCATCATGACTTGTGTCGCACGGGCATGTTTGGCCACGTTCGCCAGTGCTTCCTGTGCAATATGGAATAGCGCCTTCGCTTTCTGCCTTGGAATCGCATCCAGCACTTCTTCTTCGGTAATCAATTCCACATCGATAAGCGTATTGGCCCGAAATTCCCGACGCAGTTGTTCCAATGCCTCGCCCAGATCATCCACGGATATTCGACTCGGCTGTAGATCGAGAATGTAGGAGCGAAGATCTCCGATCACTTCGTTAAGCCCGACAATCGCTTGCTCCAATCGCTCGGCAGCCTGGTCGGGATTGTCGTGAATTTGAAGGCGAATATATTCAAGGATTAGTCCTACGGCATACACGGATTGAATAATCCCATCGTGGAGATCCATGCCGATGCGTTCGCGTTCCTCGAGAACCGCCAAACGGCGGGCTTGACGGTATAAACGCGCATTTTCAACCGCAATACCCGCGCCTGCCCCGATGGCCTCAAGGAGACTGATTTCACGCTCTTCAATCATCCGCTCACCCTCAAAAGCCAGGGTGAGTATCCCAACGATTTTATTGGGTGCTATCAACGGAACGCCTACGAACATGCCGATCCCTGCGGCTGACGTTTTCGCCATTTGCATATGAGGTTCATCCTTTAAATTCGTCGTCCAGGCGGGTTTCCCCAAACGAACGACGCGACCGATGAAACCTTCACCTTCGCTGAATTGCTCCTTGGTCCAGAATGCGTCCAGCGATGATCCGGAATGGACGGCCATACGATAGACGCCTTGCGCTTCCTCGAGCAAGAATATTTCACCGGCTTTGGCCCCAATCAACTGCGCAACCCGGCTGAGCATGACTTCAAGCATGCTGTCCAAATCCATCGTCGTGCTGACAGACGTGGTCAAGGAATTGATCAACTCCAGCTCCAAATTGCGTTGGGCCAGCTCATCCTCGCTTTCAAGGACCTGCCGATAAAGCCTTGCGTTCTCAATCGCGGCCGCCGCATGGGAAGCAAGCATCTCAATCAAGCGCTGGTCTTCTGCGCTGAAACTGCCCGTGCTGCGCTTATCCGTCAAATAAATCTGACCGACTGGTTTTCCGTAGGCCGAAATCGGCACCCCCAAGAAGGAATTCATCAGCGGATGTCCTTCAGGAAAACCTGTCGAATTTGGCTGTTCAACGATATCGGGGATTCGAATGCTATGACCCAGGCGGAGCATCTCTCCGATCAATCCCTTCCCCTCCGGTTCATGGGGGATGGCTTTGACCTGTTCTTCCGAGAGGCCCAGGGTGATGAAAGTCTCCAGGCCACCCTTTCCGTCCGGGATGCCCAAAGCGGCGTAACGTGCATCGACCAGCTCTCGGGCGGCATGCACGATGCGGCGAAGAACGCCATCCAATGACAAATCGGAGAACAGCGTGAGGGTTGCCCGGTGAAGAGCGCGCATCCGCCTTTCCTCTGCTGGCGTCTGCGAGGAAACGGGCTTAAGTTGTATACTTCCCTTCTCTCTGGTACTCACAAATACTTACCCTTCCATTTCAATTCTACCCGATACCGGTGTCACCGCAAATAAAAACGCATTTTGATAGTTTTTGCCAGTAAATCCTCGTATAGTCTATGGTGGAATTCCAAGCGGAAAGGTATGTATGTATACAAACGGTTCGTCACGCATATCGGGTCTCTACAACTTGTCACTGGATGAAAGATTGGAACGGGTTTCAGAAACCGCTGAACTTGGCCCGGAAAAAATAGCAGCCTTACAGGGCACCAATGGTTTGACCGCTGAACAAGCCGAGAATATGATCGAGAACGTCGTTGGCGTCTACAGTCTGCCACTTGGCATTGCTGCGAATTTCCGAATTAATGGCCCAGACTTTCTCGTCCCCATGGCAATTGAAGAGCCTTCTGTTATCGCGGGGGCTTCGTATATGGCCAAGCTGGTGCGCGCTGCCGGAGGATTCGAAGCCCAGGCCAGCGA
>DAOUEK010000058.1:0-4863 GCA_034430425.1 Anaerolineales bacterium | reverse complement strand
AATCCGAATCATCCTGTCGGGTTAACCATACGCCGCGTTTGCTCTGACGAACATCATCTGCCACGATCGGCGACTTTCTCGGTTCCTCGGTAGAAGGCATCTGCAGCAAGATTTGTCCGCTTTGGATGGTGATGCTTTCCACGCCCGCTCGCATGGCGAGGCTGCGGATGCGTAATTGATAGAGCAGGTTCGCAACTTCCAAGGGTGGTGGGCCGAACCGGTCGTTTAATTCCGAAGCCAGCGATTCGATGCTGTTCAAGGTGCGGACTTCCGCCAGTCTGCGGTACAGGTTTAAGCGCAGATTGCGATCGCCGATGTATGCTGCAGGTATCGATGTAGGAAGCGGGAGGTCGATGAAAACCGGGAGAATTTCAGCAGCGAGTGGCGTCTGAAGGGATGTTTCGTCCTGCAGATCGTACTCCGCTTTAAGGCGGCGAACTGCGCTGGAAAGAAGACGCGTGTATAGATGAAACCCAACACTGGAGATATGTCCGTGCTGGCGAGTGCCGATGATATCACCTGCGCCTCGGATTTCGAGATCCCGCATGGCAATCGAATAACCCGCTCCCAACTGGGAATAATCGGCAATGGTGTCCATTCTCTGGCGCGCTTCCTGAGTCGTACGTTGACGCGGGTGGCGAAAGAAAAAGGCATATCCCTGGGAAGCTCCACGCCCAACACGACCTCGCAGCTGGTACATCTGAGCGAGACCAAACCACTCCGAGCGATCGACGATCAGGGTGTTGGCGTTGGGAATGTCGAGACCTGATTCGATGATCGAGGTACAAAGCAGGATGTCGATGTCACCCCGAGCGAATTCGTCCATCACAGTGGCAAGCTGGGCTTCGGGCATTCGTCCGTGTGCTACTGTGGTGCTTGCCTCCGGGACCAGGTCCTGGAGGCGTTTGTGAATAACTTCGATGGTTTGTACCCGGTTGTGCACGAAATAGACCTGTCCGCCGCGGTCGATTTCGCGTAGTATCGCCTGGCGCACCAATCGAGGATCATAAGGACCGACGTGTGTGATCACTGGAAGTCGCTCTTCCGGCGGCGTGTCGATGGTGGATATGTCCCGCGCCCCGGTTATGGCGAGATAAAGCGTACGGGGAATAGGCGTTGCAGTCAGCGTCAGCGTATCGACTTCCGTACGCAGCAATTTCAGGTGTTCTTTGTGTGTGACTCCGAAACGTTGTTCCTCATCGATGATTACCAGACCAAGGTCCTTGAATTCCACGTCTCGCTGAAGCAAACGATGGGTTCCGATAATGATATCGACCTCGGCATTGCGCAATCGTTCCACGATCCTGGCGGCCTCTTGTCGGGTGCGGAAACGCGAGAGCATTTCGACCTCGACTGGAAAAGCAGAAAGCCTTCTACGGAAAGTATTAAAGTGCTGTTGGGCGAGAACAGTTGTGGGGACCAGCATGGCGACTTGTTTCCCGTCCATGACGGCTTTAAATGCTGCCCGTAAAGCGACTTCGGTTTTTCCATAACCCACATCACCGCAAATCAGTCGATCCATGGGTCTCTTTGATTCCATGTCTTGTTTTACGGCCTGAAGTGCTCGTTTTTGATCTTCGGTTTCGATATAGGGAAATGAGGCCTCGAGTTCCTGCTGCCAGGGTGCGTCTTTTGAGAATGCATAGCCTTCGATCGTGTTGCGTTTGGCGTAGAGCTCCAATAAATCGCGTGCGACTTCTTCGACCGCGGCCTTCACCTTGCCCTTTGCCTGTTCCCAGGATTGGTTGCCCAGGCGGGTCGGGTTTGGTGCTGAACCATCCGCGGAAATATAGCGTGTGACCCGGTCTGCTTGATGGATGGGCACATACAGTTGATCGCCCTCAGCATATTCAATCAAGATGAACTCACGCTGAATCTCATCCAGGGTGCGATCGACAAGACCGCTAAAACGTCCGATGCCGAAATCTACATGGACAACCCAATCGCCCGGTTGTAAATCGGCGTAAGCATTTTCAGGAGCCTTAGCGACTCGCCTCGGACGCACGCGGGGCTTAGGTTTTGCCCAACCGAATATCTCCGCATCCGTAAATAGATGCAGCGGCGGATAGTTTGCTGTATCCAGGACCCAACCTTCGGTCAGCGCACCATGGATGAAGTGGATCTTGCCGGGCATCAGCTCGGTCAGAAGACCTTCGTGAACCGGTTCCGGTGTATTATCCTGTGACCACATCTCAGCCAATCGAGGCGCTTGTCTGCTTATCATCACGGCATTTTCGTGACGGACAACAATGTCTGCCAGGTGGTCCATCAAGGGTTTCAACTGCCCACCGAAACGGCGTTCAGCCGAAAATACGTTCCCCAGTTCGATTTCTTGGTTTTGGTCTACTGCAATCTGGCCGAGATTGATCGCTTTGAGATCATCCAGCTTCTCACTGAGCTCATCAAGCGTGAGGTATGGCAGGGGAGCATCCTCCGGCAGCAATCCTTCCGAGATTTGATCCTGACGCAGACTGAGGGCTTGTTCTTCAAGTTCATTGATTACATCATCAAAGTCGCTGCGATCATAATTGAGTACAACGGTCTGGTTAGCGACATAGTCGAGCAGGCCGGTTGGTGCAGGATTCATCCAGGGCAGGTAATATTCAAGCCAGGGGGCAATATCCGTCTCATTGCTCGTTGCCATGCGGGCAACCACATCGTTCCAATCGGAACAATAGGCAAGCGGCAGACCTTCCCTTGCAGGTGTGATGCGGACATCGGATACGATCTCGGTGGAGCGTTGTGTTGCGGGGTTGAACATGCGAATGGATTCGATCTGGCTGCCAAAGAATTCGATCCGCATGGGAAGTATTTCTGCGGGTGCCCAGAGATCGATGATACCACCCCGACGGCTGAATTGTCCTGGCTGGGTAACCAGACTATCATGCGCGTAGCCAACATCGAGCAGGAATCTTATCAGTCGATCGAGATTGACACTTGAGTCAACCTCGATCCAGTTCGAATGTTCGTTGAAGCTTTGGGGTGAAAGGGTTCTCGTCATCGTAGCACGCGCGGTAGCCAGGACAACCAGCGGTTTCGTGGATGAATCTCTTTGCTCGTAACCCGGTCGAAGTTCCTTGGTTAGATTTGCGAGAACGGTCATACGACGGCGTTTGGTGCGATCAGACCAAGGGCTGGGTTCGTAGAAGACGGGATTCGGATCAGGAAAAGCCAAAATCTCGAGATCGGGACACCAGGCCGCGATTTCTTCGGCAAGTGTGAGCATGCGGTCTGCTCGTGAAACCAGAACGATAAAATTTCTTTTCAGATCGTCCGCCAGCGCGGCGATCAAGGCTGCACGGACAGAACGCGGGATATGCAGCGATCCAAGAATTAGATCATCCGCGGTCAATTTACGAAGCAGGGCTTGATAATCCGGAAGGCTTCGTATTCGCTTTAGAAGGGCAGTAAGATTCATCATGGCCTAGATTGCGTTGCAGCAAGTCATCGCGGCTTGTATTCCTTCATGGATGAAAATGCGTACACAGGCAACACCGCGATCCAGCACCAGAGGAAAGTCGATCCATTCATCCGAGCTAAAATCCTGGAGAACATAATCGGCAGGTTCCATTCTTCCCGGAGGTCGGCCGATACCAATGCGCATGCGGGGAAACTCCTGGGTTCCAGATTCTTGAATGATCGATCGCATACCTCGATGTCCACCAGATCCTCCAGCGGGACGGATGCGAATGCTTCCGGTGGGTAAATCCAATTCATCGTAAACCACCAGCAGTTGGGATTCCGGAATGCGGAAGAATCGCGCCAGCGGCGCTACGCTGCGTCCGGAATCGTTCATGAACGTCTGTGGTTTGGCAAGATATACCTGTTTGCCATCGAGAAGACATTCGGAGAAAGCCGCCTTGGACTTTTTACGCGAGAACTCGATCTGCAGGTCCTCGGCAAGCTTGTCAAGAAGCATAAAGCCGACATTGTGTCGATTTCGTCGATATTGCTTTCCTGGATTTCCCAAACCGACGATCAGGTAGGATGCCGTTGATTCCGTCATTCGTCCCCTCTCTCGCCTGCCTGCTTGGACTTTGTGGTTTCCTTCGATCTGCGGAAACGTGGTGAGGGGCGTCTGGAACGAACGATCTTGCGGAAGATAATGTAGGATGCAAAGAGAAGAAGCGACAGAATGCCCAGAAAAGCGCCGATCTTCAAGGACTGCAGCACCTTCTGGGTGCCGCTGCGTTGGGAATGGATAACGGGTGCGACGGTCGGCGCAGGTGTTTCAGTCGCCGCAGCCGGAGCTGCCGTTGATATGGTTGGTTCTTCGCGTGCGGGTTGTGTTTCTGCTGGTGTCGTGTTCCTGACTTGTAAATTACGCGCATACGCCTCGAGACGGCTGTCATTTTCAAGTACAACGTAGAGGCGAAGCTGATAATTGCCGTCAGTGATGCTTGTTGTATCCCACAGTCCGAGCCTGCCGTCGGTGACCGGAGTTTGGACATCATCGACGATCGGGAACCAGGTATCGGTCGGGTTGGGATCGTATGCGAATGATAATTCGTAGGCGACAAATGCCGGATGCGCCGCGGAACCCTCGATCGTTACCACGCCATGAAGGACTTCGCTATCCTGGGGGCGCGTAATATCCGCAAACCCGGGGGCTTGCTTAACCTCCGTCCCGGTGATCGAGGAAATGAGAACGATCGCCGAGAAAACAAAAGATGTCCGTGCATTATTCATTCTGGTATGACTTCTTCGCTGAAAATCGACAATTAGTGAGTTTAACATGCCGGACGAGTACGGTCAACGCGGCTGCGGCAAGTTGCTGTAATCACAGATGGTTTCACTACTTATTATGAAATGGTTGACGACGCAGTCAACAATCGGTAGAATTCGAGACGCATGAATCGGGGT
>DAOUEK010000057.1:0-30116 GCA_034430425.1 Anaerolineales bacterium | reverse complement strand
CATGTTCCGGGAAGCAGTTTTCGATGTAAGCAAAATCATACGCACGGATGAAGTCAACACGCTGTCCCTGTGCTTCGATCCTCCCCATCTTCACGTTCAGGACAAGGAACCACTTTTTTGGCCCGGGCGGCCCCACCGGGATCCGTGGCGTAATCTAAGCCGCAAGGCGCAGTTCGGATACGGCTGGGATTGGGGACCCCGACTGCCGACGATCGGAATATGGCGTCCCGTCGAGCTGCGCCGCCAGCGGCACGCTGCGATTGCCGGTTTGCATTTCATCACCCAGAGTATTGACGCCGCAAGAGAAAAAGCGGAACTCGTCGTGAAATTGGAAGCAGATGCTTTTTCGGGCGATGGCCCCTTGCACGCTGAAATCATACTATCCAAGTCGGAAGCCACAAAACCAATCCTGAAATCGACGCTCAAGCTGCAGGAAGACAACCTCGCCAGCGCACAGACTTCGTTGACGTTGGAGAAACCCCGTATCTGGTGGACACACAATCTGGGAGAGCCCTTCCTGTACCTCCTCCAAGTTCGGCTGCTGAAACCAGATGGCACCGAACTGGATCGACGGCAGCAATGGGTGGGCGTACGGACACTCGAATTAGATCAATCCCCCGACGAGCACGAACCGGGCACACGTTTCTTCCGCTTCATACTCAACGGCGTACCCATCTTTGTACGCGGTGCCAACTGGGTCCCTGCAAACTCATTCGTTGGTGCACTGACTCGAGCACCTTACCAGCAATTACTCGAGATTGCCCGCAGCGCGAATATGAACATGCTGCGCATTTGGGGCGGCGGGATTTACGAGCATGACGTTTTTTATCAATTGTGTGACCAATTGGGGATCCTGATCTGGCAGGATTTCATGTTCGCCTGCTCGCCCTACCCCGAGGATGATCCTGCTTTCGTCGAAGAAGTCCGACAGGAGGTCTGTTATCAGATCCGACGCCTACGCAGCCATCCCTGCCTGGCACTCTGGTGCGGCAACAATGAAAACCAGATGCTGCACCACATCATTTCCCTGGTCGAAGAGTTGGGCCCGCTCCCGGGCTTGTTGTATTACGACAAGATCATGCCGCAAGCCGTAGATGAACTGGATGGCGTGACACCGTATTGGCCGGGCAGTTCTTTCGGTGGTCCCTACCCCAACAGTATGGAAGAAGGTGACGTGCACGACTGGCACGTATGGCACGGCCTCCCTGTGAAAGAAGAAGCCGCCCGGGAAGTCCTCACCTCTCGTCCGGAAGGCCCAACGCCGGAAGACGTCTCCTTCTTACATTACGCCGAGGACATGGGACGCTTTATCAGCGAATTCGGCATGCACGCTTCTCCGGTCTTCGAGACACTGCGCCGTTGTGTTCCAGCCGACCAGCTCTTCCATCACAGCCCATCGATGGATCACCACAACAAGGACAATCCCAAGGACAAAGGGGACCGTCTCATGAAAACGGTGACCGGTTTGCCGAAAGACCTGGATGATTACATCGATTTCAGTATGATCGCCCAGGCGGAGGGGTTGAAATTCGGCATCGAGCACTTTCGGCGTCGCAAACCGCACTGCTCTGGTTCGCTGCTTTGGCAGCTCAACGATTGCTGGCCCGTGCAGAGTTGGAGTATCATCGATTATTACGGTTTCGGGAAAGCTGGATATTATTACGTCAAGCGCGCCTACGCGCCGATCCTCGCCTCCTTCCAACGCGCGGAAGACGGCAGCCCTGAACTCTGGATCACCAATGACGAACTCGAGGCACTGGACGATGAGATCGTTATCCAACACGGGACTTTTGCAAATGGCTCACTTTGGGAGGAGCACCTGAAAATACATGTGCCCGCCAACAGCAGCCAGCGGGTCTGGCGAGCCGACGCCAACAGGACCGACGCTTTACCAGATCGCTATTTGCGTGTTCGTTCAGACAGGGAACGCTTCCCATCGAATCGCATCTTCTTCGCCCCCATCAAGGATTTGCAGCGTCCGGTCGTCTCCCCTGAAATGACGATCTCGGTTGTGGGCGAACACGAGATGCAGGTACAGGTGCGTGCAAATGCCTACCTGTACTACTTTCACCTGACCGCCGCGGATGAACGTACCCGCTTCAGCGATAACTACTTCGATCTCGCCCCCGGGGAGAATGCCATCATGATTGTGAACAACGATCAGATCCAATTAACGCCTGAGATGTTGTCCATCGGATGGCGCTAGCGTCAGGACATCGCAGCGAGGTAAATCATGTCTAGATTTTCTCGATCCCGATTTGCCGCAGCCCTGCAGGACTTCGTCGGCAAACGACGTCTGGATTCCGGGCTCTACCGTGAGATCGCCGAGCAGCTCGATCTGCTTGAATCCGGTCGTCTCCTGGATGTCGGCACCGGCACCGGATGGCAGCTCGATGTCATCCATCAAATGCGACCTGAGTTCGAACTCTACGGACTTGATATTTCACAGAACTCAATTCGCAGAGCAGGGAAGAATCTGAAAGAGTTGAAGGCCGATCTTAGAATCGGCAGTATCGAAAACATATCCTACGATGACGAAACCTTCAACATCGTCACCTGCGCTTCAAGCATGTCCTACTGGGAAAATCCGCTTGAGTGTTTTAGCGAAGTTTACAGAATCCTTAAGCCAGATAGATCTGCCATTTTTTTTGAACCAAAACAAGGTGTGGACATCGACGAGGTATTCAAAACGATCCGTGTCAACCTCGCGGACGCCAACCGCTTAAGACGATTTATAGCGGTTAATTTGAATAAGCATGACCTGCGTTCCGGAAATAGATTGGGTTTGAAGCTCTACAGCATGCAAGAGATCAGAGATATCGCCAGCCAATCGCGGATCAAAGATAATATTTCCATCGAAACCACAACGCTTCAGAATCTGCCCATCTTTATGCGCATCCGCTTGATAAAAGCCATTTAGATGGCAACATCAGAGGTTTAGATGTCTACATCACATTTTCGTTGGGGTGTGATCGGGCCAGGGAAAATTTCCCACTCCTTCGCCAAAGCGATTGAAGTGATCGACGACGGTGTACTGTATGCAGTAGCCAGTCGTGACGCCAACCGCGCCAAAGAATTCGCACAGAAATACGAAGCCCCGAAATCATATGCATCCTATCAAGACTTGATTGAAGACAACGATGTTGATGGTGTTTATGTCGCCACGCCCCACACCTTCCATCACGATCAAACGCTGAAGTGTCTGGAAGCAGATAAACCCGTGCTGTGCGAAAAACCGTTGACGGTCAATGCTGCGGAGACCAAAAGACTGATAGAAACATCCCATACACGCGGGGTTTTCTTAATGGAAGCCGTGTGGACGCGCTACCTGCCGATATACAGCCCAATCAGGACCTGGATAGACGAGAAACAGATCGGTGATCTGAAGCTGTTAACTTCGAACTTCTCTTTTCGAGCACCGGATGACCTCGAACACCGTGCCTGGAATCATGCCCTTGCTGGCGGTGCATTACTGGACATCGGTATTTACAACATCGCCGTTTCCCAATGGGTGTTCGGTGACAACCCGGAGTCGGTCAGCGCCCGCAGTTTCCTCAGTGAAACCAATGTCGATGCGTTGACAGCAGCCACTCTGATCTATGCCGATGAGCGTTTATCCCAGTTCACCTGCAGCTTTCTCGTGGATGGCGCCAACGACTTTATAATTTACGGCACGGAAGGACGAATTCACATCCATGCCAACTTCTGGTGCGCCACCGAAGCTACATTGATCAAAGGTGATAAGAGAGAGACCAAACAGGAACCGTTCCGAGCCACGGGCTTCGAGTACGAGATTGAGGAAGCCATGCGCTGCATCCGTGCAGGATTGCTCGAGAGCCCCGGCATGACTCATGCGGATACTTTGGCCAATATGCAGCTGATGGACACCATTCGCGCACAGGTCGGCTATAAGTATTCATTTGAATAACACGATCCCACCAATCAGGAGAATTCCACCATGCAAATCCCACCTGGAAGTCGTCTCGTTTTCATCGGTGATTCGATCACCGACTGCGGTCGCGCCCGCCCTGCAGTCGAAGGCAATATTGAAGCATTCGGAACCGGATACGTAAGCCTGGTCGAGGCCATAATCACTGCGGGCGATCCAACAAAACGGCTGCATATCATTAATGTTGGTGTGGGTGGCGATACGGTAAGTGATATCGCCAATCGTTGGGAGCGCGACGTCCTTGCCTGGGGGCCAGAATGGCTCTCGATCATGATTGGCATCAATGATGTCTGGCGTTCCATCGACCTCATTTCCGGGCTTGAAACGCAGGTCTCATTGGATGAGTATTCAAACACACTGAGAGAACTGGTCAGCCCGATAAGGCCTCGACTCCAGGGGCTGGTTCTGATGTCGCCCTACCATATCCAGCCCGATCGCTCCGATCCTATGCGGATTCTGATGGATCGTTTTGGTGCCGCAATGCGAGAGATCGCCGAAGAAAATAGGGCCATATTTGTTGACACCCAGGCAGCGTTTGACCGAGCGATGAACATCATCAACCCCATGTCACTGGCAGAGGATAGAATCCACGTCAATCTGCTCGGTCATACAATCCTGGCACGTGCGTTTCTCAACGGAGTCGAATTCAGATGGTAGTCGTGGATCACTGGTGGAGGGATTTACTATGAAAGATGCTCCATTGAAATATAAACAGATAACTCAAATCGGACTCGTGGTAGACGACATTGAAAAAGCGGCACTGGCATGGTCAAAAGCCCTCGGCGTAGCGAAGCCTGAAATCATCATCACCGATCCGGTAGAGAAGGCACACACGGAGTACAAGGGAGAGTCCTCGACGGCCCGCGCCAAATTAACCTTCTTCCACATCGGTCCCCTCATGCTGGAGTTAATCGAACCTATGGCGGGGAAAAGCACCTGGAAGGATCAGCTGGATCAGCAAGGCCCCAGTCTGCATCACATCGCCTTCGAGGTCGAAGACATCGACGAACACCTGTCAGCTCTGGACGATCATGAAATGATTCTCGTGCAGCGCGGCGAATTCGAGGGCGGACGCTACGCCTACCTGGACGGACAAGAACATTACGCCACTGTAATTGAGCTGCTGGAGAACGACTGAATCATCCTGCAAGTTGAGTCAAAACGTCGTTGTATAATTCAGCTGATTACCACCGATAATTCGCAGTCGGATTTCACCGTAAAACCGGAAACAGATAGGCGCGAAGCACGTCAAGCCCTCGATGAGCGTAAACCCGGCTGCGTCTGGGAACGCAAACGGCAACCAAATCACCCCTAAAGGAGTGTTCAATGCAGTATGGCTATTTTGACGACAAATCCAAGGAATACGTCATCACCCGCCCCGACACACCGCAATCCTGGAGTAATTATTTAGGCTCCACCGAGTATGGCGCCATCATCACCAACAACGCCGGTGGTTATGGTTTCTTCCGTTCGGGCGCGCGCGGACGCTTCATGCGATTGCGTTTTAACAGCGTGCCTATGGATCAACCCGGACGCTATTTCTATCTTCGTGACCGTGAAAGTGGCGATTATTGGTCGGCATCCTGGCAGCCCGTGGGAAAATCCTTAGAGAAATTTGAAACGACCTGCCGCCATGGGACAGCGTATTCCACAATCGAATCGAAGTATGAGGGGATAACTACACAATCGACATACTTCGTCCCCTTGGGTCAGACTTTCGAGTACTGGCGTTTGAAAGTGACCAATGAAAGCGATCGTCCCCGGGAAATCTCGGTTTTTACATTTTGTGAATTTACAAATCAGTGGACGACATTTCAGGATCGTGTCAATCTGCAGTATTCCCTTTTCATCGTACGCGGTGAGATGAATAACGACATGTTACGCATCTCCATTCACGACAACCTCCCTGCCAACGATGAACTCAGTTTGAACGGTGACTCTCCATTCCTGACATGGATGACTCTCATCGGTGCGCCTGTTGAAGGATACGATACAAGTCGAGAGGCATTTCTCGGACCTTACCGCAATTACCACAATCCACTCGTCGTCGAGCAGGGTCAATGCACCAACAGTGACGCCTACGGTGATAACGCATGTGGGACTTTACAGACCCATTTGAGCCTTGCACCGGGTGAAAGCCAGGAGTTACTGGTCATGTTAGGAATTGGTGAGGCGAATTCAATTGGCAAGAAAAAAGTTGCGGAATTCGGCTCTCTCGATCGTGCGGAAGAAGAGCTCCAACGTTTGAAGCAAAACTGGCACTCGAAACTCGGATCTCTGGAAGTGGAAACCCCGGATGAGGATCTGAACCACTCGGTCAACGTTTGGGGTTTATACAACTGCCTGATCACCTATGCCTGGTCGCGAGCTGCAAGTCTGGTTTACAACGGCGAGCGCGATGGACTGGGTTTTCGTGATTCGGTCCAGGACCTGCTCGGTGTGGCCGCCGCCATTCCAGAAGAGACTCGAGAGCGATTGGAATTAATGCTCACCGGCCAGGTTTCGAATGGCGGCGCCATGCCGGTTATCCAGGCTTTCGAACACCATCCCGGCCAAGAAGAGTCACCGCCCGACGAAGAATTTCGATCAGACGATTGCCTTTGGTTTTTTAATGCCGTCCCGACATACGTCGCCGAAACCGGCGATACCGCTTTCTATGACAAGGTGCTGCCTTACGCCGATCAGGAAGAAGCCACCGTTTTCGGTCACCTGCGTCGCGCCCTTGAATTCAACCTGGAACGTACAGGTAAGAATGGGCTTCCCTGTGGCTTGGCCGCCGATTGGAATGACTGCTTGCGCCTGGGATATCAAGGGGAAAGTCTCTTCGTCGCCTTTCAGGTGCGTCTGGGGCTGACGATCTACGCCGAGATCGCCGATCGATTGGGCAAGCAGGATGAAAGGCATTGGGCGCTCGCCCAGCGCGACATATTGTACAGCAAGATCCAGGCGTGTGCCTGGGATGGAGACTGGTTCATCTGGGCGATCGACGATCAGGGCACGATCTACGGCACCCATGAATACGATGAAGGTCAGATTTACCTGAATACACAAGTCTGGTCCGTGATCAGTAAAGCCGCCACACCTGAACAAGCCTCCCGATGCATGCAGTCTGTCAAAGAAAAGCTGGCGACGCCGCATGGACTCATGCTCTGCGCACCGCCGTTTGTGAAAACATCCATCGAGGTCATGCGCGCGGTGGTCTTCAACCCGGGGATCAAGGAAAATGCCGGTATCTTCCACCACACCCAGGGCTGGGGCATCATGGCGGAGTGTATGCTGGGAAATGGCGATCGCGCCTACGAATACCTGCGAGCATGCATGCCCGCCAGTTACAACAAACGGGCAGAAATCCGCCAGAGCGAACCTTACGTGCAGGCGCAAACCACATATTCGATGTTTTCACCCCGCGCGGGAAACACGCGCACATCCTGGCTCACAGGCGCAGCGGCCTGGTTTTACTACAGCGTGACACAGTACATCCTGGGCATCCGGCCGGAAATCGACGGCCTGCGCATCGATCCCTGCATACCCGGCGAATGGAACGGATTCAAGGCAACCCGCCGTTTCCGCGGCAAGACGATCGAGATTGAGGTCAAGAATCCGGACAACATCTGCCGGGGGGTTAAGTCGATAATCCTCAACGGTTCAGTGTTAGCGGATAATCTGGTTCCGGTGGTTCAGCTGGAAGATGAAAACCACGTCGAGGTTATCCTGGGGTAAAAGCCTGACTCGAAAGCCCTATGCCTGCGATGTCGGGTTTTCCAATCGGCCTGCCTCCCACCCCAGCATGGCTTTCTTCCGCGTCGATCCCCAACGATAGTTGTGGATTTTTCCGGCCTTGCGGATGACGCGATGGCAGGGGATGATATAGCTGACCGGATTGTGAGCAATGGCATTCGCCACAGCACGCACAGCGGATGGTCTGGACACATACGCAGCCACATCTTGGTACGTCACCATCGCTCCCGAGGGAATGGCGAGCAGCGCCCGCCACACCTGGATTTGGAAATTGGTCCCTTTAAGCAAGAGATGAAACTTACGGACATCGTCCGCCTGGTTCGCCGAAAAGAACTTTCGAACAATCGGCCACACTTTGTTTTGATCCTCGCTGAAACGCGCCAGCGGCCACTCCTGCTTCAATTCCGATAATCCCACTTCGTGATCTTGTAGCGTTGGAAAATACAGCGCGCAAATCCCGCGTTCCGTTGTGGCGAGTAAACATTCGCCAAACGGTGTGGGAAGGAAAGCATAGGTGATATCCAGATCCTTTCCATACTGCTTGTACACGCCCGGGCTCATGGCATCGAAGGTTATAAAAAGGTCGTGCAATCGACTCGAACTGGATAATCCAGCATCCTGAGCGACATCAAATACGCTCTTTGATTGTCGCAAACGATCTTTGGCGTACTCCAGCGTTAGATAACGCAAGAATTGAGACGGCGATACACCAGCCCATTGTTTGAACAAGCGTTGAAAATGGAACTTGCTCAAGTTCACGCTTGCTGCAATTTCTTCGAGGCTGGGCTGACGCCGGAAATTATTCTCCAGGAACTCAATCGCTCGCTCGATCCGTTTGTAATTTTCCGATTGTTCGATAATAGTTTCGTTCATGCTCCCAGCTTACAATCGATTCTCACAATAATCCACCCGAATCTTGCGCTCTTAATGTGGGATGGTGGACACGAACTTATCTAACAATATCCATCAAAGATCCTGGTGTAAGGATTCCTCCCCGCGATCGAAGATGCACGGCGCCCGGATACCGCGTCATTCTCCATCACGGCAGAGTAAACGCAAGATTGCGCAAGTCAAAATGTGCTTGCGCAATCTTGTGGGGAAGGATGCGTCCTACTGCGTAAGTCAGAACGATGTTTTAACCAACGAGATCCACGAACTACGCCCTGACGGCACCTGCCGTCAAACCACCGATAACATATTTCTGCAAGGGGATGTAAATCAAGATGATCGGGATTGCCGCGATTATTGCGCCGGCGGTGAGCATGCCGAAATCCACATCGAAGCGAATGGTGGTAAAAAGATTCAACCCGACCATGACGGTTAACTTATCCATGCTCTGGATAATCACGCGGGCGATGATGAAATCGGCGTATGAGGCCATGAACGTTAACACGGCAACCGTGATCGTCATCGGCATAATCATGGGCAGGATGATGTAACGGAAGGTTTGAAGATGACTTGCACCCTCGACGCGGGCAGACTCGTCGATATCCAGCGGAATGGAATCGATGAAAGCCTTGACCATTAACACGTTAATACCCATCCCACCGGAGGTGTAGATTAAAATCAAGGCACCGTGTGAGTCCAATCCAATCTGCTCAATAAAGAGACCGATTTGCTGGAACATCGAACGCAGGGCGACCATGGCGAGTATCGCCGGAAAGACATTGATAATCAATATTGCCGTCTGGAAGTGTTCTTTTCCTTTGAAGCGAAAGTGCGAAAGCGCATAACCGGCGCTGATCGTGATCAGCACCGTCAGGATCGTTGAGATCCCCGAGACCTTGAAAGAGTTCAACAACCACCCTTCGAAATCGTACTGTGGATGATTTAACAATTGATCGAAGTTGATCAGACTTGCATTCTTCGGCCAGATCGTTCCGCCGACCAGGGATTTCGCTGGATTAAGCGAGGCGCCAATCACCCAGAGCACAGGGGCCACCGCGAAGATAATCAGAAGGAGGGCAATGAAATAACGAATCCCGCGACTGATCGTTCTTCTCTGCCTACGAGATTGCAGCAAACCCGATCTCGGGATTGTCTGTTCCGTAGTCTGTTTTGGAGAAGTCGTCATGTTATGATGCCTCCGCGAAGATTTTCATCGAACGAACCTGGACAATGACCATCAAGGCAACAAAAAAGAACAATACGATGGTGATCGCAGCAGCCAGTCCATAATTCGCTACATTGGAATTCACAAACGCCAGCTTGAAGACGAAGGAAATCAAGATATCGGTGTAGCCCATAGGAACGATAGTTCCGGGCATGGGTGGATTCCCCTGGTTGAAGATGTAAATTAAATTGAAGTTGTTGAAATTGAAGGTAAACGAAGCGATCAATAACGGTGAAAGGATGCGCAGCAGCAACGGGAAGGTGATATAACGGAACTTCTTCCAGGCATCTGCACCATCAACCATCGCTGCTGCGTAGATCTCTTCTGGAATGGAGCGTAAGGCCCCGGCTGTGATTACATAGAAATATGGATAAGACAGCCATATATTGACCAAGATCAACGCAAAGCGAGTCCAGAACGGATCCTGGAACCAGGCTGGTGACGATCCAAAAATCGAGCGCAATATCGGCGGAATGACGCCAACATCAGGCTGCAGCAGGCTGCGCCAGATCATGAAGACGAGAAAAGCGCCAACAATGAGCAGATTGGGTATAAACGAGAAAAATGAGAAACGAGCTTTATTCGTTTTTGCGTCCATAAGCCCTTCTGTGGTCTAATGTAGTGTTATAAAGGATCTGTCAATCTCGATCCGAGATGATTGTGGAAGGAGAGGTGACAGCCACCAAGGTGGCTGTCACCCGTTGTGAGCATTTGCGCCCCGTCAACGATCTTATACGTTAGGCATCCGCCTCAATCTGTTGGCGGATTTGATCAACCGCTTGCTGCAATGCTGATGTTGCATCCATTTCACCCTGGAAGGTCAGTAAGGTGGCATTTACCCATGCATCCCAAACATAACCCATCTCGGGGATATTGGGCATTGGATCGGCATTTACGCCAGCTTCGTTGAAGGCCTTTGTATCAGGATCGTCCGCGGCAGTGAAGATCGTCATCATAGCCGACGGGCGTGTGTCAGCCTCGAACAATCGCTGGAAGTTCTCTTCCGTGGCCAGAAAGTCGACGCAGAATGTCTGGGCCAGAAGCACGTTTTCCTTGCTGGCATTCACGACAATTCCCTGGACGCCCATGAAGGGATAGCCACCCTCCGGGAAAGCCGAGATTGCGTAGTTGACTCCGGCTTCCTTGAAGCGGGTGATCGCCCACGGGCCGGTCATGATGAACGCTGATCGTCCCGTCTCAAACTGCACGTGTGAGGCTTCCCAATCGACGTTCGTGGAGACAGCCCCTTTTTCGACCAGACTGTAGGCCCACTCCAGACCGGCGACCATGCCTTCGTTGTCCATTCCGATGTCATCCGCAGTGAAGTTGCCATCCGCATCCCGGCCAAAGATGTAGCCACCTTGCCAGGTATACATCGGATAGCTGTTGTAGGATAGATCCGGAAAACCCATCGCGGAATCAGCGGTCCCGTCATTCACCAAGGCGACGCCGATATCATAGATTTCCTGCCATGTGGTGGGCGCTTCCGGCACCATATCGACATTGCGGAACAAGCCGATATTCTCTACCGACAGCGGCAAGCCATAGAGTGCGCCGTTGTAGAAGAAGCCCGCGATGGCGGGTTCGAGGAAGAGAGCTTCCTTATCACCCAAATCGATGACGGCTGCGGCTCATTCTTCGACCATCGGTCCGAGATTGTCGTGGGGGACGATGACCATGTCTGGGCCTTCGCCCGTGGCGGCGCCCAGAGTCATAGCGTTGCAAATTTCACTAAGGTCCTGGACCTCTACGGTCAAGCCGACACCATACTCCGCCTCGAATTCAGCGCTTAACTCATTGAGAACTGTTAGGCGAGTGTCGTCGTAAACCCAGAGTGTCAATGTGGGATTCTCGGCTTCCGGCTCCTCCACTTCCTCTTCTGCGGGTTCAGCGACTTCTTCTGACCCGCCCTCTTCTACCTCTGCGGTTGGCGTAGCATCCGTATCGCAGGCAGCTAGTGCTAGAACCAACACCAGGCATAGAAGCAGTGCCTTAAGGATATCGACCTTCTTCATATTTTCTCCTCCATTATTAAATATGGTTTGGTTGTGGCAATTCGATCGAACTACGAGCTACGTTGACGCGCGCAACAAAACTAGAAACGCATTAGATGCGTTTAATGCCGTAAAGGAAGATACGTCGCTTGTATGCCTAAAATAACTGGAGAAGTATTTATCATGCTCTTAACTACTCGTGTTGACTACACGTGCAAATCGGATTATACTGGAACCAGAAACGAAAGTCGAGCGGGGTAGATTGCCCAAATCCGCTTCAGCGAATCCGTGGCAGCAAAAATGGAAAAATGCGAATAAAGCGACTTTTCAACGATCACTGGCTTTACGCCCCCGAGGAGATCGACCCGAGTGCTGATGAAAAACACTTCCAGCACGTAGCTTTACCCCATACCAACATTCTGCTCCCCCTCAACCACATTGACGACCGAGACTATCAATTTATCTCCACATATCGAAAACACTTCAAATTACCGCAAAGAAAGAACGAACAACGCGTGTTTATCGATTTTGACGGCGTGATGCTTGCTTGCCAAATGTACTTAACCGGGAAACTGGTCGGTGAACACCGTGCCGGTTTCACGCCGTTCAGCATTGAGATCACTGATGAAGTCGGGGAGGATGAGAACACATTCGATGTGTATGTTGATTCGCATGAAAGCAAGGACGTGCCTCCGTACGGTCACCTGGTCGACTATCTCACCTACGGAGGTATCTACCGGGATGTCTTTCTACGCCTGGTCGATCCATGCCACATCGAAAATGTATTCGTACAAACACAAAACATCCTGCAGAAACCGTCGCTTGAATGTGATCTGCGCCTCAGCCACTCGGATTCCGAGATCGAGATCATGGCAACACTCATCGATCGACAGGGAAAGGAAATCGCCAGGCAAAAAGCACCTGCAAGCGAAGCGGACATAAATTTGGTCTTCCCCCGACCTCCTGCGGTGGAATTATGGTCACTCGAAGAGCCAACGCTATACATCTTGGAAACCACACTCCGGAAAGATGGTGAAATCCTGGACGGCCTCAAGACACGCTTCGGCTTTCGAGATGTGGAATTCCGATCAGATGAAGGTTTCTTCCTCAATGGTGAACGGGTGAAATTATTCGGCTTGAACCGCCATCAAAGTTATCCCTACATCGGTGCAGCAGCCCCAGCCCGCTTACAGCGTCGGGACGCGGACATTCTAAAGACCGATCTGGCCTGCAACGTAGTGCGTACGTCTCATTACCCACAATCTCCACACTTTCTCAACCGCTGCGACGAGATCGGCCTGCTCGTTTTCGAAGAAATCCCGGGCTGGCAACACATCGGCAACAAGGAATGGCAGGCCAAATCCCTGGGAGAATTGAAAGCGATGATCGAGCGCGATCGCAATCACCCCTCCATCATCATGTGGGGTGTACGCATCAATGAATCGCGTGATCTTGATCCATTTTACACACGTACAAACGAACAGGCCCGCGAACTCGATCCCACCCGGCCGACAGGCGGTGTGCGCTGCTTTCAGGGCAGTTCGTTTCTCGAAGATGTCTACACGTATAATGATTTCTCGAATACCGTTCTGGAACCTTCGGAACTACCGTACCTGATCACGGAATTTGCCGGCCATAAATTCCCCACGAAAATTTGGGACAATGAAGATCGCCTGATCGAATACGCCTTACTTCATGCCAAAATACAAAATCAGCAGATGTGCGACGACCGCATCGCTGGCGCGATCGGCTGGTGCGCATTCGATTACGCCACCCATCTCGAATTCGGATCTGGGGATCGCATTTGCTATCACGGTGTTATGGATGTTTTCCGCCTCCCCAAATGGGCGGCGAATTTTTATGAGAGTCAGCAGACCCCGCGAAAACGTATCGTACTCAAACCTGCGACACATTGGACGTTAGGAGATCGCTCGGGAGGCGGGATCAACCCACTCGTGATTTTTAGTAACTGTGATGAAATTGAAGTATACTTCGGCGATAGATCCATGGGACTTTTAAAACCAGATCGTGCAACATATCCAAATCTCCCCCACCCGCCGTTTGTCATCGATTGTTTTGGGATGTACAGTACCTGGGGCAAACGCGAATTTCACGATTTGAGAGTCTTGGGCTACATCAACGGAGAAGTCGTCCGTGAGTGTTATATGGCTGGCAATAAAGTAAATATGCAACTGGAGTTGTTCGCAGAAGATGATTGGCTGTATGCCAATGGTAACGATATGACCCGCATCGTGTTACGTATTACAGATATTTATGGCAATCCATTACCGTATGCATCCAAAGTAGTCTCATTCGAAATTGATGGAGATGCGGAATTAATTGGAGAAAATCCTTTTCCCTTGATCGGCGGTCAAACCGCGCTATTTATTAGATCGGGCTTTCAACCTTCAAAAGTGAACGTAACGGCCAGTGCCCCAGGATTGCCGAAAGTACACACAGAAATCGAGATCGTACCAGTGGATGAAGACTCGGTCTTGATAAACACATGGCAGTAAAAAGGATTGATCCGAAAAGGTAAAGCTTGTATGGCATCGAAAAAGACAAAACAGGGTGTTACGCAGAAAGATGTGGCAGAACGAGCCGGAGTTTCTCGCAGCATCGTGTCCTATGTGATCAACAACGGCCCGAGAGATGTCGCTCCGGAAACCCGGCAGCGAGTATTGGATGCTATCCAGGAGTTGAGTTATCGGCCGAACAAATACGCCCAGCTGTTAAAAATGGGTTCCTCACACGCCAATCGCGCCCTGGGTATTCTCGCCGGTGGTCAGAGTTTCAACGTTCTGGAACGCCCCTTCTACAACATCATCCTTGCCGGCTTGTTCGAGGAGGCCCATCGCCTGGGTCTGGAAGTCCGTTTCTTTTCCTTCTTCGATGCCTTGCTGGATCCGGTATTCTTCAATAAGAATATCCACAAAGATGAAATCTCGTCGTTGATTCTCATCTTACCCTCAATGATGACCCTGAAAGAAGAGCACGAACGCATCCTCGACCAGATCGAAGAACGCATCGACAACGTAGTATGTCTCGAGGAGCAAGTAAAGAATTGGCCGACTGTCGTGTTCGACCGAGTCGCAGCGGCTCGCCAGGCAGTTGAGCATCTGATTGGCCTCGGCCATGAGAGGATCGCCTTCCTGGCGCTTGAGGACGGGCGCATGACCGGCTATCGCCAAACGCTAATCGATCATGGCATTCCCTACGATCAAGATCTGGTGTTCGGCACCGACCCGACAAATATGCTCCCCACTTCTTACCAGTTGACCCTCCAGATTTTACAAATCGAACCGCGCCCCACTGCCATCTTCGCCGCCAACGATGAGAGTGCCATCGCCGCCATTGCTGCCATCAAGGATCAGGGCCTGAGTGTCCCCAACGATCTTGCCATCGTTTCTATCGACAACACCGGAGTTGCGGGTATGATTCGACCCGGATTAACGACCGTCGATGTTCCCAAGCGGCGCATGGCATCCATCGCGCTTCAAACGCTGATAATGCAAAGACAATTCGACAACAAACACGCTGCTTCTATTGTCTTGCCGACCAAATTGATCGTGCGGGAATCTTGCGGAGCAAACAACCGCTAGACCGGCAAATGCTTCTCAGCAGCGGTCAGCAACGCTCCACAACCGAGAATCAACAATACCAAACTGATATTGAATTGTCTTCAAGTGGTTGGGGGTTTTAGCGAAATTCCACCGGGATTAACGAGGTCTATAAATCGACAAATCGCACTTCCCTCGTCCCGGAATCAACAAAAGCGATCGAACTGCGGCCATTCATACCCATCAACTCGCCAGGATTAAGCAGCACACAATCACCCAGTTTTTCCTCATTTGCCATGTGATCGTGTCCGTAGCAGACAAGATCGTAGGCCGCGGATAAGGCCAATCCTCGTGCAATTTCCGGGTAGTGATTCACGGCCACCACCAGGCCGTCCAATTCGACTTCCGCCAGAACCCCGTGCAGCGTAATCGCAGGAAAGGCACTCGCTTTTTGGGCGATCAGAAACGTATCGCCGTCGTTGTTCCCCCAGACAATGTGGATCGGGATCTGAGGCAGTCCCTGCCCCAGGCGTGTAATCATGAATGGCGCGCATAAATCCCCGCAATGCAACACGACATCCGCTTGTTGCAAGTGTGGCAGCGCTTTATCGAGTTTCCAGATGTTGTCGTGGCTGTCGCTCAGAACGCCGATAATCATTTCGTCTCTCTCCATTCATTAATTTCAAGACTACCGAAATGAGATTGGGACTTGAAGCAACCAAGCCTTCCCGCCAAGTTGAATTCATCTCGACAAGTACTTATTACCTCAGACGATTCGTCCTTTCATTCAAGGCATGCATCTTGTCGGCGAGCTGCCGGGAAAGATGGATTTCCTGCATGCGCCAAGACCAATTCCCTTCGCTCGTACCCGGAACATTCATGCGCGCCTCATTACTCAAATTCAACAGATCCTGCATGGGTGCGAGGGCGCGATCTGCCCGGGATTCCCAGATGCAGCGAATCATGTCCCAGGCTGCGTGTGATCCATCACTACCAGTATAACGCCGAAAATGATCGCCAATCGATTCTGATGCATTTTCGTACCATCCACGCGAGGTCTCATTGTCATGCGTTCCGGTGTAGGCCACACAATTCACCGGATAGTAGTGCGGCAACGATTCGTTCTCGGGTCCGCTGCCAAAGGCAAACTGCAGGACTTTCATCCCCGGCAAGCCAAATTGATCGCGTAATTCAATCACCTCCGGTGTGACGAGTCCCAGATCCTCCACAATGATCGGCAATCCGCCCAGTGCCTCCCGAAGCGTGTTTAACAAATCCACCCCGGGAGCAGGCTGCCAAATCCCCTGCTCTGCCGTTTGGTTTTCAGCCGGGATTTGCCAGTAGCGGTTGAGACCCAGGAAGTGGTCGAAACGAACCAGACCCACCCGCTTGAGCACCGCTTTAAAACGACGCACCCACCAATCGAACTTTTCTTCCTTCATCCGTTCCCAACGATAAAGTGGATTACCCCAGCGTTGACCGGTTGGAGAAAAGTAATCCGGCGGCACACCCGCGACATGCGTCGGCATGCCGCATTCATCTACTTGGAACAACTCGGGATGCAGCCACACTTCCACGCTGTCGTGTGCGACATAAATGGGTAGATCTCCAATCAGTTCCACCCCGACATCCGATGCATGTCGGCGAATCTGCTGCCATTGTTGATGAAAGATGAACTGATGAAAGCGATACTTGTCGATTTCGGATTCTAAGGCGCGAGTCGCCCGTACAATCGCCTCAGGTTGGCGAGTGGTCAAATCCGATTCCCATGCCGTCCAGGGCAACCCATCATGCGCTTCCTTCAAGGCCATGAAGAGGGTGAAATCATTCAACCACTCCTGGTTTTCATCTTCAAATTCTTCGAAAGCCTCTAATAAGGAAGTATTCTCGCCATGAAAAAACCGTTCGGCGGCGAGGGCAAGTGCTCCGTATTTAAAGGACATCACATCAACGTAATCGATCCGATCGACCGGGAATTCGGGCATGGCATGCATATCATCTGCCGTAAGCAGATCATCCTCAACCAAGGCATCCAGGCTGATCAGCAATGGATTTCCAGCGAAGGATGAGTAGCTCTGATAGGGTGACTCACTGTAACCCGGAGGCCCCAAGGGCAGCATCTGCCACATCGAGCAGCCAGCATCAGCGAGCCACGCCAACCAGCGATGCGCCGCGGCCCCCAAATCCCCGATCCCATGCGATGATGGCAGGGAAACGGGATGAAGCAATACGCCTCCAGCGCGCTTCAACCCTTGCGGCTCTTCAGGCCTCATACTGCCCTTTCGCCAGCATCTGTTCGTAAAGTCGGAGATACTGATTGGTGGTATTTTCCCAGGAGTGGTCTTGCCTCATACAGCGTAACTGCAGAGCCTTCCAATCATGCGGAGAACGATAAACCGCGAGTGCTTGTCGAATGCCAGAGGCCAAAGCTTGCGCTTCGGCCTCTTTAAAAAGAAAACCCGTTCCCCGTCTGTGATTGTAGGGCATGACCGTATCCTTCAAACCCCCGGTCTCGCGTACGACGGGAACGCAGCCATATCGCATGGCAATCAGCTGCGCAAGGCCGCAGGGTTCATAGCGTGAAGGGACAAGCAACATATCAGCCCCTGCATAGATCCTGCGGGCGAGGGCAGAGTCAAAGCGAAGAATCACGCGCACCCGTTTTTCGTAATCGTCGGCAAAAGCCTGTGCCCGACGTTCCAGTTTATCCGATCCCGTTCCCAGTAAAACGAACTGCCAGTCTTCATCCTGGACGGCCTCCAGCGCTTCGAAGGCCAGATCGATTCCCTTTTGACGATCCAGGCGTGTCACCATAGCGATCAGGGGCATCGTTTCGTCTTCTACGAAATCGAGCTCCTCCTGAAGCGTTTCTTTCAATCTCACTCTCGGCTCGATACGATCCACCGAAAAGCCCACGGGAAGCGCATCATCATGCGACGGATCCCAAATTTGCGGATCGATGCCGTTGAGGATGCCTACCAACCGATTCTGGCGCACCTGTAAAATTGATTCGAGCCCGTAGCCAAATTCAGCGGTCTGTATCTCCTGCGCATACGTCGGGCTAACTGTCGATATCCAGTCCGCTTGAGCCAATGCCATGGGCAGCGGGGTGTGGCGAGCCCAATCGGGGAGGCGCGGATCACTGCTGGCTGGCAAACCGTACTCATCCAGCACACCCTCGATTCCCGCTCCCATGTAGGCCAGGTTATGAATACTGAAAAGCCCGATCACATCCTGCCAGAAGGGATCTTCATCGCGATGGCCTATCAACCAGACGATCGACATAGCGGTATGCCAGTCGTTGGCGTGAACAATATCCGGTTTCCAATCCAGCGCCTGGCAAGCCTTCAGCGCCGTCAGCGAGGCAAGTGTAAATTTTTCGCCTTCCAGTAGAATGTCCCCATAAACCGAAGCATCGCTGCGAACTGCTTCGGCGTCAATGAGATAGACAGGCATCCCCTGCCAGTCGAGTTGATAGAGGGAAACCGGTTTCTCGCCCGATTGATGCGGAATGGTCAGGTCGAATACATGACGCGCCTGGTAACCCGCTTCTCGAATCAAAGGGTAGAACGGCAGGCACAAGCGAGCATCGACTCCAAGCCCAGTCAGGACCCGGGGTAGTTCGCCGGCGACGTCCGCCAGGCCACCGACTTTCACAAACGGCGTCGCTTCTGCGGCGAGGTAGAGCACTTTCACGATCGAAACCACCGATAATCGATTTCAGGAAAAATTCTATCGCGCTCCCAAAACCGATCTGCCATTTCTTCATCCGGGGATTCTGTCTCCAATGAATCCAGCAGCGAATTAAAACGTTCGACGTGTTCACGAAATCGCTGTATGGCATATTCATTCGCTTGTCCGGTCGTGACGAGGAAGGGCCAATCGGAAGATTGCAAGAGAAGCAATTCACGTGCAGCTTGATCGAGGATTTTCCGTTTTACAAGCCGCGCCTTCGGGTTGGCCTCCACAGCTGCCAGCATACGGGTTTCTGCCTCGTGAATAATCGGCCACATCCACTCCGTGTCTGCATTGTCCCAGACAAAGTGTGTCCCACCAGCCCCCCAGGAACCTTCCGGCAGTGCGAGCGACGTTTGCGCGGGGTTTGCGTTGAGGTAGGCAGAGGCAGTCGTCAGTTCCACGCTTTCCGAAACCGCCAGTTTGCGAAGGACTTCCCGCAGCCAATCAACACCTTCGAACCACCAATGACCGAACAATTCCGTATCGTAATTCGAGCACACAATGCCATACTTCCCGCTGGCCTGCTGAAATTCACCAAGCACCTCTTCCACCAGCTGCGTGAAGTGTTCGGCGTGCTGCCTCACCTTCTTCGCCGCGATCCGGGGTTGATAGATCGCCTTGTCAGCCAGGTCCACATTCGCGCCCGTAACGCGCCAGTACTGCATGCCTGAATTTCCGTCCTTTTTATGGAACTCACGGTAGTCATAATCCCCCGGGTATCCCCATTCCCCACTCCACACCTGGAGACCCGTTCGATTGTTGCGCCCCATAACCGCCACATTCGAATCGTAGACCAGATATGGGAGAAACGTTGTCGCCGGCTCTGCATCCTCGAACCGGGATTCCGGCACAAGATAACGCCGGGTTACGGATTGATACGGACCGACGGCATCACCGGCAGCGACACCGACCGGCTGTCCGCCCTCGATCATATGCGTTTCGGCAAAGAAAAGCTGAATACCGTACTTTTCAAGGAAACGCTCGATGCCAGGCCGCTCCTGGCCATCTGGCGTGATATATCCGGGTCGATAGGCACATTCGGGCAGCCAGATGGTTCGCGGCGACCGACCGAAATGTCGTTTATAACTCTCTACAGCCGTACGAAGCTGTAAGTCGATCGATTCGTCGCGTCCAAGCAGCGGGAGATATCCATGCGTCGCTGCACACGTGGCGACTTCAATCAGCCGCTGATTTTGCAGGTTGCGGAAGGCCCGGATTAAATCCCCTTCATAACGCTGGACGAAACGATCACGCACTCCTGCGTACCAATCCCGATACATCTTCGCCAGGGCGTGCATGTCTTCATCTTTCGCCTTTTCGAACCGCTCTAAATCCTGGCTGGCCGCTTCGATTTTCTCATCAACATAGGTGACAAAGTTCGCCTGGATATCTTCATCGGCCAATTGCTCGAGCAGGATCGGGGTGAGAGTCAGTGTCAAGCGGGCAGGAACAGCCTCAGCTTGAAGATCGTAGAGTGCATCGAGCAGGGGAATATAAGTCTCCGCAATGGCTTCGTGGATCCATTCCTCGCCATGCGGCCAACGACCTGCCCGGCGGGTGTAGGGGATGTGCGAATGTAAGACAAAAGTGAATGCACCCTTTTTGGTCATGCATATCTCCGTTCGAGGATTCAACCATGATTCTAGCAGAATAGACCAAAGCGCTAAAGCCTTCGTGGAAATCCTATCGACCCCAACGAGGCTGCCATTCCGACCAGGCATTTTTAGTCAGCCGGGTTACCTGACCACCATAGATATTCATGATGTAAATCTCGTTGTTGCCATCTCGATAGGACGTAAATGTGATCCAGTCAGCATCGGGAGAAAATGACGGCCCCAGATTGTCACCGCCATCCGTAAGCTGGCGCAGATTGTCTCCGTCGACATCGATCAGATAGATATCGTGATCATATTGCGGTCCGGCGTAAAACGTCAGCATTTGCCCGTCGGGGGACCAATCGTTCCGGCCTCCCATGTCGGGCAATTCCGGAGTGATTTTTCGGATATTGTCCCCATTTGCGTCCACGACATACAATTGGCGGGAACCCGATCGATTGGAGGCGAATGAGATTTGCGTCCCATCCGGCGACCACTCCGGATCGATGTCATCCCAACTGCTATCCGTGATGCTGCGAGGATTGCTCCCGTCGCGATCCATCACCCAGATATCCTGACTCCCCTCCCGTTCACGCGTGAAGACGATCGTTTGCCCATCAGGCGACAACGAGGGTGCATACAAACTGCCGATCCCCGCTGTGAGACGTTCCACATTCTCCCCTTCGAGATCCATGCGGTAGATTTGAAATCCTTCCAGCCGTCTTGAGGAGAATAGAATCCAGGTTCCGTCTGTCGACAGCGAGGCGTAAAAATCCGTGGCCTTGACTTCGGTCAACCGCTTCTGGTTGCTTCCATCCGCGTCCATGATGCAAATTTCATCAAAACCATCAAAGAAGCAAGTGTAAACGATTTTTCCCGAAGGCGGCGCCAGCCAATGAGTCTCGGTGGCGGGAACCGTGGTCGTTGCAAATGGAGAGGGTGCAGGAAAATCACTCGCCAGCGCGGTGAGATAGGGCTCGACTTCCAGCGTCACCTGGCTGCTGCCGGATGGTCCGAAGCGAGAAGTCAATACCAGGAATGCGACCATGAAAACCAGCAGCGCCAAAAACCCGCAACCCATACCTGCGCCGATTACATGAACGACGGAAGCATTACCCAATCGTTTCAACACTGAAAAAACCACACCTTCTCGTGATTTAGATCCAGTCCAGGATACCCATAAAAAGGATCAACGCCACGATGTCGACGGCGAAAATCGTTCCCACTGTGATGGCCTGCTTGCGGACCTTCTCCATATCGAAAACCCAGAACGAAACCAGGAAGAAGGGCAGGTATCCAATCAGGAAGATCAACCATGGCGCCTGGGCACTCCACCAGGGGTAATCCCATGTCAGGGCTCCGGCGATGTTTAACAATCCTTCAACAAAGACACAAAACGCCGATCCGGCAACCGCCATCACTATGCGATTGGGAACACCCAGGATCTTCATGCGCTTGTCGGGAGGCAGCATTTTCGAGAATGTTATCCCTGCAATGGCGAACATGAAACAGATCTCGATATTCAGGCCGATCAATATAAGATAAGCGCTCTGACCCGGTGCTCCCCAAACCGGGGCTTTTTGCGTGAAGTGAAAGACCAATCCGTTCCAGATTTCATTGAACCAATCCATTCCCCAGAACGCCAGGCCAGCGAAAATCAGGTTCCAGTTCCGTCTCTCCACCTCAACGGAATAGACATACACGACGAGTGCAAACAACGGGATGACATACCATTGAAAAAGACTGAGATCACGTAGGATACTCAAAGCTCGAGCTGCGGATTCTGTCATTGGGATAGCCCTCCATCAGGTAAGATCGAATCGCAATTCTACATCTCTGCTTCGCAGCAAATCAGGGAATCGTCACAGCCAATAGCGTGAATTTCAACCCTCAAAGGCGCGTAAACACAATAGTATACCGAATTGATTCCCTATCGTACTCGTGAGATCCGGATCGGGCTCGGATCTCACGACCCCATACGCTCTCGCAAGGCTTGCGTTAAGGGTGGTAGGACATCGAACAAATCGCCGACGATGCCAAAACGAGCCAGTTTGAAGATCGGGGCATCCGCGTCCTTGTTGATCGCAACGATCATCTTGGATGTGCGCATCCCGGCCAGATGCTGGATCGCTCCGGAAATCCCCGCCGCAATGTACAAATCCGGTGAGACGACCTTGCCGGTTTGTCCGACCTGGTTGTCGTACGCAATGTACTTCGCATCCACAGCGGCGCGGCTGGCGCCAACTGCAGCACCGAGTACTTCCGCAAGCTCTTGAATCAATTTAAAACCCTGCTGTGCTCGCCAGATCTCCTGCTCGGCAGCATCACTGATGTCCGCAGGAGGTTCGAGAGACGCGTTGTTAGAGACACCTCTTCCGCCGGATACGATGATCGCGGCATCCGTCAAACTGACCCCGGCCTGGGATTCGCCGTATCCGATCACCTCCGTCGCCATGTCACCAATATCAACACTGATATCGACGGTTTCAGCGCTATGCCCTGAATCAGCTTCCGGCCTGGAGAAAGCCCGGCTTCGTAAGGTCAGGATTTGCGGTCGAGATTCTGCGCAGACAACTTTGGTCAGCAGCTTACCGGCATAGACCGGCCGTGTGGCGAGCACGCTGTCGCCATCGAATTCATAATCGATAACATCTGGAATAATCCCGGTTTCCAGATCGACCGCCACCAGGCCTGCCAACTCCCGCGTCCGTCCCATTGCCGGAAAGAGCAGCACATCCGCATCTGCAGCAACCGCAGAAAGGACGCTTGCATACGCCTCGCCGCGGAAATCTTTCAAAGCAGCATCGTCCCCCTTATGAACTTCATCGGCGCCGTATTCGCCGGCCTGCCGCACGATGTCATCCACCTTCTCTCCCAGAACCACGGCGGATACACCACCGCCGATGGTCTTCGCCATCTGTCGCGCTACGCCCAACGCTTCCAAAGAAGCAGGAACCATACGGCCCTCGAAGTGATCGATGTATACAAATATCTTGTTGGCCATTAGATCGCTTTCTCCTCGAGCAGCCGGTCTGCCAGTTTGACCGCTTTTTGCTCAGGTGTATCGCCCTCGATTATCTCGACCTCCGTTTCGACTTTGGGAGGCGCAAATATCTCCGGCCAGGAGACAGCGCTTTGTGGCACCTCTTCCAAACCAAGGTCATCCTTCGACCACAGCGGAATTTCGGCTTTCGATGCCTTGCGGATTCCCATGAAGGACGGATAGCGCGGTTCGTTGATCTCCTTGACAACACTGAGAACGACGGGCATGCAGGCGCGCACCCGCTGTCGACATTCGTCCAGCATGCGTTCCACGGAAATTGTTTTCCCGTCCGGATCCAGGTCCGTGATTTCGGAAACCAGGTTAAGCACCGGCCATCCCATTCGACGAGCGACCTGCGATCCCGTAACACCGGTATCGCTGTCGACTGAACCGCGGCCGAAGCAGACCAGATCGACGCCGCCGATTTTAACGATCGCAGCGGCGATGATTTTCGAGACCACGAGCGAATCCGCACCTGCAAATGCAGGATCACTGACGAGAATTCCCTCGTCGCATCCCATCGCTAAAGCTTGTTTGAGCGCATCTGTGGCGTTTTCCGGTCCCAGGCTAAGCGCAGTCACTTTGCCGCCATGCGCTTCCTTAATGCGAAGCGCCTCTTCAACCGCATACTCATCCCAGGGATTGAGTATCATGGGAACATCTCCCCATGAGACCTTCCCGTTTTCGACCGTAACCGCCGCGGCAGTGTCTGCAGTTTGCTTGACACACACTACGATGTTCAAGTGATCCTCCTTCCTGGATAGATCTGGCTTGAATTTCTCGATTCTGGAATTACGCGGACCTTCGACCTACAATTCGAGTTAATTCCACCTCCCTTCTTACCTGAGAGATTGAAAACCCGTCTGCTTTGAAATTTCAACGCCCAGGAAGATCGTGGATTATCTCCTGGGCATCAAGTCGAATTCGATCGTCAGAATTGCCCCTCACCGGATCGAGCTGAGTTTGTATCAGGCATGAAATCTGGTCACAACAAACGAGCAGATACACCTTATTCGCAGCCATGATTTCACATGCGCGGCGTGATTTTTCTATATCGATTATAGCCGCTCCCACTCGCCGTAACAACCTCGTCGGAAGCCTTTCCCGGATTCAAGCTTCGTATCCTGCAATGGGAGTCGGAATACAGATCAACGGGAATCCACTCAAAATACTATAATTAACACCATGTCTGCAGATAAGTCGTTACCCGAGCCGCTGCTTTCTCGCTGGCCGCATATACTCCTGGCAATCTTGATTTTGATCGCCCTCAATCCTTCCGGGGTCTTTCTACCCCTCGCCGAAAACCTGCATGCCGCGAATCGGGCAGCATCCAAGGGCAAATGGAGTGTGGCGCTCGACCGATTAGAAACTGCAATCCACCTCGAGCCTGCACTTTGGAGCACTCACCTGGAAGCAGCATCACTTGCATTACTCGACGAGGATGCAGAACGTGCGCTCCTGCATTTAAGTGGTCCAATCCCCCTGGATTCGAGGTTCGATTGCCTGCAGGTGCAAGCTGCAATCATGACAAACGACATCCAGGCTGCTGAGCAGGCCTGGCAGAGAGCGGGCGGCAGCTGTGAGGAGAAGCAAGATTATTACCACGCATTAACACTTCACTATTGGGATCAAAACGATCGAGCTGCTGCCCGATCCGTTCTTGAGGAATGGATCGGGTTCGACGAAGCCGATCCGCAGCCCTACTTACAATTGGGAATTTTACTTTCCGTAACGCAACCTGAAGAAGCCATCACCCCGCTTCGAAAAGCCCAACAACTTTCAAATGACAACGTCCCCCTGGCTTCAACACTCATCCGAGCAATCGAAGGCGCCCGGGAAACCAACAACCCGGCGTACACACTCGCAAGCGTCGGACAAGCATTCATGCGCTGTGCAGCATGGGCGCCGGCGATCTGGGCTTTCGAAGAAGCGCTCGTTCAAGATCCGGACTACACCGAGGCACGCGCCTATCTCGGCCTGGCTATCGATCAAAGCGGCGGGGATGGCTACACCGATCTTCAAACTGCGATCTTGAAGGAACCGGAAAACGCATTAACTTATATTTTTCTCGCCTATCATTGGCAGATGAGGGAAAATCCGAAAACGGCAAAAATCTATTTGGAAGCCGCCGCCGGGCTCGATCCGGCCAATCCGGCGATCAGCGCAGAACTCGCGCAAGTTTATATCGATCTCGGGGACCTGGAAGCTGCAAAAGATGCTTACAAAATTACAGTGAGCCTTGCGCCTGAGGATGCTCATTTCTGGCGCCTCCTGGCGCAATTCTCGATCGAACGCGGTATCGAACTGGAATCCCTGGGCCTCCCTGCTGCCCGGAATGCATGGCTCCTCGATCAAGACAACGTACTTAGCCTGGTCTTACTCGGTGATGCCCATCTCATGCTGGGGAACATCGAGCTGGCCGAACGCTTACTCTGGCGCGCGATTCAAATCGATCCAAATTATGCGCTAGCCCAATACTACCTCGGCCTGCTCCGCCACATCCAGGGCTACCCCCAACGAGCACTGGCCGCCTGGGAATACGCTTTATACCTCGATCCTGCAGGTCCGATCGGGGAACTCGCCAGGCGTATGATCCAGTCGCTTCAACCAAGCCCTTGAACCTGGAATCACCAGGTGGTGGAACGGTGATATTGGATGGCTGTATCCACTATCGAACCTCAATACGCTAGAAATTTCTATGCTAGAATGCGGTCGCGAAGGAGCTGATTTTGCGGAAATTCTGCTATCCACACCTGGTATACGGTTTCGGACTATTGATCCTGTTGTCCGCTTGCAGCTGGATCGTCCCTGAGACCGTATCCGGTTCCATACTTTATCAGGACGATTTCTCCAGACCGGAAAGTGGTTGGGATCGATATCAGGACGATGTATACAGCGTGGACTACTCCCAAGGTGCATACCGCTTCCACCTCTTCACATCGGGCACAGAAGTGTGGGCACGTCCACATCTCAATCTGACGGATGTGCGTATCGAAGTGATCGCCACGAAATTGAATGGGCCGGATAATAATATCTTCGGCCTTATTTGTCGTTACCAAAACGCGGATAATTTCTACTTCTTCGTAATTTCGAGTGATGGATATGCAGGAATCGGTGTACATAAAAATGGAGAAGGCACTTTGCTCATCGAAGATACGATGCAGCCCGCCGCCGTCGTGCAGACTGGAAATGCAAGCAACCTGATCCGCGCCGTCTGTGATGGCTCCGAACTGCGCCTGCACGTGAACGGAGTCCTCGTTGCCCGCACCCAGGAAGATGAGGATTGGACCGAAGGAGACGTGGGTTTGATTGTAGGCACGTTCGAGCAACCCGACGTGGAAATCGAATTTGATAACTTCTCGGTTACCAAACCATGAAAGTATATCTCGACAGTGTAGGTTGCAGATTAAACCAGAGTGAACTTGAACGCCTGGCACGGCAGTTCAAGCGTGCAGGTTATGCGATCGCCGCATCTCCGCGAGAAAGCGATCTGATCATAATCAACACCTGTACGGTAACCAGCGCCGCAGCCGCCGATTCCCGCGCCAAAGCACGCCGCGCCTATCGCCAGAATCCACACGCCAAAATCGTGCTTACCGGTTGCTGGAGCAGCATGGAACCGGCTGCTGCAGCCAGTTTGCCCGGTGTGACGAGAGTCGTGCCGAATTCTGCCAAAGAAAAACTTGTCGAAGAGATGACCGCGGGAATTTCAACGGCTCTTCCTGCGGAACCCCTCCGGCGAGTTGCACTTCCGGGGATGCGTCGAAGAACACGGGCTTTCATCAAAGTGCAGGATGGCTGCAATAATCAGTGTACGTACTGCATCACAACGCTGGCCCGCGGTGCAGCACGCAGCGAACCGGCAGAGACCATTCTCGAGGACGTCTGCTGCGCAATCGATGGCGGCGTGAAAGAAATCGTTCTAACCGGCGTTCAGTTAAGTGCATACGGGGAAGACCTCGCCAGTGATGTGAATTTATTTTCCTTGGTGCAGCGAATCCTCGATAAAACCGATATCGCCCGTCTGCGTTTATCATCCCTGGAACCCTGGAATCTACCGCGGGATTTTTTCTCCTTGTGGGAGAATCCCAGACTTTGTCGGCAACTCCACATCCCTTTGCAGTCGGGCTCGCAGCGCACGCTGCGTCGAATGGGACGGCCCATCTCCCCGACTGCTTACGCTGCCTTGATTCACAAAGCACGTCAGTTTATCGCGGATTTGGGGGTTACCACGGACATCATCGTCGGCTTTCCAGGCGAACGGGAAACAGATTTTTCGGATAGCCTCGATTTCATCAAGGCCATGGCTTTCAGCGATGTGCATGTCTTTACGTACTCACTCCGACCGGGGACTCCTGCGGCGCGTCTTCCCGATCGTGTGCCAGCGCAAATCGCCCGTGATCGTGCCCAAAAAGTCAAAGCAATCGCAGCGGAATCCGGCCAGACCTTCATGTCCCGATTCATCGGACGTTCGATGCCCGTGCTCTGGATACGCAGTCAGCGTCTGAATGAACAACAATGGGGTGTCTCCGGGCTGACGGATAATTACATTCGTGTGCATACGTCCAGCAGCATGGACTTATGGAACCAGCTTACGCCCGTTCGACTGGTAAGTCTTGCCGAACAAGGGGGGATGCAAGGCGAAACCGATAGCGGTCCGGCGGGGAAGGCCAATATGTAGGTTGGGTTTCGTTCAATAACCCAACCAACCGCCTTTCTTCATCCTGAGCATAGTGACTTTCGAAGAAGTTGCCTCGTTCAGCCTGAGCGGAGTGAGCTTTGAAAAAGCGAACGCGGTCGAAGGACCGCAGCTATAATAGACACCTCATCCACTCCAACTTGTATTGCGCTCTCCTTCTTCGACTTCACTCACTGCTTTGCAGTTCGTTCCGCTCAGGATGATGGGGAAATGGTTGGCGCCTGATATGTATCCGGCGCCGATAATCTGCAGATTGAAATCCGCAGGTGTTCAATAAAGAATACACCTCGGTGACAGATGAAAGTCTGAAAATCAATATGATTCACGATTCATAATCAAGGATTTGCAAATACAAACCTGCCCGATATTGGTTGCGGATTGATATCCGCAACCAATAAAACATGAGGTATTGGGTTTCGGCACCCCTCAACCCAACCTACGCGTAAAAGCGATTGCCGATAAAGGCAAGGCTTCGAGCGATGATTCAGTTGAAAATTTTGCTATCCCTGCTGTAACCTCGCCGGTATAATGTGTAGTATGAAACTAAAACAAAGATTAGAAGACGAACTTAAGCAGGCAATGAAAGCGCGCGACGACCTGCGCAAGAGAACGCTGCGTATGGTTATAACCAGCTTGAAACTAGCGGAAGTCGACCGCCAGGCGGAACTCGATGATCCTGCTATTCTGGGTTTAATTCAGAAGGAAGTAAAATCCCGACAGGAAACTATCGCAGAAGCCAAACAAGCGGGAAGAAACGACCTCATTGAAAGCACGCAAGCTGAAATCGACGTTCTCCAGGAATATCTCCCACAGGCACTTTCTGAAAGCGAGTTGAAAACATTGGTCGAAGAGACCATCGACGAAGTCGGAGCGGAAGGACCAGCCGACATGGGGAAAGTGATGAAGGCCATCATACCGCGCATTCAGGGCCAAGCCGACGGGAAAGTGGTCAGCGAACTGGTTCGGGGAATACTGAACGGATCGTAATCCTGATGATCGAACTGCCCAAGAAAACCCGTGCATCGTTTGGAATTCAGCTTAAATCTGCCTGGCTTGCAACCAGGCTATGGTTGATTTTCTTACTGGGACTTGTCGGTACAATCGTGATTATCTCACTTCCGCAGACCCAACGCGGATCGACCTATGCCCTCGAAAACGGCAGTGTTGCCAGCCAAGACATCCTCGCTCCCTACGCACTGACATACAATAGTGAGGTTTTGCTCGAAGAGGCACGAGAAACCGCGGCTGCAGAAATCAACGACATCTATGATCCTCCCGACACCAACGTCGCCCGTCAACAGCTAGAAAAGCTGCAAGCAGCCTTCGACTACATCGATAACGTACGTGCAGATATCATCGCTACGCCGGAACAAAAACTATCCGATTTATTGGCGATGGGAAACGCGACCTTCGAGGATAAACAAGCTGAAGCGATCTTATTCTTCCCCGATTCGACCTGGGAATCGATCAAACTCGAAGCTACATCCGTCCTGGAACAAGTAATGCGCAGTGAAATTCGCGAAGGTCGGCTGGATGAAGCCCGCCGGCGGGTCCCTGCGCTCGTCAGCATCACACTGCCCAGCACACAATCCGAGATTGTGAGCCAATTGGCGGCTGCCTTTGTGGCGCCCAATGCAATATTCAATGCGGAAGCCACCGGAAATGCGAAAGCGGCAGCACAGGAAGC
>DAOUEK010000056.1:0-3599 GCA_034430425.1 Anaerolineales bacterium | reverse complement strand
AACCATCGGACGGAGATCCGGCGGGATGACAGGCAGCTGCGTGAGGATCATCCATTCCGGCCGATTCCCTGAGCGACGGAATGCCTCCACGACTTTCAGCCGCTTGGTCGCCTTCTTGCGACGTTGTTTGCTGCGAGTGATGCGTACTTCACTCCACAATTCTTCTGTGAGTTTAGCCAGATCCATGCGCTGCAGAATTTCATAAAACGCTTCTGCACCCATGTCCGCCCGGAAAACTTGGCCCCATTTATTTTTCAGTTCCCGATAACGGCTTTCGCCCAGGAACAACATAGGATGAATGGCGTTTAATTCTTCCAGATCGCTCTTCAATTCCTCGGTTTGATCTGCGGTTTCATCATCAGCATTTTCGTCAAAAGCCGCGAGGGCAAGCTCAGCTTCCGCTTTCACCTCTTCCATCTGCATCTTGATCTGAGCAATTTCACCGTCTCGTTTTTCTTGCAACGCCGATTCAATGTTGCTGAGATGCTCTTTGACCGCCTCTTGAACCAATTTGATATGATCCTTGCTGATCGTTTCCTGTTTATCCGCAATGAGTATATCGATGGCTTCGAATTGAATGGAGGCACGGATGGTCTTGTCGAGTTTTTCGCTGAGGGTCTTTTCCAGCCGCTGACCCTCACGGATCACCGGTTCAATTTGATTGGCGACTTCTTCCTCATAGGCTTCCTGGATCTCCCGTTTCTTCTCATCCATTGCAGCCAGATTCGCCTTGCGGTCGGCTTTGATATCTGCAATACGTTTCTTATATGCATCTTTACGTGCTTTTTCGAGTTCCGCAATTTCATCCTCGACCCGTTTAATAGCACGTTGTTTTGCATCCTCATCTACATTGGTGACAACGTACTGCGCGAAGTACAGCACTCGATCCAGGTTACGTCTGGATACGTTCAGGAGAAGACCAAGGTAAGAAGGAACACGTCTCGTGTACCAGACATGTGCAACGGGGGCAGCCAGGGTGATGTGCCCCATTCGCTCGCGACGAACGGAGGATCGTGTGACTTCTACGCCACACTTCTCACAGGTAATCCCCTTGAAGCGGATATTCTTATATTTTCCACAATAGCATTGCCAGTCTCGTTGTGGACCGAAGATCGCCTCGCAAAACAAGCCGTCTTTCTCTGGCCGCAATCTGCGGTAATTAATCGTTTCAGGCTTTAGTACTTCTCCATATGACCAACTCAGAATGGTTTCTGGTGACGCCAAACTTACTCGTAACGCTCGAAATCCCTTCGCTTCCACTAAAATCCTCCGTCGCGTTCTACACCCTGATTGATTATTCCTTCGATCCGATTGTCTTTTAAACTCAGGTTCGGAACTGAAACATACGTTCTAAGATGTAGGCAAAGCAAAACAAGCGCGTGAGGCATTTTTTACCTCAAGCGCTGTTAGGTGCCGATCACCCGCTTGGGTTTCATAAGATTATATTTTACATTTAAACCAAAAATTGTCAAGAAGACGATGACAATCCAAAACGTCCTAACAGAACCCGATAGTCCTTGATAAATCTGGGACCCGGATGATTACGATTTATGCACGCCCCCTTTGAGTGGCCCTGACCATGGTTCCGGAAATAGCTCGAGCGCTCTTGCAGCCGCTTTGACGATTGTCTCATCTCGATCGAATTGCCGCGCTTTAACTGCCGCCTGGGCTTCTGCAGTGTGCCACTCCACCAATCGTAACAATGCGACCATTCTCGAGCGATCGTTATCTGCTTCAACCGACTCGCCGTTTTGTAGTAAATAGCCTGTACGGGGTGTTTCCAGAATCTCGATCAGTGTTTGTATAACGGAAAAATGATTAAGACGAGCGAGGTATTGGGTGGATTGATGGGCAACATCCAGATCTGCCATGCGCAAAGCGCGGAAGCGATGCAATTGTATCGTCGTCAGAACGGCCACCTCGCGGACGAGTGGATCCGCATCCTCCATCGCCGATGCTATCTCTTCCAACTGTGAATCATCTTGCGCCATCCCGGGACGATTGGCAAAGGCTATTGCCTCCCGCAGGCGCACAGCCGGTTCACCCGTGCGCATATCGTAATCAATACGCGCCCGCTCCAGTAAACGCCCGGCAGGGGTTTGTTCCACGATCTCTGTTTCTTCTTCAAGTGTCATCAGTTCGTCGGGCGGCATATCGAGTATTCGCAGAACCTGATCTATCGCCGGCTGAATGGAAGGTTCGTCGAGCCCGGATAATTCTTCCAGGTATGAACGCATGCCGGCGGGTCCCCCCTGCGTCAATACCGCGCGGGCGCGATCGCGCCACAGATTGACATCCTCAGCAATTTGCTGCTGCTGAATGCGTAGCGCATTCTGTTCCTCGCGCAGTTGACGCTGCTCCTCACCGCGCAGTTCCAATAACTGCTTGCCGAGGTCATCGATGCGATTTCTCAATTCGATAAATTCTCGCTGCACGTCATCCGCTTTGCGGTCGAGTGCTTCTCGTAACGGTCGCAGTCCGAGGCCAAACACTTTTTCTGCCCTCCCTGGACTCAGCAACTACGCTGCCGAGTCAAAGGCGATTTAAACTCTTGGAGCCGTATTCAATTCTGACTTTAAAAACGATTGTATGACTTTACGATCCTTTCGGCTGCTTCAAGGAAAGGTTGTGGTGTATTTATCGGGTAAGTCATTACAAGTCAGTATAGTAAAGGAAAGAAAGCACGTCAAACGCATTCGACCATCAATTCACGATATCGCTCTCGACTCTCATACATCGAAACGGACAAGCGGGAAAAGCGCATCCCTTAAAAATTGAGTGAACCTATGTTCTTTCACGTGCAAGACGATATGGTATGGATATTCGAGTTCATTTTGAAAGAACTTGCCCTATCCTTTGTCCGCAATATCCTCATTCTGAGATAATGGGTAAAATCTATGCTGTCCATCCTAAATCGTTTTTTCTGGAAGCATAGATGCTTGAAATCGACCGGGCGATATCCGCTGAGATAACTTCCCTACAGGAAATCGAGCGAAAGGCAGCCGAGCTTTTCTGTGGTCATCCACAAACCGCATCACTCAACCTTTCGGTGACACCCAAGCTTCGATTTCGCCGCGCCGAGGCAGAGGGATTCCTATGGGCAGCTCGTCTTGGAGGCAAACCCGTCGGCTTTGCGTTGGCCGAGCAGTTCGTTTTTTCCTTACACCTTGAGGAGCTGGATGTTTTACCAGAACACGGGCGTAAGGGTATTGGCCGGGCACTCGTTCGGAAAGTCTGTGATGCAGCCGCTGTTCGCCATCTTCCTGTAACACTGTGCACCTTCTCGGAAGTTCCCTGGAACGCACCCTACTACGAACGACTTGGCTTCGTCAGATTGACTGCCGAACAACTTACCCCCGATTTGAGAAAGCGCATGCTTCTGGAGGCTGCGCGAGGATTTCCAACAGAAATTCGGGTTGCGATGAAGTACGATTACGAGGCAGCTTGAATAGACAACGGACACTGCAGGAGGGGTTCAGATAAAGATGGATAACATTCAACCCGAGATAAAAGATCCGCTTGAAGATGGTGATGAACTCGATCTACAAAAGATACTGTCCGGGAAATGTCCACGTTGTGATTCTGATTTGCAAATCACT
>DAOUEK010000055.1:0-24491 GCA_034430425.1 Anaerolineales bacterium | reverse complement strand
GTACTCCTCCCTTTCTCTATCGCCTCTCTTACAACAACGAAATTTCCAGCGAGCGGCAAATTTGCAAATCAGATCGCAATTCCAATAAAGCGCTTGATGATTTTCACTCGTTCGCCGAGTCATCTGCGTTCGTTCACATCCAACTGCAGATCCATTGGAGCTTATGGCACGTCGTACTCAAAGATATAGTTTGGCGGAGTGGCATCAACCTTTTCACCAAATAGATCGACGTTGAGAAATGCGGGGATACTCATCATCCCCAGCGCGCGCGGCGGGAAAAGTTTTACAGGGAATTCGTAGCCGGTTAAACGTACGCGAAAACCCATCCGCGTACCGAATAATCCTGCCAGGGCTTCTTCAGAAAAGCGGAAGTAATCATGGGGATAGGCGTGAAGGGGAAACGATTGGTGAGTCTGGATATATAACACCCCCCCCCTGCGAAGCGCTTTCATTACCTCATGGGCGGCGCGATGTGGATATTTGAAGTGTTCGAAAGTCGAGCATGAGATGATCACGTCAAATTGTTCTTCACCGGTCACATCTGTGAGGCGGTGGACATCAGCGACGATGTCGACATCCACTCCCGCTTCGATGTCAGTACCGAGATGTTCAGCGGCGTGCGGAATCCAGCTGGTATGCAGGGTGGAACGCGATTCAATTGAGCGCTTCGTGCCGAGTTCGAGTACTCGCGGATTCTCCATCGTCCGGCAATGTGCGAGGAATGCCTCCAGTGGAGACTGGCGCCCCCGGCGCGTGTCCCATCCGACGAGTAGATCGGCCAGGGTCTCCGTAACTCGGTTTACAACTCTTTTTACTCTCATGTCTCCAGCCTATGATATCAAAATCAGGAGGTTTATCCTTCCGTATCGGTAGACCTGATTAATTTGCATCTGAATTGACACTGGTATGCGACTTCACCCATTATATGCGGCATTCTTGCCGTGAAACAGTTTTCCTGATCGAGTTAAACTTACTACAACATCGAACTCGATCAGCGCAGGGTTCGCATCAAAATTGGTGATGGTCAGCACACTAACATATCTTCGAAAGATCCTTCATCCCTCCAATATCAGGTTGATGGACCAGACTCATCAACAAACCCGGAAACGTACACATCCCCGTTGGGAAGTCCGACGGACTTCCCAACGGGGATGCGGGAAACAATATTAACTGGTTTTAAGCCCGATTACTTCTTAACGCATAGCTGTTCGATCGAATCCCACGTACAGGCATTGGGATGATTGTCGCATGCTTGCTCGGTATCGTACTGCGAGCAGTTGACTTTCAGCGGGGCAGGAGTAGGCTTCAAATAGGCGACCGTCACACTTGCTTCCGGAGATATTACACTCGTGCCGTCGTACACCCCCTGTACACTTGCACAGTGAGTCAACGGTTTGCCGATATCTGCAGATTCGATCCAGTATCGCCCTTCGCAGGTCAAGGATTCACCCACAGCCAATTCCGCCACCTGCGGGCACTCCCAGGAGTACAGATTCTCGGAAACGATGATGAAATCCCCATCGATAACCACATCGCCGCTGTTGGTCACCAGATAAATGATGTCCACCGGGTTGCCGACCTCGCTGAAATAACTGCTGGGGCTGCTGATCGCCAGACTCAGCGCCGGGCTGACTTCGACGGTCGCTGTTGGGATGGATGTCGGGGTCGGCGTTGGGCTGGGCGTCAGGGTCGGCACGACAAGGCCATACTTTGAAATACTCGTCGTGACTTTCTCAGAAGTTTCACTACCATTGTTGGCGGTGAAAGTTATAAAGAAATACCCCCTTGCTGCTGCGTCGGCAGGTACCCCGGAGGTTACCGAACAGACCACTTCCCTACCGCTGGAAAGACCATCAGATAAAAGATGACACTATGTAGGATTGAATTTATTAATATTAAGATTGAGGTTGAGGTTATTCTGAATGACGATCGGACCAGGGATATCCACCGCACCAATATTTGTAACCACGAAGGTATAATTTACTCTATCGACCATCCATATTGCGCTTCTTATTTCCAGGATCAACTTCGCCGAGGACTCCTGCGGTATGACCACTGAGTGGCTATCACTTGCATTCCGGGACCCATCCCATCCCACCTTTACACCTGTTTTAATTTTAACACGGCCTTTGGCAACGTCTTCTTCGGTCACGGTGTAAATCCACGAGCCGGTGTATTCTGCCCGGTTTTCGATTTGTACGCCCTCCAGAATCTCACCATTCACCCACACTTCGGTAAAGGGCTGATTATCTGTGCTTGTATTTTGAATCACATTAAAAATCTCGATACGGTCACCGGCATTACGGAATGACCCCACACCCGCGGTCGTGTGCAGTTTAAAAGTCTCCTGGCCGCAGCCTGCAAGTAAAATGGGACCTATTATAAGCAGGATCCAAATCTTCAACCCGACCATTTTCCAGCGCATAGATTACCTCCGTTCACTCGAGAATATGTTGATCAGGATACCGATATTGTCATATTCCCGGCTAACTGTAATTTCAGGCTGCGTAGTAGCGCACACCGCTTGCCAAACCGCTTTGATTTCAACCATTCAGATGCTGGAAGAGTTCGCTAATCGATCAGGCACTAACGCCGTATTGTCGAAGGCCCGGTGAAACCGCCGGCTTCTTCAGATTAATTAGAAATGGACGTGAAAAAACAGAGAAATCGTAATTGAAATACCTTCATCCACCGCAAGACTATACTGCCCGAAGCCTCTGGCGTAAATAGCTCGGGTTGCCTATTCGTTGGATTATCGGTGCATTAGCCCATGAAGCAACGTGGAGATTCTCGCCTGAAAGACGGCCCTCCTCCGATCCCCCCCAGCTTTATCCAATTTCAAATCGCATCGGCGATATGATGACTAATTTCTACGCATCTCACCCTTCATATCGTGGTGGATGAGATTCCCAATCCGGACAGACCCACAGCCACGTTGGCCGTCGCACCCCCGGGAGCTTTCTTAAAGAGCGGATGCATCAACGAGCGCCACACCAGATTCGGTGGGCACGAAATCGATCAGCAGTCCGCCCATGCACACGACGTCAGCCATAACATTTCCTCGTCACCCCGGATCATAAATAGCGATCCGTCAACCAAGGCGATATCGATTCAGTCGATCTTGTCTGATCTGCCTAACCTAACAATGAATACCAGAACACACCGGAAAGCATGAAACCTGCTGCAGTGAACCATCCTGCCGCCACCGCCTTGGCCCATGCCTTCGCATGGTAATTCACCAGAACCATCATGGCAACACCGAACATGCAGCCCCCATAGGTCAGGATGATCCACACCGGTGTGTTCGACAACATCAAGCGGCTTGTTGTGTAGTACCACGCCCGCGCCGGTGCGGCGAATTCCTCATACCATGGCGGCAGACCCATTCCCAATAAGGCCACGAGTCCTGCGGTTTTCCACTGCCCCCATCGTTCGCTCAGCCGCAGCGCAATATAACCGAACTGCACGCACGTCAACCACCAGCCGACGGGCATGTACACCGGCGAGGACAGCAAGCGCACACCGAAGTAATCGGTATACACCAACGATCCGAAATGCTCCACGTGTATCCAATCCGCCCACAGTTCGAGAAGTCCGGCCACCAAACCAAACAACAACAACCATGCCAGACGCTGGCTGCCGCTCACCCGCCACCCGATGATCAGCAGCACAATGACCACGATGGTAGTCGCTCCATACATCCACGGTGCTGCCAAAAACGCCCCCACGATAATGCCTACGATTGTAAGTAGAAGCGAGCCGACGACAATTCGATCTTCCTGGTTCATAGATTTCAGCATTTTCATACTCCCCGCTTTGTATCGATATCATAGGATGAAGAATAACGACCTCGTGTTGCCGGATTTTCCTCTCTCAAGTTGAATTCCTCCCCATCAACCATCTCGACCTGCGAAGACTTTCTCCGGTCTGTGTAGCGATGATCGTATTATTCGTCTACCTGTCGACGTGGATTTTCATGCGGATAACAGCACAACACACGATCTTGAAATTCAATTCCACAAAAGTAAGGACAGATGGACACGTTCTTCACCGCACAGCGATGATCCGAGGTGCTTTCGGCTACATTCCACGGACAAGCATCCTGTTTCCATCCAATATCATTCTCCGGGGTTGTCAGGTCGATATCCATATTCGCCCCGTTGAGCCTTCTGTTTTGTGATTCCATCTCAAACCCTTCATGCTGGTATTACTGCGTTCACGCAAATTCAGTGCTTCGTGAGACCGATATCTCCAGATCTGAGATCGGATAGGACGAACATGGGTGGATGTAGCCAAACTGCCGGTCTGCAGCCCTCCGGCCGTCATCATCCGGATAAACATACACATCACCGGCAACGAGCATCGAGTGACAGACCCCACAGGTTCCCGAACGGCACTCCGAAGGCGGCGCTAAACCGGCCCGCTCCATGGCGACAAGCACGGTTTCCGCGGCCTGGCCGGGTATAACTGCCGTGAGACCGCCGATGTGGACAGTCAGATCAAAGCGTTTATCAGCCATCGCCAGCGGAAAACCCGGCACCTGGGTGACATCGCACACTTCGCCGTACACTTCACGCCGGATGCATTTAGGCGGAAGATCGAACGCCGCCAATTCTTGCAGCACAAATTCATACATCGCTTGCGGTCCGCAGAGGAAAAACGTGCTGGCATTTACGTCGGCATACTTCTTGATCAAATCAGCGGTGATGAAGCCCTGCTCGCAATCCGGCAGCGGCGCTTCGTTGCAGCTCAATACGTGCACGACCTTGAGCTTGCCCTCAGACTTCGCTTCAAGCTCCCCGAGCAATTCATAAAACACAATATCGTCCTTATCGCTGCTGCCGTAAAGCAGGAGCAGTTCAGCATCCATCTCCCCGGATGCGATTTCTTTCGCCATCGAACAAAAAGGTGTAATTCCCGAACCGCCGGCCAGACCAACGATCTTGTCCCCGTCCCGTATCGGCTCGTGGTAAAACTGCCCGCATGGTCCCGAAGCGATCACCTTCGTCCCGACGGACCAGTTCTCCCAAATGAGGGGCGTAAAGAAGCCGTCATCGACTTTGCGGATCGTGATCTCGTAATAACCATTCTCACCCAAAGCTTCATCTGGCGCGGACGAGATCGAATAAGGCCGGGTGATCACTACTTGATCGACTTCAACTTTCAGGCTGAGGTACTGCCCCGCCCGAAAGTAGGCCAACGATTTCGTGTCCGCATCGGGATCGGGTGCCAGGCGGAACGTCCTGGTCGTCCGAGTTTCGTCCCGGATGTTCGTAATGACGAGGTTTTGACGCTTGGGATGAAGCTGCCCGGCCAACTTGTTCACCGGTCTCAGATCGATGGACTGCACCGGCGCCTTGCTGAAACGCTTGCGGCGCGAGGAGGCCAGGCGGATAAAACCGAACAGATCGCGAAGGGATCCCTTGACGCTGATTTTCATGATGCTTCGCCTCCTCTTTCCTTCATCTCTCGCAACGTCAACAATGCCCCCACCTGTCCCGACAAGAAACTGCTGCTGTACCCCAGGCAGCGGAAAGCGGAACCGCCGCTGAACTGCAAGCCGCCGATGTGTTGATCCTCCGACAGCATCATCATGCGCGGCAGGAGTGAATCCCATGGTTCCGGCTCGTAGCCATAGATATTGCCGTCGTTACTCCCCGTGTAGCGGGCGAAAGTCTGCGGAGTGGCCACCTCGAACTCCTCGATGTGCTCCCGCAGCGAGGCGCCGGTGGCCGCTTCGAGATCGGTGATCAAATCCAGGGCGATCTTATTTTTCAGCTTCACATAATCCTGCGGCTTGACATTATGCCAGGCTTCCGGCCGGTAGAGCGTGGTGATGAAGACGATCGATGTGCCCGGCGGCGAGCAATCCGGGATGGCGTTGTTCAGACACACCACAGCCTGCAGATCGGGTGCCTCCAGCGTTCTGAAGGATTCATAACCGGCGGCGGTGTCCATGTTCCGATAGACCATGAAACTGTATTCCCCCAGCCCGATCTCCTCCGCCGGAGCATCCAATCCCAGGTAGACCACAAAGCCGCTGAGACCATGCACACGTGCATTGCACTCCTGCAGCGCAATCGCCGGGAGCTCCGATTTCGGATGGATCAGCTGGTTGTAGACCAGCGTGGGGGACACATTGGCGACCACGTATTCGGTTGCAATGCGATCCCCATTGGAAGTCAGCACCCCGACAACCTTTCCATCTTCGACCAGAATATCCTCGACACGCGTGTTGTACTGGATTTCACCCCCCAATTCCCGGATTCTGGCGTCGAAGGCCAGCGCGATCTCATGGGAACGCTGCCGGGGGATCCATGCGCCGAAAGTGATGAACTTGATCAACATGCCGCCGAAGATGGTGAAATTCAATCGATTCGTGGGAACACCAATGTAGGACCATTGTGCATGCAGGATTTTTTGCGCTTGCTCGGGGACTTTGAGTGCCTCGGCGACTTGATCGACGGTGTACGGTGCGGTCTTGAGGAAATTGGCATGTTGGGTGAGCAGGAGCTTTCGATCGGGGTTGCCGCGAGATTTGCCCACGTAGGCGAGACCTTCCAGCACCTCCTGGCAAAGCGCAAGATACTTGGTCACGGAATCCTTGCTTCCCGGAACGGCTTCTTCGAGCGCATCGACGAAGGCATCCACGCCGTAAGGCATGGTGATGTCCAGCGCATCGTCCGGATCGGTGAGGATCAAACGGAACGCCTCGGGCACCTCGACCCAATCCAGATAGATACCGAGTTCGTTCTCGAAAAACTCGCGCACGCTGCCGCTGTTCGTGGATGGTCCGATGTCGGCGAACTGGTGCAGGGAGACTTCGAATTCGAACCTGCCGCGCCGGAAACTGGAGGCAAACCCGCCCGGGATGTTGTGCTGTTCGAGGAGCAGGACGCGTTTGCCCGCAACCGCCAGGCGCGCCGCCGCGGCCAATCCGCCGTTCCCCGCGCCAACGACAACGCAGTCGTATGCCTCCCGGATTTGTTGTTGCGTTTCATCTGCCATGGAGTCTCTCCTTCAATCAAGGTTGCCACAAGAACGTGTTATAACTTCTTTGACAATCCGTCCAGAAATAAAACGAACATTCGAGTCACGAACCGACAATTGAATTTGTCGTATGGAGATGATATATGCTACATCTCTCAGGATATAACACTCAGAATCCCAAATTGCTTCGCAAAAGATACATAGAGTGAATCCACCACGTCTCTAAAACGTGGTGGATTCGATGAAGATCACACAGGATCGATCCTACTGAGATGTAAAGCACTTCAAGACTCAGATGATCGAGAGTCGAATCATTGTAAGCAAAAAGACTTGTATGGAACGGATTGCGCTCAAATCGAGTTTAAACCGCCCCGCTTTACGATGGTGACAGGTGATTCCCACTCGTGACCCGCGCGTACAGGGACAGGCCAAACAGATACACGATCAGGCCAACCATGACGAGATTATCAAAGGCATTGACGTGCGCGGGCAACGATAGGAACCCCGAGAGTGGGTATACGATGGCAAAGAAAGCCACCAGAATGTAGATCAACACCCGAAGCAGCTTGGACGTCAGTCGTCGGAAGAGAAGATAGGTCATAGCCCCGGTCAATGCAATTCCCAGGATCAGCGACCCCCAAAAGCCGAAGAAGAAATCACTCACGGAAGCCATGATGAGGAACTGCACGCAGTAGGCAGCAGACAACAAGGCCAGGTCGATGAACTGAACCGGCCGCCCCAAGATCAACAGGGTCAGCGCCAGCATCGTTGCCAGCAGGGTTATGGCATAGGGACTGTTAACCAAAACACGCAGCACCTTCGCACCGGGCTGTTCGGGCTGTGGGAAGGAGACACCCATACCGGCCTTGGTGATGGCATCATCCAATTCCCAGGTTAAAATGGACCCTTCTCCGTCTGCAGTAGCCCGGATATTGGTAGGCGTGAGGCAGAGGTCGGGATAATTGATTAAATCCACCGGCAGACGATCGATCGTCAGCGTGAGGGCAAAGTCCTGAATATTCCGCTGGGTGGGGATTTGATAGTAATACGTATCCATGCCCCGTGAGGTGTAACTCACTACAATAGTGAACTCCTCACCAGGCTTCATGTAATCTGTCCAACTGACCCTGTCCTTGATATAAATTTCCAGATCCGAGCCAATGTCCTCCCCATTCACGGTGATCTGGAAGTCCTCGTGCATTGTCTGGTCGGGGGAAAGCGGAAACGAGAAAATGGCTTCTGTTTCGTATTCTGAATGGTTGATCACACGATACTCGTACGTGGCGTCGATGATATAACCACTATAAAGCGCATACCCCTTTTCGCGTTCACTTGCGGTTAAGTAGATATCACCGCGAAAACCGATGATGCTGTTTTGCGGCACCGCCTCACGCACCTCCACCGTCTTGTAAACCGGCTCTTCTGAGAGATCTTCTCTGGGTATTTCTTCCTGTACCGTATACTCACGATAATGGTCGATTTCGAGTTCTCGCTGCACGTGCGGTCGTCCCCATATCGACTGCGCGCTGCTGCGGCTAAGCTCACTCAAGCTCCCATGAGTCGAAAAGAAGGTCACGATGTTGTTATTGAGAATCGCACGGAAAGTCCAGAGCAATCCCAGAAAAAGCAGCACCTCAAGTAAAGCGCCGACGAATGTACGCAACAAAGGCCAGAACTTTTCGGGGATCTCTTTGGATCGCCGAAACGCAGAGCCAAAGATCACGATCGCCGTAATCGTCATCAACAGGCTAATGGTCGGCTCGACAGTCACCCAATCGATCAAGCGGTTCAACATCATGCGCCTCCTGCAAACAAAAAGGATGTGAGACGGTATATCACATCCGGCACACGATATTTTTGACGGTTTGTATGCACAATTACTACGGTTTTCATACGGAACAAAACTGCTGCCTTACAGACCCCCGATTCTCAGTATACGAAAGGGATCAACCGGCGCGTACGTCGATAGCACCTTTCCCATTCCTCGCCAAACGCCTGCGCCATTAACACTTCTTCGTCTCGAATGCGCAGCAGAAAAATCGCAATGGAAATCACACTGACCACGAGGCCGATCCACGATCGGAATGTGAGCGACAATCCAATAGCAATCAAGATTGCACCGGCATAACGCGGGTGGCGGATATAGCTGAAAGGTCCATCTGTGATAAAACGGTGATCTTCCTGCAGCGTCACCTCCACGCTGTACATACGCCCCAACGCCAGGCCCGACCAGTACACAAGACCAATACCGAAGCCAAACAAACCAACGCCGATCCAGCGAACAAACTGGCTGTCCGCCAGTGTCCCTACCTCATGTCGGTCTGCACAGGGCAATAGCATCAATCCGGCGAACAATGAAAAGGTGATCACATAACGAAGGACGCTCTGGCGCGAAACCAGCTTGTCCCCGCGACCCGTACTTCCGCGGATACCTTCAGGCGAATCCAGCGCCTGATAACCGACTCCGAACGCTAGGGCAAGTACGATTATCGCGTACCCCAATCTCGGTTCCAGCGAGAAAAAACCTCGCAAATCTGTAATGCCCCAACCCAGCAGGATCGGTACCAGGTAAATTAAAAAGGTAGAGATGAAAAACCCGATTCCTCTTACAATACGCATGTATTTTTCCTTTGCCGAATGGCCGCGAAGAATCTTCTCGGATTCACGTATTGTCATTATCGCAAATAAACGACGTTGGCCGTGATCAAACGGGCCTGTTCCGAGCACAGATAGTCGATCACCTCGTCCACATCCTCCGGCCCGACGATGTGGATCAGATGCGCATTCTGCGCCACATGCTCACGGACTTTGTCCGTCACTCAACCCGTATCGGTGATCAGAATCACTCAAACCGATACCCGCTTCTCTCCCATGCAGCTTGTATCTCCGGATTGCGCTCGAGGTAGGCATCCATATATTCCTTGCGTACCGTGTTGATCGGGCAGGAGAAATTGATGCAGCGACTGCAGACAAACCGCCGCAGGCTGAACACGTCGCCGACTGCCGCGGCCAGGCCGACCAAAATCAAGAGATACTCCCGACCCATGACCAGAAACACAAACGGAAACCCGATCCAGATTAATGCCCCAACGATAAACTGAACTTGTTCCCATCGGCTCATCGGTCCGGGTTCGTATTTCCAGATCTTGAAGACGCCGTGATTGGCGTGACAGTGTAGAATGCGCCCTTCTTCCGCCCACATGGGACAATGGCGGCAGAGAATTCGCGCTTCCCAGACGAAGAAGAACAAGAGGGAGTAGGCGAGCCAGAGTAAGAGGGTCCTGCCATACCCGGCACGTATCGTTCCTCCAATGACGGCAACCGCAAACGGCAGAAAGAGCATCAGAAATGTGGCCAGGTCGATCGTTTCAAAACGACACATCAGTTTGCCCTGGATCGAACAATCTTCGCACGCGGAGATGGGTTTCCAGGTGCATGGGATAAAGTGAGCCTGTGGCGGATTCAATTCGCTTCGATCAGTCAATGTTATCTCCTCGGAATTATTCGCCTAATCGATAGAATCGACGGAAAATCAAAACGTACCAGATGATCAGAAGAATGGCATTCGGAAGAATCACGAGTACGGCGACGATCTCCGCTGACGTCAGCGCCTGGCGCAGATAATCAATCAATGAGAGTGCATTCGCCGCAATACCAACGTAAGCTGTCCGCCCACTGAAAGATTTGCTTCGCAGCATGACCGTGGAAACGATCAGACCGGCGATCGAAACCAGGAAAAGACCCATGTTGAAGCCGCCGACGGTGCGTTGATTCGTGTTGGCGAGCAGGGCTTGCCCCGCTGCGATGAAAACGGATTTCTGCGCTGCTGTGTTTGCCGCGGCGTATTGGTCGCTGAGAGAGAGTATGTTGAAGGGATTGTTCGTCGCCAGGAAGATCCCGATCCCGATGAAAGCGAAGGTAGCGGCGATTAGCATTCGAGTTCGGTCGACTTTTTTGAGCGCGACATACAGCGCCAAAAAGACGATGATGAACATGATGTACATCACAGCTTCCATCCCCCAGAACTCGATAAGCCCGATGAGCCGGTTTCGCTGGAAAAGATCGAACCAATCGACCACCGTGCCCGGCAGTGGGGAAACCGCTTGAAAAATCACCTCCCCCAGGATCACTACAGCGACGATCAAAGCTGCCGCACCACCGAGTTTGAACAGGCTTTTCTCGTCCGATTCAACAGCTGCAGTATTTTCTTGTTCATTCATCTGTCGTCCTTTCAAGGATATCCAGCGAGAGGCTTTGTGTCCCGCACGGATATCTTGGGCTCATTGGCATCCAGTAGCGAATCCCGGTTTCAGCCGGCAAACAACACGAAATAGGATATAGCAGAACTGATCGCTGTCAAGACTATCCCAGCAGCCATGCCGACAGGAATCGAGATGAGGATGTGTTTCTTCATGGATTCCCCACCGATATCATCGGATAATCTCAGAAATCCCGGCCGCCAGACCCCCAGGACCAAGCCGTCGATAACGATCGTGTCGAAAAGGAAGAGGATGAAATAATGCCCGAAATTCAGCACAAACAAGGACATATGGCGGATATCGACTCCACTTCGTGCTAATCCAAGATAATTGGCCAAAACCTGAAAGCCCACGATAATCAGGAGAAAGAGCAGCATATTAACAATACCGCTAAGTGGAATGCGGTCCTTTAGCGTACCATCCTGCTTGCGGGAAGTGTACACAAGCCCGCTTCGAAAAACCACAAACACATACAAGCTGAAGGCGATAAAACCGATCAGACTCCAGACAACAAGGTATTGAATTGTCCTCTCCAACGTCATTTCGACCTCCAAAGAAGGGATCGCGAGAAGGATGGGATTCACGCCAACGAAGCGCGATTCATCCTCCCCGGCATGCGGCAGCTACTTCTCAGGCCAATGCCATCCTCGGAGTTCGTAATAACGTCTCCGAGGTGTCGCCCGCAGCGGATGGATTCCATTCCTGCTGCACCAGATGAAGTGAAACACTCCCCCGACCAATACACCAATCATTGGGACCAGAAGCGACCAGTGACCGACCAATTGGTAAAAGCCGAAGGTCAGGGCAGCGATAAAGCTCCACTTTACGATCTTCCGCAATGGCGGTGTCTCCACTTCGAAAGGTGCGAAAGTCTCGGTGCCGATAATCTGAATTACGAGTAAAAAACCAAATTCGAGTTCAATTCCCATTGTGGTTTCCTTTCCCGTTTTCACGTTTATTTCGCAGTCAACTTCCAAGGACCCTGTATCCATTTCCTCGAGGAAATGACTTCCAACGAGGATCAATTGGAGATAGCATTCACTTTACTCATTTATTACTCTTCACTGGCTGCCATCCCGCCGCCATGAATGCTTGACATTGCTACCAGGCTGGTATATCATCTTTATACAAAGTTAGGCTTACCTAATTTTATACGATGGGGTTCGAAAAATCAATACTTGTTCCGGAAGGTCGCATGTCAGCTGTTTCGCTCCTTCATTCTTGCCGAGGCCGAAAACAGCAAAAACCAAGAGGTTGTGATGAAAAACACAAAGAATTTACTGCGCTATGGATTGGTGATCGTAATCTTGGCTTCAATCATCTCTGCCATTGTCCTTGTCGCCGGAAGATGGGACTGGATCGAGTTCTGGATTTTCCTGGCCACGTATTTGATCGTTTTCGTCGCATGGGGCATGTACTTGAAATTCAAGAGGCCGGAGTTAATGGAGGAAAGGTTGACCGCCTTCGGTAAGGGAAAAAAATGGGACCGTATTCTGATCTCCATTTATTGGATCATGATTCTTGTTTTTCTCTTTACCGCAGCGCTGGACGCGGGTCGGCATCAAAACTTTACAACACCCATCCCAATCAAAATTATAGCTATGCTGATGATCCTGGCGGGATATGCGCTTGGGTTTTGGAGCGGAATCGCCAATCAGTTCCTGTCGAGTTTCGTGCGCATCCAGGAAGAACGCGGTCACCAGGTAAGCAAGGCGGGACCATACCGCTTCATCCGGCATCCGATGTATGCTGGCGACATACTCACCTACCCTTTCATCGCACTCTTTCTGAACTCCCTGTGGGCACTCATACCGGCCGCATTGATCATGGTGCTGTTTATCCTGCGCACCTATCTGGAGGACAACACCTTACAGAGAGAGCTCGACGGCTATCTTGAATACACCAGACAAGTCCGGTACCGACTTGTACCTTACGTCTGGTAATTCTCATGCAACAAGGGGATCCGAGCGGTGAACCCGCTCGAGTGAGGGCAAGTCCCCTAACTCCATTCTCCCAGGCGTCCGAAGGAAATCCAGTGGAGCAAATAATCGAAGGTGTTTCCAGATAGATTGCCCATGCGAATCATGCGCATGGCCAGTTCCATCGCAGCGACGACTGGTTCTCCATATCGCGCCACGACTTTATTTCGCACCGATGGCTCGGGTTCTCCATTCGACTCCGCCCAGTGCTGCGCATACAACATCGCCGGGACTTCTTCAGCCGGGCTGCCATCAAAGAATCCATTGCCGAGTGCCTCGATCTCATCTTGCGAAACCCCCTCTGAAAGCGCTGCCCGGGCATGTCCATACGAACAGTAGCGGCAATTATTCACCGCCGTAACCGTGAGCATCAAACGCTCGCGAAATGCCGGCGTGATAATCTCACCCTGCATCAGCGGACGAATCTCCCGTCGCCGGGACATAATCATGCGTAGATCCGTGAGGAACTCGCCCATGCCGTGATAGATTCTTCGTTCGTTTCCTTCCATTCCACATCCTTCGAACATCGGCTTATCGTTCGGTCTTGTCCGTTCACATCGAGGCCGTAATATGCTCCGCAGAGCCACATGGATCGAAACTACAAGATCGTGATCCCTTCGATACTATTCCTTCCTGCCCTTCTAAGAATCATATCACGTCGCCTTCAGCATCTTAATAAAGAACGCTGCGGGCAAGACCCAGAAATAATACCTGAATATGGGATTCCAGTTGGCAAATGCATCAGCGATCATGAGCGCAACGACTACTCCAACATACACGATAAACACACCGATCGTGATGATTGTCCTTTTCTTCGATCCGTAGAAATTCTCCGATCGCGCTACTGTATCACGATCTTCCCCTTTCCCTCTTGCTATCAACCAGGCTTCAAACTGCTGGAAGAAAGCTTTGAAGTCCTCTTGCGGAGCCCATTTGAAGTTGATGATCGACAGCATTTCATTGCCGCGCAGTGAGATCTTCAAGCTGTACAACAACAATTCTTCGTAATACGCGTATGACCTGATATCTTCCCAGGATACTTCTCGTGGGGATCGATCCTTTTCTGCAATCGAGAATGCCTGATTCCCAATCGTAACCGTCGCCTGATGTGCAGCCAGGCAGCCAGAAGCAAGGAATGCCCCAGCGATCAACACGGTTATAAGCAGGTATTGAACCCAAGCTGGGATGAACAGGATGGATTGCATGACGAAAACCGCGGCGGTTCCCAACAATATACAGCCCAAGAGTGTGATGATTAGTGATTTTGTGTTGTACAAATAGAGTGAAAATGTCTCTCCATGTGACATCGTTGCTTCGATCCCCTGCTTAACCATACGCCTCTCCGATCCGAAATATGATCAACCCGATCAGTAAAGACCCGCGACACCTAAAACCCAACATTACCGAACATCCTTTTTCCCTGCACTGTCGGCTATTCTATTCGCGTGACGATTAAGGCCGAAGCCAGCGACGTGAGGCCGACCTCCGAGGAGACGACGCGTGGATTTCGGAGTGCGAACTCTCGCTTCATGTCCACCTTGTCGGACCAATCGTCAGGCCAAAGTTCGATAGACACAATGTCGTCAAAAACGATTTACCCGCCGAGACAAACCATCTCCGTGATCTCGTCCCACCGATCAGGAACATGCGCCTCAGCCACGCCGGAATCCATGAAGAGAAGATCGAACGGCGGTTCACCTGTCATTATCGTTTCCCAATCCGTGTGGCGGATATCGATCTCCGCTCTTCCTTTAAACAGCGTCTTGACATGACGGATCAAATCAGCGTCGATTTCGCATGTAACCAATACCGCCCCTCCTTGTTGTCCGCTGGCGATCCAGGCGGAACCGACGCCCGATCCGGTGCCAAATTCACCAATCCGTCCACCCGGTTTGGATGCGGCCAAGGTCATCAAAAGCGTACCCATCGGCGGTACACATGCAGAGGCCGGGCCGTCGTGCCCCACGGGCCGGCCTTCCGGCAAGAGCGGAAAACCAAGTTCTTCGGCAAGCTTTTCAGCCTCGATCACGAGGGGAGGCTTTTCAATGCGAAAACGTTCTTCAAGCTTCATTACGCTCCATCCCACCTTTCTTCAGGGACACGAATGTGATCTGGTAGTGCTATCTTGGTAATTTCTCTCCAATGATACAAAGGAAATCCCGATGGCGATCCGCTGCCTGGTTCATCTCGACGATGTTGAAACCGGCTGCTTCCATCATCCGATGAATTTCTTCGCCTTGGTACAGGGAAATGCCATCTCGTATAAAGCTCTTATCCTCGAGGGATTGTTTGCAGGTGAAGACAGCGACAAGTCTGCCGCCATCCACCAGTACCCGATAAATCTCGGCCACACCTTGCTGGACATCGCCCCAATAGAAAAGTGAATTAACCGTGCAGCATTTGTTGAAACGCTCGGATGGATAGGGCAGCGATTCCACCTGCGCGCAGCGGACTTCGAGTCTCCCTGAATCGATCAAGGCCCGGTATTTTCGTCTGCAGGCATCAACCATCGTCGCAGAAGTATCGACACCCGCCAGGAGACCTTCGGTCACGACTTCGGACATTCGCCCCAATAAATAACCTCCGCCAAAACCCACATCCAGCACACGATCATCCGTCCGCAGGTCTAGTCTGTCAAAGGCAAAATCGTTCAGGGCGGAATTCCTACGGTTCCATAAACGAGACAAAACCCATCCGCTAATTCCGCTGGATGGAGAACGAAGTTGAGCTGCGATGAACTTTGACAACACGCTTTGTCACCTCACAATCGTAAGGGAGGTCGCATCCTTCGAAGGTGAAATACTATTCTGATCCCAGCACGGTTACAAGAAATATTTCCGATTCTTTTCCCTGAAGATCAGAAATATTCCTCGTTTAGCTGACCAGAGAATAATACCAGACGGATGAGATCGCCCTGCTGCTTACTGCGCGTTCGAACGCCGGGATGCAATGGCCTCTTGTATCTTAACTGCAAGCTGTCCACCCGGACAAATATGCCGCGTACCACAGACCGGGCATATAAAGAGTGTAAACAACAACCCATAAGCCACCACGATGCCTATATAACCCAACAGGTAGAGAAATCCCTGCAGAAAAAGAAAATAAGCTGGAAACAGGATGATCCCGAAGAAACAAACGTAGGCAAGATTCAGAAAAAGGTTGTATCGGGTTTCCGATATTCTTGATTTCTTATGCAGCCGGGCAATTTGACTTGCCGGAAGACAAAACCCTCCTACGCAGGGACCAAACCTTCCCAGATACGGACATTCCCAGTACACACAGACGTAACTCATGAACAGCGCCACAAACACGAACAATGCAACGTAGATTGCAAAGAACACGACATTGATTTGCCAGAGTGATACAGCAATGGAGATATACATGATCATCATGGGCATGGTAAACACCAGATAATTTCTTTTGCGTTGATAGGGCACACAATGATTATCTTCCATTTTTCACCTTCGAGTTAAGATTAGATTTCTCGTTTTTTTCACCACGAAGGATATCACGGTTGTGCTGTGTCCGGTTGCTCTTGTCTCCTCAATACAACCATACCGCTGTTGCGATGGTTACCAGGGATAAAAGCAGGCTGAATATCGATCGCGGATTGAAAATTAAAAAAGGCACAAAGCCAGAATATTCCATAAATCAACGAGAGGAGCATGCACAGCAGATCTTCACCGAACAATACCATGAAAGCGATAGTGAGCCCAGACAAGATGATTCCCAGTATCCAGAGATAGTCTGGTGTTGAAGAAATCCGCACACCAGGACCCATTTCTGTCTGGGCCTTGAAGCCTATCAGCATCCTTCTTTCCATGACGTAATGTAACGCTGGACCGATGAATTTATCGATTTTGCTCAGCAGTGAGGGAGTCTCCTTCCAATGTGTTCGTACGATCAAGCGCGTTTGGGTCGGCGAAATCTCTTTCTGCACGAAAGCGCCCCACCCTTCGAGCACGAAAGATTTTCCAGGTTCTACGGCCACCACCGGGAAGTTATACTTAATCAGACTCTTCGTTTCATCAATCGACGCAGGAACGAGCCGACCAACTTCCATGTTTTGAAATTCCGGAACGATATCTGCTTCCCGCATCTTGTATCCAAGGGCTTTTTCTAGAAATGAATAACTAAAAAACCTCCCCGATCCGCTCCCAACTGAATCACCCACTTCCAAACCTCGTTAATTGGCGCATTGATGGATATCGCTCGAGTGGCGCTAATCTCGTGCGCCAAATCATCCCCGATCAATGGCATCTCCACTTCGTCTTCCGATGCACCCCAGGTCAGGATCCTGGGCCGAAAAATGAGTGCGTATGCCAAGCTGAGCACACCGATCACGAGTGCGACGTTCAAGATGGATTCCATGTTTATGCATTCTCTCGGTTTCTGGTCTTCAATTAATTAATGCACGCCGGTACGTAACGCTTTACTCAGCATTCCACAATGATTGCTTTCGATTTTTTTGAACCCTCTCTCAAAGGTGTAATGCTTGTTTATCGATCGGATGAGAAGCACTCGAATATCTTCTCTTTGTTTTCGAATTCGATCATGATCATTCTGCCAGGGGACCAATCTCCAGATAAAGGGTGGATTGACTCCGAGCGGAAGATGTACCGCCCGCCATAACTTTCGACAATGGGGGTAGCTTGATCGACATATTGCGCATACAACTCAGGCTTTTCGACCTCGATCTCGGCGATGAAATAAGCTGGCATGGAGAATCCTCACCTCGCATCCGGAGTTATCTTCGATTCGCACTGAGAAATTTACCCGTCGAAAGCCAGCGAGCACATTCCACGCCTAACTTTTCACGCGCCAGTTTTTCATATTTCTCGATATCCGCTGCTGAAAGCAAATCTCGCCATCGGCCGTTCACGCCTTTGTGCATGAATTTCTTTCCGCCCCCCTCAAATATGTCTCCCCCAAAGGGAACGCTCTGATCGGCGTGTGCTTTCATATACGCGAAGGAACAATGCTCGAGAACAGCCTCCCATTTGGTTTCATCGATGGCGATGTCGAGAAAGGCAGCAAGACGTCGGATTTCGTCCGGCATGTCCCGTTTGAGATTCGAAAAATGGAGCAGCATCACATTGGGCAGATCTTTGATCTCCCACCATGATCGGATGTGATCCCAATACGGCCACCAGGGGTAGCCGTCTTTCGACAGCCAATCTCGAAAGTAATCGATCACGGATGATGGCGCTTCCCCCAGAGGCGGACCTGTTCGCTCGGGCACACTGTCGATCGATCCGATGACATCTTCTTTGAAGATGCGATGATGGTTGAATAAACTCCAGAGAACATCTCTTCCATCGCGGCCGATGTATATGTATTTCACCTCTGGGGAGATCACCATTGTGTCGACGGGAAGATGGCTTTTCAAAAACCGACGGTGCGTCTGCTGTTCGACGATTTCCACTCGTTCTGCTTTGGGCGGAAAGCGGCAATCGATCCAGGGAGACACCTCCGACAAGACGATCCCTTCGGCGCCGCTCCACAGAAGCTGCGCAACGATCTGCTGGACCCAGGTCGTCCCGGACTTTGAATAGGCGACGATGAATATATCATCATTGCGGAACTGGAATTCGTTCCAAACCGTTGAGTCGAGGAGATGATGCCAATGCTCTCTCAATTTCCGGGGAAATTTAACCATGCCACCTTCCAAATGGACAGTGAAAGATCCTTATGCGATGATGACAGCTTGAAAATCACTCCGGCAGCGCTAACGGGCAAATGCCCGAAATGGATTGGAGTGGGTTAGTTGCTGGATCATTGTTTCGGCCGCACCGGCAGCCTTCAATTTCGGCAGGAACTGCTCGGACAGGTAGGTATATGATTTGGGTGTGCCGCCGCCCGGCAAGGCCGGATCGTACCAGCCGCGGTCCTGGCTGAGCAACAGTTGGTTCTCGAAACCAGCTTCCAGCAATCGTTGGATATTTTCGATGTCTTTCTCATCCTGATTTCCAATCCAATCGTACTCCAACCAGGCACCTCGTTGCGCCATTTCCAGATGCAAGGAAAAATCCGCTTCGGCTTGCGTATGGATCCAGATGAAGCGTTCGGCAGTATAGCCCACTGACTCGATGATCTCGAGTTGATCTCGAACGACCCGGCCTCGGATCGTATGACTTCCAATGATCGCATTCGTCTCTCGACCGGCCGCGGCGGCCGCCCGCAGGACTTTTGTTTCGCAGTCGGTTAGTCCATCATCACCGGCGCTCAACTTGATCCAACCGGCTTGCACCCCGCTGCCTCCGATTTCATCCTGCAACTCGCCCAGCATCCAATCCTGAAGCTGCGATTCGCTGGCGTCGTGGACCCAATCCGGAATCCATGGGTCCCGGTACGCACCGGTCGGAACAACCACAGGCAGGTTGGCAGCTTCGGACACCGCCCGATCGATATCGGCGCGGCGCCCCACGCCGACGGTGCTGCATTCGACGATGGCGGTGACACCGGCCGCCTGTGCTTTGGTCAGCTCTGGCGCCATGAGCCGCACGACATCTTCACGATCGACCTGGGCGTATCCGGGCGTGTCCCACGTGCGAAGATCGACAAAAATGTGCTCGTGCGGTAATATCAAACCCAACTCAGCAGAACTTCTAGGTCCGAGGGTTGTAGTAATACTTAGCATCACACTTTTACCCAATTGATCGCGGATGAATTCATTGTAGTCCGAATCACACATAATTTTCGTACCTGGCAATTATTCAATGTCCAGACTTCCATCTTCCTTGAAGCGCCAATTCTCCCAGCTCATGACCTCCCAATAGTAACCGTCCAAGTCCACGAAATATCCGTGATAACCACCCCAAAAGGCCCGCTGCGCGGTTTTCACGATTGTTCCTCCCGCTCGCTCCGCAAGGGCCAGGATTCGGTCCACTTCATCCTCGTCCCGGGCGACATACCCCAACGTCGTGCCGGAAAAGCCCTCGCCTTGTGGTGGATCTTCTTTGCTGATGTCTTCAGCCAGCGGCTTTCGAGGACACAGTGCCAGGGTAGCCCCCTCACTCTGAAAGAAGACGATGGAGGGATCGCTTTCGTCCACCGTGGTGGCGAATCCCAGGCCGTCTCGGTAAAACGTTAAAGAGCGGTTGATGTCATTCACCCCAAGGGTGATAATGTGAACTCTATTCACCTCGCATCTCCTTATCATACTCCAGCGGACTTAAGCCGTCCTCTTAAATTCCCTGATCATCACTTTGGAAAATCTGGTTACGCAAGCAATTCAAATAATCAGTGAAGCGGGCTTGGACGATACGGCCGCGATCAAAATCGACCGCCCAACCAGGTTGCAGCTGCAATGGCCAGAAATACGATCCACGCTAAGTGCCGCCCTCGCGTAATGATCAATGACAAAAGCGCGCTCAGCAGGAATGTGATTTCGATCACATTCACGATGGACGCTGTATTCATTCCCCCATCCTGGCCAGCGCCGAGAAGGAGTATGGCTGCGAATCCAAACCAGGCCACGGTCGTCAGGTGCCAGGCGAATCGCAGCACACGCTTGGTGAATAGATCGCTGCCCAATAACTTCGGCAGATTATCTTGATTCCAAAGTCGGATGATGATGTACCGCTCTCCGAGGAACGCGTGCACAACAGCGATGAAACCAACCAGTACTGCAGCAACGATCAGCCAAAGATTCATACTCTCTATCCCTTCCACGAATTCACACCAGCGCCTTGATGAGAGCATGTACACCGCATGTTTACCTCCTTAATCGCTCGTATCGAAATGATCAATACGCTCGCTGTTAATTAGCCCGAACATCTCTCCCCTTATAACAACAGTTCGAAATAGAATCATCGCCTGGGACAGAAGGTTTACAAGTTGCTAGACGCAGCCGTTAGGAGGGCGTATGTCGTTTCATCGCAGATTGTAAGCCGACGAGCCCGCCCACAAAGCAGAGGACCCCCGCGGAGAAATAGAAGATGTTACCGAGGTAGGGAATCGGTAACCTCAGAAAGAAAATGATCCACCCATCGAGCGTGGCGATGACCAGCCCCACTGCAGCCAGTAAACCCCCGATAACCCCGGCGAGCGACATGACGATCAGGAGCGGTCTGCGGCGCGCAGCGATACTTTCGCCCTGATTGAGCTCCACTTGATGCAGAAATTTTTGCGCTTCCGTCCAGTCCATCCCTGATGCATTACAGATGGACATAAGGATGTCGTTCCGGCTTCGGTGGCGGGATAAATCCCGGACTACGTTTTCTGTAAGCTTTGCTAGATCCATCTTTGAAACCTCCATGTTGATATGTGTTTTATCTCATTTGATCAAACCGAAGAAGCAGTAATACTCCGGACATCAGCAGTTGGCTGCGATTCAGATTGTCTTGATTAGCTTCCAGAATTCGCGCCAGAGGGCCTCTTCACGAATTGCCCTTTGTCTACCTTGCATATAATTTTACTTATTAAAACCCCAATCATCCAGATCGCATCCCATCTGAGATTACCCACCCTTTGTAAACAATCTAGCTACACAGCATCCCGCGAAGTAATCTCCTGACCCCTTGACGGGAGCATAGTTCAGTTCTATAATTTTGTTAGACTAACTAACCTTTTTATAATCTAACCTTCAAGAGGGATTATGCCGCTAAGAAACGAAGAATACCTGCAGATCAATCAGGCGCTTTTCTCGTTAACGCACGCCTACGAAACGCGCATGGCCAAAGAATACCCCGCAGAAGAGACCGGATTGACCGTCTTTGACTGTGCGATTTTGATGGTCATCGGACAGTCGGCGCCCATCATTTCGAGTGAATTGGCCCAGCGCATGGACGTTGCCGCCAGCACCGTCTCTATATACGTGCGCCGGCTCACCCAACAAGGCCTGGTGCGCATGGAACGCGACGAAGCTGACCGGAGAGCCTGGTGGCTGCATCTCACAGAGGCCGGCCAATTCGCCTACGAAGCCGTTGTTGCCGGCACAATCCAATACACGCGGGATTTCATCGCCATGCTGAACCCCGAAGAACAAGCGACACTCCACCAAATGCTGCTAAAAATCTCCCACGGACTTGGTTTTACCTGGCAATAGAGGAAAAACATGAAGAGGAAATTGGTTCTGATCAATCCCGTCAATCCGGCGCGCGTCGGCCTGACCGTAAACAAAGGCTCTCGTTTCCCACCCATCAGTCTGGGCATCGTCGCCGCCCTGACCCCGCATCACTGGCAGGTTACCTTGATCGACGAGAATTGGGAGTCTTTCCAATTTCAGGAGGCAGACCTGGTTGGTATTACGGCCTTTACGGCATCGGCAAATCGAGCCTATAAAATCGCAGCCGTTTATCGAGACCGGGGCATTCCCGTTGTCCTGGGCGGCATTCATGCTTCCATGTGCTCCGAGGAGGCAGCACGCTATGTGGACAGCGTGGTGATTGGCGAAGCGGAAAGTGTTTGGCCCCAGGTGATACACGATTTTGAATGCGGCAAACTTCAACCGCGCTACCAGGGTGAAGCGGGCGCAATGGAGCACGCCCCCTGGCCGCGGCGCGATCTATTCCACAGGGATTATACGTTCGCATCCATCCAGACCTCGCGCGGCTGTCCGATGAACTGTGATTTCTGCTCCGTCACGGCATTCAATGGACGGCGTTACCGGCGGCGTCCGCCGGAGGAAGTGCTGGACGAATTGGAGATCATCCCCCAGAAGATGTTGTTTTTCGTCGACGACAATATCATCGGCTACGGACGCAAATCCCGCCGGCAAGCGCTGCAATTATTCAAAGGCATGACGGAGCGCAAGTTGGAAAAAATGTGGTTCTGTCAGGCTTCGTTGAACTTCGCCGACGACGAAGAAGTGCTGCATTGGGCCAGCAAGGCGGGCTGCAAGATGGTCTTCCTGGGTCTGGAAGCGGAAGAAGTCGACGCGCTCACAGAAGTCAACAAACGCCTCAATTTGAAGCTCGGTGTGAATGCCTACACCGAATCCCTGCGGCGCATCCAGCGCGCAGGGATTGCCGTTCTGGGCGCCTTTATCTTTGGCATGGACAGCGACACCCCCGAAAAGCTGTACCAGCGAGCGCGCTATATGATGAGCAGCCGAATCGACGTGATGCAGACCACCGTATTGACCCCGCTGCCCGGCACGCGCCTTTTCGAGCGTTATCTTCAGGAGGAACGCCTGCTCTATACCGACTTCCCCAGAGATTGGGATCACTACGATATGACGGAGGTGACCTACCTGCCCGGGAAGATGTCGCCCAACGAACTCACACGCTGGAACAACCAGCTCAACAAGCAGATGTATGCCAGAAACGTGCTCGCACGCAAGGCATTACAAACCCTGTGGCACACGCACGACATGACAGCCACCGCGTTCGCCTGGAGTTCCAATCTCAATTATCGCAATGTGAGTAAAGGCCGACTCGAAGAAATTACGAGCACCTATTTATCCATAACCAGATGCATAATCACGTATTGGCATAGTAATCTTCAACATCGCCATCTCGGGCTTCGTTGAGAAGACCGCTCAATTCGCCGAGATGGAAAAGGGTGTGCCGCAGCAAGAAAATCACAATGCCCAGATTTGAATCGCCCGCCCATTCGAAGGTTGTATTCTTGGCACCAAAGTCCATCTCAGAAAGCCACGCTTCCGTCTTGGCCTGAAAATCCTTGATGCACAGCAGGATGTCGTTTTGCGACGGCAGATCCTTTTCGTCCGTTGCATCCCATTCGTCATCGAAAGGCTTATCCGAGGCAAAATGTGTGGTCGTTTGGTCTTCAAGATAGTATTGGACTGCCCTTAATATATGAAACGCAATTCGAGCTGGCGTGTATGCTCTACGCCCCATATGAAGCCAAGCATTTTCATCAAACGCTTCGACGATTTTCCCAAATACCCGCCAGGCGTGGTCGTATTGATGGACAAATTCGTCTTTCACTGCGCACATCCTGCTTTAGGAATTAATCTTCTATTGAAAAAATCTTCAAAATGCAAATTTATTACGCTATCTGCACCGGATAAAAGATACCTTTATGCATGGTATTCCGTTTTTCTCTCGAAAATGAAATCGCAATGATCTTTGCCATAGGCGATGGTGTTCTCCAACGATCCACCGCGATGGAACTCAAGCGCTGGAAACGCCCGCGGATAAAAGGCGATATCGACTTCGCAGAACAACTGGGTTAATTCCGGCGTTCCCGCTTCGACGAAGAAACCATGAAAGGGACACTTCGTAACCACACGATGACAAGCATTGTCGTCCTTTTGTGGATACTCCCGAATGCAAAATCGCCCGGCTCCTTCTTC
>DAOUEK010000054.1:0-11032 GCA_034430425.1 Anaerolineales bacterium | reverse complement strand
TTGTTTGGTAAGGTACAATCATCTTGGTAGGTCATGGTGACTCCTTTCCTGGGTTTGCAAACTTCTGAAAGGATAACACTTGACCTACTAACTTTTACAGAAAATAATTTACACTAACGACATTTCCCCTGCATAGGCTTAGCGTCACGCCAAAAGGCATATTCTTGTACCTGACAGTTGATACTTGTCTGTAAGGTCGTTTCCTTCTACCTTAGGTATAATTCAGGAGGAGTGAGGCCAGGTACGGTATGCGAAAAACCGTACAGTGGCTTGTCGGTAGGTGTTATTCAAGCCCAGGAAAGTGGTTTCATAGAAGCATTCGTTACCACGAGGGCACGATGAGATACTTGGCACGAGCGCCTCTCGATACTGACAAAGAAGTCGTCTCGCGAGGTTTCATCTACCTGATACCCGAACGCTGCAAAGGTTGTCAGATTTGCATTCGCCTTTGTCCTCGAAACGTACTCCAAACCTCCGAGCAGATTAACGCAAAAGGTTACCGTATTCCGGAGATCGCCCCGGGCAAAGAAGACGCCTGCACGCTGTGTGGATTCTGTGCCATGGTTTGTCCGGAATTCGCGATTTATACCGGGGAGCGGGACGAGTGAGCACGGCAGGCGTGCGCACGGGGAAGCACTTCATGCACGGCGATCACGCCTGTGCAGAGGGTGCCATCGCCGCGGGCTGCACGTTCTTCGGTGGGTATCCCATTACCCCTTCCACCGAGATTGCCGAGTATCTTGCCCGGCGTTTACCCAACACGGGAGGCGTTTTCATTCAAATGGAAGACGAACTCAGCAGCATCGCCGCCGTGCTGGGCGCTTCTGCCGCAGGCTCGCGTGCCATGACGGCCACTTCCGGTCCGGGATTCACCTTGATGATGGAGAATCTTGGCTTGGCAATTATGATGGAAATCCCCTGCGTGCTGGTGAATGTCATGCGGGCTGCACCATCAACCGGTTTACCCACACTTCCCGGTCAGGCCGACGTGATGCAGGCCAAATGGGGATCGCACGGAGATTATCAAATCGTTGCCTACACTCCAAGTTCACCGCAGGAGATGTTCGATCTGACCGTACGGGCTTTCAATGTCGCCGATCGCTATCGAACACCGGTTGTGATCCTGGCTGACGAGGTCGTGGGCCACATGGTCGAGAAGGTGGTGATTCCCTCTGCAAAACAAATCGATTATTGGGAGCGTAAAGGCCCCTGGCAGAGTCCGGGAGACGATTTTAAACCCTTCGCTGTCGAGGACGACGATCTGGTGCCGCCCATGGTTCACGCCGGAGAAGGCTACCGGATCCATTTTACAGGCCTGACACATGATGAGCGTGGCTACCCGGATATGCGCGCTGAGAGACACCATCAACTCGTGACTCGTCTCTCTGAGAAAATCATACGCAACGCCGAAGATATCATTGTCATTGAAGAAGAATGGCTTGAGGATGCGGAGATCGTCGTGGTTTCCTTTGGCTGTACTGCGCGTTCAGCCAAACGGGCCGTGCGGAAACTCCGACAAGCAGGGATGCCTGTCGGTTTTCTGCGGCTGATTTCATTATGGCCTTTCCCTGAACGGAAGATCAAGGAAATCGCCCAGCATGTCGACGCCTTTATCGTCGCTGAAATGAATCTGGGACAAGTCTCCCGGGAGATCGAGCGTTTCGTCAACCAGAAGGTAGTGGGTGTGAACCATGCCGGTGGACAGATGATGTCCCCCAACGAGATAATGAAGACAATTATAGAGGTTGCAGATCGTGGAAACGGCCATCATCGCAGTCGATAAGCACCCGTTGGACGTGATCCTGCGGGAAGAACGCATCCCCCACATTTTCTGTCCTGGATGTGGACTGGGGATCATCATGCGCTGCTTCGCTCAGGCGATCCTGGATTCGCAGATCCCCATCGAAAAGCACGTGGTTGTATCGGGGATCGGCTGCTCCGGTCGTGTGGCAGGATACATGGAGATCGACTCCTATCACACCACACACGGGCGAGCCATTCCCTTCGCCCTGGGCATCAAACTGGCCAAACCCGAGCTGAACGTGGTGGTCTTCAGTGGAGACGGCGATCTGGCTGCGATCGGCGGAAATCACCTCATCCACGCCGCACGTCGAAATGTAGATCTGACCGTGGTCTGCGCCAATAACTTCAATTACGGAATGACCGGAGGCCAGGTTGGCCCGACAACACCGTATGGGGCGCGAGCGACGACAGCACCATTTGGGAACCCTGAGCATCCATTCAATTTTCCTTTGCTGCTGGCGGCGGCCGGCGCGAATTTCGTCTCACGCTGGACGGCGCTGCATGCCCATCAAGTTCAAAAGGACCTGCTCTACGCATTTCAAAAACCAGGTTTTTCTTTCATCGAAGTGCTCTCGCCATGTCCGATCGGCTACGGGAAATCGAATCAGATCGAGGACGGTGTCGAGGAAATGATGCTCTATAAGGAGCGCTGTAAGATAGACAAGCACGTGCCGTTGGACGAAGTGGAGATAGATCTGAGCAGCAACCAGCCGATTTACGTAGGCCGCTTCGTGGATCGGCAGTTAATTCCTTACCAACCTGTACGCATCGAGGAGTGATCGATTTGGTAAAACAAATCCGAATTTCCGGTTTTGGAGGGCAGGGTGTGGGATTGTTCGGTGTCATTCTGGGTCGGGCGCTATCACTCTACCAGGATTATGAAGTTGTGATGACCCAGGCCTACGGACCCGAGGCGCGTGGTGGGGCATCGAATGCCAACCTGGTCGTCTCCGATCGGCCGGTCGATTATCCCTTCGTACAGAAAGCGGATGTGCTGTGTGCGCTTTCGCAGGAGAGCTACACCCGCTTTCGGCCGGATACAAAAACGGATGCGCTGTTGATCATCGAAAGCGATCTGGTGACGCCCGATCCGGGCGATCGCGCTGTGGGCATCCCGGCCACGCGGCTTGCCGATGGATTGGGCCGGCGCATCGTGACAAACGTGATCATGCTGGGCTTTTTCACTGCGGTGGTCGATCTGGTAGATCGCAGGGCAGTGGAAAAAGCCATCGCCGCTACCGTGCCCCCGACCACTTTGATGCTGAACAAGAAAGCTTTCGAGATGGGCTACACACATACGCCCGTGTGGGAACAGGCGGCATGAAATTGTTCCCAGGAATTACAAGGTAATAAACTAACCTAGATTATCTACGCTTTTTCCCCTCGATAGGCAATGTTAAGGTTTCTGTGAATGGGCCACAGCAAGTGATGGACAAGCTTATGAAGATCAAGCTTGATATGTATGTAAGTAGATTTCTAGACATAGTGATCTGTCGAACTATTTATACCAGATGATCGCATATCACATCACACAATAAAGGGTTTCTTCGCAATCGCATATCCAAAACTGACCCATCGGCCATCGTCGACCTCGATCGTCTTTCACTCGCCGTCGAGTTCTTTCTGGCAGTCCGGATCGTATTGTGCGTACTCCTGCCACCATAAGCGAGCATCAGGGGCGTAGTCGGCTTCCATAATATCGAAACCAACTGATTTGGCGGCAGCCACCGTCTCCTGGATGGTCACGAAACAATCTGTCCATGATCATCTTTCTTCAATCAGCAGGGGAGTCAGATCGGTGGGAATTTCGACGTCTACATGCATCGGTTCCCCCAGGCCGAGCACACCGCCCTGCTTGAGCACGCGGGGTAACTTGGTCAGGCATTTACGGTAAACTTGCTCCCTTTCATGACCTTCACTGCACCGTATTCGACACGAATACACCACGCAGGGTCGGATAACCTAAACCCTGCGTGGTTACATTTCATCAAGTATGGGTTGTTCGATAGGGCTTCTAAAGCCCGGCTTCCATCTTTTCCAAAATCGAAAGGGCGACGCGTTCCAGGTAATAGGCATATACGTCATTGACCGTGCCCTGGCCTTCGACGATCACGTTGACGTTGCGGTATTGGAAGGTGATCGTCATGTTCAAGGCCTCTGGATTGTCGCCACTTGGATTTTAGATCGTCGCCAGCAGCGCATTCTCGGCGGAACCCAATTCGATCGATTCTCCTGCGTAAATGCCGTTGCGGAAGCCCTGCGGGAAGTCATAGTTCAAGAAATCAGCCGCGCCCTCGATGCTCTCGAATCGCTCGATGACGATCAATAAGCGCGGTGGCGCAACCATCTCGGTGGGTTCCAGATCGTACAGGCCGATGTAGCCTTCCTGGCGGACGGTTTCCTCGAAGATGATTTGATATTCGGCTCCCCAGTTTTCGACGATCGATTCATTCGCCGCCGAGAAACCGGTCAGGAGATACGGTTCCTGAAAATCCTCGACTGCAGGTAGATAATCAGCGATATCGCCACGTATCAAGCCGGGCGCTGCTGTGGGTTCTGGTGGAGCATCGAGTGGTGCTTCGGTCGGTGTTGTTGTGGGTATTGGTTGGATTGTGGCTGGTTGAGAACAAGCAGGAAGCAACAGCACGAAGAACAGCATAACAACGAAATACCTGTTCATCGAAATCTCCTGATACCAATATATTTTTTAAAATAGCACTCAGAAGTATACTCGCTCAATATCTTGTGCGTACTTACGGGTACTTAACAATTGCGCGTGCGATCCCAAGCCGTCGTTCGTTCAGCTTCGGAAATTCACCCGTTCGATGCCCTCGATGTACTTAAAAACGAACTCAAGAGATACCTGGTGCCGCCCGAATTATTTATTCATCCGGGTACTCTTATGGATTTGAGATCTGATGGAGCGTTGCGATAGTCTCGCCGGTTAGGTCGATGGCTTCGATCTGCATCACGTCCACGTCGCTGAATCGCACCACGAGGAAGTATCCCTCGACGGCCTTGGCAGTGTCTACCGTTCCATCACTCCAGGAAACGCGAACCCAATCAACGTGCGCATAGGTAGCCTTGCCATGGATCTCACTCCAGGGAGTCTCTCCGGGTATATTCCAGGAGCGTGACTCTGCTGCGAACGCACTGGTTTCGTTACCCAAAGGCAGGCATCCCCCATAACTCTCCAAGATCTTCCACCCAAAGCCGACGAGTTTCGCATAGGAGACGAATCTGCATTCGCCGGGTGTTCCCTTCAAATCCGTTTGATGGTAGGTGTAGTAAATGGCCATTCCACTCCCGATGGGTGTACGCTGTAGAAGTTGGAACTCGGAGGGCAAACCGCTGCCAACCGGTGATAGAAACGCCTCACGAATGACTGCAATCGTGGGGGAAGCTGGCCAGACAATCATAACGATAGCGGCACACGAGGCCAAAGCAGACATAATCATCACATACGCTACGATTATGGTTCTTCTGTTCATGTATTCGGTCTCCCTGGTAAAGATTTGGATGCTCGCAAAAGATTAACATACAAGCCGTAGACCAACAGGACGCTATTGCTACGGTCGCCCTACGATTCTCCGACAACAATATTGAATCCTGGGTGAATTTGTATTCCGTTGCGCCGGAGCCTATCTTCTGGTGATCTTGGGGATGAATTTACGCTGTCTGGTGAGCGACGGTTGGATTGGGGGATTTCGCAGCTGCCAAATCTGAAACCGACCGTCCATGTCCGACCGGAGAGGAGTCATATTAACCCGCAAGTTCGCGTATCCTCAGAAATACACCCGCTCGATTCCCTCTACGTACTTCGAGTTGCGCGTCACACGGAAGGGGAAGTAGCCCGCGGCGCGGTCGGCCCTGGGCTCCTGTTCGATTTCGTACTTCAACTCAACGATCACATCGCGGGGGTTTTTCTGGCGATGGATCAACGGGTTGCCCAGAGCCATGTTGATCTTCCAGAAAACCTGCTGAAAGTCTACAGTCACGCGGAAGTCGTTGTCGCGCGTGGCGTAGTAGCCGCGCTGGTAGCAGTTGAGCAGCACCGGACTGAGCGTGTGCAGGTCGTCACGCACCACCTGCGGCAGGTCCGAGCGGTCAGCGACATCTTGAAAGACGCGATCGCAGAAGCATTCGTCCAGGGTGAAATCGAGCATACGGTAGGAGATCTTCTTGCCCACCAGCCCCTGCTTGACCTTGATCTCGAGCATTGGTTTGCGGATCTTTCCAGTGGCGTGACCGTACCAGCGCAAGCGCACTTTGCGGCGCATTTCGGAGCCGGCCACGTTGTCGTAGTAATTCTCCATGTCGGCTGTGTCGAGATACAGGCTGTTGATCTGGCGCGGCGGGTAGGGAGCGTAGAACATCATGGGATGCTGTTGAACCAGCGCCTCCACCTGGCTGGGCAGCAGTTCCTCGACCAGGAACTTGCGTTCGTAGCGGTACGAACGCAGCTGCGTGTAGCCACTTAAATCCGCGGCGGGTTTTGTGATGTCAATCATTTACCAGATGCCCTTGTTGTCCAGGAAGGAGATTTCCATCGCTGGTGACAGTGCCAGCAGCGCATCGCGTGCTTTCTCAAGCTCGGATAAATGGCGGAACTCGACCACGAAAGCCATCTCCATCACGTCTGTGTTCTCGTCGTAGCGGATCAAGCGCAGCTTGCTGCAGTGTTTCTCCAGTGTCTCCTGGATTTGCTGCATACCGGCTTTGTTATTCCCGCGGCTGGTGATGGCGAGGTGTAAATTGATATCGGCCTGAGTCTGGCGAAGCAGACGCCCCAGGCCGAGCAGCAGGATGCCCACGACCAGGCTGAGGGTGGTGACCAGGCGCTGGTTGTCACCCAGACCGATGCCCAGGCTGATGGCGAAGAACAGGTAGGCCAACTCCTCCGGCTCCTTGACGGCCGTGCGGAAGCGGATGATCGAAAGCGCACCGACCAGACCCAGAGAGAGGGCCACGGACGAACGCACGACCAGAATGATGAAGGTGGTAGTGACGGTGACCAGCATGAAATTGGCGGCGAATTTGCGTCGATTGGAGAGCGAGGATCCCCAAAAGACGTAGACGCGGCTGAGAATGAAGGAATACAGCGCCGCCAGGATCAGGTTGACCGCAAAGGTGTCCACCTCGACTGTGCTGCCCGAACTGGCTGAAAACGCATCCAGCAGCGACTCCAGCGCACCCGGTTCGGCGGTCGGTTCGGCTGTGGGACTTGGTTCTACAGCGATCAGTTCGGGGACGGGTTCTTCCCCGGGTTCACCGCCCGCTTCCGAAGCGATCACTGTCAGCGAAAGATCGTCGATCGTGGTGGTGCGTTCCCCATGCGAGGCGAAGACCACCGCTCCCGGTCCGAGCGGCTCGGAGTCGCTGGCAGTGATGATGTCGGTACCATCCACACTGATGGCGTGTTCGCCGCCCTTGAGCGTGATCTTGAATTCCATCCAGTTGTCTAGCGTGGGTTGCCATTCGGTGCCAGTTGCCAGAACGTTTTCCTGGCCCTCGCCCCGGTTTTTCATCAGGATCGTTTCGCCTTCAGTCAGGACCAGCAAGTAGGTGCCGCTGTCGCCGGCGCGGTAGTTGATGTGCGTCTCCCCGCCGAGCTCGGAGAAGCGCAGTTTGAAGGTCAGCTCGAAATCCTGCCAGGCGCCGTTGCGGGCGGCGAAATTGCCGGGGCCGATCTGCAGGGCGCCCTCGGCCACGATCGCCTCCGGCGAGTGCTCCCAACCGGGAAGCTGCGGGTCGTCAAAAGTGTCGCTGAAGCCCTCGCCCTCCTGGGCGCTGGCAGGCAGAACGACGAGCAGGAGAATGGATAATATCGATAGTGTGAAAATAGCTTTGCGTCTCATGGTAACTCCTCGCTTGGGTATATGCTCCCCGACGATAATTCCGCCTGCAGCACACTGCGGGCGTAGAGCTCGCGCTGCCGCACGAACTCGAGAATCGATTCCCAGGAATGTTCAAAATCCGAGGGCGGAAACATGGCGTCTTCACCGTAAAAAGCTTTATCGCCGTCGGATTGGGAAATGTAGGGAGCAATCATGCGGTGGTAGGTCTGGACCAGATCGGTGACGTTCTTGCTGTTGAACCACACCCGCAGCAGCAGGTCGAGATAAGCGGCGTACTTGCCGCGGTAATATTCGATTTCCATGACCTTGTCGTGCAGCGGGGCGCGCGTCATCATGCCCGGATCGGTGCGTTCGAAGAGCGCCGCCTGTGGATTGCCGCCCCAGGTCAGGTCCCAGGGGATCCATTCGAAGATGTCGGTGACCGGGTCGCGGTAAAGGTAGTAGTTGTTACCGGTGTAGGGATAGGTGTCCCAATTGTCGATCAGTGTGACCACGGCCAGGTAGCGCAGGAAGGCGTCCATATCAAAGACAGCTTCGAGTGCGGCCATAAATTCTTCATCGGATGCGTACGTCGTGCCGTCGAGCACCTTGCAGAGGTTGACGATGTCGCTGTAGTCGGCCTCTGCCTCGTTGGACATCTTGCCGTAGGCGTACTGCCCGTTCTGGGTGGGGTAGTCTTCGATCTGGTCGCCGTAGTAGATCAGGTCCATGGGCCCGCGCTGAGCGTGGCTGGCCTTGTATAAATTACCGCCCTTGCTCTCGGCGCCGAAGCGGTTGCCGATGTATTTGTTATCCACGCGCTCGACCATCGAGTACACGCCCCAGAACACGGGCGGGTCGGCGTCGTCGCTGATATCGATCCACATCTCGACGTAGGCCACATGGCTGGCCGGCAGCCCGGCGGCGTACATCATTTCGTAGGCCAGCTTCTCATAAAGCAGCGACGAGTCGCCGATGTTGTTGAGGAACATCAGCTGGCGCAGGTTGTGAAACTCCTGGCCGTCGATGTAGTAGTCGGTGTCGATCTTCCAGGGCTTCTTGGCGCCGGACATACGCAGCGAGAACTGGCCGCGCATGCGGAAGCCGACGTCTTTCAGCTCTTCGCCGAAGATCGTGGCGTCGACCTTGACCTGGTATTTGGATTCGGGATCGACCCACATGGCGTCCCAGTCAGCCTGGGTGAGGGAGATGTCCACCCGGCGCAGGCGCGAGTCGTCGAACACGGTCCAGTAATCCACGCTGCTGGAGGCCGGCAGGCGCACGGTGACGGTGACCTCGTCGGTGTCGACCCGTCCCAGCGAATCGGTAACCCGCAGGGTGTCACTTAAAGGATATTATGGCCGCGATGTAAAGCATAACATGGTCGGATTACAGGGGGAAATCCACTCGAAAGACCACCGATATAAAGCATAATGTGGCCGAAAGTGCAAAAATAAAGCATAAGCTGGCCGTGAGTTCATAAAATAAACGGTTAGTGTAGGATGATTTAACACTGAAAAGACTTTTCCTTACAAGGAAATCATCACCTCAGGGTTGTTTAACTAACCTCAATTAATGTAGAGTAAAAGTAGACGTTAACTGAGGCAACCATGAAAAAATGCCCGTACTGCGCAGAAGAAATTCAGGACGAAGCGATTATATGTCGACATTGTGGCAAAGAACTGGCACCGGAAAAAGTTGCTGAGATATCAAAAGAATTGTCAAAAGATGAATTACAAAAACGTGATTCTGATGATGCAAAAGGTGTGAAAGCTGATACGAATCAAATGTGGCCTATATGGGTGCTGGTGGTAATTATTATCATATTTATTGCAGGCTCCGTTATGGTCGTAACAGGAATAATTGATGTTCAATTACCGAAGATGAGTAATGATATGCAATCAGCAGTAAGAACAGAAGTAAGAGATGTGGCAGAGCAGGTAGTTTCAACAGAGATCCCCCCAACGCCTACAGAAAACCCAACCCTTACTCCTACACCCGGGCCAATAGTGGTGAATGACGATTTCAATGAAAACTCAGGGATCTGGGGTGAGTGCGAAGAATGTGTATGGGAGGATGGGGTTCTAAAAGTAGGTCCGTACGATGAACCCTTCCAGGAAGTTATTGTGATATGTGATGCTTGTGGCATGGCATCGAATTATCGAATGTCGGTTGATGCAGCATACTCAGATGGAATGTCGGGGTCTCCATTTGGTTTGGCTCTGGCAATCTCTGATAATTACTATGTAAAAATTACAATGGAGTTGCTTTTCTTTCAGTCTGTAAGGTTATACGAGAACGAGAATATTATTTTCGATGAAGAAAAGCCATCAATATTACGAACGGGTACTCAAACAAATCATCTGGAAGTAATCGTTCGTGACTCCCAAACTGCAGGAAAGTCGGATATTACGCTGATGATTAACGGCAAGACAATCTTTGTATATTCAGGGATAAAGGTGGATCCAACAGAGGTAGGGCTTTTTATCTATAGCGAAGCCGGCATCGTATTTGATAACTTTGAGTTTGAAGAACTGCGGTAACACGAATATCCATAAAGATGATTTACTGGGGGCGTGATGAAAAAATGCCCATTCTGCGCAGAAGAAATTCAAGATGCTGCGATATTTTGCCGGTATTGCAAAAGATTTATCGAGGGGGATAAAAAAGGGCAAGAATCGAGTAAGGCAACTCCTCGGCCGGCAGCTGTAACCCCAATACACAGAGAACCTACCCCTGTTCGTCCGCAACCTACGGCACCCCCTCCAGGCACGTCAATTTGCCAGTCATGCTTTACGAGTGGACAGACAAAATACGTCGAGTTTTACACAAATGTAGGTATGCTGGTTGTGCGGCGTCATTCATCGATCAAAGGGAATCTTTGTAAAAACTGTATCGATCACTATTTCTGGGATCTGACAATTAAGACCCTGATATTGGGATGGTGGGGGATCATATCGTTCTTTGCGAATTGCGTGTTTGTAATCAACAATGTGCTTCGGTACATTGGCACTTTGGGGATGCAGAGACCATCATCGGGAGGGCAAGGGGGGACCCCTGCAGGATTGAAGCTGATAGGCGTGGTTTTGCTAGTCCTCAGTGTAATCGGAATACTTCTGGGTTTAGTGCCTTCAAGCAGCAGCTCACCAAGCACGACAAACACAAGCAGCTCATCAGGTGGGTCAGGGGGTATTGGTTCTGGATGTAGTGATTATGATGTTTACGATTGGCTTGAGGATACTGAACAAAGGATGTCCGAACACGAGCTTGATTGGAGTTCGTGGGATGAAAATACACCCGATGATGCCTTCCTGTTCTTATCACGTCGTGCTGAGAACAGATACAAAGAACAGGATGATGAAATTGCTCCAGTATGTTTAAGAAAGCTGCAG
>DAOUEK010000053.1:0-7201 GCA_034430425.1 Anaerolineales bacterium | reverse complement strand
CATGTCCGTACGTAAAGAAGAGAAACAAGCCAATGGAAGTGTTGACCGCAGCCAGGGACCAGCGGCGGAAGATCAATCTGAACAACAGGAAAAGAATGCTGGCGCCGAGTATGGAGATAACCAAGGAGCGGGCTGCAATGGAGAAAACAACCTGATCGATATTGTTCCCAAGCAAAATCAGAATCGGAAAAATCGCAAAGAGAAAGGGGGTTAAGGGTTTATTCGTCACTCGATCCATCTTCCACCAGCTCAGCTCCCCATTCGCCGATTTCGATTCGATATTTCCCATACTTCATTTTCCGCCGGAGGCGTCGATACGTCATAAACATGCACTCGAAACCAATCGTACTGAACACAGCCTGAACAACCTTAAACCAGTATCGCAGAACGATGGAAGGATAGCGCCCGAAGGCGCGGATGAATCTCCGCGCTGCCTCCCTGAACCGCCCCGAATCGATCAATCGACGACCCGCATAGACATCAAGGCTGGCATATATCTGTTTCCGGTTGGCTTCGATTAGGGGAAGCAAATCCGCCCGCTTTTCAGCGTCGCCGAGAAATCGCTCAGTATCTTCCACGAATTCGGCTGCCCGCGCAGCGGTTTTCGCATCCAAATGCGTTCGTTCAACCGCCCAGAAAGATGGCATGTGGACAATGGGCGCGATGGAAGCAAAACGGATCCACAATACGTGATCGAATACGAGTGGATATTCCTCTTCCAGACCGCCGATTTGATCGAAAACCTCTCGACGCATAAATACCGTAGGCTGCAGGAGTACGTCGTTGCAAAGCAGTTCCAGAAGATTAAATGTCCGGTAATAATGTGGATCGAGCAATTGACCCTCAGAATCGACCAGATAACCGTCTCCGTAAACCATCCCGGCTTCCGGATGGTCGTGGAGCGCTTCTACTGCCTGGCGTACGGCGCCCGCCATATACAAATCATCTGAATTTAGAAACGCTAGGATATCGCCCTTTGCGCGGCGAAAACCTTTGTTTACTGCATCCGGATGACCGCGATCCGGTTCGGATACCCAATACGACAACCGGTCTGCATACCGCTCGATGATCGCTTGAGAGCCGTCTGTCGAGCCTCCGTCGATAACCATGTACTCGATCCTGGGGTAATCCTGGTTCAACACCGAAAGAAGGGTCTGTTCAATAAACGCAGCCTGGTTGTAAGAAGGTGTAACGACGGATACGAGAGGCTGGGATCGATTTTCATTTTTCATGGTTGTCTATGCTCAACTTCAATGACCACTGAATACCTCGAAACCAAGTTCAAATTCACCATCCAATCATTTGTCAAGATATCGATACTATAGGGACGATCATGGATCTCCCTGCACGGCAGGATCGACATACAAGCAGTAATCCGTCGGTTTGTGCTCGTATACACGTGGCAGCCCGGCGAAAAAGCCTTGATCCTCCGCGCATGGCTGTAGGATTACGGCACAGGGTTGGAAATCCCCTTCACCAACATTCGAGCTGTCAATCAGCCATTCGATTCTGGGTGCTTCCCGGGGTGCGCCAAGCAGCATCCAAAGCGGATACTCCGCCTGGTTTCCCGGAATGTTCAAACCAACCTGCGAACACCGGGTTTCTTGAAGGAGGGCGGCTATCTCTTGCTGTGGGACTTTCAAATGTCCACCGCTGGCAAAATACAGGTCGATCCGCGACTCATGAAAAACGTCATCGACGTACGATTCGCCCGGTTGGTTGATCATCGGCCGCGAACGAATATGTACCAACCACGGCCAGGCGGCCACGAGCAGAACCGCAGCCAGGACATTCAACCATCGCCGCGAAAGGACTTTATCAAGCACGAATATCGTCCAGGGTGCTGCGAGCACGAAAAAGGGTTGATGCAGGCGAGTGTTATACAGCTGCCACTGGACCATCGAACTTACCAGGATAAAAGTGGTAGCCACGACCAGGCCGTATACAAATACATCCCGGGGAAACTCTTTCCTGCGCCAAAGCAGCAAAATCAAGGCGATCAGAATCAAGAATGCATGCAATGGGTTCGAAGTCAAATCTTCATGGGTTGAGGGGGGAAACACCTTATAGCGCCTGCTGTGCGTTGTCCCTGGATCCATGATATCGACGCCGATGATTTCGTGGACCTTTTCGACAAACAGGTAGATCCCTTTGTTGACATGCGGAGAGGGTGTGCCTGCATGCAGCGTAGCATTACGCAAGGTGTTGGAGATCATTACCGGCAGATTGATGCCATCGGTGATCAAAGCGGTGATCCGCTTTTGCGTGCCAAACGGGTTGCCATAACTCTCCTGGTTGCGGCTGATGTGGCCGACATTGAGTAGAAGCACGAGTACAACCGCGATAAGCACAGATCGACCGAAAAACTTTATATCCTTGCGTCGAATAAGTGCGGTGGTGACAAGTACTGCGAAAGGCAGCACGAAGGCATAACCCGTGGGCTTGGTCAGTATTGCCAAACCGGCTGAAAGACTGAGGACGGGAATGCTCCAGAAGTCGTCCTCCTTTCGCACGACCATGACGGCTTCAACAGCAACGACAATCATCCAGAAAGCCACCGCACAATCGGTCATCGTGCTGGATGCCTGAACGATACCCATCGGAAGCGTAGCCGTGAAAAGAACGCAAAAAAGCTGTGCGCTTCTTCCGAGACCAAATCGGGAGGCGAGACATGATACGCCGATCAAACTACCCAAGACAAACACCCAACTCACCAGGGTAACAAGCCGATCACTCCCCGCAAGAATGTAAACATGCAGCACGACGTATTCCATACCTGGGGACATGTAATTCTGGGTGGCTATCCCGGTTGTGTAATGATAGATGGACTGATTTTGCGCCCAATGCGCGACTTTAGGCATGTGGTAGTTGAGCGTATCCCACGTCTGCGGTGGAGAATGCCAGGCGAGCACCGCCGTCATACATAGAATGGCAGCAATGCCAAGGAGCAAAAAAACCTGAGACAGCGATTTTGGCCACGCGGGTCGAGGAATGCGAACAACCTGGCCGCGCTTCATCCGCACGAAGAAAAAGAGGATGATCCCCAAAAGAGGTAGAGACCAGGCAACGATCAAAGCGACGAGAGTAATCGCTCGCCAAATACTCAACAACTCATTGATCAGGACGATATAACTTCCCCACAACACGGCCGCATGCAAAGAAACCCGGCGCCAGCTTGAGTCGGGTTGCAGGTTACCCAGGATCAAAACCAGCCCGATTAACACAATGAAGGGCAAGAAACCAAGGAACAAGAAAACCTCCTACCGATTCACCTCGAAAATCTCACTCCGTGCTCAATCGCGCAGAAGCGCCGCCATCCACAATCAGTGACTGACCTGTCATGAATCCGGATTGCTGACTGTCGGCCAAGAAGAGAATGACTTTGGCAATCTCATCCGGCATGCCAATCCTTCCCAAGACGGTTTTTGCGGCCAGAGCTTGCATTCGCTCTTCCAACGTTCCCGATACATGGCCTCGCCTCATACCATCTCGCAGCATCGGTGTGTCGACAGCGCCAGGCAGGATCGTATTCACACGCACGTCATCGCATCCAAATTCCAACGCCATTGCCCTCGTCAGTGCCAGGATACCGCCTTTACTGGCAGCATAAGCGGCGATGTCGTTCGAAGTTGCCATGGCATGCACGGAGCTAACATTGACGATCGACCCTTTGGCTGCCTTGATCAAGGGATAAAGGTCACGACTCAGAAGAAAGATCGAGCTCAGATTCGAAGCCATCGTAGCGTTCCATTCTTCCAACGTCATCTCGACCAGGGGTTTGCAAATCTGAATGGCGGCATTGTTGATCAATACGTCGATCTTCTCATGCTCTTCTCGCATGCGCGCGGCAAAGGCCGCCACATTTTCCTCCGAGGACGAATCCACTTTGTGGAGGGATACACCCGCCGGAAAATCCTTCACCACCTTCCGGTCGATGCCGATCGCTTCATATCCGGCTGCATGGAACGCCTCTGCCGTCGCCCGTCCGATGCCACCTGCTGCACCCGTGATGATCGCTACCCGCTTCATGAGGTTCTCCCTTTCTTCACTGAATTCGATTGCACAACAAGCCACAACCCAGCCGATTAATGCTGCCTGGAGAGTATTCGACCGTCTCAGATTTGATCGATGTTTTCTGGCGGTGTGATCCCTAGGCCCTCATAGAGATTGCGAATTGTATTCTTATGTACTCGTTCCCACGCAGCAAGACTGCTGTTGGCGTTGTGCGGCGCCAACAGCACTTGATCCATGGCGCGCAATGGATTATCCGGCGCCAGGGGTTCGTCTTCGAAAACGTCCAGGGCAGCGCCGCTGATCCATCCCTCACGTAATGCTTCGATCAACGCCTGCTCGTCGATCACCGGCCCACGGGAAGTGTTGATCACCACAGCGGAAGGCTGCATGGATGTTAAACCTTCTCGGCTAAGTAGGTGGAACGATGTGGGATTCAAATCACAATTCATACTCAAGAAATCAACCTGAGGTAAAAGCTCGGACAAATCCAGCATCGTCACGCCTACTTCTTCGATAAACGCCGGTGGAATCTCGCGGATATCGTTTCCCAGTAAACGCACGCCAAAACCCTGCGCTCGCCGCAGGACGGCTTTTCCGCAGTTGCCGACGCCCACGACTCCCAAGACACATTCCCGCAGCGACCTTGCCGGTGATTTTTCCCATTTGCCCTGCTTCATAAAACGATCCATCCATGGTATTCGACGTGCAAAACTGAGCATATACCCCATGACGCTGTCAGCGACCGGGTCCGAAAAAGCACCCGGCGTATTACAAACCCGAATCCCAAGCTGCTCTGCCGCTTCCTTATCGATCGAATCGATCCCCGTCCCCCACTTCGAGATGACTTTCAAACGGGGAACCGCCGCCTGCAAGACACGCGCCGTGTAACCATCGTCGCCGCAAATGGCCCCATCGATCTCTCCCACAAGCGGGAGCAATTCCTCTTCCGAGAGTCGCTCAATGACCTCGGGAAGCTCAAGCTCAATTCCACTTTGCTCGAAGATCGGCTTGAAACGATCCATGTGTGGGAGGATATAGGGTGCGGTTACAAGCACTCTGATGGTCATGAACTTCTCTCCGATTGGGTGCGTATTCGTTCCTGCATCAATCGATCTGCCACCAGGAAATCGAGCTCCTCATCGATGTCCCACGCTTCCTCACCGGTTATTTCGAACATGATTGGCTTGAAACCAATCCGATTCTCGCGGTCGAGGAATATGTCCTTTGGAAAGATGTAGATGCAGGAATTTTCTTCGTACACAGGCGTCAGGTCTTGTGTTCGTAATAAAACAGACGGATCATGGTTCAATGGGCTGCCATCGGTATTCCACAAACGCGTCTGCAGCCTGGTAACCGAAAAGAGGGAATCATATTCCGGGAAACACCGTTGGAAGGCCGCAATGGCCTCCGAGATGGTTGTGGCGCGCAGCAGGGGATTCGTGCAGTGGGTTTGAAGGTAGATATCCGCCTCAAATAGCGAGATATCATGCAGCAGCACGGCGTTCATCGGTACCTCGCCTGCGCGCAGGTGTTCCGGCCGATCAATGATGAGAACATTGGGGAACAATTCCCTTATCCCGCTTGCGATAACCGGGCTGTCGGTATCCACCACGATTTGTGAAATCTGAGGACATTCCTGCAGAGTCCCAAGAATGTGCGTATAGAGCGGCTTCCCCGCCAAGATGCGGAAATTCTTTTCGGGCACTCTTTCCGAGGTATGCCGCATGGGCACCAATGCAACAATATTCATTTCAGCCATTCTTCTCTTCGTCCCTTGGGCGCAGCTTTCGCAATCCAATCAACCCTTCATTGAACACAATCCACGCTGAACAAAGACCCTTGCGTCAACCGCGCTGATAATCGATGGGCTTGACATCCCGTTGCTTCACGGCATCGGCGCGGAAACCGCGCGGGTAATAGAAAACCTGCTTCATAGAAGCCGACAAAGGCTTGGACAGTGAAAAGCCGCGATATGTGCCCCAGAACTGCATCAGGCGGAAGTTTAAAATGTCCTTCGCTTCCTTCAAGAAGACGCCCTCACGCAGCGCATGCCATCCATCGCTCATCACATTCGAAAGATAGAGGCGCAAGAAATCCCCGAGATGAAATCGTTCCTCCGATTGTATCAACCGCAAGGCAATCGCTTCCCGGCGGTAGCGATTGAAAATCTGAGGCGAGGTTTCGTTATGCACATGGATCACTTCCGCATCCGCCGCATAAGACAAGACGTGATCCTGATTGAGCGCCCAACTTGCCCAGGCCATGTCTTCCAATCCGGTAAACTCCTCATCGTAATGGTTTTGCTCCCATAACGACCGGCGAATAGCCGAGTTGGCGTTGTTGCAGAATGGATGCCGCTGGACAGCGATGCCATCTTCCGGGAACAGCTTGGCAAACTGCTGCTGCTCGCTGAAGCAGCTTGACTCGTTACCGCGCTGCTTGCCGTACACCAGCGCGACGCGCGGATTTTCGAACGGCTCGAGCAGCTTCTCGATCCAATCCGGATATACGGGATAAACATGTGCGCTGGCGATGACGACGAATTTTGCAGTCGTTTGCTCGATGCCGCGATTCAGTGAACGTCCGAATGTAAATTCATCAGGACAGATATGCACGATTTTTACCGGATAACGGGAGGCAATCGCAATCGTTGCGTCGCTCGATCCGGAGTCAACCAGGACAATCTCAATATCATCAATAGTTTGATGCATGATACCGGATAACAAACGCCCGATATGCTTCTCCTCGTTAAACGCCCGGATGACGATGGAACATGATGGCCGCTTCTCGTTCATACTTCTTCCCGGATAGTCGCTGTCATCGAAATCGAACCCCGATCCAGTCTGGGGAAGACCATGACGCAGCGAAAAAGAGGCCAAACGAAATGGTTAGAAAAGGTCTTCATATTTTACCTTCGGGAAGATTGTCAATCGGCCCCCGATGGTGGCGTCAAGAATCTCACGCCCGTCACGGGCGAAGTTTTCCCTAGCCATTTTATACGCCCGCTCAGAACCGATCAGGTCCGGAAGCTGCCAACGAAAACCTTTGCCAAAGTAGTCCGGATGAAAGTGATTGGGGTCCTCACCTTGTGAAACGACGACTTGGTTCGCCGGCCCTTTGGTATCGTAATGGTGATCCACGCCCACAAGTATGACTTTCGAAAACCCCATGTGATAGGCCAACTGCA
>DAOUEK010000052.1:0-12321 GCA_034430425.1 Anaerolineales bacterium | reverse complement strand
ACTTCGCCGCGCGCCACGGCCTGTGAGAGCATCTCCGTTACGATCGCCAGCATCATTTCGGCGATCGGTTCCACACAGCGTGGATAAAGCGCTTCGTCGCCCTGGTAGGCGGCGCGCACGAAGAACTGCACCAGGCCGGCCTGCGTCTCGCTCCAGTCCAGCCCGCCCTGCAGATATCCTGCCAGCGCTTCGCGCAGCGGCATGGCGACGAGGTAGGGCTGGAAGGCCGCGAACATATCCAGTACGTAGCGCGTGCAGATTTCGACCGTGAAGGCGAGCAGATTGTCACGGCTGCCGAAGTAGTTGTAAAGCGAGCCGACGGAGACCTCGGCGCGCGAGGCCACGCGTTTGATGTTGATCGACGTGGGGCCGACCTCGATGGCTTCGTCGAGGATGGCCTGCAGGATGGCCTGCTGGCGCCGGGGATCGAGGCGCCGGAAGGTGCGCGTGACCAGCCCGGCCTCTTCCAGGGCCAGGATGTGGGTGTGGATCGCCGTCCATTCGGGGAATTCGACCATATATGAACCTATGGTTCATATTTTATAGAAAACAGGTTCAAATTTCAAGCAATTCGTAGGTTGGGTTGCGGGAGACCGAAACCCAGCTCTTTACGTTGGTTGTGGATATTCATCTGCAACCGGTATTGGGCAGATTTGAATCTGCAAATCTTCGCTTCGAGATGTGATGCTTTTGATGTGGAAATGCTTTGTCCCCCGATTCCCATTATGGTGTGCAAACGGATGGATAAATATCCACCCATTATCGGCACCGGATGCATATCCGGCGCCAACAGTTAAGCCCCCATCGTCCTGAGCGGAACGCGCAGCTTTGTGCACTTCTATTCTTCATCCTGAGCGGAGTGAGCTTCGCAGAAGCGAACGCAGTCGAAGGACGCCCATGTCCCGCTAGCGCGACGGCTGCGTCACGCCAGGAAAATCTCTATCGTTCATACAATGAATGGAAGAATGAGAAGGGAGAAATCGATCTCCCTTCTGTGGGGGCGTGCATGTTCTCCGAACCCGCGGTCGCCTGCCGGGAATGCCATCTCTCCCTGACGCTGGCGCAGGGCGCCGGCCAGGGGATGCGCTGCAGCCGCTGCGGCAGCGAACTCGTTCTTGTGGATCTGGGCTGGGTCAGCGGGGAAGAAAGTGCGGCCCGGTTCCCGGCCCCGCCTGCGGCACCCTGCGTCGCAGAATTGTTGTTGCCGGCGCACAACGAGGTGGAGGCAGAAGCGGTGGGGCAGTTTCTCAGTTCGATCCCCCTTCCGCTGGCGCTGGAGGTGTATGGCGCCGGTGACCGCCGCGTGATGCTCGTGCGAGGGCTGCGGGAGAACCTGCGCTACCTGGCGGGGAAGATCCAGACACTCTGGCCCAGCGCTGTGCTGCGTGTGCTGGATGATGATCCTGTGGGTGCGTTAACCAATGCACAGGCGAACGTCGCCCGTTACGATTTTTCCTTTCGATTGCAGGAAGCCGCTTACCTGCCGATCCGCACGTGGACGTCGTTCCTGCAGGGCGATCCGGTGCACTCGCTGCTGGCGGCGACGCTCGGGCTTGAAGCGCACGAACGCATCTGGCTGCAGGTCTTTCTGGGGAGAAAGGGTGAACCAGACTGGCTGGCCAGGACTCAACGCCGGCTCAAGTTGGAGTTCCAGCGCGGCTATGCCGTCGACGAAGGAAACGGGATTGCTTCGCAAGCCTCATCTTTCGGGCAAACACCGCTGCCGCAAAGCCACACCTGGGCGAACGGGATCGCCTACCTGGTTGTGATCCTGTTCGCTTTCGTCATGGGCGTGACGGCAATCCGGGGGAATTGGCTGTCTTTCACATTCCTCTCCTTGATCGGCATCTCCCTCGGCGGGTTGCTCTGGCGCTTTCTCGGTCAACCGGGCGATCCCTGGCATGAAGCTGATCTCTCGCTCGTGCGCCAGAAGGTCGTCTGCCAGGACGCATTCTTTCAGGCGATGCTGCGGGCCAGTGTCTGGGCGAGGTCGCCCGGGGAGGCTCGCATCCTGGCTGAACGGCTGGAGAGTGTCATGGGTCAATACGCTGTGGCAGGGGGCAACGGCTTCGCGATCGCAGCGGATCCATGCCAAGGTTTTGGTCCATGGCCAATGCACCAAACCATACAATCAAGTTCATGGATGTGGCTCGGCACGGATGAAATCGCCGGTCTTTGGCATCCACCGATCATCAACGATCGCATCTCTCCGGGGCTGGTTCCGATCCGGGGTGTGGAGGTGCGTTCACCCGACCCGCAGGACGTGAAGGGCTTTTACAAGATCGGCACGTACCTCACGGCGGACGGGGTTAAAAAGGCGGTCAATATCTCATCCACGGCCTTGAAGCACAACATCTTCTGCATCGGCAAGCCGGATGCCGGCAAATCCACATTGATGCTCCATCTTTCGCATGCGGCAATGAAGGACAACGACCGACCGGCTGTGATCCTCATCGATCCACATGGCGATCTGGTAAACGAATTTATCGGCACGCTCGATCCCGCTGATGCGCAGCGGATACGGATTTTGGATATCACCGATCGAGACTACGCCTACACGTTGAACCCCCTCGATGTCCATCGGGAGGGATGGGACGTCCTCGCGGTCACGAATTCCATCGTGGATATCGGCCAATCGTTGTGGACGAGGTATTGGGGGCCGAGGATGCAGATTCCACTCAAGCGGGGGGTTCAACTTCTCACAGCCGCCAACGAGCTTCGTCCGAGAGATGCGTGTCTGGGTTTGTCACAGCTTGCGTCGGTGCTCAACGCGGACGTGAGAGTCCGCAGGGAATTCATCGCCCGGGATTTGGAGGGAAGTCCTCATCGAAAAACACTTGCGAAATATTTTCTGCATGACTATGAGGATCTTACGCGCAATTTTCGTGAACAGGTGATCCAACCCGTTCTCTCGAAAGCCCATCGCTTTGAAGAAGAACCGATGCTGCCGATATTTAGCTGTCCTGAATCGAAATTGAATCTCGGTGAGATTATCCAAAATCGCAACGTCCTGGTGATCAATACCGGCAAGAACAGGTACGGCTCCGAAGTCAGCGATTTCGTGGGCTCGTTGATGATCAACATCGTTCTTATGGCATTGATTCGGCAGGGAGAAAGCGCAGCGCACGATCGTGTGCCGGTCATCCTTGTAATTGATGAATTCCAGACGTTCACGGGTGTTGCCTGGGAAGATCTCATCCAGCAGATGCGGAAATATGGCGGCCGCATGATCCTGGGAACGCAATCCATGGCCAGCCTGCGCAAACAAAATCCGGAAATCCCGGAGATCATCCTGAGCGGTGTGTATTCCCTTTTTGCTTTTACGATGAACGGCGAAGACGCAGCGTATATCTCTACCAAAGAGCTCAGTGGAGAGAAAGGAGGTCCAACTGCGGATACGCTTCTCAGTCTTGAGCCCCACAAAGCGTATGTACGGCTTGAAAGGCAAGCGGGAGGACTAAGCCGACCTTTTTATTTTGAAAGTGAGCCTCCTCCTGAATTCGACCAACTTCTCGCCGATCATATCTGCGGCTTGCGAGCCAGCTACAGTCTCCCATACGAAACTGCTATGCAAGGCGCACTCGAAATGCTCATGGTTTTTGAGGAATACGGACAGACGATCAGCAACCGAGGGATTCGTTCGGTCCAATCCTGGCTTCCTCTTGGTTCTCCCTGTTCGCAAGCAGCACGTATCTTGTTGTCCGATCTCGAAACCAATGGGGTTGAAGGTGAATCGCTCCCTGTCGATTATTACTGGGGGGAGGGGCCAGGAGGACAGGAGATACCCGATAATATCGATTCTTCGCAGCATATAACTTCGAAGGGAGAAATGACCGCCGAGGAGAGACGGGATTTCATTATGGGGTTCGAAGAGCCGTTGATTGATCAAGATGAGGCAGGTGAGGTTACGAGTTCATTGTCGTAGATTCTCTGTAGATCATTGAACATCTACGCCGGGATCGATACAACGGTAAAACTCATCCGTTTGCGTTGGATTGTGTTATCAATCTGTCGACCGAATATCGCTGTAGTGGAAGATTTGGAAAGCAAAAAAAATGAATCCGGGTTGACGTAATTGTTGGGATTGGATTGTGATGTTATTTGGGGCATGTCTCAGGCCACGAACGGGAGTGTGAAGTAGCACGGGGGAGAGAAGAGGTGGTATGGATGTTGGTGATGATGAATACCAGTGTGAAAAGGATTCCGATGAGTATGACGAAGTTGTTGAGGGAATAATACGTAGCTTGGAATCAAGGCGGCAGGATGTGCTGTCTGAAGCGATTTCCTGTTTTCTGTCAGACCCAGATGATGAGCTGGATGTTCCTGGACTCGAGGTTCCAGAAAAAGAAGACTGAAGCTATCACTTAGTATCGGAGGATGAATGTGGATGATCAATCGTTGATTGAACAGGATCATGACTCTATGGATCGAATTTGGTTGGACGATTGCTCGTGGTTGAACAATTCTTCCACGGCTCCAAAACGCAATGATAGAGATCAAGAGGGTTTTCTTGGTTGGGTTAATAAAAATACCATTTCAATCAATATCTTGACGTTCGTAATCGGGGGTATCATTTTTTACATTATTGGATCGATTATGCTTTGAATGGTGTTTTTTTATATCAGGGAACTTAGGGATTTGAATAAAAAATCGAGGATCTTAAGTTCAATATTGGTGTTGTGGAATGTACAGACAATGTCACTTTTGATAGAATGATTGCGATATGGGCTAGGGGGTAATGTGGCGAATCAAGATAGCAATAATTAAAAAGCAAAGAATTGATTGCTCTACATGGGGATGGTTCTTTCGATTGCCGGCATCATTGGCATGTTTGCCTAGGGGTCAGATTCATCATTTTCGATTGAATTGATTGTAACAGTCGTCGGATTTTTATCTTTTATTTGGGCTTTCGATACCGAAAAAGGAATTACTACCAAGGCGAGAGCAACTTTGTCTTAATCACTACTTTTATAGCTAGTGTCATTTTATACCGCCTGGTATTTATCCTTATGAGGGCACATTCATCTATCACGAAAGTTAGGACCTTCACTTTCAAAGGGAATGTTCCAGGGAGTAACGGGGGTAATCTTTTGGGGGCTCAAGGACTCGAAATAAACCCAGTGCCAAGGCTAAGCATGGATATTCCAGATAAATCCAGATTGGTTATTCGTGCGGGCAATCAGAGAATAGCTGACCATGTTATTTACTGCAATTCTCGGGATTCGCGACGAAAGGGTTTGCTGGGTCGGCGTATCCTTGCTCCGGATGAAGGAATCCTGATGAAAATACCCGGCTTTCGCAAAGGGAAATCGGGCGTCGTTAATTCAATTCACATGCTGGGTATGCGTTTTGATATCGCAGCCGCGTGGTTAGATTATGAAGGAAGAATCATTTATTCTATCCTGGCCAAGAGATGGCGTCCTTATTATGGAACCCCTCATCCGTCCTGGTATGTTCTTGAACTACATTCATCAAAATCACCCTTGCTTTCTGAAGGGACTTTGCTTTCCTGGAATGCTTGGTCGCCGAACGGAATTTGAACACTTTGTTGGACAAGATATGGCTGCAGAAGGTCCTTTGAAACCTACACTTGAATTAGAAGATGTAAGAGACTGGGCTTACTGTCCATTACGAGTCTGGTGGAGACGCAAAGGGCGGGCATCCGATGTCGCCGGGTTGGGAGGAAATCGCACGGGTGAAAGCCTTGTGCGGGAGTCGATTCGCTCAGCGATTCGCCTTTATTACCGCAATATCCGAAAGCAGCCAGATTTTTCCTTTGGGGAAAGTCTAGGGTCGATATGGAGATATTGGCTTGATACTTGGGAGTTGTCTGATGCCCTAACTTCGCATCTTGTGGAGTACCACCAAAGACGGCGGACTTTGCTGAATCGCTTCGAAGAAAGGACTTTTGAAGCACAGGATGGCATGGATGGAAGGGATTCCATCATGAAACGCGTTGGGCGCGAGGAAGCAATAACCAAGGGACTATCGAATCTGCGTACGAAGATTGATTGTCATCAGGAAGCAATTGGGATGGTAGGCATTAATGCTCGCGATGAAGATACTCGTCAATCTCCGATAGGCTTTGCGGATGCATTCTCGAATTCGATGGACATGGCAGAGCGGATCCATTTGCCTGATCCAAGTAGAGTTCTCGGTGTCGGAGTGTCCATGGTGGTTGATCTGCCAACTGTAACACTAAAGTGTCGAGCCGATATCGTCCAGGAACTGGATAGATCAAGAGGAGTCGGTCGACCTTCCAAGGATCCATGTAGCAACGTTTATACGCAGAAACTTGAAACCATCGTATTCCTTTTTAACGAAATGTTGCCCTCGTTAAATAGTATGGCCATGGACATACGTATCCTGGCGTTCAAGTGGGCAAAATTGGCTCCTGATAGTTTCACCGGTAGAAACATCGTTAAACGTGTGAGTCTATATCATCTTCCTTCTGGGGAGTCGCAGGAGTTTTCGCCTCGCATTCGTGATGGACTTAATTATCTGGATGCATTGTCAAGGTCTGTGATTGTTGGTATCCGGTATGGTTTGTATGTTCCGCGATGGATACGAGGATGGCATATGTGTGGGGATTGTGAATACCGTATTCATTGTTTTTCAGATACGGGGGTTTTTCAAGCGTTTGATACCACAAGTCGCACTCAGATATATGGAAGACATTCTTTTCCAGACAAGATGGTGGGGGTTCAAGAGCGGTAACGCGATACCGAAGATATAAAACCGTGGACCATGTCCATTTCTTAAAGAAACTTACGCAGTCAGTCGGGTTGTTACCTGGCGGCAGTTTTAGGGGTTAGATGACTTTGGGGGTAAATCGATCATGCTAGGTCACTTTCGAAGACGAATCGCCCGGTCCAGGCGGCGTCTCTTCCTTTATTTCGCGGGGTCCTTCATCGTCGCGATTAGTGCTGCGATTGCGATTTCTGCAACTCTATTCCCGCTCTATACACATGTGGGGAATTGGAGTGATGTCGTCATCCAGATTTTCATTGCAATTCTTGGTGGATTAATGGGTATTTTGCTTATTATCGCTGCACGTCAAGAAACAAAGGCGCTGGACCTCTTCGACTGGTTGCAGGAATTGAATTCCTTACTCTCTGGACTCTCCGTTCCCCTTAATGTTGAAAATATCTATCCTATTTGTGAGAAGCTGCTGAGTGTTTTTCCAGAGCATTCGGGATGGATTCTGCTGATTAGAGCTCCCGGTTTGTTAATCCGAGGCGAAGTAAGAAGGCGTAAGTATCTTCCTATTGTCTTTGATCCAGCAGATCTTCAATGGGATATCCACTGGGCTGAGAATCATCTCAAGGATATGATTGAAAAAGTTGACGAGCCAGAGAGGCGAGTTGCAGCCAGGTTGATGTATGGGGCAAAAATACCCGAAGGCACATTGTCGGCTGACATGTCGGGCAGGTCATTGATAGATCAGAGTGCTGCGCAATCTCGGACCGTTGGTATTTTTAGGAATAGAAAGCGTGGAGTAATACGACAAAGAATTGATGGTTTTCCTGTGCTTGTCTGGACCTCGAAGATAAATGCCGGGGATATCTCTACCGGAATGGCGATTGGAGTAGGCGAGAAGAAAGCTATGCCGGGCACAATGACGGTGCAGGCATTAACAACCGGCTTGGATTTACTTGTTCAACGAATTGGTAGCATCCTGACAGAGGTAATTCAACGACGAGAGGGTTTAGGAATCGAGAATCTTGGTTTGATCATGCGGGTGCTTGCTCATGAGATCAACAATGATCTTCAGGGCGCATTGAACACTATGGCCACATCCTTTGATTCTTCCAACGGGTTGACAAGTAACCGGTTTTTAAAACTTCGAGCAATGCTTGCCCGGGCGAGTCATTGGAGTCACTTAATGCGTGAAGCACCATTTCTGGTGGACGATGTGCTTCCTGTTGAACGGGATATTATCTCTCTTTCCGAATCCCTCCGTGGAACAATCGATGAAATTCGTCAGGCCTGGCCTGATCTGTCGTTTATTCTCGAATTTCCTGATGATGCAGAACGAATGGATGTTGTAGGTGATCAGCATGTGTACTCGATCCTTCGCAATCTTTTACACAATGCAGCGTCTTTTTCTCCTGAGGATGGTGCTGTAAAGATAACTGTTGCGGAGGATAATGACTTTGCACGTGTTTTTGTTCAAGACGAGGGTCCAGGGGTTGATCCGGCGGACATCGATAAAATCTTCTCGCCTTTAGCGAGTTATAAAGAGGGACGAAGAAGGGGCGTCAGGGCGGATTATGGTATGGGGGTTGGATTAACCTTGTCGAGGGCGATTTCTCGTGCCTATGGCGGCGGTTTGCTTTGTCACAGCAATATGCAAGAAGGGGGAGGTTGTTTCGAGGTGTTCTTTCCCCTGGCATATGATGATTAACGCTTCAAGTAGGGAGGTTGATAGTAGTGACACAAAGAGATTACGAACGCGTAGTCCTTGCAGAGGATGATCAAGAGCGTGCTTCCGAAATGATGAAAATCCTGAACGTGATCGGAGGGTTTGATGTATCAATCACGAAATGGAGAGCCGAAGTAGTAAATCTCGTCAGCATAACGAAAGCTGGATGGTTAATTCTTGATCTGAACCTGGAAGATGGAAATTCTGCAGAAATCGTACCTCTTCTGCGTGAGCAATTTGGAAAAGATCTAATCATTATCATTTTGTCTGGATTTTTCGAAGAATACCCTGAGTGGGATTTGTTGTCTAGAGGGGCGGATCTGTATTTACGGAAACCTTATCGGCCGAAGGCAATGCTCCAACAAATGGAAACATTGCGAGCACGCCTGGAAGGACAACCGTTGAAGAGGTCAACAAATATCAGTCTCAAGATCGGTGACGGAGTGCTTGACTTGGATCGAGCGGTTTTCAAGAGAGGATGTACAGAGATCGTTGTTCCCCACGTCCAAATCAAGCTAATAAAGCTGCTGGCGGCTGCTCGCGACGTTGGTGGCTGGAAATACGTTGATCGCCCAGAAATCATAATGCATGTCTGGGGCGAAGATTTTGAAGTGGATCCCATTACAACGACGGAGCGGTTGCGAAAATTAAGAAACCGAATACGAAAAACATTAGGCACAAGGGTAACAGAAAGCGTTCAATCTGGCACGAAAAGACTTCCCAAGTATCGCATCGCTTCGGAGATCAAGGTATTAGAGGACTGAACAGAGTTACGTTGATAGAATGAGGGAATAGCCATCATGCCAAAAGCCCCGAAGGGATTTCATCTACCTCCATTTGTTATGGCGCCAGAGGATATTGAAGAAGTGGCGCTTAATATCGAAGAAAAACTGGCTGTGGGCTGTGAAGACATCTTCTGGCCCATCCCTACGGGTTTTAGCCCCATCGATCATTATTCGGGTGGTGGATTGCATGCTGGCGATCTGACGATCATCGGAGGCGTTCAGAATATCGGAAAAACCGCGCTCGTTCTTCAAATTGCCAATTATATTGCAGTTAACGATGCCCTTGCCATTATCGTTTGTTACGAGCATAGTACCGTCACGCTTTGGGAACGATTATTGTGTCAGAATTCGTTTGCCGTTAGTCCTGATGAGCATATCACCATGGACTCGCTTCGCGAGGCGTATATCGAAACGATTAGAGAGCGCAACCGGATTCTTTCCGAACAACCGGACTATAAAATGCACATGCTCGATGAAGTCCTTTCGAGGGTGCCAAGGGGAACCGAATCCTGGTCGAGATTAACCGACCGCATGCGCAATATCTGGTTGGTTATGGGCGATGGGGTGAATACGGACCTGGTGTCGCTGAGTCGATACATTGAGTTTGCGATCCAACACCATAATAAACACAGAGTTGTACTTATCATTGATTACGTGCAACGAGTTCCTATTATTGACACCTCCCGCGCTCTCGATTCGAACGAGCGCATCGAGCGAGTTCTTACCGGGTTGAAAAGCATGGCGATGCGTACAACTTCCCAGGGCTCCGCGCTTTCAATTATGGTTGTTGGTGCCGCCGATGCCGATGGAATTCGTCGGGGAAGAGTGCATTTCGAGAATCTCTGGGGCAATTCCACCATGCAGTATGAACCGGATGTCGCTTTGATGGGCAACCGGGATGGCGTCGATACAGATGGTGTTACATTGGTTCGTTGGGCCATTGAGAAAAACCGGCGAGGTGAGAGTAATATTGAATTTACCCATCGCTACCATGGCGCCGCATTTAGCTTTGAACGAAGCGGCGAGAGAATAAGCTATGAAGAGAGTTGGCAATCTGAGCGTGAGGGATTTAGGAACTGATGAGCATCACTTCTTCTAGGATGATCAAGTTCCTGGCTCAAGGGTTTTGTTGGGGGTTATTCGGCCTAGTTTACACAACTCGGAAAAAATAAGAGAGATGAGAATTCTTGTTCCTATTCTAACGACGGTTGTCTTATTCTGGGCAGCGCGGGTTGATTACAGGATCAGAAAAATCCCCCGTGGCGCGGGATTGGGAATTTTGTCTATCGGGTTGTTCGTTCTATTATGGAACCGGCTTTGGGTGGAAGCGTTGTATTATCTGCTTGCGATCTGGTGCACGTCCGGGGGTATGTGGAGTCTGGTTTTAATCCTGGCATCGATGGCAGCAGTATACATTGGAAGCGGAAGCAGCATTCCTCTCGTTTTAGGTATTGTCCTGGTTTCTGTGTTTTTCTGGATGCGTTGGTTCGGTGGCGGGGATGCGCAGCTCGCCATTGGGCTTATCGGGATCGGCCACGATTGGCCTGTCCTTGTTCTCTTGGTCGGCTGCACAATTATTTGGACGGTCATTCTTGTGTTTCGAAAATATGGATTTCCGGATGGGCTGAGACGATTGCGCTACGTTTTTCTTAACCTTGGCGCAAAACCGGATGTGCATGCGATCCGTACGCCCTGGGCGGTGATCGCTTTGATTTCAGGTATTCTCTATCTCTGGTTCTGGCCTGTCGTCACGGGAGGCATGCTGACATGAAGCGGACTGCACTGGCAGGCAGCAGCGTTGTTATCGCTGCGATATTGATCGTTGGTTGTTCTCGCTTCGGCGAAGGAACCAATAGAACGGGTACACCCGAAAACGATCTCCAAACCACAAGCGGAACCCCGCGTGAGATCAGCGGCCAGGAAGCGCTGCAGCTCTACGGCGCAGCAACCGAAGATCCGGCTTCGATCAAACCCACGAGCACCCCGCTGTATTTCTTCCCGGCCCGAGCCTGGGTCCTGCCCAACGAGATCCCCTACGATCCGCAGGAGACGATCACCATCCTGCCCATGTTCACTCGTCCCGCCTTAAACGACGGCGGCACCTGGCTGGGAGATCTGGAAGCCGGGAGCGAAGTTGTGCTGCATAGCGTGAACGCCGATCGCACGGCATGCCTCGTCGAGGGTCTTACGCTGCAGGGCTGGTCGACGATGGGCTGGGTGGCCTGCAACCGGCTGCGGTTCGACGCAACGGATTGATGGTTCCCCGGAGTAGTACGCCGCTTGAAACATGCGCTAGACGAGTGCCCGGCCAATCTGTATCATTTTTCTGTCACGAACGCTTATAATATCCATCCGTGAGGCGTTCGTATTCTCAACAAGTGCCTTCATTCGAACGAACGGACATTTGCGGCCGGCGCTCTCGCGCCTCGATCCGCAAGAGAATATGCGCGCTTCGTTCGGACTCGAGTTTATCGAAAATATTCTACGGACAGGCAAGGACCGCACCTCGCACGCCGGGTTGAAATGGCGCGGGAAGTGCGCAGGAGATATTTGCGTGGATGGCCGGCGTGTGTTTTTCGAATCCCTGGCGGAAAGATGGGACGCAGAGCAGCCCCCGAATCGCAGCGAAGTCCTGCGGCGGATGCTGGCGCCCTATGCGGCGGACCTGCGCCTGGCCAGGGCGATTCTGGAAGTCGGCACCGGTACGGGGGCGCTGATTCCCCTTCTTCACGCCCGCGTTGCGGCGGCGCGGCTGGTCTCCATCGATCTGGCCGGCGCCATGCTGCAGCGCGCCCGTGAGCGCTGCCCGGATGCCTTACTGATACAGTGTGATGTGCACCGGCTGCCCTTCCCTGCGGGGTCGTTCGAACGGGGATTCGATTGGGTGATCTGCCACAACAGCTTCCCGCATTTCTCGGACCCATTTTCGGCTGCAGCCGACATAGCCCGCGCGCTCTGCTGCGGCGGCCACCTGCTCATCGTGCACGACCTCGGCCGGGAGCAGGTCAATGCCATCCATCGGGGCATACCGAACCGTTTCGTCAAGGACGATTTGCTCCCCGGCGGCGTCGAGCTGGCCGGGATGCTGGCGCGCCGCGGTTTTACGATCCT
>DAOUEK010000051.1:0-6250 GCA_034430425.1 Anaerolineales bacterium | reverse complement strand
GGAGAGATTATCGGCTGGTTCCCGGCTGCAGAGACGGATTACAAACGCCTGCGAAGAGGCTACGTTCACATTCCGCAGCAATCCGCGTTTTTCCGCGCCAGCGTTTGGCGCATGGTCGGTCCGCTCGATCCGAGTTTCTACTTCGCCATGGACTACGATCTTTGGGTGCGTATCGCCGGTGTATCTCCGATCCGTTACCATCCTCGCAAGTGGGCGGCATTCCGTTTGCACGGCGATGCAAAGTCGCTTGCCTCAGCGGATCGATGCTGGCCGGAGATGATCAAGGTCCATAAGCGATTGGGTGGCAGTAAGTTATCGGTTATCTACTTCAAATACCTCCTGCGAAGGATACTCGAGCCGATCCTTCCCTTACGGCTGCATGCTCGTCTGTGGCTCCAGAGCTGGGCGTTGATGAGAAATCGTGCGCGCAATGCCAAGAGCTGAATCCCGAGCCTGAAAACTGCAAGAAGACCTTGTTTTTCGTTGATCTGTCTTTGCTTTTCGAGATCGCCGGCAGACATGGAAAACATCCATCCAGCGTGGACTCTTTCTTTTTGCCTTCCGTTGGCTTTAACTCGCCCTGCTCACTGGATGGGATGGCGATCTCTGGATACCATTTCGAAATCGAAGGGCTTCCATCCATCGATCCAATCGAGTCGAGCGTTCTCCCGCCAGGATGCATATGTTACAATCCAGCGATTGGTTAAATGCACCCGTCGCGGATCGTTTAATGGATTGGTTTGAAGGAAATTCAACCCAAATTCCCGGGTGAATGAATATGAAATAACATATCATATTGAGGGATGTATGCCCAAAGAAACTGCACCGAAAAATGAGGCCTCCTTGATCATCCAACCTTGTGGCGGAAAAATGGTTGACCTTCAGGTGCCGTCGGAAGAAATTGCCGAACGAAAAGCGTATGCATCGAAGCTGCCATCTATCCAGGTGTCGTCGAGGATTGCATGCGATTTGGAGCTGCTTGCCGTTGGCGCCTTCTCGCCCCTGGATCGTTTCATGGGCGTCGAGGATCACCGACGCGTCGTAGAAGAAATGCGTTTGTCCGCTGGACATCTCTTTCCGATCCCCATTACGCTGCCGGTCGATCCTGGGGCTGAGATCAAACTCGATGCCGACATCGTCTTGCGTGATGCGAATAACAATTTACTCGCCGTGATGACGATCGAAGAGATTTACGAGTGGGACCGTGCCGAAGTTGCCCAGAAGGTATTTGGCACCCAGGATTTGCGCCATCCCCTGGTTGCCGAAATGCACCGTTGGGGAAAACATAATCTTTCCGGCAAACTGCAGGTTCTGCAGATACCCCCCCATTTCGATTATCAAGAAATACGCATGACCCCACAGGAAACTCGGGAAAGACTGATGGACTATGGTCGGGTTAACGTCGTCGCCTTTCAGACCCGTAACCCGCTGCACCGGGTGCACGAGGAACTGACCAAACGTGCCACCCAGGAAGTCGATGGTGTACTACTCCTCCACCCCGTGGTGGGAATGACCAAACCCGGCGATGTGGACCATTTCACTCGCGTGCGCACGTACAAGGCACTCGCCTCTCGTTACTACGATCAGGATCGCATCCTGCTGGCGCTTTTGCCCCTGGCCATGCGTCTTGCCGGACCACGCGAGGCATTATGGCATGCGCTCATTCGACGCAATTACGGGGCCAACCATATCATCATCGGCCGCGATCATGCCGGACCGGGGAACGACTCGAATGGCAATCCGATCTATGGGCCCTACGATGCGCAGGAATTGGTCGCCAAGCACAGCGAAGAACTTGGCGTGAAAATGCTCCCCTTTCGGAGTCTGGTCTATCTTCCGGATGAGGATCGATACGAGGACGTCACCAAAGTGCCGGAAGGTGCACAGACGGCTTCGATTTCGGGAACGCAGGTACGGGAGGAATATCTCAACAACGGTGTTGAGCTGCCGCAATGGTTCACCCGTCCCGAGGTGGCTGAAATTCTCGCCGAAAGCTATCCGCCGCGGCATCGACAGGGAGTCTGTATCTGGTTCACCGGTTTGAGTGGAGCCGGGAAGTCGACGATCGCATCCGTTTTGACGGTCTTGCTGCAAGAACACGGACGCCACATCACCGTACTCGATGGTGACGTGGTGCGCACGAATCTCTCCAAGGGTTTGGGCTTCAGCAAGGAAGATCGTGATATCAACATCCGACGAATTGGATTTGTGGCTGCCGAGATCGTACGGCACGGTGGGATCGCCGTATGCGCCGCAGTGAGTCCCTACCGGGCGACGCGTAACGACGTTCGAAACATGGTTGGAAAGGATCACTACGTGGAAGTGTTCGTCGATACGCCGCTGGAGGTATGCGAAACGCGCGATGTCAAAGGTTTGTATGCCAAAGCTCGCAGCGGAGAAATCAAGGGCTTTACCGGGATCGACGATCCCTATGAGCCACCCAATCATCCGGAGATTCTCTTGGATACAGTGAAGAACAGCCCGGAAGAGAATGCCCGGCAGATTTTGGCGTTTCTGCAGGCCAAGGGCTTCGTACGGCGCGGTGAGACGCAAGAGAAATAGTCCGTTGATGGTAACAATTGAATCTCTCCTGACAGGTTGAGAATCGTGGAATTTGCACCCACCAAAATAGCGGATGTCCTGCAGATAACTCCCCGGATCTTCGAGGATGATCGCGGTTTCTTTTTTGAATCCTTCCAGGCGCGCCTCTTCGAGAACCAGGGTATCCATTTGGAATTCGTGCAGGATAATCACGTGGGTTCGAAGCTTGGGGTGCTGCGTGGTTTGCACTATCAAATCCAGCACGCACAGGGAAAACTCGTGCGTGCTGCCGTTGGCAAGGTCTTCGATGTAGCCGTAGACTTGCGCAGGCACTCGCCGACGTTTGGCCAATGGGTTGGTGTCACGCTCTCTGCCGAGGGGAAAAACCAGTTATGGATTCCGCCGGGTTTCGCCCATGGGTATTACACGCTTTCCGATTGGGCGGAGGTGCTCTACAAAGCGACCGATTTCTATGCGCCGGAGTGGGAGCGCACGCTGCTTTGGAATGACCGTGATTTGGCCATCGCCTGGCCTATTATGGAAGGGACAAAGCCGCTTCTCTCTGACAAAGACGAACGCGGAGGCCTATTTTCGCAAGCCGAGTACTACGATTGAGCATGGATTCATGTGGCTGAACATAAGACATCTACAAGGGAAGTGGGAGAGATGAAGAACGTTCTGATTACTGGAGGTGCGGGGTTTATCGGCTCTAACTTTGTTCGCCACTTGCTTCGGGAAGAGCCTAGGGTGAAGATCATCAACCTCGATAAGCTAACCTATGCTGGAAGCGAGCATAACTTGTTTGACCTCAGCGCCCCAGAGCGACATACATTCGTGAAGGGGGATATATGCGACCAGGCGCTAGCGGAAACTCTCCTGCGTGATCACGCCATCGACACGATCATCCACTTCGCGGCAGAATCCCATGTAGATCGCTCGATCATCGGACCGGCAGCGTTTATCCAAACCAACATCGTCGGAACCTTTTCGTTATTGGAAGCTACTCGCAAGGTCTGGATCGAAGAGATGACAATTTCCTTGGATGAAGCGCGGTTTCATCATATTTCCACCGATGAAGTCTACGGCTCACTCGGCCCGCAAGATCCAGCTTTCTCCGAAACGACGCCTTATGCACCGAATTCGCCCTACGCCGCCTCGAAAGCGGCCAGCGATTACCTGGTGCGCTCGCATGCACATACCTACGGATTGCCGGTCACGATATCGAATTGCTCCAATAATTACGGCCCATATCAATTCCCTGAAAAACTGATCCCGTTGATGATTCTCAAGGCGCTGCAAGGTGAGACGCTACCGGTATACGGCGACGGCAAACAGATTCGTGATTGGCTGCATGTCGAAGACCACTGCGAAGCGCTGCTGTACGTACTTCGGCAGGGCCGGTTGGGTGAGACGTATAACATCGGCGGTGACAACCAGACGACCAACCTGGAGATCGTGCATAAGATATGCGCTGTACTCGATGAGTTGATCCCCGATTCCGGTATCTCACCTCGCGAATCCTTGATTCAATTTGTCGCCGACCGACCGGGGCACGACCGCCGGTACGCCATGGACATCCGCAAAATTCGGACCGAACTGGGATGGGAGCCACAGTACGATATCGAGTGTGGTCTTCGTCAGACCGTACAATGGTATTTGGAAAGAAGGGATTGGCTGGATGCGGTCATCCTCGAAAAAGACTATCAATCCTGGCTATCCATCAACTATGAGGGCCGAGGAGTATAGGACGTGAAAGGAATCATCTTAGCAGGAGGAAAAGGAACGCGCCTTCATCCTATAACGCTGAGCGTGAGCAAGCAATTACTACCCGTCTATGACAAACCGATGATTTACTATCCCCTATCGATGCTTATGCTGGCAGGAATACGGGAGATCCTGGTCATTAGCATGCCGGACCAATTGCCGCTGTATCAAAAACTTCTGGGGGAGGGAACGCAGTGGGGTTTATCCTTTGCCTATGCTGAACAGCCCGATCCCCGCGGTCTGGCGGATGCTTTTATAGTGGGGGGCGAGTTCGTGGACGGAGAGCCGGTATGCTTGATCCTGGGCGATAACATCTTCTTCGGCCAAGATCTCCCCGAGAAGCTCCGGCGCTTGGCGCAATTGAAAGAAGGGGCGGTTGTATTTGCATACGGGGTGCGCGATCCACAGCGTTATGGCATCGTTGAGTTCGACGATGATGGACGAGTGTTAAGTATCGAGGAGAAACCGGAGCATCCACGCTCGCAGTATGCGGTTCCGGGAATCTATTTCTATGATAAACAGGTAGTGGACATTGCCAGCAATTTAGAAGCTTCGGCTCGCGGTGAATTGGAGATCACGGATTTGAATCGAGTGTACCTGGAGCGCGGCCAGCTGCGCGTGGAGGTTCTTGGAAGGGGCGTGGCCTGGCTCGATGCCGGGACACATGAAGCCTTGCTGCAGGCGGCTACCTTCGTGCAGACGTTGGAAGAACGCCAGGGAATCATGATTTCCTGTCCGGAGGAAATCGCCTATCGCATGGGGTTCATCAGCGATGAGGAATTGCGTGATCTCGCCGGCTTGATGACGGGGAATTCGTACGGCGATTACTTGCTGAGACTAGCGAATAAGGAAATCGAATAGGTTGCCATGCGAATCTTGCTCTTTGGCAAAAACGGACAGGTGGGTTGGGAGCTTCAGCGTATGTTAGCGCCGTTGGGGGAGATCGTCGCTGTGGATCAGCCTGAGATCGATTTCATGGATCTAAAGCAGCTGCGGGATTTCACCTTCGAGACGAAGCCCGATCTGATCGTCAATGCCGCCGCGTATACGGCTGTGGATAGAGCCGAATCTGAGCCCGAGATCGCCATGCGGATTAACGGCGAAGCACCCGGAATTCTGGCCGAGGTTGCTAAGGATCTGAACGCTGAATTGGTGCACTATTCAACGGACTATGTCTTCGACGGCACCAAGCGCGAGCCATACTCGGAGGAGGACGAGCCCAATCCATTGGGTGTTTATGGGGAGAGTAAACTCGCGGGCGATCGAGCTATTGAAGCTGTGGATGGGGCATATATCATCCTTCGTACAAGCTGGGTGTATGGGAGTCGTGGTAGCAATTTCTACCTGACCATCCTGCGATTGGCGAATGAACGAGAAGAACTCCGAATCGTTGATGATCAAGTAGGATGTCCGACGTGGTGTCGTTCGATTGCTGAGGTGACTGCAGATATTCTCACAAAAGCTACTGAGAGGCATCTCGGGTCGATTCATTCTTTATTTGAAGAGATTTCAGGTGTGTACAATTATTCGTCCAGCGGCGAGGTGAGTTGGTGCGATTTCGCGAAATCGATCCTGGAAAACCATCCAGACCGAGGGACGTTTAAAACGCAATCAGTGATTCCAATCTCTTCGGAAGAGTATCCAACATCTACCAGTAGGCCCGCATACTCTGTACTCTTGAAGGAACGCATCCAACACACCTTTGGGCTTGCAGTGACTTCGTGGGAAGAACAATTACAGGGATGTTTGGAAGTACCACTCCAAATCCCCACTGGCGATCAGGGATGATCGAAATCCTTCTCGCGACCTACAACGGTGAGCGCTGGCTGCCAGAGCTTCTCGAATCCCTGCGTGGTCAATCGGAACAACGCTGCACTATTCTGGCACGTGACGACGGCTCAACGGATGGCACGCTGGCGATTCTGCATGATTTCGAACGCGCCAA
>DAOUEK010000050.1:0-29727 GCA_034430425.1 Anaerolineales bacterium | reverse complement strand
GATTGTGCAACATCTTTTCTGTAAAATGATCAAGCTCCTCTCAGAACGATCTGCCCGATCAATCATCTTCTATACTCAGATATACTCTTCCCGTTTCCCACTCCTCGCTGGTCTCCATCAAGATCGCACTCACCAACCGTAGACAAGATGCTTCGTTGGGAAAGATACGTGCGACCCGTGTTCGACGCTTGATCTCCTGGCTGATACGCTCCAAACCATTGGTCGTGCGCAGGCGATTTTGGTGCATCTTCGGGAAGGAGAATACCGTCAGACCTTCAGGCAGGTTTTCCTCCATCCAGGCCGACAGCTTTGAAGCGACATCAGCATACTTTGCCACCATTTGTGATAGATAGGCTTCTGCCGTTGCTCGATCGGGTGCATTGAAGATCGTGCGGATATCTTCCGCCACCTCCTTGCGCATCGATTTGCGGGGAACGTACCTGCTCGCATTCTGCTGCAAGTGGAACTGGCAGCGCTGCCAGGGGACGCCTTCCAGCACCGCCTTTCGTGCAACTTCCAACCCGGTATGATCGTCACTGGTCACCAACCGCACGCCGCGCATTCCCCGATCGACCAAGTCCTTCAGGAAGGCTCTCCAATGCACTTCTGCTTCGCTCAGTGACACGGAAAGGCCGAGAATCTTCCTTTTCCCCGCTTTTCCCACGCCGCAGGCGATCAAAATCGCTGCATCGCGTATCTGACCATCCATGCGTACCTTCTCGTAGCGGGCATCCAGATACAGATAGATCACTTCCCCCAGAGGACGTTTGCGCCAGGCATCCAAGACTTCATCGAGCATTGACGTCGCCCGGCTAACCTGGGTTGAGGAGACCGACGTGCCGCAGAGCTGCTCTGTGATCGCCGCCACCTTGCGGGTTGAAACGCCCTGCACATACATCTCTGCCAGCGTAAGCATCAAAGCCCGTTCGCTACGCAAACCCTTTTCCAGTGCTCCGGGGTAGAACCCACCTTCTCGCACCTGTGGGATGGCAAAGTCAATCTCTCCCAGTCGGGTCTTGACCGTCTTGTTCTTGTATCCATTGGCCCGCCCGCACCGATCCGGTGTGCGTTCGTAAGGACCAGCTCCCAGATACGACTGCCTTTCTATCCGCATGGCTTCGTTTACGAGAATGCGGATCAGATCTGGCAGTCCTTCCAGTCCTTGTTCGGTGAGTTGTTCCAGGAAATTGTTTGGTAAGGTACAATCATCTTGGTAGGTCATGGTGATTCCTTTCTTGGGTTTGCAGACTTCTGAAAGGATAACACTTGACCTACTAACTTTTACAGAAAATAATTTACACTAACTGTTCTACCGGATTGATAAAGTCTATCTGATTGTGGTGATAACTGCTTAACCGAGGATAGTGTTTCACCGCTATTCAGCGGCATGGAATTATCTGCCGGAATGAATCGTATGAAATAGAAAAGGGGCTGTCTCTGAGGGACAGCCCCAGTGCGAGAGTAGACTAAATGCACGAGCTACTTATATATATGGCAAAAATCAGTCTGCGTGACGGAGATACTCGTTGAGGCACCAGCCTCGTTATAAGCTTTCACAGAGTAGGTATGTAAGGCTTGGTCCGAGAGTGTATCTATGTAGCTAGTGGAGTTAGCCGGTAGAGTAGCGATCAAAGTTCCATCACGATATAAACGATATCCTGTCTCATTGTCGGCCTGGTCCGTCCATTTCAACGTGATCTGGTATTCCGGATCGCAAACCATGTTGGTGATTTGCATGCCGGTTGGTGCCGCTGGTGGCGCCACGACTTCAATGGTCACCTTCGCCTCCTGCTCCCCTTCGGGCGAGGGCACCTGCATCTCGTAAGTCGTGGTTTTCGACGGGCATACCTGCTGTGCCCCGAGTGTTTCGACATTCTCCCCTTCGAGAAAGACTTCGGTGGCGTTGTCCACCTGCCAACGCAGGATGGTGCATTCGCCTTGGGCGATGCGGTAATCATCGGCGTTGAAATTGATATGGATCGGTATTGGTGTTGATGTCACTAACGGTTCGACCACTTCCGGTTCAGCCACTTCAAGCACAATTAATTCAAAAGCCCCTCGGTCACAAAAAAAACCACTTGGGCGTGAGATACCGCGCTGATCGGTTGCAGGGCAGTTGGCCGTATCCGCGCTGTTCACTGCTGGGCTTCCCAGTACCAAGGCATGCGTCATTGTACCGCCGCCATTGTCCGCCAGGGGCTCCAACAACGGATCCGTTGAGGGCAGGTCATCCGTGCCGCCGCTCAGACAGGTTGAGTCGCTGGAAATGTTGTAGCCCAACGAGACAACCTCAGACGGGTTGCCGGCGCAGTTCCCCGGATTAGGGCTCTCGATGATCGTATTGTGAAGATTCACCGTGCTGTTGTTGTAGATCGCCTGCCCCGATCCGCCTGCCTGATTACCGGAGAGGGTCACGTAGTAGAGTTCCATCATGCTGGGCGGATTCGAGGCGACGATGATGCCTCCCCCATTTCCACCGGCAGTATTTCCGCTCACGGTGACGTTGATCAACGAGAGCACACCGCCCGTACCTCCCAAGCCCCAGTAGTAAATCCCGCCGCCGTCGCCTGATGCATTGTTGCCGCTGATGGTACTGTTCTCGATCGTAGCTGAGATGATGTTCACCAGGTACAGACCGCCCCCAACGTCGGTCGAATTATTCCCGCTCACGGTCGTGCCCGTCATGGTCAGGTTTGTGTGATTGAAAACGCCGGAGTTTTGATTGTTGCTGATCGATCCCCCCGTTATGGTTAATTCGGCGTTGATGCCGTAGAAACCGTATCCTTCATTGCCAATGATCTCAGTGTTTGTCAGCGTGACAGGCACCGATGGCGGTGATGACTTGAAGGACGAGATGCCTTCACCAATGTTGTAGCCTACAGTGCAGTCCACCAATTCGAGCGATGTGCCCTCATTGTAGATGCCGTAGTTGATGTTGTTGGCAACGATTGTATCGGTCAGCAGCACATCCCCCTCGTTGTAGATACCTCCTCCGATGCCGTTAAGGGCAGTGTTCTCTGTTATCAGACCTTGATCTGCCGTGAGCGATCCGAGGTTGTAAATCCCTCCCCCGTCTTCGGTGGCTTCGTTCCTGAACACGCCGACGTCCGTTAATTGAAGAACGCCATTGTTGCGGATTCCGGCGCCTTCCAGCGCCGTACCGTCGCGAATCAACAATCCTTCCAGGGTCACATTTGCAGCAGCGGCGATGTCGAAGGCGCGGTCGATCCCGTTGGCGTCGATTTCAGGTGTGCCTTCGCCAATGATGATCACATCGCCTAAGATGTCGAGATCTCCCCTAAGCGACACATCTTCGTCCGTGCCGGTGATCGACAGCGTGTAGATTCCGGACGGCAGCCGAATGACATCGGGGCCGGAGCAGTAATTGGCGTTCTGAATGGCCTCGCGCAGCGAACAGTCGTCCGCAGTGCAGCGGCCATCGTTAGTGTCGACTTCCTTCGTTACCAGGAACTCCGGAGCATCACAATCCGGAGCCGGCCGGCAGCTTGCGAGGGACGCTGCCAAGAATGAACACACAAGAATTAAACACAAACGAATGGATTGTTTTAGGGTCATCTTTGAATCCTCCTCCTAGATGAGTGCTCCAATAATACAGCTATTCACAATGAAATCCCCCGTCAATATTAAAGAACGTGCTGAAGAGTATATGCCTGTAACGTCCCCCGATGATATTTTGTGACACTGCTTATCCGCGATATATTCAATCATTCCCGCGTTTCGAACAGGGGAGCGAAGGTCAGCGGTTCATTATGCGGTACGGATAATGACGATTCCCGTCGATCCATAATCCCGAAAGAAGCTTTATTAGTTGGGTCGATGAGGATTCTCTCGGGCACGAGCATTAACCCGCCTCCACCCGGCTGCTGCCGCCGTCCTTGCTCACGCGGATCACGTGGTGCGTCTCGCGCTCGAAGGTGTCGTCGTGGCTGATGACGAAGAGCTGGTCGAAGCCGGTGATCTGGGTGATCTGCTCGGCCAGATTGTCACGGCGTTCGTCGTCCAAATTAGCGGTGGGTTCGTCGAAGAAGGCCAGGCGGATTTGCGACATTTCCTGCAGCAGCGCCAGGCGCACGGCTAGGGCGGCGGCCATCTTCTCGCCGCCGGAGAGCTGGCCGAAGGCGCGTTCCTGGCCGCCCTGCTCGATGGTGATGCTGTAATCCTCGTTCCAGCGCAGACGTAAGGTGTGATCGCCCATGATCTCAGCGTAGATGCGCATCGCTTCGAGGGAGATCACCTGGACTAATGCGCGCGTGACGTAGGGGCCGGCCTGGCGCACCGTTTTACGCACGAAATCGAGACTCTCAGCCAGCACTTCCAGGCGCTGGCGTGCCTGCCCGGCGGACTGCAGCTCCGTCTCTTTTGCCTGAAGGGTTGAAATCTCGTCCTGCAGGACGGCGAGACGTTCCTTACTCAGCGCCAGGCGTGTTTCCAGGGAGGCGTGGTCCCTGGCGAGTGCCTCGTGTTCCTGTTTGAGGCGCTCGTGCTCGGCGCGGTCGTAGCCCGAATCGATTTTTTGGTATTCGGTTGCGAGGCGGGCTTTCTCCGCCTTGCCTTCCTGGAGTACGACATCCAGGGTCTCTAATTTTTCCGCCCGTGCTGCATAGCTTCCTGCCACCGCAGCATGTTCCAGATAGCGCCGGTGCTCCGCCGTGCTTTCGTCGCGCTGCGCAGTGGCATCGGTCAGGCGCCGATCGAGATCGGCGAAATCATCCAGCCGAGTCCGGATTTGAGCGGCTTGTTTTTCGGTTTTATCGAGTTCCTTCTTTGTTTTCTTTTGATCGGACTCCAGCTTGGGGCGAGCGTCGATTTTTATCAGCAAGGCCTTTGCCTGCGATTGCGGATCGCCCAAATCGGTGAGTTCGGATTCGATGGCCGCCAGATTATCGGGCGCCGGACGCAAGTCGTCGACTTCGCTCTCCTGTTTCTTCAGCTGCGTCTGCGCTTGTACGATCTGGCGTTTGATCTCCTCTTCCTGCTTGGGCAGCGGCAGGCTGGCCAATTCACGCTGCAGTTTTTGATCCGTCTTCTTCAGTCCGCCGATCTCCTTATCAATCTCGTCCATCCGTTTACGCGATTGGATTTCCGTCTGGTCGAGAGCGGCGCGCTCTTCGGCATAGTGCTGGTCCAACTTCTGCCGGTGGGCGGCGTCCAGAGTCTGGCGGCAGACCGGGCAGATCGCTTCGTCGGCAGTCTCCAGCAGGCCGAGCCGTTCGACGATCTGTGTCCGCTGGCGTTCCACTCCGACGCACTCGGCCTGCAGACCGGCGTGCTCCGCTTCGAGATCACGCAGCGACTCTGCGACTCCCTGTATTTCTTCTTCCAGTTCGGTGCGCCGCTGAACACCCACTTCGATCTCGCCCCGGCGCGTTTCCAGGGCTTCGAATGCCGTGTGTTCCTTCTCCAGCTGCTCGTTGAGTAAGATCAGGCGCGTGTTGGCCTGGCGAGCCTGGGGCAATTCGGCCTCGAGTTGCGACTGACGATCGGCGGCAGGCCGGATACGGGCCAGTTCGGTTTCAGCCGCCTCGATCTCCGAGAGCGTGGATTCCCGGCTCTTGATTTCCGTCTCCAAGCGGGCAAGTTCCTTCTCCACGACGGCCAGCGTCTGTCCCAGGGCATCGCGTTCCACCCGTTTCGCCTCGAGTGCTTTCAATTCCTGCTCTGCGGCTTCGTAAGTCTCGAAAGCCGGCAGGGTTTCACCCTGCACCTGGCAGGCTGTCTCGGCTTCTTTTACCGCCTCAGACGCATCGGCGTACTGCTTGGCCAGTTCTTCCATTCGGGCTTCGAGGGTACGCAGGGCACCGGTGGCATTATCGATGGCCTTGCGGTCCGCTTCCAGGGCGGCCAATTTTACAGAGGCTTCATCCAAACGCTTGGCGGCTGCTTTGAAGTCTTTTTCTGTTTTTATGCTCTCGCTCTCGAGCTGCTCGATCTCCTGCTTTAAATCCGGTAGACGTTTCAACTCGCCCTGCAGTCCGGCAATGCGCTGATCTTGCGCTTGCAGCTCGTCACGTAGATATCGTTGAGATTCGAGCAGCTTGTGCCAGACGGTCTCGTAATCATCAACCTGCAACAAGGGGTCGAATTTCTTCTTGCGGGCGGGCGCGTTCTCCAGAAACGTGGCCGTGAGGAGACCCTGGGGCACGCCGATGGCGTCTTCGAACAGGGCGGTCAGGTCGGCGCCGGGTTCCACGCCCATGTGTTTCTTGAGCCAATCTATTACGTCCTGCTTGCCTTCTTCCAGCTTACGCTCGGTCTCAGCGTCGGTGATCGAAGGCGTGCCGCCGCCCAGCGGGCGCGTGAGCACGTACTCGCGCTCGTCGAGGGCGTCGATGAAATGCACCGCAACCTCGCCGCGCTTCTGGCCCAGGCGCAGAAAATCATCCTGTTTGTAGGGCAGCGAGTCGAAGAGGGCGAAGCCGATGGCTTCCAGTAGGGTCGATTTGCCGGCGCCGTTGGGACCGGAGATGGCGTTCACCCCTGGGGCGAAGTCGATTTTCACCGAGTCGGCGTAGCTCTTGACGTTGCGCAGTTCCAGCTGGGTGATCTGCATGTCGCTCAGCCCTCGTCCGCCGTGCGTTGGCGCAGGGTCTCGACGATCTCGTCCGCGGGGCGGTCCGTTAGGGTCAATTGCTTGATTTCCTGGATCAGGTCGGTCCAGAATTCAGCCCGCTCGCGGTAGCGGCCGTCTCGCTGGATCAGGTCGAGGATCACCTGCCGTTCGAGCTGCGAGCGCGAGCGGCCGTCTTCGACGGAGATCTCGAATTCGGTGGCGCGGGTGTTGTTGCGCAGGCGCGGAAGCAGCGGATCGACGATCTCTTTCAGCAGCGTTTGCAATTGTCCAATGTCCAGAGCGGCGCGGTCGAAGGCCAGCACGCCTTCCAGGTTGAGTTCCACCACGGGTTTACGGTCGCTGCTGGTCTGTTTACGCTTCCGGTCTTTCAAGAAGGTTTCCAGTGCGGAATACAAGGCTTCGGGCGTGGTGTGGGCGTCGACCTCGAAGGTCCAGCGGTAGAACGGGCGGCGGGGGATGGGCACGTGTTCGACCTGGTGTTTGGGTTTTTGCTCAGTGTCGACGCTGATGATGTAGACCCCGCCCTGCCAATCGCGTTCGTCCATGCCGCAGGTTTCCAGGGCGCCGGGGTTGTAGACCCAGTCCTGACGCTGGAAGGGTTTGTGCAGGTGGCCGAGGGCGAGGTAATCGACGTGTCCGTGCAGCGGCGCGATGGCGTTGTGGGAGACGCCGCCGGCCATGCCCGGTACTTCGCCCTCCAGGCCGAAGTGGCCCATGAGCAGGGTGTATTCGGCCGGGCTTAACGCTTCCAGTGCAACGGGGATTTCCTCCAGCACGCTATCGATGGCCGATCCCAAATAGGGCAGCCCGACCAGGCGCACGCCCTTGATCTCGATGCAGCCGCCCTGGGTTCCGTCCCAGAGGGGGAATTGGATGGTCTTACCCTCGAAGGAGGGTCGCAGCAGGATCAGATGGCCGCGTTCGGAGAGGTAATCGAGCCAGGAACGGCGGAAGGGGTCGCGGTAGCGGGCGCGATCGTGATTGCCGGTGACGGCCACGACGGGGATCTCGGCCCGGCCGAGTTTGTCCAGCCGGTTGACCGCCTGCAGCAGAGTCGGCGGGTCGATGGCCGACTTATGGAACAGGTCGCCGCTGAGTACGACGAAATCCACCTGCCGCTCGAGGGCCACGTCGACAGCGGCGTCGAAGGCGCGGGCGAAATCGTTGAAGCGCGCTTCGCTGCCGTATTGTTTGTAGCCGAGGTGCACGTCGGCGAGGTGCATAAATGTGGCTTGCACAGTTTGCTGCTCCCTGGCGTCGTATGTATTCTAAATGGAATCGGGGTGGATGGGTGAGGATTATTGCTGGAATCCCCCTCACACAGCCTCACCCCATAGGGGAGTAAAGAGAATTCCCTCTCCCCACAGGGGAGAGGGAGTCTTGTGTTTCATCCCGAGCGGAGCGAGCTGCGCTTTCGAGTCTAGGTCATAAGTCGATGGATATTTGTCTTCTTTACTGACCAAGGCTTTACGTATGAGATGATTGTCGGTTGTAACCTGGTAAACAATTTGTTTCAGACCCTAAGGGTCTACATTACGTTGAGAATGAGTGTGGAGGTTGAATTGAGGCGTGATTTATTGATCGCCGATCGGCCAGAGAACGATCGTGCCGTCGAATGAGCGGGTTGCCAGGATGGTTCCGTCCGGAGAGAAGGCCATGTCGAGGATCGATTCGCGTTGGCCTTTGAGTACCTCAACGATTTCCCCCGTCGTCAAATCCCAAATAACCGTAACAGCTTCTGATTTCCGGTCTTCTTTTCCACTAACTGTGAGCAATTCATTGCTCAGGGCAATTCTGTCAATATCCCATCCTTGCTGATAGGTATAAATCTGTTCTTGCTGTTCAGAAACGAGATCCCAATATCTGACTTGGTCTTTCTCTGCAACAGCGATGTGGGTAGTGTCGGGTGAAACAGCCAAGGTTGGCGACCATGTACATTTAGGACCACGCAACACGCGTTGTGTTACTTCTGCCGACGGATAATTGATAATTATTTGTCCTTCATCATTGCATTCTGCAACGGGATAAGCTACAGGTATCATCGAGAAGGATGAGGGTATGAACTCTCCTTCTTTGAATTCCCAAAGATTTGCTTTATCCAATACATCATCGCGGTTTTTTCCTTTGGCGTAGAGACTGCCATCTTCAGCATAATAAAGACCGCGGATGGAATAGTGGTCAGTCCATAATGGGGGCTCGGCAGGTTCGCCGCTTTCAACGTCCCAAACGATAATGCCTTGCGCAAAGTATGAGGTTGCAAGCTGGCTGCTGTCCGGGGAGAAGGCCATCTCTCCACACCACGAGTTGTGATCGGTGAGGATGCGGAGTGATTCACCAGTTTCGGTGTCAAGAAAGGCGATGAAACTGTAATTCTGTAAAGCGATGAGAGTATCGCCGTTAGCAGAAAATGCAAGACCTTTTTCTACAAACCGATGAAGGGCTATCTCACTCAGTTCGCCGACGGGGATCGTGTATATCGTTTCAAATGTATGGGCGTCTGAAATGAAAATTGTTCCTGAATAACCAGAGTCGGCTCTATCGGCAATTAGATGCCCGTCGGGCGAGAATGCATGGTAGGCGCCTCCAGACATACCGAGTTCATAACAATTTGATTCGCCCCAAATTTCTTTGGCATCAATATTAATGAGGGTGAAAGGCAGAGTAGTTATGCCGTTTATCCAACCTACCGCAAGAGATTTCCCGTCTGGTGAGATGTCGAATGAAGCTATTTTTACAAGTGCTCCTTCACCACAACAATAATCCCATTTATCATTGATGTAAATATCCTCGAGTGTGTTATCTGGTGAGAGGGAGGTCAAATCCAGGGCGGAAATGCGAAACCGACCTTCAATAAACAATCGCGTTCCATCTGGTGAATATTGTATCGATATATCAGAAGCAGATTCCGGATATTCGAAGCTGGTCAAAATGTGGTGGTTACGATTTATATCCGAGATGGAGACTATACTTATTAGTTCTCCCTGATAATCTCCAATAGCGAGCGTCGAACCGTCTGGCGAGAAAGCTACGGTCTCGACTTCGTCAACGAAGTCTTCCCGCAAAGTAAACAACTCATTCCCGTTTGTCGTGTTAAGCACGATCACGCTTGCATCGGTTCCAATCGCCAACATGAACGAATCGGGCGAGAAATCCAGGCTGCAGGCCGGATGGGGGTCGCGCCAGATTTCGGCCAGGGTTTCTGCGTCGTAGAAATACACGCCACCAGGACCACCGACGGCGAGATATTCATCGTCCGGAGAGAGGGTGAAACAATTGACCGAGCCTTTGCCCAGAGTCGCCAGCGCGCCGGGCGGTGTGAAGCCGTTGTAGGACGGCGCGACCATCATCGGCGTGCGCGTGGGTGTGGGCGAAGGGGACGGCGTGGATGTGATCGTGGCTGTGGGAGATGCGGTGGGACTCGGCGGTGGTGCCGAAGGGGTTTGTGTGGATTGGCAGGCGGCGAGTAAGCCCAGAAGGCCGAAGATAAAGATGGTGATCAAGAGCTTACGAGCGTGTGACCGCATGTTTTCCTCCGTGGCAGGAAACAGAAAGCAAGTTGAAGTTGACGGTGTGAAGCAGGGATGTATCTACTCAATATGGGGCATAGGTTGGTTTAATATCCGATTTGGGGTGCGTTGTAAAGGTTTGCTTTTCCATCTCCTTGCATCTATTTCTTCTAATCATCCTGAGCGGAGCGAGTGGCGCAGCAGCGAGTGAAGTCGAAGGATCCTTCGACTGCGGGCTTCGCCCTCCGCTCAGGATGATTGAAGGGGGATGAGGTCGAATCTGATACTATATTTGTAGAAATTCTCTGGGAGGCGATGCCTCATGCCCGAAATGCCGATCTACCTGGACTACAACGCCACAACGCCGATCGAGCCGCGCGTGGCGCAGGCGATGGAACCATATCTTTTTGAGAATTTCGGCAATCCCTCCAGCGCGCATCCGTACGGAGTCGCAGCACGCCAGGCGGTCGAGAAGGCGCGCGGTCAGGTTGCCGGTCTGCTCGGCTGCCAGCCCGGTGAGATCATCTTCACCAGCGGCGGCACAGAATCGAACAACATGGCCATTCGCGGCGCAGCCAGCGCATTGAAATTGCGCGGCGGTCACATCATCACCTCGGCCGTGGAGCATCCGGCGGTGTTGGAACCCTGCCGCTATGTAGAGTCTCAGGGCTTTCGCATCACTGTGCTGCCCGTCGATGGGTACGGACGGGTCGAAGCCTCCGATGTCGCTGCGGCGCTTACCGACGAGACGGTTTTAATCACCATCATGCACGCCAATAACGAGGTGGGCACGATCCAGCCCATCGAAGAAATCGCCACGCTGGCGCGCGAGCATGGAGTGCTCCTGCACACGGACGCAGCGCAGTCGCTGGGCAAAATCCCCGTGCGGGTCGGCGAGCTGGGGGTCGATCTACTCAGCGTGGCCGGCCACAAGTTCTATGCGCCGAAGGGGGTCGGCGCATTGTATATCCGTTCCGGCGTGAAATTGGAGAAGCTCATGCACGGCGCCGATCACGAGGCGGGACGCCGCCCCGGCACCGAGAACGTGCTCGAGATCGTCGGATTGGGACAGGCGGCCGAGATCGCCGCCGCCGATCTGGCGATAAATGCAGCGCACATGCACGATCTGCGCCAGCGGCTGCGGCAGGGATTGCGGGCTGGATTTGACGATCCCGATTCCATACGTTTGCATGGGCATCCCGATCGATGCTTGCCGAACACGCTAAGCGTGGGATTTCGCGGAATCGAAGCCAACACCTTGCTGGCGACGATTGCCGATCGGGTGGCGGCTTCCGCAGGCGCGGCATGTCACACTGAAGGGGTGGACGTCTCCAGTGTGCTGCAGGCAATGGATGTTCCCATGCAATATGCCATGGGAACGGTGCGCTTTTCCGTTGGAAAGATGAACAACGCCGCGGAAATCGACCGGGCGGTGCAGGCCGTAGTAGAAGCGGTTCGCACGTTAGGTGGATAACGGTTTCTGTTTTAGAAGAGACCCCGCAGCAGCAGCAATACCCCGAGAATGATAAGTGGTACACCGAAGATGGCGCCGATAACGGTCATGCTGAGGGGTACACCGATGATAATCATCACGACTCCCAGCACGATGGCCAGTAAACGACCGGTCAATCCCAATATCCAGCCCACCAGGCGCCACACGGCGACAAACGGCCACATAAACCAGGGATGTTGGCGTTCTGTTTGAGACACAGCATTTTCCTCCTGCATGTCCAGCCTCCGATATATCCCATTGTACCCATCTCGTTTACCTGATGCCAATTGTGGCCTGACCCTCGCCTGACAATCTGTCTGGAACCGATTCCGGGCACTTAACGTCTTCCTATATAGAATACGAATTTATACCGGCGCTGTCGCGCTGGAAATCCCTCGCTCTGGCACGAGAATTGCATCTTTATTGGCAACGATTCCCATGTAAGCGGCACGGAGGGAGGTTGACAGGATGAATTCCGAGATATTGCAGATCCGAGGTATGAAGCGCTACGGTTTGAAGGCGCGCTTGAAGACCAAGCAAGCGCAAAGTCGCTGGCATTTCGGTCCGCAGACTGATCCTGGCAAGGAACCGGTGGAACGTATGGTGCGGCGCATCCGAGAGACCGGACCGCTGCGCGAGCGCTAGCCTTAACCACCGTATTAATGAATCCCTGACCGGATTCGATCATATTGATTTCCGTTTGGTTCGGGCAAGTAACCCAAGTCTGTCTCCAATAATGAGAGCGTTCAGGTAAAATGCCTGGGCGCTACTCGTTGTAGGGAATTTTCACACTTCACGACTATCATCCGCGGTCCATCGCGACAACCTTCCATACGACTCCCATGAGTAACAGCATCGCGCTCCCCAGCACAATTCCCAATGAAGTTGCGATCTGGCCCATGGAGGTGCCGCTCGAAAAAGCATAACGGAATACGAGCGAGAGCGCCACCGTTGGAATCCAGGCCAGTAGGTCGCGTACGATTTGGGGAAAGATAGGATCGATGGCCGACAGGAATAGAGAAATCAGCAGGGGCTGAGCCAGGATCATCATCCAGGTATTCAGCTGCTGTTTGTTCTCGAAAAGCACGCCGAGAAGCAATCCCAGCGAAACGCCCAGCAGCGCACCGCCAAGCAGTCCGAGTATGGCGATGTCCCAACGGACGATGAAGGTCCAGTTGAAGGCCAGCGCGGCCGATGCTGTAACCAACACGAAAAATAGGCCGGCCAGCGCTTTACCGGCAACGACCTGGGGCACGCTGGCGGGCGAGACGAGCAGCGAGTTCATCGTTTTGGTCTGTTTTTCTTCCATCATCAAATGCGGCGTGGTGAACAGCCCGACGTAGAACAAGGCATATACCACGATCAAGGCGGTGATACGCATCTCGCCCATGGCATCCGGTGCGTAGTCGACGAGTTGCTCGATCTCGATGCGTACGGGATCTCCGCTGATACTTTCCAACCGATCTGCGACTCTGGCTTTCACGGTGTCTGCGGTGCTGCGTCGATTCCAGAGCAGAAAGCCGCGCAGTGTTGGTGGGTTTCCTGTCTCCAGCTTATAGTCGTATTCTGCGGGGATGACCACTCCCAGCGGCCCCTGATCTCCGTCGTCCAGCCGTTCGATTAAGCCGGCCTGGGATTCGGCTTCGAAAAGACGGATATCCGGCTGATCGGTTAGCGCAGCGATCAAACTGGAATCGCCGGCATCGTAATAGGCCAGATCCAGGCGGTTCGGTTTCCACAGCCGGGGAGCGAATTTGATCAGAAGCAGAAGTAGGACCAGCACGCCCAGGTTGAGCAGGATCACCCTGCTCTTAAGCGCGTCACTAATATCCTTGGATGCAATGGCTGCGATCGTGCGCAGATTTTGCCTGGTTTGTAACTTGGTCATGGGTGGTTTTCTCTCCTGATTCCATAACGGATTACTCCGTTTGAATATTGTTAATGGTCCATCCGGCGTACGCGTGCGGTTACCAGCAGTAAGAGCAGCAGCGCCAACCCAACAAGGATGCTTAAGTTAACCAGCAGCGTTCCCCCATCGAGTGTTTGCGAGAACGAAGCGCTGAAGAGCTCGACCATGGCGACCGAAGGCAGCCAGGGCAGGATGGTTTGCAGCAGTGGTGGATAATTGGCTGTGGAGGTTGCGGCCAGGATCACGGGCACCATCAGGAGCATCAGGGTCAAACCCATGACCATGTTCATGCTCGCCTGCTGCTCGAAGAACACACCGAAGAGCAGTCCCAACGAAACGGTGAACAAGGCGGCCGCCAGCACGGCCAGCAGCGCAAGCCATCCATTGGCCAGTAAACGGACGTTCAGCGTGTAGACCACTGCCACGGCGAGGAAACAGTAAAACAACCCCGACAAGGCCTTCCCGACGACGATCTGCCCGTAGCTGGCGGGCGAGACCAGCAGCGCTTCCATCGTGTGGCGTTCTTTCTCTTCGATCATCAGCAGCGGAACGAGTGCCATACCGATGGTGAGTGTCGCCACGACCAGCGATATGCTGACCATGAAAGGATGTCCCCCCGATTTCAACGAGGGATAGACCACGTTGCCTTCCCAGGAAAGGCTAACCGACCGTTCCAGTATCTCGCTGAGTTGATCAGTAAAGAAGTCCATGGATTCCTTGACTGGCTTTCCGCACATGGCGTGCGCGTAGTACGCCTGCAGTTCGACCGGAGCTTGTCCTTCCAGCTTTTCGAGGAAATCTTGTGGCAGCACCAGGCCGATAGAGCTGCTCGAAGCTGCAGCGACCTGTTCTTGCATGGCTTCCAGGGAAGAAATGGGGATGAGCCGGAATCCGTCCCCCTGGCGGTGTTCCTGTACGAAGGTCGATCCCGATTCGTCGAACATATATGCCCGCTGCTCGGGACGCAGTTTCATCACCAGCGGCAGCAGTTGCCCGGAAAGCACGATCATGCCCACACCCAAGATGATCGATATGGTCAGGCGATTTTTAAAGGCATCCAAAATATCTTTGCTGGCTATGGACAGCACGATGCGTATCCATTCTATTGACGACTTGTTTTTGTTCGGCATTCGATCCTTCCTTGTGTCGGGAACGGTCATACGTGTGCTCTCGAACCAGAGCATATCTCGTTCGTGTTCTACTGTTCCATGCGTCGCAGGAGCCAGGCGTCGATCAGGAAAAAGGCCAGACCCCACACGATCATGATGAGCAGGGATTGCAGATATGCAGCCAAATCCACGCTGGCAGCGATGGACTGTGCCGCGGCGTTGCCCATGGCAACCGTGGGCAACCAGCGCATGGCAGCCCGCAGTCCCGGGGAGACGGCCTCAAAGATGCCCAGAATCATACTGATGAGCAGCGGTTGAAATATGATGAAGGTCCACAGATTGATCTGGCGCGCATCGTTGATTTTGATGCCCAGGAGCATACCGATAGATACGATGAAAAAAGTCCCACAGATGATCGCACCGGCCATGGCCCACCAATGCAGCACGAAGCTGCCGTAGGTAACCAAAACCACGCTGCTCATCAGGATGCAGTACGCGGCTCCGACCAATACTTTCCCGATCAGCAGTTCTGCCATCGTGATGGGGGAGACCCGCAAGGCGTCGATGGTGCGGTTGGTTTTCTCCTCGACGATGAGTTGTGGGGTGACCATCATGCCCATCATCCATATCACGATCAAAAGTCCGAAGGCGATGTAAAAGGAGAAGGCGCTGTCCGGCTGCGTCAGGTAGTCCCGTTCAATGCGAATGTCGATGGACGTGCCTGACAATCTGGCAATCTCGGCTTCGATACCCGTCTTCATGGCGGTTTCGTCTTCGCTGCTCACCCAATGATCGATATAAGCCTGCAACTCGATCGTTTCGCTGTTGCCTGCGCGCTGGTCGAAATCTACCGGCAGGACCAGGCCCATTGTGTTGCGGTCTTCGGTTCCCACCTGATACAGCAAGTCATCGTAGGACTCGGAGGTGCGCAATTGGACGGCTTCGCTGAGTTCGAGGCTCTGCATCAGTTCCGATTTGCCGCCGTCGAATACCACCAGCAGCGGCGGCGCGTCGGCGTTTCCGATGATGGGCAAGAAGCGGTACAGCACCAACAGGAAGATGATCGTGAGTATATAGTTCAGCATTTGACGGCGTTTAAGTCCGTCGATAAGGTCCTTGCTTGCGATGGTCCAGATCAGCTGCCACTTCGAGACCTTCGTGCCTATATTGTTTTGGCTAGCCATTGGATCAATCCTTTCTACGCAGGAATTTCATAGTAAATAAGTAGAACACGACTTTCTGCATGGTTTACAATTCTGCCCGATCAATATAGTTCATTTCCGGTGAGTTTGATAAAGACGTCTTCCAGCGTGGCGTTTTGGCTTTCACCGTGTTCCGCTTTGAGCGCAGCCGGTGTGTCGATGGCCACGATCTTGCCCTTGTGGATGATCGCCACGCGGTCGCTCAAGCGGTCGGCTTCCTCCATATAGTGCGTGGTGAGGAATACGGTCACGCCTTGATTCGAGAGCTGCTCCACGATTTTACGAATCCCGCGCGCCACACCCGGATCCAGGCCTCGCGTCGGCTCGTCCAGGAAGAGCACCTTGGGTTGATGTAACAACGCCCGGGCAATCAGCAATCGCTGCTTCATGCCGTTGGAGTAGGTCTTGATTTTGTCCTTCGCCCGATCCAGCAGGCCGACTTGTTCTAAGGTCTCATTGACCCGACTTTTTGATACACCGTACAATCGTGCAGAAAATTGCAGATTGTCTTTCGCTGAGAGCCGTTCGTATAGATTCTGATACTCGAAAACCACGCCGATCTGCGGTTTCAACTGCTGGCGCTGCTCCACAACGTCGCAGCCGACGACCTGGGCAGAGCCGGAGGTCGGCCGCAGTTGTCCGGTGAGGACTTTGATGGTCGTCGATTTTCCGGCACCGTTGGGGCCTAGAAATCCGAAGATTTCGCCGTACTCGACGTCGAATCTGATACCCTGCACGGCTTTCACGCCGTTGTAATAACGGTGCAGGTCATTGACTTGAATCGCTTTCATTGAGTGTAACTCCTAACCGCCGGATACGATTGGATTACTTCGGGCAACGTTTGGATTTGTCCCAACGATATATATATTTCGAGGGCACTGCAATAAAAAACTGCCGAACGGCGGATTTTCGAAGACGAATGGCGCCCGGTCAGGGTTCAATGGAGCGTAAAAATGCGGTGAAATTCAGCAGAAACAGCCCGATTTGGACAAAATTGTGTTAATGCGAAGCGGAGTTTTCACAATCTATGTGTCCGAATTAATATCCAAGCAAGTCTTTAAGTTCGGCAGCGGCGGTTTTGCTGAGGGGGATCAGTGTGGCTTCCGAATCGTCGAGGCGCAGGGAAAAGCTGTTGCGCGTGAAGGGAATCACTTCCGTTACGTGCTGCAAATTGACCAGGTAGCCGCGGTGGGCACGAAAGAATCCGCTGCGAGCCAGGCGCACTTCGAGTTCGGAGAGCGTGAATTGCGTGGGCAGAGTCTCGCCATCGGTGGTGTGAAGATCGGCTCGTCCTTCTTCGGCGTCGGCGTAGATGATGTCGGCGGGATTGATCAGGGCGACCCGCCCCTCCAGCTTAACCGGGATTTTGAAGGGCAAACTCGTTTCACGTGATTCTCCCGGTTTGCGTGTCGACTGGATACGTCCCTCATTGAGTGTATGGATCGTGTCACAAATCGGTTCGAGCAGCGTGCTGTCGTCTGCCAGGATAAGCACCGCTGCCCCGCGCTCGGCGAGGGTGCGAATCAAATTTGAGAGCAAGTCGATCGAGGATTTGTCGCAGCGGGCAAACGGCTCTTCCAGGATCAAGGCTTCCGGGTCGTGCAGGATAGCACGACCGAAAGCCAGGCGGCGTTTGAGGCTGGATGAAAGCTTGTCCAATTTGGATTTGCCATGATCGGCGAGTCCCACTCGACCCAGGGTTTCCTGCACCTTGGATTTTGACAGGCCGTGCAGTTTGCCGTGGAACTGCAGGTTGGCGAAGGGTGAACGCTGCTGGTAAAGCCCATCTTCGGCGAAGAGGAAGCCGACTCTTCGGCTGTACTCTTGGTGATCGGCGACGGGGTCGAGATCTGCTACCCGCAGCGTGCCTGTGGATGGCCGCGATTTACCCGTCAGCATGGCAAGTAGTTCGCTTTTTCCACTGCCTGCGGGTCCGACCAGCCCCACAACCTGGCCGGGGATGATCTTTAACAGCGAGATGTCGACCGTTGTGCGCTGCCCTGTGGTTTTTTGCAGGTTTTTGATTTCAATCATGGCTGTTAACAGCTTCGGATGGTGTCCTGATTCTAGCGTCATTTTACCAAGAAGGAATAAACGTGCGGCATCTACTACTCTGATTTGGTGTTGTCATCAACGATGAGTATGGAGGAGGAGAACGTGCCGAAAATTGCGATCGTCACCGACAGCGACGCCAGTTTGCCCCAGGCAGTGGCCGCAAAATGGAATATCGTACAGGTTCCCGTGAATGTCCATTTCGGGGAGGAAACGTTTTGCACCAGCGTGGATATCGACGATGCAGCGCTGTTTGAGCGCATCGATCGGGAAGGCGCATTGCCGACGACTTCGGCGCCTGCGCCCGGTGTCTTCATGCAGACCTTTCAAGATGTGATGGATGGGGGCGCCGACACGGTGATCTGTTTCTGCGTGAGCAGCGAGGTGAGCGCTATCTACAGCGCGGCGTGCACGGCACGCGATTCAATGCCGGGGAAGGACATTGCTGTCGTCGATACGCGCACGTTGAGCATGAGCCAGGGTTTCATGGCGTTGGCTGCCGCAGAAGCCGCTGCAGATGGGGCTTCCAAGGAAGAGGTCATCGCCTGTGCGCAGGATGTGGGAGCGCGCTCGCAGCTGTTTGCCGCCCTGGCGACGTTGAAGTATCTGGCGATGAGTGGCCGTGTGGGACACGTTGCGGCGGGGATCGCCAATGTACTCAACGTAAAGCCGATCCTCACTATTCAGGACGGAAAGCTGGATCTGCTGGAGCGTGTACGCACGCAGGGAAAGGCGTTCGAGCGCGTGATCGAACTCACTGTGGAAGGTGCTGCCGGAAAGTCGATCGAACGCATGGCGATCATCCACGTCACTGCGGCAGAAGCTGCGAGGCAATTCGAAGCTCAACTGCGCACGAGCATGGATTGTCCGCAGGATATCCTGCTGGCCGAGATGTCGGCCGGCCTCTCCGTGCATTCAGGCGCCGGGTTGGTGGGGGTGTCGTTTGTAACGAGTGATTGAATTGGCTGTTGGAGGAAGCAGGATGAAGTAGCGATTAATCCTTCATAATTGAAATCACCCCAGGTATTACCTGGGGTGATTTTCTTGATTATGGGAAGAGAGTTTATTGCCACTGGATAAATCAAAGTGCAGGTGGCCAAGGCGCACGCTAGTTTAATTACCAGAAGCTACAGGAAGCATCCTCTTTCTCCTTGATAGTTGCATAGAACCACACTCTTTCATCCATTTGGACCCCTAAATTGTTCGCCTTTGTTCCAATAAATATTCTGAGACAATATCTCTCTTGATATGACAAGTCGATTCTTGTCTCAAGGATGTAGTAATCATTTTTTGGGGTCATGGCATCTTCCTCATACGTCAATATATGCCAGTCCGTCAGGGGAAGTTCACTCTCGAAAAACTCGATCACTTCGCAATATTGACCATTCACATCAAAATTCCGAAACCCTAATGGTGAATAGCAGATGTATCTAGTATATTAGTTTCTGGCTTCCAGCCGGATGGTTCTGGAAGTGATCTAAGCAACCGGCGATATGTCATTTCTTGGAAGGACCATAAAAATCCATGAGTTGCCACAGCACCAAGGATACAGACCAGAATTAGGATCAATGCGAAAATCAATAGCCATTTGCGCCTGCTCATTATTCATTTCCTTGGAAGTGACAGCGGAAATACTGTAGTGCGCGCATCAATTCATCTTCATCGAAATCCGGCCAGTACGCTCTGGTGGCGTATAACATGGCACCTGTGCTCTGCCAGAGTAAGAAATTGGAGAGACGCTTCTCTCCCGCTGTGCGTATGATCAGATCCGGATGGGGCTGACCGGCGGTGTATAAGTGCCGTTCGACGAGCGTCTCGGAAATGGAAGGTACGGGAAATCCTTCCTGCAGGATCTGGCGGATGGCATTGGCAAGCTCCGCACGTCCCCCATAGTTGAAAGCGATGTTGAGAATCAGGTTGCGGTTGTCGCGGGTAAGTTCGAGCGCTTTGCGTACGTTGCGCTGCGTGGAACGCGGCAGACCATCCAGATTCCCCAGGTGTCGTAATTGGACGCCTTCTTGATGGAGTTCGGGCAGCTCGCGTTCCAGAAAGGGGTCGATGAGGGCGATCAAGCGTCTAACTTCTCCCTTTGGACGCTTCCAATTCTCGGTGGAAAAAGCGTAAATCGTCAGGTGACCAATACCAAGTTCACCTACGGCACGGATGACGCGACGTAGATTCTCGACGCCGGCGCGGTGTCCGGCGTGCCGCGGCAGACCGCGGGCGCGCGCCCAGCGCCCGTTGCCGTCCATGATGATGCCGATGTGTTGGGGCAAGGTTTGGATGGACGTGTGGAGTAGTCTTGGATCTTCCGTCAGTGTGTCGACCATGAGTTTTCCCGTGTCGTTCACGCCGCTCTGGAGCGTGATGAAGATTCAGCGCTGCGAATCTGCATGAGCAGGTCCACGATGGGCGCGGACATGAGCAGCAGCGCCAAACCGAAGAACGGCCAGGCGAAGGAGGTGGGCAGCGCAGCTCTGACCGCTTCTTCGCCGTGGGGCAGGGCGCGCAGGGCATCCTGCATGAAGACGATCAATGCCAGAAACGCTCCCGGGATGAAAAGCAGCCAGGCCTTCGAAGTGGGACAGAGCTGAAAGTCTGTTCTATCGAACAGGGCGATCAGGGAGCTGGCGAAAGCCAGGATCACGGCAATGATCATCGGCGCGATCACAGGGCCCCACCAGGGCAGCGGAAGCAGGAAGAGCACATCCCAATCGGTAAGTGTGCGTGGCCAGCCGAGCTGTATGCGGAGAAACAGGTAATAAAAGATATCCCAGGCTCCGAAGGCCAGGATGGCATATGCGAGCCGGGTGCGGCGGTCGCGGCCGGCCAGGTGGCCGATCGAAAGCAGCATGATTAACGTGGCCAGCTCGCGAACCAATTCGATCTGCCCGAGTGAATTTGTGATCGGGAGTGGATCGGCCTGGTAGGGTTCGACGCGGCCGATGTGCACGCGCAGGTAGGTCACCGCTGCCGCTTCAACCCAGGCGAAAGCAGCAGCGAAGAGAACCACGCTTGCCCAGCGTTTGACGTTGTGCATGGACGCTCCTATGGTCGTTTGGACTCTCACCTAGGGTACATCTTCAAACCTTTTGGCTTCCACCCTTTACGTCCAGGCTTGCGCGCATCTAGGTGCTTGACAGGCATGCGCCGAGGCCTGAAAATCCAATCGAAACGGCAAGATCGTTGTTGAATGGAGTGGAAATGGCGGATGATCGGACAACGCGGATGAAGCTTGTCTTGGTGGAGGATAATGAAACGCTGCGCGAAGCGCTTCGTGAAGGGCTGGAGGATTCCGGGATAGTCAGCGTCGTGGCGGAAGCCGAATCCGGAGAGCGTGCCATCGAACGATGTCTGGACGAACCGCCCGATGCGGTTTTGATGGACGTACAGCTGGCGGGTGAAATGAACGGGATCCAGGCCGCCGTTGCCATTCGGCGTGAATATCCACGCTTGCCGGTTGTCTTCTACTCGATCCAGGATGAAGATGCTTACTATCGTGATTTCCGGCGCTCGGGCATCCTGAGTCATTACGCCTATGTACGTAAATCGAACTTTCTACTGCCGGAGATGATCATCCCGCTGCTGCAAGATGCGATTTCGGGACGAAGTTTCATCGATCCGGAGATCGTATCGCGCGTCGAAGAAGTGCGTCACAAGGACGAACAATCGCCAATCGCCTTACTGGAACCTATCGAACAGGACGTTGCACGGATGTTGTCGCAAGGTTTGACCAACGAGCAAATCGCAGGACGACTTGGCTTTCGCGATAAGCGCACGGTCAGCCGTATCAACGGGGCAATTTACACCGCCTGGGGTTTGGTCGAGACGTCTACGGACGAGAAAGTCGCCAGGACGCGTGCGGCAATAATCTATCAACGCGAACAGCTCATCGTCTGGGATTCCGAGGGTGTCCCCCAGGTCGCCAATCGTAAGGGGAAGTGGGTGCCGTTGACGGATGAATCCTGAAGCCTGGGATTGCGGTTTGTCGGCAATCCGTGCGGGAAAGAGGATGATGGTTCGATGAAGCGAACAACGATGTCGAAGTTGGATTTACTGATAAAAGGGATCGGTGTGATTTTTCTCGTCATCGGCTTTGTCGCGGCCGGGATAGGGCCGATCGAGATGTACTGTTTCTATCTGTTCGGACCCGGAGGGCGGTTTCATTACCCAGGTTTTGGCTTTGGCTCCTTGATGTTCGCAAATGTGGCCGTGCAAATGGCGGGTTACTACCTCATCGCCGCGGTTTTCGTGCCCCTGGGTTATGGACATCTCACCCTGAGAGGCTGGGCGCGGACACTTGTTGAGGCGTTGTTATGGTGCTGGATGGTGGTCGGTGTTCCGTTGGTGGTTTTCTTCGTGCTCGTATTACTGCAGGCAAAACCGTTATCTACAAGTGTGTTGCCGATGTTGGGGTTGGTGTGCGTGCTGCTCTATCCCCTTACTCCTGCAGGTTTGCTGTATTTCTATCGTCGAGCGAACGTCAGAGCGGCGTTCGATTCGCAAGATATTCGATCGTGGCTGGAAAAAATCCCGCTCTCCATTCTTGTGCATGGCATTCTACTCACCTTCTTCGTGCTCGTTCATCACCTGCCAATTCTGTTCAACGGCCTGGTTCCCTTTCTGGGTTCCTTTCTCGTGGCGATGGACGGATTCACTCTCTCGGCCTTTGTGATTCTGGGATTGGTGCTTCTATCGGTGGGTGTGTTTGCGCGCAGGATATGGGCGTGGTGGGGTTCTGTTTTGTATCTTGTCTTCATGGGTGTGTCGACCATCTTGACGTTGTTAAAAGTGGACTTTCAGGAGATGATCAGGTTGGTAAATTTTCCCGCAAAGGAGTATGCGGCGCTGCAAAACGTGCCGATCGAGAGCGTCCATATGCTGGTCGTGATATTGATGCCGATGATGCTGGCACTGATCGTTTTTATTCGGTCGCATCGGGATTTTTCGCGATTACAGACGGATCATGATAGTTGAAATGTAAAATGGGTGCGGTTTTCCCGACGGCAGTTTCACTGTCCGAGGTCATGCAAGGTAATTGGAGACGATCGATCCGATGACCGGTGAATTCGCGCTGGATTGGGCCGTATTGGCCGTTTCGCTTTTCAACACGATCATCTTGGTCTGGTTGGGATTGGCGGTTTTGCTCAATGCAGAACGGCGGAGATTGGGGGTTTGGGTTGTTGGATGCGGATTGTTAACCGGTGGTGTTTTCTTTCTGGGGCACTCGGCGATCTTTGGTCTGGGTTTTAATTTATTTGGCCAAAGTGTTGCGTTGTGGTGGCAGTTGAGCTGGATCCCCGTTGTCGCACTGCCGTTTGCCTGGTATGTCATCATGCTCTGGTATACGGGCTATTGGGATGAGGTCGATACCCCCTTACACAACCGCCATCGTTTCTGGTTGCCCGTGGCCGTATTGTTGACAGTAGCAACTGGCGTCATTTTTATTTTCGCCAACCCATTACCAACATTCTCACACGCTTTATTCGGCAATCGATATACAGCCGGCCACGTAGATAGTCCTCCGATGCTGCTTCTCGTCTATCCTGTGAATCTCGTTTTGTGTATCGGGCTTTCCCTGGACGTCTTGCGCCGGCCCGGGCCGACGGGGCGCGTCATGGGCTCTATCGCTCGCAGCAGGGCGCGACCCTGGTTGGCGGCCGCATCGATCGTACTGCTCATCGTAAGCCTGATCGTTGTATGGGTAATGGCTGTCTTGCTCTTGGGAAGAGGGGGTGACATCTTCCGCGTGGATATGGCAGTGCCCCTGGCATGGTTGGATTTTTGCATTGCTTCGTTGATTGGTCTTGCGGTCGTACTCACAGGACAGGCGATTGTGTCTTACGAGGTTTTTACCGGTAAGATCCTGCCCCGACGAGGACTTCGCCGTTACTGGCAGCAAACCATCGGACTGGCTGCGGGCTACGGAACCTTATTGGGTTGGAGCATCACCATGCAGTTCCGTCCTATTTTTAGCTTGCTGCTGGCAACGATCATGATGACGGTATTTTATGCAGGGATCAGCTGGCGATCGTATGTCGAGCGGGAGCGCTACATGCAGCAGCTGCGGCCGCTCGTCGTCAGTCAGTGTCTGTATGATCAACTCTTGCGATCGTCGACAACCTTGTCGGCGGATATCGATGTGGCGACACCGTTCAATGGACTTTGTAAGGACGTTCTGGAAGTCAGCGTAGCATATTTGGCGGCATTGGGACCGTTGTCGCCTTTCACTGGACCTCCATTGAGTTATCCGACGCAATCTGAGGTGATTTTTCCTTCCCTCATGGAAATCAAGAGTCGCTTCAATACGCCGGAAGTGATCTGGCTTGCACTCGATCCGGATCAATACGGAGGCGCCAATATGGCCGTGCCCTTGTGGAGCGAACGGGGATTGATCGGTGTGCTCTTTTTAGGTGCAAAGCGCGACGGCGGCTTGTACACCCAGGAAGAGATCGAGATCGCTCGCACGATCGGGGAGCGTTTGATTGACGTTTGGGCGAGTGCGGAAATGGCGAGTCGCTTGATGATGCTGCAGCGGCAGCGTCTTGCCGAAAGCCAGGTGATCGATCATCAAACGCGACGGGTGCTTCACGATGAACTGCTGCCTCGCTTGCATACGGCGATGTTGACCTTACGCAGCGAGCAGATTGATGGCGAGACGGCAAAGTCGCGGGCGATTGAAACGCTCGGAGAGGTTCATCGTCAGATTGCGGATATGCTGCGCGAGATGCGTTCGACAACAGCACCTGAAGTGTCGAGGATGGGTTTGATCGGTGCCTTGCGGCGGGTGCTGGATGATGAGTTCCAACACGCGTTTGATCGCGTCAGCTGGAATATTGGCGGAGCGGTTGAGATGGAAGTCGCCAATATTCCCACTCTCATTTCCGAGGTGCTTTATTTTGCCGGGCGGGAGGCGATCCGTAATGCCGCCAAACATGGACGTGGACCTGATGGCGAGGGTGAACTCAACCTCCATGTGGCCATCACTTGCACGGATGGTCTGGAGATCTTGATCGAGGACGACGGCGCAGGTATTGTGGAAATGGACAACGACCAAAAAGGCAGCGGTCAGGGATTAGCTTTTCACGGAACGATGATGGCGGTGGTCGGCGGGTCACTCTCGATCGAAAGTGCTCCCGGGATTTTCACGCGCGTGGTTTTGTCGCTGCCCCGAGATGCGTGGTAGAAGAATGGAGCGGTATCCGCGTTGTTCTACAATCGTTGTTGGCCAAATCTTGATTTCAAGGGAACGTGAGGATTATCGCGCATGCGTGTATTGATCTCTGGCGGTACAGGCTTCATTGGGAAACATTTAACGCAGAAGGCGCTCCAGCGCGGCTGGGAAGTGACGTTAATCGTCCGCAAGCCGGACTCGGATGCGGCGCGAAATCTCACCGGGCAGGGAGTCAGCCTGGTGCTGGGCGATGTGACAGATCGTGCTTCGCTGGACGCGGCGTTTACCGTCACCCAGCCCGACCTGTTCTTCCATAACGCCGGTTGGTATGAGTTGGGTATCTCGCCTCGGATGAGAAGACGGATGTGGGCGGTCAATGTGGAGGGAACAGAAAATGCATTAACCATGGCCGCCTCGCACGGCGTACGTAAATCCATCTACACTTCATCCACCGTGGCGCTTGGGGACACGGGTGGGGAAGTTGCGGACGAAGGATTTATCCGTACTTCAGAACACCTCAGTTACTACGAGTACACCAAGAGTAAAGCGCATGCCGTTGCCTTGCATCACCGGGAGGCTGGCGAACCCGTAGTCATCGCTTGTCCTGCGCAGGTCGTGGGTCCGGGCGATCACTCGGCTTTTGGTCAGTTGGCGCGGCTTTTTGTGCGGGGTTTATTGCCACCGATCACATGGGGTGCGGAGAGTTGGTTCACGTTTGGTCATGTTGAGGATGTGGCTGAATCCTTAATCTTGTCGGGCGAGAAGGGAAAAATTGGGGAGCTTTACTTCGTCGGGGGAAAAGCGATAATACTCCGAAAAATGATGAAAGTTTGGGGAAATGCCGCCAACCGGGTACCACCCTTCATCTGGCTGCCCAGATCGATTGCGCTGGCACAGGCTGCGCTGATTGCTCCACTGCTGCGGCTTGCTGGAAAGCCGGCCTTCATCTCGTCGGAGGTCGTCAGAAGCAGTTTTGTCTCATTCCGCTACAGCTCGGCAAAAGCAGAAGCGCAGTTGGGTGCTCAATTCCGCTCCGCCGAACAAGCCTGGAGTGATACGATCGAGGCCGAGATGACTCAATCATCGTTAGTAGAGCATGCTGAATCTTGATGCGATCATTCAATGATTTCTATTTGCCGGCAGCCAGATGTAGAAGCAGGAGCCTTTCCCTGGAACCCCCTCACTTTCCACGGTAATTCGTCCACCATGGCGTTCCAATATTTCCATGCAAATCGATAGACCGAGCCCCGTACCGGGCGCGCCGGTTGTTTTACTTGCTGAGCCACGGAAGAAACGTCGGAAGATCATCTTTTGTTCTTCGGGCGAGATGCCGAGACCGTTGTCATCCACCTCGGCAACAACCCAATCGTCTCCTGATTGACGTCTTTTCCTCGCTCGCAAGGTGATGGTTCCACCGTCGGGTGTGTAGTTCATGGCGTTGGTTAGCAAATTGGTAAACACTTGAGTCAGCAATCGGGCGTCGCCGGTGACCTGAGGTATTTTGGTTATCGTTTCGATGCGTAGATCCAGGCCACGTTTCGCGGCCAGGTTCTGACGATCCCTGACAAGCGAAGTAAGTATCTCATTGATATCGAGGGCGACCGGAACGAACGGTACGGCATCTGCATCCAACCTCGAAAGAGAGAGCAGATCGTCGATCAGATTTGCCAGGCGTTCGCTTTCACGCTGTAGAGTCTCCAGATATTCTCTGACCTTGTGGGGATCATCTATTCGCGTTTGAAGGAGATCCAAGTAAAGACGAATATTGGTCAGCGGTGTGCGCAATTCATGCGAAACATCGGAAACGAATTGAGATTTGAGTCGATCGAGTTCTTTGAGTGCGCTGATATCGTGTAAGACACCGACGAAGGAAATGATTTCTTCGGCATCATTGCAAACGGGCGTGATCGTTAATGCCGCATCGTAGAGTGTTCCATCTTGATGGCAATTAACCACATCACCGCGCCACGTTTTTCCGGCGCGAATGGTTTCCCACATCTGGCTGTAGAATTCCTCGTCGTGTTGTCCGCTTTTTAAGATATTGGGCCGCTTGCCGAGTGCCTCGTCTCTCGAATAACCACTCAATCGTTCCCAGCCAGGATTCACATATTCGATCGTTCCATTAGTGTCCGTCACCATTACAGCATCGCCGATGTTTGTAAGCAGCACATCCAGACGATCTCGTTCGGCTTGTAATGCGGCCTCCAGATTCTTTTGTCTGGAGATATCGAGAACGAATCCACTCACACCTTGCGGGTTTCCCTCAGCATCCGAGATCAAACTTGTGGCGAGCAAGACAAAGATGCGGCGATTTTGTTGCGAGGGAATTTCGACATCGAAGATCTCCTGCGCAGGATGCCGCAGTCTTTTGGCCTTGTCGAATTGTTCCATAATGGGTTGCTGCAGGTTGGGCGGGAAAATCTCGTGTACATTTTTCCCGATTAGATCGTCCGCCTGGTAAGTGAGTAAATCGGCCAAGGCCTGATTGATATATGTAATTGTGCCGGCGGGATTGATCTGAAATATCCCGGCAAGCGAGGTCTCAACCAGCGCACGGTAACGGGCTTCGGAGAGGGATAGATCCCGTGTTCGCTCTGCAACTTCAGCTTCAAGTTGTTGTGCCTGTGCTGCAATTTGACCAAAGAGGTGTGCGTTTTCCAGAGTCACTGCGGCCTGGGTGGCGAAAGCATTGAGCAGGTCTAGATCGGTATTCGTAAAGGGGCGTTCGAGGCCGTCACGCTGCACCGTCATGGTGCCCATAATCCGCTGGCGTATACTCAGCGGTGTAACGAGGATACATTCCGGGTCATCGTTCGATGTGCCAGGGATGATCACACCGCGCGGGTCGTTGCTGGTGTCGTTGATAATTAGTGATTTGCCATGTTCAGCGACGTATCCGACAAGACCCTGACCAACTTCCAGCGCCAGGGTGGCTACAGCATCCGCGTCCGGGCCCAAAGCGACCACGCAATTCAGGCAGTCAGTTTTGTTGTCGAGCAAGTGGATGCGACTGGCATCCGCGTGAAGCAAACCTTTTGCTTCTCTGGCGATCATGCGTAAAACCGTCTCTTGATCGAGAGATGATGAAATCGAACTCGCCGTTCGGATCAAGGCTTGTGATTCATGTGCTCGCTGGGCGATGTTGGTGTACAGCCGGGCGTTGTCAATTGCTATAGCAGCCATACTTCCGATGGATTGAATCAGGTCGGCTTGTTCCTTCCCGAAAGAACGGTCCTCATTAAGTATGAAGAGGCCTAAACCGCCAATGATTTTTTCGCCGATGAGCAGCGGAACACCTAAGAGTTTTCGAACGCCTGCTTTAACCCAGATTGGATTGGCGTCCGGCTGGCTTGAATAGTCTGCGATGAGTACCGGATTGCGCGTTTCGAGGACTTTCCAAACCAGACCCGTTCCATCAGGCGCCGACGATAATCGGATTTCATCTGGGAGTCCGATAATGTGGGGGAAACTGATGCTCTTGCCGTCGGGTTCGACGAGGCCGATGGCGCCTGCGTCGGCGTCAGTAACTTCGATGGCAACACGGATCGTGGTTTCCAGAACGGTGGGCAAATCGAGGGCGCTGGTGATTGCCTCTGCGACCTGATTGCGAAGGTTTTCACGTTTCAAGGCGGCTTGGATCTCGTTTCTTGAACGTAGATGCCCCAGGGCAATGGCGATGTGATCGGCGAGTGCAGAGACGATAGGGATGTCTTCTTCGGCCAACCAGGAGGCGCTGACGTTGATCGTGCCGATGGGAATATTTGACAGAATCAGTGGGGCAATGATTACCGGCACTTCACCGATGATCTTCATGATCCGGGGAACGAAGATGCGCAGTTGTACCGGGGTTAATTGCTTTACGAGTCCCGTGCGATCTATTGTGTATACGGCTTCGCCGCTCTCAAGCACCTGCCTGTACGCATCCACTTGATTCGGATCGAAGCGGTACCCGCGGATTCCCAGCCCGGTGAGTCGACGTAGTGTTTGGCTTACCGCATTGCTCATCGATTGGGATTGGACTTCGAGTAATCCATCTTCCGTAAGCAGGGTGGCGGAACCTCGCAATTGTAAGCGCCGTAATTCTTCGGTTAGTGCGCGGAAGATATCCGCTTCGTTGGCGATGTCTCTGCGCGCCATGCTGGCGGCCGCACGTAAGGCGGAAATCCAGAATGCTCTATCCTCGTGACGAGGAAGGTTTTTGGATGCCTTCTTCACGTTTGGTTTCCCTCTGGTAATCGTAGTGTATCACGGAACGAAATCGGGCACATTTCGTGTTGACGATTGGCGATCTGTTGTTGTTACTTATCCACTGACACGGCAAATGGGTGGAAATACCCCGAGCAAATAAAGACTTGACATATAATATGAAATAGAGTACTCTTAGACATAGAGAACTCTAGAGAAGTATATACGAAGCCGGATTGTGATTTCGTGGAGGGCGAAGATGGATATTTCCCGCGAAGAAGCAAAGCAGTCTTTGGATGCCATCCGGAAGGTGCGGACTCAAATACATGAGTCCATTGCCGCCGGCAGTACCCCTTTCCATATGATTCTATGGGGCTTGATCTGGTTTTTTGGTTATCTCGGTAACCATTTCCTTGATGCCGAGACTTCAGGGCAGATTTGGAGCGTGCTTGCGATTGGAGGCAGCATTACCAGCGGCGTCATGGGCTACCGTCTTGGTTCGCGAT